>CACKAZ010000001.1:0-189653 GCA_902598275.1 uncultured Alphaproteobacteria bacterium
TTGTAAATAGACTTTTCATCTAACATATTTAAGCTTAAAAGATTAACAAGTTCAAAACATATACCTAAATAGGATTTATTTTTAATAGAAATATCTTTAGAATTCTTACTTGCATAAAGTATAGATAAATTAGTTGGAACTTTAATTTTAATAAGATCACTCTCTTGAATTTTTTTATTAGCAATCTTCTTAACATATTTTTTTATAAGTGATAAATTTTCAGAAAAAAAATGTATTGTACTGTCATTAGGAAAAACAATATTAATTTTTTTGTATTTTAAATTTGTAAAAATGGATGAGCCGTATTTATGTTTAATATCATTAATTTCAAATTTATAAAAGTTTCTGTAATCTGTTGTTTCAATTTTTATATCAGGATTGTTACTTTTAGAGGGGTAACTAATATCATTAATTAGATATAGTATTTGCTCCCCAGTTATGGGCTCTCTAGTAAATAACTTTGATTTATTAATAATGCCGTATGTATCTAAAGTTACTGAGTTCAATATTTTTGAATTGCACTTATCCTGAGGTATAAAGATACCCTCAGTGATATTTTTTTTTTTCTGAATTTAATGAAATTTTATGTTTAACACCAAAGTGTGCGTCTATAACAGCTGCTAATATTTCATTATCAACTTCAATTTGCATAATTAGTATTTTTTTGATTATTCAACAGTAACTGATTTAGCCAAATTCCTAGGTTGATCAATATCAGTACCTTCATTAAGAGCAAAATAGTACGAAATGAGTTGAAGAGGAATAGTATAAATGAAAGGTGTGTCAATAAAGTTTTCTTTTGGAAGAATCACATGGTGAGTATTTGTTGATTTATCAGAATTATCTACACTGGATAAAATTATAACTTTTCCATTTCTTGCAACTATTTCCTCAGCATTAGAAATAGATTTTTCATATAGTTCATTGTCTGGTGATAAACATATCGTTAATGATTTTTTATCAATTAACGCGATTGGACCATGTTTCATCTCCCCTCCAGGAAAGCCCTCGCTGTGCATATAAGATATTTCTTTCAATTTTAAAGATCCTTCTAATGCAATAGGATATACAATATTCCTACCTATAAAGTAGCATGTATCAGATTGACTCAATTTTTTTGAAATTTTTTTTGCGTCAGATGTAAAATCTTTTACTAATTTCTTAAGCTTAGAGGGTAGTAATTTTAAAATTTTTATATTTTTATTGTAATCTCTAATAGTAATAGCATTAGTCATTTTTCCAATTTCAATAGATAAGTTAGCTAAGCTTAAAATTTGACAAGTAAATGCCTTTGTAGAAGCTACACCAACTTCTTTCAAGGCATATGTAGGAATAGTTACATCGGCCTCTCTTACCATGCTACTTTGTAAGGAATTAGTAATTACTATAGAAGAGTGTTTATTTTTTTTTACATATTTCAAAGCCATCAAAGTATCCATAGTTTCTCCAGATTGAGATATAAAAATAAATAATATTTTATCTTCTTTATTAATTTTTTTATATCGAAGTTCAGAGGCTAATTCTGATGAGGTATTTAAATTAGTAAATTTATTGAAATAATACTCTCCAACTAGGCATGCATGATATGCTGTACCACAACCTACAAAAATGATCTTTTTATTTAAAAATAAATTTTTATATTTATTTTCAAAGTCATGAAAGAATTCCTCTGAATAATTTTTTTGTGTTGTTTTTAAAACATCTGGCTGCTCGTGTATCTCCTTGAGCATGTAATGTTGGTATTTTCCTTTATCATAAGGATTTTGTTTAATTTCATTTTTTTCAAAAATAATTTTAGCTTTATTTAAGCTCGATATTTTAGACTGTTGTATTTTAATCATGTCTCCATCTTTAAGATGGTAAATTTTGTCACTATATTCTGTCAAGATTGAGGAGTCTGAACAGATAAAGGATGAGCCTTTGTTATGAGAAAGAGCAATTGGGCTTCCATTTTTTAATAAGTAAAAACAATTATTTTTTTTGATAAAAATAACAAAAGCAAAGTTTCCTTTAATCACAGATGTAAAAACTCTTATTGCCTCATCTGGATTTTTGTATTTATTTACCAAATATGTAAGAAAATAAAAACTGATTTCAGTATCTGATTGAAGATTTTTTGGAATTTCAACAAATCTATTTTGAATTTTTCTGTAATTTTCAATTATACCATTACAAACTAAAGTAAGATCGTCATTTGCAAATGGATGGGCATTATTTTTGCTAACAACGCCGTGTGTTGCCCATCTGGTATGGCCTATGACCCCATAGAAATTTTTATCTGATACATTTTGAGATTTATTTTTTAGTGCAGATATTTTTCCAACACTTTTTATTGTTTTAATTCGATCTTTTGAGAATAAAGAAATACCAGCAGAGTCATATCCTCGATATTCTAACTTTTTTAAAATATCTATTGAATTATTCTTTAAAGAAGTTGAATTTAAGATACCGACTATGCCACACATTATTTATTTATGTTGATTTTATTTTTCTGTTTTGATCTTGCGATAGAAAAGTGATTACTTGGTATAGTTTTAGTTATTACAGAGCCTGCTGCGATGTAAGCTTTACTTCCTATTTTGACTGGGGCAATAATAGTGGTATTTGAACCAATAAATGTACTATCACCTATTTTGCATTTAAGTTTATTTTTTCCATCATAATTACATGTAATAGTACCGGCTCCAATATTACTATTTACTCCTACAGTTGTGTCTCCTATATAGCTTAAGTGATTTACTTTTACCCCTTTGGATAATTTTGATTTTTTAATCTCAACAAAATTACCTATTTTTACGTTATCTGCTATGTCTGCTTCAGGTCTTATTCTTGCATAAGGTCCAATAGAACAATTTCTTCCTATTGATGAGTTTTCAATATAGGAGAATGATTTGATAATAGTTTCACTTTTGATATTTACATTTTTTTTAATGACTACATTTGGTTCAATTACTACTCCTGGAGATATGTTTACATTACTCTCTATATAAACCGTCTCAGGATGAATAATTCTAACACCGCTATCTAATAAATTTTTCTTTATAAAATTTTGAGATTGTATTTCTAGTTGATTTAATTCTTTTAATGTGTTGGCTCCTGATATCTCATTAGCTTCATTCAAAAAAGCACTTATTTTGAGATTTTTGTTTACACAAATATTTACTAAATCTGTTATATAAAATTCTTTCTTAATTTTATTTTTTTTTATTAATTCTAAATTTCTTAAAGCTTTTTTTGAAATAAGAAATATACCAGTATTTATTTCATTGATTGATTTCTCATCTTTTGAACAATCATTTTCTTCGGTAATTTTAATAAATGATTTGTTTTCCCTAATGATCCTTCCATATCCTTTTGGATTGTCTACTTTTTGTGTGAGAACTGAGATATCAACATTTGACTTTACTCCCTTAGAGAGAAATTTAGAGAGTATCTTATAATCAAAAATAGGTGTGTCAGCTAATGTTAATAAATAGAAATCAAATTTTTTGTTATGCTTGTAAAACTGCTTTAAAGCTCCACCTGTGCCATCAATAGGATTTTGAATAAATATATTATTATTAAAATATTGTTTATTAGATTTACTTGACACAATAAATGTTTTTTTTACTTGTTTGATTTTTTTGAGTGCATCTATATTAAATTGTATTAACTCTTTACCAGAGATTTCATGTAAAAATTTTGGTTTAGATGATTTAAACCTTTTGCTTTTTCCAGCAGAAAGAATAATGGCGCAAATATTCATAAAGTTGTAAAATAATATTAATTAATCTTAACAGAATACTAAAAATATATCTAATTATGTAAATTATGCCCATAGTAATAAAAAGAGACTTATCAGAGGAACTTACTCGTTTCATAAAGACCAAACTACTAAGATATGATTTAGTTGTTTTGCCTACAGAAACTGTATATGGATTAGCTGGTTTAGGAACTAGTGTAAAATCAGCCAAAAAGATTTATTTATTAAAAAAAAGACCCTTAAATAAAAAACTAATATTTCATTGTTCAAATTTAAAGATGGTTAATAAATTCTTCAAGTTGGATAATGAAAATTTAATTTTAGGTAAAAAATTTTGGCCTGGGCCACTGACACTTGTCTTAAAAAGAAGATCGAAAGAAATACCCTTATCATTGACCTTAAATAATGAATGTGCTGTAAGAATTCCTAATAATAAATTTACACTTAATTTGATAGATAAATTAGGTAAGCCACTTGTAATGCCGTCTGCAAATAAATTTAAACAATTAAGCCCCATAAATAGTGAAATGGTTTTTAAACAATTTATTGATACGAATTTATTAATTATTGATGATGGAAAATGTAAAGTTGGTATAGAGTCAACTCTGATAAAAATATCTAACCATAAACTTAAAATCATCAGACCAGGACTTATTTCATTAGAGAATATAAAAAAAATTTTACCCTATATGCTTATTAGCAAGAGAGGTAAAAATTTAAATTTTTCTGGGACTTCAAAAAAACATTATTCTCCAAAGAAAAAAATATATTTAAATGTTAAACAATTAAAAAAAAAATCAGCTTTTATTAACTTTGGAATGGATAAAAAAGGCCAATTTAAAAATTTAAGTAGAATAGGAAACCTTAAAGAAGCAGCCCAAAATCTCTACCATTTTATCTATTTGGCAGATAATAATGATTTGTACAAGAACATAAGTATTGCACCTATTCCGTATAAAAAAATAGGTTTGGCTATAAATGATAGGTTACTAAGAGCGTCTAAATGAAATTTCCAATAAAAACTATTAAAAGAAATAATCAAATTGTTGCCTTGCCTAAAAATACATCGGAAGTATCAAAACTAGTAAAATTTGCTAAGAAAATTAAATATCATATTTTACCCATTGGTGGGGAAACAAATAGGGTCGATGGAACAAAACCACAATTTGAGAAAACAATTTTAATAGATTTTAAAAAAATGAATCGTATTGAAGAAGTAGATACAAATAATTTTATAATAACTGCTCAAGGTGGTGCTTTGTTAAAAACCATACAAAAGTCTGCAAATAGTAAGAAACTACTATTTCCTGTTAATATTGCTCCAAATGATAAATGTACAATTGGGGGAAATATTTCGACTAATGTTGGAGGACTTCAAACTCTAAGGTATGGAAACATAGAAGATCATATAAATGGTTTAGAAGTAGTTCTAAGTGATGGAACAATTTTAAATTTTTTAAATAAACTAAAAAAAGATAATTTTGGACCTAAATTATGGAAATTATTTTGTGGTTCTGAGGGTGTATTTGGAATTATTACAAGAGCAAGCTTAAAGTTAATTCCTAAAAAAGATTATAAATCTACCTATTTAATTAAAATTAATAGTCTAAATAAATCTATTCGATTATTAAAATATTTGAGAAATAGGTATTTTGATAATCTGACAAGTTTTGAAATAATCTTTCCACTACCAAGTTCTTTATTGTTTAATGAGAATAGAAATAATTATAATTTAATTATAGAAATACAATCAAATGATAATAAAAATTATAAAAATGAATTAAAAAAATATTTTAGTTCAATGAATTTAGTTATTAATAAGAGAGAGGATAACAAAGCAAAATCATGGATATGGAAAAAAAGAGAAATATTAGTTTACAATCAAATAAAATATAATTTTACAGAAAAATTTGACATTTCCTTACCTTTAGACAAGTGGTCAATATTTATAAATAAAATAAACACATTTACCAAGAATAATAAAGAGTTCACACCTTACTTTTTTGGGCATTTAGGTGATGGTAATTTACATTGTAATTTCAAAGTTAATCCCTTAACAAAAAAAAACTGTTCTAATTTATCGAAATTTATCTACGAACTAACAATAAAAAATCAAGGAAGTGTTGCTGCAGAACATGGACTTGGTTTAAAAAAGAATAATCTTTTAAAAAAATATAAACCAAATAAAAATTACATATTTTTAAAAAAATTAAAGAAACATTTGGATCCTGATTTTAAATTAGGAAAAAATAAGCTATTTAAGGCTTAAATGGTCTTTTAATTTAAAATAGCTCATCGCTAAAACTAGCAAAGGTTTATCTATGACTCCAAATCCTGGAAAATTTTTATGTTTAAATTTTTCAAATAAACCCAAATTGTTGTTTTGATTAGAGATAACTTCGGCAAGCATTTTTCCAACCATAGTTGTTATAGCTAAACCATGACCTGAATACCCTTGAGCAAAAAAGATATTATTATCAATACTTCCAATGTGAGGAAACCTATTTACAGTTATAGCAACATGTCCACTCCAAGTACACCAAGCTTTAAATTTTTCTAATCCAGGTAAGATTTTTCTAATACTTTTTTTTAAAGATAGTTCTAAATTAATTGGATCTATATTTGAGTAGCTTACACCTCCACCAAAAATCAAATTATTATTCGAGTCTAATCTAAAATAATTTAATACAAATAACATATCACCAACTGTTATAGGTTTTCGGAAATACTTATCTAATTCTTTTTTTGGAATTTGTGTAAATGCAGATACATAAGTTTTGACAGGCATTATCTTTCTTCTTAAACTCTTATTCAAGTCACCAATATAAGCATTACAACAGATAATTAATTTATCTGCTTTTATATTAATATTTTTTTCAGTATTTATTGTTACTTTATTTTGAGAGTTATATGAGATCACTCCTGTATCTTCAAATATTTTACAATTTTTATTTTTTAATAGCTCTTTTGCTAATCCTAAACAATAGTTTAGAGGATGAATTTGGCTACATTCTGAGTCATACATTGCAGATTTATAGTATGGACTCTCAAAATACTTCTCCATTTGAGATTTAGAGAGATATGTCGCTGACTCATAATTGTATTCGGTTTGCAACTGGTCAACATATTTTTTTAGTTCTTCGTCATGAGATTTATTGACTGCAGCTTGTATATAACCTTCAATTAAATCACACTGTATATTTAAATCTTTAATATTTTTTTTTACTTCTCTAACGGCCTCTAATGTGAATTGCCATAATGTCTTAATTTCCTCTTGCGTATGTTTTTGACCAGAATAATTTTCACCTGAAAAGCTATGTAATAACTGTCCACCATTTCTTCCAGATGCCCCCCAACCTACTTTATTTTTTTCTAAAATGACTATATTCAAACTAGGGTTAATCTTAGATAAATATAATGCTGAAGAAATCCCTGATAATCCTGCACCAATGATACAAACATTACATTGTAAGCTCTCACTTAATTTGTTAGTATTAAGGTTGAATGCTTTTGTTCTTACATAATAATTATCTGAGTAATCCATCAGATACATAAGTATCAAATTTTAAAGGTTAGTTATAGCTATGAATGATTATGTCGATTGGTTAAAGAAAAATAAAATTACTGAGGTTGAGTGTATGATCCCTGATAATTCAGGTATTCCAAGAGGTAAGATACTACCTACAAAAAAATTTTTAAGTTCAATTGACTCTGGTGGCTTGAGGTTACCTCTTGCCCTATTTAAATTAGCAGTATCAAGAGATGTAACTTATTCAATAGATGATCAAATTCTTAATCCTACTGATGGTGATTTTATTTTAAAACCTGATTTTAGCACTCTTAGAACTGTGCCATGGTACGATGAACCAACTGCTCAAGTAATATGTGATGCTGTTGATAATAATGATAATGTTATAGAAGTTCATTCGAGAGGTATTTTAAAAAAAGTTATAAGTCTTTATGAAAAAATGGGACTAGAGCCCATTGTTGCTCCTGAAATTGAATTTTATTTAGTAAAAAAAAATAATGACCCTGATAACCCATTGGAGACACCAAGTGGACAATCAGGAAGAATAGAAAAAGGAAACCAGTCTTATGGGATCGATGCAGTTAATGAGTTTGACCATATTTTTGAGGACTTATATGATTATTGCGAAGCTCAGGAATTAGATGTCGAAAATATAAACCATGAAGATGGACCTGCGCAGATGGAAATTAACTTCAAGCATGGAAATCCTCTTGATTTAGCAGATCAGGTTTTTCTATTTAAAAGAACTCTTAGACAAACTGCTTTAAAACATAATTTATATGCAACTTTTATGGCTAAACCAATGGAAGACAGCCCTGGTAATTCCATGCATATACACCAATCAATTTTAAAAAAAGGCAAACCAATATTCGTTGATAAAAATCTCAAAACAACAAAACTTTTTGATAACTATTTAGGAGGATTGCAAAAATATTCCAAGTCTTTTTTACCTCTCTTTGCTCCTAACGTTAATTCATTTAAGAGATTAAGAGGTTATTGGGAAGAAGGAACTCCTTTTAATTTAAATTGGGGTTTTGAAAACCGTACTTGTGGCTTTAGAGTTCCAAATTATAACTCTGCTAATCAGGCAAGGATTGAAAATAGATTATGTGGCTCAGATGTTAATCCATATTTAGCAATAGCTGCTACTTTATCTGCAGGATACTTGGGTATTAAAAAAAAATTAAAAGCTACACCAGAAACAAAAAAAGCAGCTTATAATGTCAATGTATCATTAACAGAAAGTATCTATCAATCAATTGATACTTTTTCTAGATCTAAAGAAGCTAAAGAAATATTTGGTGAAACTTTCATAGAATTATTTTGTTCAATTAAAGACTTGGAAGTTAATGCATATAATAAAATAATTACAGCTTGGGAGAGAGAATATTTACTTCTTAATGTGTGATCGATTAATAAAATAAACACTAATTGCAGCTAATACAACAATCAACATTATAATTGCTGATAGAGCATTTACCTCAGGGCTTAAACCTAATCTGACTTTAGAGAAAACCACAATAGGTAAAGTATTAGCACCAGGTCCAGTAGTAAAACTAGCAACAACTAAATCATCCAAGGAAAGTGTAAATGCAAGCAGCCAGCCAGATATAATAGAGGGTAATATAACAGGTGCTGTAATTTTCCAAAAAATCATATTAGGAATTGTTCCTAAATCTTGAGCGGCCTCTTCAATATTTTTATCATAACTACTTAATCTAGATTGAATTATGACTGCTACAAAAGCTACTGAGAACGTTATATGTGAAATTAAAACTGTGAGCTGTCCTTTTGAAGAAGGAAAGCCAATTATATGATTAGATGATATGAAAAATAGTAATAAAGACAGACCTAAAATTATCTCTGGCATAACTAAAGGAGAAGAACTTAAGAAAATAAAAAAGGGCCTAGCTGGTATTTTTGATATTCTTGTTAGTGAAAAACCTATCATCACCCCCATAATTGTTGCAAAAGTTGCAGATAAAGAGGCTATTTTTATACTTGTATAAAAAGCCTCTAATATTTGTTCATTTTGGAATAGTTCTTTATACCATCTAAATGAAAATCCCTTCCAAACCATTACTCTTTTATTGTCATTAAATGAATAAGCAATAAGTGTTAAAATGGGGAAGTAGAGAAAAGAGAAACCTATAGTTAAAGTAAATATTTTGAAAAAAAGTTTATTCATTCTTAAAATTGTATTTTGCATACATTAATTGAAAAATAACTATTGGAAAAACTAGAATTACAATTCCTGACATTGCGAGTGCGCTAGCAACAGGCCAATCTCTATTAACAAAAAATTCATCCCAAATTATTTTTCCAAAATAAAGTTTATCACTACCCCCTAACATCTCTGGAATTACAAATTCTCCAACCACTGGTATAAAAACTAACATACTGCCCGCAATGATACCTGGTAATGATAAAGGTAGGATTACTTTTAAAAATGTATTTACAGGCTTTGCTCCTAAATCATTAGCAGCATCAATCAAGTTTAAATCAAACTTAACTAAATATCCATATAGTGGCAAAATCATGAATGGTAGATATGTGTAAACTACTCCTAAAATTACCGCATAGTGGTTATGTAGCATTGATATAGGCTCAGTTATAAAACCTAAATGTATGAGAATGGAATTAATAATACCAGAACCTTGAAGCAAAACTTTCCAAGCATATACTCTTAAAAGAAATGAAGTCCAAAATGGAATGATAAGCAAAACTAAAAGAATGATCCTTATATTTGCTTGAGATTTAGCGACATAAAAAGCTATCGGATAGCCAATTACTAAACATAATATTGTTGATGTAAAAGCTAAGGACAATGAATTTAAGTAAGATCTGATATAAAAAGGATCTGAAAAAATAAAAAGGTAATTACTAAGTGTTGAGTCAATTTTAAATCCCTCTTCAGATAAGGAAAAAAGATCTCTATAAGGTGGCATGCCCCATTCAGATACAGATATTGAAATTTTAAAAATTAAAGCTAAGGGGATAAAGAAGAATAAAACAAGCCAAAAATAAGGGGTAAAAACAAACCAAAAATTTTGTTTTTTTAAGTATCTAATCATTAAATAAAAATATTGATGAATCATTAAATTTGAATTCAACATTATCATCCCACTTAATTTGTAGATTATCTGAAACTAAACTATTTTGCATAAATGAGTAAAATTGAATTCCATTTACTTCAATCAAGTATTTAGTATAACTACCCAGATAAGCTACCTCTTTTACAATACCAACATTTAAGTTATCAGATTGATTTTCAATTTTTTTAATATTAATTTTTTCAGGCCTTATTAAACATTTATTAAAATTTTTATTATTATTAATATTTTTAATTTCGTAATTTAACTCTTCAATTATTATTTGATTATCTTTGTTTAGAATATGAAATATATTTGCTGTACCTATAAAATTTGCAATATATGTATTCTTAGGTTTTTCATAAATTTCAACAGGGTTTCCAACTTGGAGAATTTCACCATTTTGCATAATAGCCATTCTGTCAGATAATGAAATTGCCTCCTCCTGGTCATGTGTAACAATTATAAATGTAATACCTAATTTATTCTGCAAGTTAACTAACTCGAATTGCGTTTGTATTCTTAGTTGTTTGTCTAGCGCAGCAAGTGGTTCATCTAATAAAAGTAATTTTGGTTTTTTAACTAAACACCTTGCTAATGCAACACGTTGTTGTTGGCCACCAGATATTTCATTCACTTTTCTTTCCTCTAGGCCATTTAACTCTAATAAATTTAAAATTTCATTGACACGATTATTGATTTCTTGCTTTGAAAAACTTTCCTCTTTTAGTCCAAATTTGATGTTATTGGTCACATTAAGATGAGGGAATAAAGCATAATTTTGAAACATTATATTTAGTGGTCTTATGTATGGGGGAAGGTTAGTAATATCATTTCCTTCAAGTAATATTTTTCCCTGATCAGGTTTTTCAAAACCAGCAATAATTCTTAAAAGGGTGGATTTTCCACAACCTGATGAACCAAGCAGACTAAATATTTCAGATTTTTCTATTTTGAGATTAACTCTATCTAATGCCAAGATATCACCAAATCTTTTAGTTACATCTATTATTTCTAAGAAAGAATTTGACATGAAAGTTATTAAAGGCGCAACTTGACACCAAGCTGCGCCTTAAAATTAATTTATTGAGTAGCTTTAAAGCTATTAAATACTCTTGAAGATATTCTGGACTTTTGAGGTGAGTCTGCGGTATCTGCAAATAGTTTAGTTAAAGTTTCCTCTGTAGGATAAATTGCTGGATCTGAGAGAATTTCAGGGTCTATCAGTCCTTCGGTTGTGTTGGCAACTAAATTAGGATTGGAGTACCAAACATAATTAGTAATTTCAGCAACAACTTCTGGTCTTAAAATATAGTCAATGAATTTATGAGCATTTTCTACATTTTTAGCATCTGCTGGTATTCCCATCATATCAAACCAAATAACAGTCCCCTCGTTAGGAATTGAATACCAAACTTCTTCAATTTCTTCATATGCTGCTATGAAAACATCACCTGACCAACCAATTGCTAAACATATTTCACCGTTGGCTAAATCATCTATGTATTGAGATGAGTCAAAGTACTTAATATATGGTCTAATTTGATTTAATAAGTCTAAAGCTTCTTGATTAGCTTTAGTATTTTCTGTATTTGGATCATGACCTAGATAATTGAGTGCAATTTCTACAATCTCACTTGGTGCATCTAAAAAAGCAACACCGCAGTCCTCATATTTTGAAATCTCATTTACATCAAATATGATATCCCAGGACTCAACGTCTCCACCTCTTTCTTCAACTGCGGCAACGTTATAACCAATACCAGTTGTTCCATACATATAATTTACAGAGTAATCACCACCGGGGTCATGAGCATCTGTTTTTTCTAAAACACTTGGATCTAAATTTTTAAGATTTGGAATCATACTTTTATCTAGTTTTTGAAAAACTCCAGCTTTAATCTGATTTTCCATAAAAGATCCTGAGGGAACAACCAAGTCATAGCCGCTTCCTCCAGCTAAAAGCTTAGCTTCTAAAACTTCATTAGAGTCAAAAACATCGTAAGTTACATCAATACCAGTTTCTTCCTCAAAGTTTGCAATGGTATCTTCTGCTATATAATCTGACCAATTATATATAAATAACTCTTCTTTAGCGCTTAAACTTATAGGAAGCATTAAGACTAAAAGAGTTGTTAGAAATTTATTCATATTACCTCTCCTCTTCATTTAAGTAGTAATAAAATAATATGATAGTTTTAGTTAAAAATCACAAATATTTTTATATAGGTCTGGTCTTCGGTCTCTAAAATTACCCCAAGATTGGCGATATTTAGCTATCTCAGAAAAATTAAAATTTTTAAATACAAAACCTTCCTCTTCTTTATTCATTTCAATTTCAATATTACCCAAATGATTAGCAATAAAAGAACTACCATAAAAAGTAACAGAAATTGAACCCTCTACCTCTGTGCCAATTCTATTAGATGCAATAACAGGAATTTGATTTGCAGCTGCATGTCCCCTCATAACATTTTGCCAGTGATCTTTTGAGTCTAATAAAGGGTCCTGAGGTTCAGAACCAATAGCAGTAGGAAATAATAAAATATCTGCACCAGATAAAGTCATTGACCTAGCACACTCTGGAAACCATTGATCCCAACATATTCCACAGCCAATATTTCCAAACTTAGTTTTAAAAACCTTAAAACCTGTATCTCCAGGTTCAAAGTAAAATTTTTCATTGTATCCAGGTCCTTCAGGTATATGAGACTTACGGTAAAGCTCACTTAATTTTCCATCAGAGTTAATTAAGACCAAAGAATTAAAAAAATTTCTATCTTTTTTCTCAAAGAAACTAACTGGTATTACCATATTGTGGCTTTTGCAAAAATTTGAGAATGTTTCAAATAATTTATTATTTGGAAATTCAATAGCATAATCAAAAAACTTTTCATCTTGTGTTGAACAGAAATACTCACTTTGAAATAACTCCTGTAAGAGAAGAATATTAACTTTTTGTTTTGATGCCTCACCAGCCAAATAAAGTGCTTTATTGATATTAGCTTCTTTGTCTTCTTTTATTGACTTAAATTGGGATACTGCAACGTTTACATTCATAATTTTGGAACATTCATGGTAATGCAGTGTAAATTTCCACCACCGTAATTAATATTTGCCGACTCTATCATTTCAATTTTTTTGTTATTAAATAATGATTTAAAGATATCATAGACCTCCTCATCTTCTTTTACATTAAATTTTGGAATGAATATTGTATTTTTAGTAGAATAGAAATTTATATATGATGCAACAAGTTTTTTATTATGTAAAATTTTTTTTGAAGGTAGTGGTATCTCAATAATTTTTAAATTATTTACTGTCAATGATAGCTTACTATTTAAAATTAAATTAGCTTCAGTTAGAGATTTATAATCAAATGTCGTTTGGTCATTACTTTTTGCAATAAGATATCTCTGGTCGCCTATTGGACAAAAAATATTATCTATATGGCCATCAGTATCATCACCCTCCAGCCCCGTTGGAAGCCAAATTATCGAGTTCAAATCAAATAATGTTGTAAGTTTTTCCTCAATAATATTTTTTTTAGGGTTGGACCTATTTGGATTCAAAAGCACGCTTTCAGTTGTAAATAAATTACCATTTTCATCATAAGTTATTGCGCCACCTTCTAATGTTAAATCAATTTTTTTAATTGGGAGCTTTAATTGACTTGAAATAAATTCTGATAACTTATTATCATTTTCATAATTAGGGTATTTACCGTAACCATTAAAATTAAAAGAATAACTCTCTAATCTTCCATTATTTTTATAAAAAATTGGTGCAACATCTCTCATCCAGGAGTCATCTAAATTGGTTTGAATGATATTAATTTTTGAATTTGATATAATTTGTAGGCATTCCTTAAAGTCAGAAGAATTACAATAAATTTCAACCTGTTCATCATCTGAAATTTGATTTGCAAAATTAGCTATTTCTAACCTAGCATCTTCAATAACAGGCCCATATAAATCTTTATTACATGGCCAAGCAATAAGGCACTTCTCATGGTCCTTCCACTCAGGAATTAATTTCATCTTGTAATTTTATACAAATTTAACCAGAATTATTCTAAATTCTTAAAAATGATCTTTAATAAAATTCATTGGCTTGGTGTAGGCTTATCTTCTCCACCAGGTATATTATATCTTCATGAAAAAGGACATGATCTAGAGGTATGGAATCGATCTGTTGATAAAGCCAGTAAACTTTTAAATAATAGATTAACAATTAATCATCTTAACTTTGATGATTTAAAAAAAAATTTGAAGGCTAACGACATTATTGTTTCAATGTTACCAGCTAGCATGCACTATGATGTAGCTAAACTTGCAATTTATAAGAAATGTCATTTAATCACATCTAGTTACTTTGATAACAAGTACTCTGAATTAGAGAATCAATTCATAAAAAATAATTGTCTTTTTTTAAACGAAACTGGATTAGACCCAGGGATAGATCATCTTTTATCACACAAACTATTTCATCAATTTAAAAAAAGTATTTCATCTCCATTAGTTGATGAAATATCAATATTAAGTATGTGCGGTGGGTTCCCTCATATTCCTAATAAATTTAAGTATAAGTTTAGTTGGTCCCCACTAGGTGTTTTAAGAGCATTGAATACACCTTGTAAATTTATAAAAAACTATCAAGAAGAGACATCAGATAAAGCATTTAGACAAATATCTAAAATGAATTTTAATGAAGAGGAATTTGAAATTTACCCAAACAGGGACTCTACCCCGTATTTAGAGGAGTATTTATCAAAAGAGTATATTGATAAAGTTAAAAACTTTCAAAGAGGTACTATTAGATTAAAAGGATGGTCTAAAGAATGGAATAAAATTTTTTTGAAGTTAGATGAAAACTCTAATTTAGAAAAAATATCCTCAGAGCTTTGGGAAAAAAATAAATATCAAACTAATGAAAAAGATAGAATTCTTCTATTTGTTAGATTTTTTGCAAAATATCAAAATAAAATTGTTTATGATAAAACACTTTATATTGATGAGTCGAGAAATATAGAAAACTCTGCTATGTCTCAATGTGTCTCTTTAACAATGGTGTCTGTAATAGAGTGTTTAATCAAAAATAATACAAATCCAGGTATTAGTAGAATATTTAATGAAATTAATAGGGTTGATTTTATTTTAGATAAACTGAATAACTTTGGTATTGAAATAAAAGAAATATGAATATTTGTATACTTAAAGAGTCAAGGAAGAATGAATTTAGAGTACCCTTGGTACCGCAAGATATTAAGGAACTCATAAAAAAGAATTCTAAATTAAAATTCTTTATAGAACCCTCTAAACAAAGGGTAATAAAAGATACTCAATATTTTTCCGTTGGTTGTAAAAAATATAATTCACAAAAGATTGATTTATTTTTATCAATCAAAGAGATTAATTTATCCTCAATAAAAAAAAATCAAAACTACATGATGTTTTCTCACACAATTAAAGGTCAAAAACATAATATGCCATTGCTAGAGAAAATACTCAAAAATAATTGCTCATTAATAGATTATGAGCTTTTAAGAAATACTCATGGTTCTAGAAGTATAGGCTTTGGTTGGCATGCTGGAATTATGGGTGCCTATCTAACCCTTAGTAAATTTTTGAAAATAAAGAAAAATAAAAAAGTTTTTTTTACAATAAAAGAAATAATTGGGTCTTTTAAAAATAAAGATTTTGGCAATACTAAAATTCTTATCACAGGGAATGGATTAGTATCTAAGGGGGCTCAATTTTTTCTAAATAGAATTGGAATAAAAAGAAATAAAAAAACTAATCAATCCTATTTTAATGTTTTAGAACCAAAAGATTACTATCAAAGAATTGATAGAAAATTTTCTGATAGAGATCTCATTCTTCGTAAAGGTTCTTATAGGTCGAATTTTAAGAAGTATATTGGAAAATACGATATTTTGATTTCTTGCCATTATTGGGATGAGAAATTTCCAAAACTATTCAATATTAAAGATATAGACAATGGTTTTTTCAAAATCATAGGAGATATAACATGTGATATCAATGGATCTATTCCAACGACAATAAAATCAACCTCTTTAAAATCTCCTTTCTATAAATACAAGGGAGTAGATGTTATGGCAGTAGACAACCTGCCTAGCGCTTTACCTTTAGAAGCCTCTACTTATTTTAGTAATAAGTTAAAAAAACAATTACCAAAAATTTTAAATTCTATAAATAATGATAGTGTAGAGAGTTATTTTATATCTAAAAAAGGGTTTTTAAATTATCGTTATTTAAATTTAATTGACTACCTAATTTAAAATTAAATAAATACCTGTTGAAATAAGTAATATAGCAAAAAAGTATTCAAATATTTTTTTTAATAGAGTATTTGATATAAGATTTTTAATTAAGCTTCCAAATAAAGCCCATAAACTGATACAAGGAAAACTTACTAACGAAGACATTAAACCTGTAAATATAACTGCAACCCATAATTCTTCCTCTAGTGGCATAAAGCCAGATGCAACAGTTATAGCTATCGTCCATGCTTTTGGATTAATCCACTGAAATAAAGCTGCTTCATATATATTTAACGGTCTTCCTTTTTCTTTTTTATAATCCTTAATTGAACCAATCATTTTATAAGCTAAATAAATGAGGTAAAAAAAACACATCCATTTTAAAACAATTTGAAACTGGGGATTTTGAATTAAAATAAAACCTAATCCTGTACAAATTAAAGAAACTTGCAATGCATGACCGAGAGATATACCGGATATGTGTGGTAAAGATCTTTTAAAACCAAATTTTAGACCTGAAATTGTAAGCATGGCGTTATTCGGCCCAGGGGTTATAAACATAACTGTGTAGTAAGATACAATTGCAATTATTAATGCTGCGTCGATCAAAAAGTTAATTTTTTATTGTAAATTTATTATTTTCCAAAATAACATGTATTGGCACTCCTGTTGAAAGCTCAACAGAATTAATATTACTGGAGTCATAAATATTCATTACAATTAGTAAGGCCCTTAAAGAATTTCCATGTGCTGCTATCAATATATTATTGTTATCAGCGCTCTGGATAGCAGGGATGATTGAATCTTCAAAATATATTTTTACTCTTCTGACTACATCCTCCAAACTCTCTCCATTAGGAGGTTGATCTGAATAACCTCTTCTCCATTTGTGAACTTGCTCTTCTCCAAATTTGTCAGCTGTTTCCTTTTTATTTAGACCAGTAAGATCACCATAATCTCTCTCATTTAACTTAATATCTGTTATTATTTTTCCCTCTCCGTATAAATGATCCCATTGATCAAGATTTTTAAGAATTATTTTAGCTGTTTCTTGCGCTCTTTTTAATTCACTAGTGAATACAATATCGAATTTAATATTTAAATTTTTGAAATTTTGTCCAGCTTTGTTTGCTTCGTCTATACCTTGTTCAGATAATTCAATATTTTTGAAGCCAGTAAAAAGATTTAATTTATTCCACTCACTTTGCCCATGTCGAATTAATAAAATATTTTTCATTTAATTTGATATATATTATTAATCATACATGGTCAAATTTCGTATTGAAAAAGATAGCTTAGGGGAAATCAAGGTTGATAGCTCAAAACTATGGGGAGCACAAACACAAAGGTCAATAGAGAACTTTCAAATAGGTATTGGTAAATTTCATTTTCAAAATATTTTTATAGAAGCTCTAGCTTTACAAAAAAAATCATGTGCATTAGCAAATTCAGAATTTAAACTATTATCAAAAAATCATACAAAAGTTGTTGGAAAAGTTTGTGATTTAATTATTTCAGGAAAATTAAATGATCATTTTCCTCTTGTTGTATGGCAAACTGGATCAGGGACCCAAATCAATATGAACCTAAATGAAGTTATTGCTAACAAAAGCAATCAATTATTAGGAAAAAAACTTCCAACTAACTATCCTCTTCACCCAAATGATGATATAAATAAATCGCAATCTTCAAATGACAGTATTCCTACTGCAATGCATATAGCTACAGTATTATCAATACACAGACATTTATTTCCAGAAATAGTATCTTTTAAAAAATCTTTAAAAAAGAAAATTTCTGAATTCAAAGGAATTATAAAAATTGGTAGGACACATACTCAAGATGCAACACCAATAAAAATTTCAAATGAATTTTTAGCTTTCTATGATCAAATTTCTTATGCTGAAAGTGTTATTAAGAAAAGTTTAAATAAGCTTTATGAACTAGCTCAAGGGGGTACAGCTGTAGGCTCGGGTATAAACGCACCTGATAGTTTTTCTAAAAAATTTATTAAATATTTAAAACAAGAAACAAAGCTTCCATTCAAATCTGCTCCCAATAAGTATGAGTCTCTTGCATCTCATGATGTATTTATTGAAGTTATGTCAGGTGTTGAAATTTTAACTAGTGCGTTATTTAAAATGGCAAATGATATCAGAGTACTAGCCTCTGGGCCAAGAAGTGGGATTTATGAAATAATACTGCCAGCTAATGAACCTGGCTCATCTATTATGCCTGGAAAAATTAATCCTACTCAGTGTGAAGCCTTATCAATGGTATGCGCACATGTAATTGGTCTACGAAATTCTATAACATTCGCATGTACCCAAGGTCATTTTCAATTGAATGTATATAATCCATTAATTATTCATAATACTCTTGATGCTATTCGTTTAATTGGCGAAGCAATGGCCTCGTTTAGAACAAATTGTTTGAAAGGATTAAAAATAAATAAAAAAAGAATAAATGAGCTATTAAATCGTTCTTTAATGTTAGTGACTCCCTTAACAAAAGTAATTGGCTATGATCTTGCATCTAAAGTTGCACTAAACGCTTACAATAAAAATATTTCACTAATGCAATCTTGTTTAGAGTTAACTGATTTATCTGAAAAAGATTTTAAAAAATATACTGATCCAAAAAAAATGGTTTAGTTAATTTTATGTATCTTATAATTTTCTTCTGATTTAAATAACTCTTTAAGTAAGTTATTTGTAATGAAGTGACCTGTTTTAAAACCTTTGTAAGTTCCAATAATAGGATAGCCTGATAAGTAGAGATCTCCCACTACATCTAAAACTTTATGGCGCATTAACTCATTCTCATATCTTAATCCATCTTTATTGAGTGGTTTCTTGTCTTTAATAACTATAGCATTATCAAGTGAGCCACCTTTGATTAAATTTTGTGACTTAAGATATTCTATTTCTTGAAAAAAACCAAAAGTCCTAGCTTTTGAAATAGACTCGACATAATTACCATTTAAATTTCTAATCTTAATGTCTTGATCATCATACTTTCCATCAAAACTGGACTCTAAATTTATATTTAACCCTTGGTCTCTTGATGAGTTTGGTGCTAATTCAGCATATCCATAATCACATAGGAATTTTACAGGCTTAATTATTTCCAAAATATTTTGTTCAGAGTCCTGCTCTTTTACTCCTGTTTTTAAAATGTTTTCAACATAGACTTTAGAACTTCCATCAAGAATAGGCACTTCAATGTTGTCGATTAAAACCTCACAATTGTTGATATGAAGACCAGCAAGTGCGCTCAATAAGTGCTCAACTGTCTTAACTTCAATTCCATTTGAAGCAATGTTGGTTGAAAATTTTGTAGATATTACGCTATCCCATTTAGCAGGAATAATAACAGATTTATCTGTTCTATTGAAAAAGATACCAGAATTTAGTGGAGCTGGATTAAGGGTTATATTTGTTTTAACTCCAGTATGTAAACCTATTCCATCTAATGTGATGGGTTCTTTGAGGGTGAAACACTTCATTAAGATAATATTAAGAAAATACCCAAAAAGTATTACTTTATAATTGTAAAACTATGTATTTATTAGATTTATTGATTAGAGCCTTTTCGAAGATATGATGGGGTGTCTATATCCTCATTTATGTCGTCATTTTCTTCGCTAAATTCAGAAATATCTGAAATTTCAGAAATTTCATTATTTTCAGAACTTTGTTTAGCTTGATTACCCTCTTCATCGACAACATCACTAAATAAAAATAGATTTGGATCTGTTTTTGTTTTTTTTTGCTTTTTTTCAGGGTTTTCATCTTTAACTTCATTCATTTTTTTATCAGAGGTCATCAAATTAGAAAGCATACTAAAAAAACCTGTCTTCTTTTTTTCTTCAAGATTTCCGTAATTGACACTATTTTCTTTAGTTTTTTCAATTATTTCATCTGTATTTTCTATATTTTTATCTATCTCATTAGTCAAATTAAACTCTTCATTTTCAGAAGTAACTGGTTTTTCTTCAACTACACTAGAAATGTCTTCATTAGTTTTAATGTCTGAACCATCGTAAGACAAACTTTCATCTACTTTATTTTGAATAGAACTAAAACCAGAATTATTTTCAGATTCAGGGTAGTAAAGAATTTTTTTTCCTGATGCCTCTATGCCAGTAGCAAAAATACTAATTTTTAATTTACCTTGTAGGGTTTCATCAATCAAAGAACCAAAAATAATATTTGCCTCTGGGTTAACACTCTGTCTAATAATATTAGCAGCATGATCTACTTCTAGTAAAGTCATATCGCTTCCTCCAGAAATATTGACAATTACTCCTTTAGCAGTGTTCATGTCTATATTCTCAATTAATGGATTGGTTAAAGCTAAGTTTGATGCCTCTACTGCTTTATTATCACCCTCTGCAACAGCAGTTCCCATCATTGCAAATCCCATTTCTTTTATAACAGTTCTTACATCGGCAAAATCTAAGTTAATGAGACCTGGCTGAGTAATTAAATCAGTTAATCCTTTTACTCCATCAAAAAGAACATTATCTGCTTTTTTAAAAGCTTCTGCAAAAGAGGTTTGTTCATTAGATACTTTAAATAAATTTTGATTTGGTATTATCAGCAATGTATCTACATTACTTTTAACTTCTTCAAGTCCTTGTAATGCAAGGTTCATTCTTTTTGTACCTTCAAAGTTAAATGGGGTTGAGACTATTGCGACAGTTACAATTCCTAATTTTTTTGCAATACTTGCAATAACCGGTAGAGCACCTGTTCCTGTTCCTCCACCTAAACCAGCCGTTAAAAATAACATATTAGTATTTCTTAATTCCTCTGAAATTAAATCAATACTTTCTTCAGCTGCATCTTTTCCAATAATCGGATCTGCACCTGCGCCTAAACCTTTAGTTTTTTCTAATCCTAGTTGGATACGATTATAACAAAGAGAATTTTCAAGTGCTTGGGCGTCAGTGTTTGCAACAATGAAGTCAACATTATTTAAATTTGATTGAATCATATTATTTACAGCATTGCTTCCTGCGCCGCCAATTCCCATGACCGTTAAAGATGGTTTTAAGTTTTTTTGATCAACTACTGGTTCTATATCTAGTGTCATTTTTTTCCCCGCAAATCAACCTATAGTAGGTCTACGAATCTTTTGTACCATATTTTGCTTGAAAAAGAATCAATTTTTTGAATGAAGTCATTACTTTTTGAGCTTTTATTAGTTAAGAGCCAAAAACTTGAATAAAGAGACATTATACTAGCATCATTTAAAACCTTAGGGATACCGCAAGACTTTGGCGGCTCTAAAAACTGAATATCATAACCATGCTTTGTTCTAAAGTAATTGTAAAAATTTTTAATCTTTGAACCTCCGCCTGTAAATACATATGAATAAAAACTCTTATCTTTTGGTAAAGATTTTAAAACTAATTCAAAAGTCTCATCTAAACGATCTAAAGTAATTTCTTTTAAATTATCATGTCCAACATTTTTTTTCTTATTATCACCAAATTCTTCCCAAATAGGAATTTCAACAGTTGAATTTCTAGTATCAGATAAATCAATTGTAGAAATTTTAAGTTTTTCGGCAAAATCAAAACTAATATTATGAATGTTAACTAAATCATCAGAAATTTTTTTACAACCTTGTGGTATTTTTTTTATAAAATGTAAAACTTTATTTTTAATCACAATAATATTAATATTGTTAAAACCATAATCTATGAGCACAACATTAGTTTTAGTTTTGGGTTTATTTTTTAAATAAAAATAATATGAAGTTGTAGAGTCTAAATAATTTAAAATTTTAATTTGTAGTTTTTGAAATATATTATCTAAAAGATTAATTTGCTTAATATCAATCATTGAAACTAATGAAATTATAGATAGTTTATTGCAGTTTAATCCAATAGGGTTATCTGTAATTAATTTATCATCAATCTTATAATGTGAAGTATATATATTATAAAGATAATTCTCATCTTTAGGAATTTTGATTTTAGAAATTTTTCTTAAGTCATTTTTTTCAACAATTGCACCATTAAGATTAAGATCTTTTTGTGTTTTCTTAATTTGAACACTTTGATTTGTAATAAGAATAAAAGCATCCTTAATAATATAATTAGCTTGTTTTTCAGCTTGCACTATAGAATTTTTGATACAATCGATAAAATCATCAAAATTTTCTATCTCTTCTCCATTATAGCCTTTCGATCTAGTCTTACCTGTTCCAATAATAGAAAATTCATGATTGAGTTCAGAGTATATAATTGTCTTTATAGAAAAAGATCCAATTTCAATTAATGTTTTGTAACTGTCCAATTATTTTAATCTTATAGTTTTATTATGAAAATTTCTTAAATCCAAAAACTGCTGATAATTCGTGCTTTTATCAATTATATTAATGTTATTTTTAATGAAATTTATCAATTTGGAATCAATTACTTTAGGAAGCATAACTATTCTACCATTACTTAAAACTAAATTGTATCTTCTATCGTCAATATATTCTATTTGGTTAATATCAAACAAAGAGAAAAGGATTTGAGAATTTTCATTTAAATAATTATTAATGTGAAGACTGTTTTTAGATATATCAATTAGATTTATTTGATCTAAATAATTTTGTTTGAAATAATATGATGAAGCTGTGGTATTATCGTAAAATATTACTTCTTTTGTTAAATTATTTAATGCAAAAGGTTTTTTAAGATTTATTTGAATATTAATTTCGTTATTATTACGTTTTATCAAATGACTATCAATAAATAAATATTCTTTTAAATAATTGTTAATGTCGTTTAAATTATTTGTAATTTTTATCTCAAAATCTTCGTGTATGTCTGATTGAATAAAATTAATTATTTCTAATGGTTTTTTAGTTATATAATTAACAGAAAAATTAATAAATAATATTAAAACTAAAATTGATGAAAAGTATATTGCAACTTCTCTATATCTTAATTTTAGAGACATGAACGTAATATTTTTTTTAATAAATTTAAATAAGATAATCTTTGGTAATTAGCTTGTTCAGGAGCTAGTGATAATTTTGTTAATCCTGGATGTGTATTTATTTCTAAAAAATATATTTTTCCATTTTTTTGACTCATTATAAAATCTAATCTAGCTATTCCTTTACAACCACAAACGTGAAATATTTTTTTTGATATTTTCATCAAAAAATCATATTGCAATTTAGATATTCGGGCTGGTAGAAAATGAAAGCTCTTATTTTTTGTATATTTAGCTATATAATCATAGTGCTGACTTTTGAACTCTATTTCTGTAACACCAAGGGACAAAATTTTATTATTATTTTCAATGACTGTTACGGTTAATTCTTTTCCATAAATTATTTCTTCAATTAAATTTTGATGATTATTAAATGTCTTTTTAAGCTCTTTCATATTATTTAAAAACTTAATACCTTTGGAGGACCCTCCCCAATTTGGCTTAGAAATTACTGGAAATTTAACTTTATTTTTATATGCAATCTCTTTTGGTGATAAAATATTAAGTCTTTTTTTTAGAAAATATTTTAACAGTCTTTTGTTAAAGCAAAGAGCTGATGAAATGGCCCCAGAATGTGTAATTAATATATTATTTTTTTGGGCATATGAATTTATTCCTCCATCTTCTCCAAACTCACCATGAAGAGAATTGAATATTATATCTGGCTTAAATACTAAAATTTGATCTATATTATTTTTTTTAATATCTAAAAATATAACATTGTATTTGTCTCTTTTTAGAGTAGAAAAAACATTTCTTCCTGACATAAGAGAAACTTCTCTTTCATCTGACCATCCACCTGCTACTACTAATATTTTCAGTAATTTAATATTTTTATCTATCAATCTATGATTCTTAATTCTTTTTCAAGTACAATTTTGTATTTATCTTTGACTCTTTTTTGAATTTTAGAAATGAATAAATCTATGCTGTTAGCACTTATATTGGGTTCATTTTCAAAAAAATTTGAGTGTATTTTTGATAATTTTATTGGACCATTATAAAAGCTATCGTCTATAGACGACTTGATAAGTTTCCAAGCACTATGATTTTTAGGATTCTTAAAAATACTACCACAACAATTTACTTTTTGAGGCTGAGATTTGTTTCTAATTCTTTCATATTCCCGCATTAAATCTTTTATATAATTCTGATTACTGTGAATAATTTTGAATTTTCCATATAAAATTATTGTATTTTTTTTTTGAAACCCCTTTCGGTATTCAAATTTTAATTTACTAATTGATTTTTCATAAATCTTATTTTCGTTAATATCAAAATAAATGACGCTT
Source organism: uncultured Alphaproteobacteria bacterium (assembly GCA_902598275.1). Lineage (GTDB taxonomy): Bacteria > Pseudomonadota > Alphaproteobacteria > HIMB59 > HIMB59 > HIMB59. Next base: position 24,943 of record CACKAZ010000001.1, read on the forward strand.
ATTAGTTTATCTTTTATTTCTTGATTATAGCAACCAGCATTCATGAATATATTTCCTCCAATTGAACCCGGAATTGTGAATAGGAACTCGTAACCTGAAATAGCATTTTGGTAACAAAATTTTGATAGGTAGTTGTCTAAGACTGCTGCTCCAACTAACATATGGTCAGAATTTATTTGAATATTAGTAAAATCACCTAAAAGTTTTATACCTATTCCTTTGAAACCCTCATCCTTGATTAATGTATTTGAAAGATTTCCGATCACTAATAATGATTTAGCTTTAATATCATTATCATTGAATAAGTTACTTAAGTCGATTTGGTTATAAATTTTATATAAATTACTAATCTTTCCTCCAGATTTTAACCATGAATATTTTGCCGATGGATAGTTAGTAACTAAATTTTTATTTTCTTGAGTCATAAAAAAAACGAATTTGATTTGAAATATCTCCCGCCCCTGCAGTGATAACTATGCTTTCACTTTTATTTAATACAATTTGGTCTAATAAATTAAATAAATCACTATAATTATCAATGTATCTAGTTTTTTGATTATTTGAAACATTCAAATCATTCACCAAGTTTTTAGAATTTTTCATACCTTGTTTATAACTCTCTCCTGCTTCATAGGTTTTCAAAATAATCAAGTTATTGGTATTCCTCAATACATGCAAATATTCTCTATATAAATCATTTAATCTAGAGTATCTATGAGGCTCAATTATTAAAATAACAATTTTCTTTTTATATAATGATATAATATTAATTAATTTATCTATTTCTGTTGGATGATGTGCATAATCATCGATAAAAGTAGTTTTTTTTAATTTACCAAGAATATTCATTCTTCTTTTAGTCCCTTTAAAATCAAGGATATGAGATTTTTTTATTTCATATCCTAAGTCATCTATAATGGATAAAACTGCAGTTAGATTTTGTACATTGTGCTCACCTAATAAATTTGTAGTTAAACTCTTTGATATAATTTTTTTACCTTTATAAATTTGAAATGAAGATTTTTTATCAGATAAATCTATTAATTTATAACTATAGTTTGCATTAGTATTTGAGCCAAATGTTTTTAAATTTTTAGAGTATTTTTTTAATGAAAAAAGAAAATTATCATCATTGTTTATAAAAATTTTTACATCTTTTTTAATTTGATTTAGTATATAATTTTTAATTTTAGATTTAAAGTTAGAGTAGGATTTATAAAAATCAATATGCTCTCTATCAACGTTTAAAAATAATAAATATCTTGGACTTAATTTAAATACTGTCCCATCACTCTCATCGGCTTCTACGACTACATAATTACTGTCAGTGAGATATATATTTTGTCCAAAATTCTGCATAATACCACCAGATATAATAGTAGGGTTTAGACCTGCACGAACTAACAAATGTCCTAAAATAGAGGTAGTTGAAGTTTTTCCATGTGAGCCAGATACGACAATCGTGAATTTATCTTTGCATATTAGCTGAAGTAGTTTAGATCTGTTGTAACAGGGAATTTTATGTTTTTTTGCTTCTTTAATTTCAGGATTATTTTTAATTGCTGAAGAATAAAATATTATATCTCTATCTTTAATATTTGAAGATTTGTGACCTATAAATACTGGAATTTTATATTTTTCTAAAATTACAGTATTAGCATTGTGTGCAATATCACTCCCAGTAACATTTATGCTATTTTTTTTTAAATAAATAGCCAAAGCACTCATACCAATACCGTTAATTCCAATAATATGAACTTTATTTAATGCTAACTCTGAAAATTTCATCTAGTAGTGTAACAAATAATTTTTTCAATCGAATAAGGATTAATAAGTGAATTGAAATAAAACTGGCTTGTAATATTTTTTTTATTCGGTATCTGAAATTTTTTTAAACTCATGTTTTGAGAAAAGAAATAATTTAAATTAAATTTTTGGTGTTGATCTCTAGATATTAAGTGGGGCATAAAGTAGACATTATTAGTTTGATATAAAATTTCATTAATAGAGCCTGAACCTGATCTAGAAAGTATAAGATCATATTCTTTAAAATTAAGATTGTTTTTAAAGATAAAAAAAGAGCAATTATCATTGTCTAAATGATCCTCATATTTTTTTTTATAAATATTAATATGAAAGTCTGGTATTTGAATAAAAAATTTAGTTTTTTCTAAATATTTTCTTTTTAAAAGCTTTATTTCCTCTAACAATTTATTATTTAATTCTAAAGAACCTGCGCTACCCCCAATTAATAAAACATTAACAAACTTACCATCAAGTTTTTCTCTTGGTATGTTTGTATCTAAGAAAAAATTACCAACAAATATTTCTTTACTACGCATATTAACTTTTGGAAAGGAAATGAATGCATTTTTAGCAATTAAATAATTTATTTTATTAGCTAAACCATATATAAAATTTTGCTCATGAATATAAATTTTATTAGAAGAAAAGAAAATAATATTAAATAATTTTGAAATTAACAATATAGGTGTTGTAATAAAGCCACCAAAACCTATCAAGATTAACTTTCTATTGAATACAAATAAAGTTGATGCATTTAAAAATATCTTTAACATAAATGAAATTTTATTTTTAGAGCTTACTATAAGTTTATTTATTTTATCGTTTTTAATTTTTCCTAAATAATTTTTTCCTATTTCGTTTGTTATAAAAAGTATTTCATTTGGTGCCTTTATATCACTTAAATTATTAATATATTTTATTGCAGGTAGAATATGACCTGCCGATGACCCTGCTATTATGATAAATTTAATTTTTTTCAATAACTATTTCTTTCAAAACTTTATTTGTTTCAATATCTTTAATTTGAAAAATTGCTTTGTTATCATGTATAAACTTTTGCTGATATTGATTATCATTAATTAGGTAAACATCATTTAAATCAATATTTTTATTGGTTATAATTGTTGAATTATTGCTATTGCTCATTTTATAGAAAACTCCAAAAATAATTGCTATTATCCCTGCAATTATTAGTAAACCTTGAATTATAACGAGACTTAATAAAAGTTTTTTTTTTAACATATATCTTATGAATAAATCATATAACTATAAAGATTTTAGAATAGAAATATTATACGAGGATAGTGATATAGCAATATTAAATAAACCCTCTGGTCTTCTTACGCACAAAAAAAATGAATTTGATGAGAGCCCAAGCTTGCAAGATAGTCTGAAAGATCAATTTACAATAGATGATGGCGAGAACTTTAAAGAAGGAATTGTTCATCGTCTAGATAAAGATACAAGTGGAATTATAGTTATCACAAAAAATCTTTTTTCTAAAAATAAATTTAGAGAAATGTTTAAAAAAAGAAATATAAAAAAAAATTACCTAGCTTTTGCATATGGTGTTCTTAACCAAAATAACATTGAGATAAATAGAAATATTTCAAGAAATAAAGTTCAAAGAACCAAATTCAACATTTCTGATAATCTTGGAAAAAATGCAATTACTAAAGTCTCAAATATTAAAACATTTCACGGTTCAATAAGTCTTTTAGATTGTGAAATTATTACAGGTAGAACCCATCAAATCAGAGTTCACCTTTTAAGCTTAGGTCTTCCTATTATTGGGGATAAAGATTACAGCTTTAATAAAGAGCAAAAATTTCGTTTGAATAATATGGCTGATAACCTTAAAAGTTTAGTTTCATTATTTCCAAGGCAAGCTTTACACTCACACAAGATAGAATTTGATCATCCAATTTTAGAAAAACATATTATAATTACTTGTGATTTACCTAATGACATGAAAGATTTAAATAATAATTTGCAATGAATATAGAAAATAAAAATTTACTGCCTGTCATTACCTCTGAAAATGATGTTTATCCTTATTTAAAAAAAATAAATCAGTTTCCAATTTTGACAGATGAAGAAGAAAAAAGACTTGCTATAGATTGGCTTAAAAATGGGGATACAAAAGCTGCTCAAAAACTTGTGACTAGCCATTTGCGACTAGTTGCAAAAATAGCCATGGGTTACAAAGGATATGGCTTACCTTTATTTGATTTAATTTCAGAGGGTAATTTGGGTCTTATTCAAGCTATAAGAAAATTTGATCCTGAAAAGGGGTTTAGACTAGCAACATATGCTATATGGTGGATTAGAGCCTCTATTCAAGAGTATGTTTTACACAGTTGGTCTCTTGTTAAAATTGGAACAACGGCAGCTCAAAAAAAGCTTTTTTTTAATCTTAGACGTCTTAGAAATCAACTTAAAAAATATGAAGAAGGTTACCTAACTAATGATCAAATTAAATCTATATCGGATGATCTTGGGGTAACTCAAGAAGAAGTAAAGCAAATGGAAGGTAGGGTCTTTAATCAAGATTTCTCATTAAACACTCCTCTAAATGACGAAAATGATTCAGAGTGGATAGATCAAGTGGAAGATGAAACAATAGATACTGTATCAAAAGTTGAAAAAGGTGACGAATTAAAAAAAAGAAAAGCACTTTATAAACAAGCAGTTACAAAACTCGAACCTAGAGAAATAGAGATATTAACTGCAAGACGTTTGGATGAAGAGCCAAAAACATTAGAGGACTTGAGCCAGAAATACTCAATCAGTAGAGAAAGAGTAAGGCAAATAGAAAATAAGGCTATAAAAAAACTTCAAGATGAGATTAAAATTATCTCTGACCAAAAACTTTTACCAGAAACTTGAGTTATCTGATAATTGTTTGATTTCTTTCAGGCCCCAGTGAAATAATTTTAATGGGGATGTTCAAATAATTCTCAATATACGAGATGTATTTTTTTAGATTGTCCGGGAGTGTTTCAAAGTTACTTAAATCTTCAATTTCACCCCAAGTTGAGAATACTTCAAAATCACTGTTTTCTAAGGACAATGACTCCAAAATATTGCTTTCACTAAAATTTACATCCTCATATTTTTTTGAATTATAGCTTTTGCAAACTTTAATTTCTGAAAGATTATTTAAAACATCAGCTTTAGTCATGCAAAGTTCATTTACACGGTTTATTTCACAGCTATATTTTAATGATACTAAGTCAAGCCAACCACACCTTCTTTTTCTTTTTGTTACTGTTCCAATCTCAACACCTTTTTCAGCTATATAATCACCAATATCATCAAATAATTCAGATGGAAATGGACCATTTCCAACTCTGGTAGCGTAGGCTTTAAATATTCCAACTGTTTGATAATCAACTTGTAATGCTGAACCAATGACAATGTTTGATGAAACAGTATTTGATGAAGTCACAAAAGGATATGATCCATGATCTAAGTCAAGTAATGCACCTTGAGCACCCTCAAATAAAATTTTTTTATTTTTAAATTCTTTTTTTATTTGAGAATTATCAACTATTAGCTTATTGACTACATTATAAAAACTAAGTAAATCTTGAATTGTTTGTTCTAAATTAATTTTACTCTCATTAAAACTTTCTAAAATAGGGTCATAAAACTTCTTTATCGATTGCATTTTTTCTTCAATTACGTTTTTGGATTTTAAGTCATAAAGTTTGATACTTTTTCTTCCAACTTTATCTTGATATGCAGGACCAATACCCTTTGAAGTAGTGCCAATTTTTTTATCAGTATTTAAAATTGACTCATTTATTTTATCAAGTTGCTTGTGATAATCTAAGATTAAAGAGATATTTGATGAAAGATATATCTTTGGATAATCAATTTTTTTTTTGATTTGATCATACTCATTAAAAAAATGATTGGGATCGAGCACAACACCTTGACCTAAAAAACAAATTTTTCCTCGTATAACTCCTGAGGGTATAAGATTTAATTTATATGTTTTATCATCTACGATTACTGTATGTCCAGCATTGTTACCACCTTGGTATCTTACTACTAAATCGAAATTTTCAGAAAGATAGTCAACTATTTTACCCTTACCTTCATCACCCCACTGAAGTCCAATAACTGCTTTATTCATTATGTTAATTCAACAATGTAATCGACATTACATGAGAAACCAAATCCCTCTACTTTTTTTGTATTTTTTTTATATTGATATCCTCCACCTTGAGCTATTATTTTTTTTGAAATATTTGAATAAACATAAAAAAAAATATCTTGATGATAATCTTGAGAGAAAAAATCTTTTTCCAAATTCAATTCAAAAGGTGCTTTTATATTTTTTTTAAAAATATTTATAAATTTTGAAATTTTATTTTTATGAGCAATATGATCTAAAAGATAACTTTTATTATTACTAATTTTTGGATCAGTAAAAACATAAGTATAATTTTTTTTTAGAATATTTTTCAAAATGTTATCTAGAATTTCTATAACTTCTTTAAAAGATTTATACTTAGGTAAATTAATAATTTCAACACCATGTTGCCTAAATTGTTTAATATTATTATTAATTTTATTTTTTTTAAAAACATCTCCCATGTAGTAAAGGTAGTGCTTAGATTTTGAGTCATGAGTCAAAATTGTATTTATCACTTGACCTGTAATATCTGATCGAAGTGTCGCCTCAGAAAGTGATTTTAAAGACTTATTTTCAATTACAGATGTAAAAATTCTTGAAAACTTACTATTAGAGCTAAGAAGTTTAGTAAAAGAGTTATCTAGGCTTTCATATTTTGAAGCCGTTTTAGCATATTTTGTGTCAAAAGAATTAACAAGCATCCGAGATTACTTTAATAATTTGTTTTTTTAATTTATTCAGAGTACTTACTTTTATATTTCTTTTGTCATATTGCAAGTTCACTCTTAAAAGTGGCTCAGTGCCTGAAGGGCGAATATTGTAATAAATATCCAAATTTTCACATAACTTATTTAGTTTTTGATAAATACTTTCTTGAGACAAATAAAATTTTTCACGATCTATTTTTTGATTTATATTCACCACCTCAAGTAAATCAATACCTTTTCTTAGCATTGATAATTTTTTGTTTTTTTTAAGAATTAGAGTCAATAGTCTAATAGCTGTCGTCATACCATCGCCTATTAGTATGTCATCTTTAAATATAAAGTGACCAGATGGTTCTCCGCCAAAAGGGTATTTATTATCAATTATTTCTTTGAGAATATTTTTGTCACCTACTTTAACTCTTTTTAATTTTATGCTCAATTTTTTTAAGGAGACATCAAGACCACGATTTGCAATTTCATTAGTTACAATAACAGAGCCTTTTTTAATTTTATTTTCAGATAAATAATATTTAGCAAAAATATAAATTAACTCCTCTCCACTTAATACCTTACCCTTTTCATCAATAATTATTACTCGATCACCATCTCCATCTAAACAAATTCCAATATCACATTTTTTTTTCTTTACTAAAACTGATGCTTTTAGAGGATATAAAGAACCACAGTTTTGATTAATGTTTGTTCCAGAGGGATTATTTCCAATGGTATGAAGGTCTAAACCTAATTCAAATAAAACTTCTGGTGCTACCTTATATGAAGCTCCATTTGCACAATCTAAAGTTACTTTTAATTTACTGTAATTTAGATTGCTATCAGCACTCTGTTTAAGAGCCTCTGAATATCTCCCTAAAGCATTTTTGAGTCTTATTGCTTTACCATAATTTGACTGTTTTATTTTAAAATTATCAAAGTCATAATTAAAAAATAAATCCTCTATTTTATTTTCATCCTCAGGAGAAATTTTAAGACCTTGGCCTGAAAAGAATTTCAATCCATTATCTTTATATGGGTTATGAGAAGCCGTAATCATGACAGAAAAGTCTGCTCTAAGTGACTTACCTAGTACTGTTAAAGCAGGTGTAGGTAAAGGCCCAACTAAGATTACATCGATTCCCATAGATATAAAACCTGATGCCAAGGCTGGTTCGAATATGTATCCAGACAATCTTGTGTCTTTATTAATAACAACTCTCGAAATAGAATTTTTTTTTCTTAAAACAAGCGATGATGCTTTAGCTAGTTTAAGGACGTTTTCGGCAGTTAGAGGATATTTTCCAACCTCACCTCTTATTCCATCAGTACCAAATAATCTCATAAGAGATATTTAATATTTGAGTAACGTTTAATTTGGAAGAGGAAAATTTTGATCTTTTGTAAAAGAAGGTAAAGGTCCTTTACTTGGGGATTCTTTTTTATTATTTGTGTTATCATCTGAACTATCAGATGATAAATCGTCGTCTCTTTTAGGCTTGATACCCTTAATTAAGTTTTGTATCTCCTCGCCAGTTAGAGTTTCATACTCTAATAATCCTTTAGCAATGGTGTGCAGATCATTAATATTTTCATTTAATATCTTTCTTGCTTTTGTTTCAGCCTCCTCAACAAGACGAATAACTTCTTGGTCAATAATTCTTGCTGTCTCTTCTGAAATATTTTTAGATTGTGTCACAGAGTGTCCTAAAAAAACTTCTTCTTGGTTACCAGTGTATCTAACCCTTCCAAGTTTATCACTATAGCCCATCTGGGTTACCATAGCTCTAGCAAGGTTTGTTACTTGTTGAATGTCACCAGCAGCACCGGAGCCTATTTTTTCGGGTCCAAATATTAATTCCTCAGCTATTCTAGCAGCAACTGTAACAACTAGTTTATCAAGATATTCGTCTTTTCGATGAATTACCTTATCTTGCTCAGGTACACTCATAACAAAGCCTAGTGCTCTACCTGTAGGAATAATTGAAGACTTGTATATTGGATCTGCATGTTTGCAATGCAGGTTAGCTAAGGCATGACCTGCCTCATGATAAGCAATTACCTCTTTCTCACTATCAGATATTATTTTTGATTTATTTTGGGTACCAAGCATTACTTTATCTTTAGCATCTTCAAAATCATCCATTGTAACAATTTTTTTATTCTTTCTAGCAGCTATTAGAGCAGCTTCATTTACAATGTTAGCCAAATCAGCACCTGAAAAACCAGGAGTTGATCTTGCAATTGCTATAGTCTTGACTGATTTATCCATCTTAATTTTTCTTGTATGTACTTTTAAGATTTTGTCTCTACCAATAATATCTGGGGCAGGAACCACGACCTGTCTGTCAAATCTTCCAGGTCTTAGTAAAGCTGGATCGAGAACATCAGGTCTATTAGTTGCTGCAACAATTATTACTCCTTCATTAGCCTCAAAACCATCCATTTCAACAAGAAGTTGATTTAGAGTTTGTTCTCTTTCGTCATTACCACCACCTAATCCGGCACCTCTATGTCTTCCAACGGCATCGATCTCATCGATAAATATGATGCATGGTGCGTTTTTCTTACCTTGTTCAAACATGTCTCTAACTCTACTAGCTCCGACACCAACAAACATCTCAACAAAATCTGATCCCGATATTGAGAAAAAAGGCACACCTGCTTCACCAGCGATTGCTCGTGCAAGGAGTGTTTTACCAGTGCCCGGAGGTCCAACTAATAAAGCTCCTTTAGGAATTTTAGCACCTAATCTTTGGAATTTATGAGGGTCTTTTAGAAATGATACAACCTCTTCTAGTTCTTGCTTAGCTTCGTCAATACCAGCGACATCATTGAAAGTAACTTTTTGTTTATTTTCATTAAGTAATTTAGCTTTTGATCTTCCAAAACCTAGAGCTCCACCACCTTTTCCAGATTGCATTTGGCGCATAAAAAATATCCATACACCAATTAGTAGTAGCATAGGAAACCAGGATACAAATATGCTTAGTAATGGGTGCATACCAGATTGTTCGGGTTTTGCATTTATAGTAACTTCATTATCACTAAGCGTTTCAATTAAATTTGGATCTCTTGGGGCATAAGTAGAAAATTCAACACCATCCATAGTCTGACCGAAAATGTTATTTCCTTGGATTTCAACCGATTTTATTTCACCGTTCTGAGCTTTATCTAGGAGTGTTGAATAAGTATAGTTGATTGAAGAGTAATCTCTTTGGGAATTCTTGAATACATTAAATAGGCCAAGTAAAATAAGGCTAATAATAATCCATACAAATATGTTTTTAGAAAAGTTTTTCATGTAATTAATATAATCACTGTTACTTACGTTTAAAGTACTAAGTAAGATTTATATAGATTTTTTTATTTAAGGCACCTATTTTTCCTGAAAATACTGATCTTTCTTTATCATTTTGAATATTAATACTTAATATTTTAATGAAGTTTCTAATATTTTCGTCTCGAATTTGCTTTTTAAATAAATATCTATACTTGTAGTAAAATGACTGTATTACTAAAAATTTAAGACTTTCAGTCAAATTATTAAATTTTTCAGTATCAATTTCAAAAACTTTATTTTTTTTAGATATGAAAAAATTCTGATATAGAGATCTAATATAAAATGCTTCAGAAAAAGTTGATCTTTCTTGATTGATTTTAGAAAAATATTTATTTGAATGAAAGAAGTGTCTTATTTTATTTCTAGTAAATTCTAACTCAAGATTAGTTCTATCTTCAAACCAAATTAGTTTTTTTTTATTTGCGTATCTTTTGATTTGTTTTTTTGAATATTTATCCAATGGACGATGTAATCTGAGATTTTTGTATTTTTCAGAAAAAATATTTGATAAGCCGATAGCACTGGATTGATGGATTTTCCTCATAAAAAAAGTTTCATTAAGATCATCAAGATGGTGACCTAAAAATATATTTTCTATATTTCTTTTTTTTGAAAAGTTGTATAGAAAATTATATCTACTAAATCTAGATTTTTCCTGAAATCCCTTATTTATGTTTTTAAGAGAAATTCTCTTCAAGAAAAGATTTTTATTTGAAAGATTATAAAATTTTATAAATTGTTTAATTTCATATTTTCCCTCAGATCTTTTTTGGTGATCAAAAATTAGATAATATATATTTTTATTTTTTAAATATTTTGATTTTGTAATTAAATCAAAGAGAACAGTACTATCTAAACCACAAGAAATTGAAATCAAGATTTTTTCGTTAGTTGATATATTATTCTTAAGGTAATTTTTAACGCCTAGGGAGAGTGATGTTTCATTAATCAATAATCAAACCACAGTCTTTTTCGGTTTGAAGAGACTTCGCTGACTCAATGACCTCTTTATTTTCAATGTAAGCATTAGAAAAAATAAGATCCTCCATAATTAAACATCCATTTTCTTGGTCGCCTATGCTAAATAGTGACTTTCCCAACCAAAAATAATTATCAGATTTAAATTTTGGAAATGATGAAAAATCTCTATGTCTGATACCAAAATATTTTACCGCTTCAATTATCTCATTTTCCATAAAATAAGTTCTACCAAGAAGATAATAAGTTTCAGCTAAGTATTCTTTTTGATCTGTGTTTGAATTGACTATTAAGAGCAAACTGTCAATAGCAGATTTGTTGTCAAGACTTGCGAAACTTGTTTTTGCATTTTTTAACTCTTCTTCGACGTCAATTATTGGTTTATTTAACTCTATTTCTCTATCTTTTATTAGTTGATCTAAATCATTAAGCATAGAGACATTGACTTCTGATATAGGTTTTATCTCGATTACATTTAGTTCCTCTTTTTCAATACTTAACGAGGAAGTTTCCTCAACTTCAACATTAGAGTTGTCGAGAGTTTTTGCATTATCTTCTCCAAGATCAGAAAGGCTAATTTGACCTAATATCTGATCTTCTTCTGAGTTTTCTATGATATTTGAAGAACTTTCTTCTATATTCAGTTGATCAGATGTACTGATTATTTTTTTTTCATCAAAATCAGATGATGTGTATAGAGAATATAAATTACTCACATCATCTTTAATATCAATGATTTGTTTTTCCAGTAAAGTTATACTTTTTGAAATTTCGTTAATAAGAAATTTTAATTCATCTAATTCAATATTGCCGTTTGAGTCATTAAAATTATCTGATAATGACTCATTTTTGTAAACAAACTTCTGAAGATCAATAATATCGTTTTTAATTCTATCTATTTCTACTGATATTTGATTATGTTTTTCAGATTGTGCGTGATTATAAAATAAGAGAAAAAAAATAACCAATATTTTGTTTATTTTTTTCATAAAGATATTAGGTGCTCTTTTGAAAAAGAACACCTTAATGAAATTTTAATTAATTACTTACTATTGTAACGCCGCGTCTATTTTGACTATAAGCAGTTTCATCAGATCCAATTACTTCTGGTCTCTCTTTTCCCCAGCTTACATATTCCATTCTATTGGTGTCAATCCCTGCCTGAGCGAGGTAAGAGTAAACAGAAAATGCTCTTTTATCTCCTAAAGCCAAGTTGTACTCACGGGTGCCTCTTTCATCTGCATGACCTTCAACAGTTATGTTAGTGTCAGGGTATTGCATTAACCAAGCTGCCTGAGCATCAAGTGTTGCTTGAGCATCAACAGTGAGTTCCGAGCTATCAAATTCAAAAAACACTCTATCCCCTACGTTAACAATCAAATCTTCTTGAGTGCCAGCTGTAATTTCACCTCCTGAGGATGAACTTGCACTAGTTGAAGCTGCATCAACGTTTCCACCTTCTTCTGTTTTAGTAGCAGCACATGAAGCAAGGAAAAAACCCGCAACAATAAGCATAAACAATTTTTTTAACATTATTATAAATCTCCGCGTAAATATATTCTTACTATAGTTTAGCTAAATAAACACTGAATTTTTTGGAAATCAAGACAATTCTTATTTAAATTTTATTAAAATTTGTTGATTTTTAATGAATTTTTATAATAAAGGTGACCAAGCTGGGTCACTACCATCTCTTGGAGTAGGAATGATCCTCTCGTTGTATCCAGTTATGTCAATAAAATGTATAGTTACTTCTCCGCCTGTTCCATCAAGATTTGACCTTTTTTGTCTGTGAAATATTAAATATCTGCCGTTTGGAGACCATGCCGGAGACTCTAGAGCAAAATCCCTTACTATTACTCTTTCATTATTTCCATTTGTATCCATGACACCTATATGGAAATTACCCTGGGTTAACTTAGTAAAAGCGATCAGGTCACCTCTCGGAGACCATACTGGATTTCCATATACCCCTCTGCCTTTTGAAATTCTTTTTATATTGTCTCCATTCTTATCCATTATGAATAATTGAGGGCTACCACCGCGGTCAGAGTTAAAAACAATTTTATCGCCATTTGGGGAAAAAGATGGAGATGTGTCAATTCCAGAGTCATTCGTCAATCTTGAGCGAGACCGAGTGTTTAAATCCATTAAATATATTTCAGAATTTGCTGAATTGTTAGGATCTGAAAAAGACATCACTACACTTTGGCTATCTGGTGAAAATCTTGGTGCAAAAGTCATTCCAGGAAAATCTCCAACTATTTCCCTTTCGCCAGTTTTAAGATTATAAACATAAACCCTTGGAAGATTATTTTTGTACTCCATATATGTTATTAATTGTTTGTTTGGAGCAAAACGTGGAGTTAAGACCAAATTTTTCCCATCTGTTAAAAATTGATGACTATCCAAATGTCCATCTTGATCCATGATTGCTAATCTTTTTACTCTTTGATCTAGTGGACCGACCTCTGAAACATAAACAATTCTTGTGTCAAAATAACCAGTCTCTCCAGTTATTCTTTCATACACGATATCACTTACAGTATGACCTACTCTTCTTATCAGATTTTCATCAGGTACTGTGAGTTGTAATTTTTCTATTTCTTTTGAGTTAAAGACATCATAAAGCCTCATTCGCAGTCTAATCCCTTTATCTGTTTTACTAACATCTGCACTTAATAAGAACTGTGCTTTGATTAATTTCCAATCTTCAAAACGCGGAACTTTTTCAACTAAATTATCGGATTGAATATAAAGATCTTCATTTACTGTGTAAAAAAGACCAGAATTAGTGAGATTATTGTTAATGATTTGTCTTAGAGTATTCCCATATCTAGCAGTGTCTGAGTCTGCACCAAATATCTGAGTTATAGCTATTGGGGTGGGTTCAACTTTTCCTTGTGCAATTGTTACCTCTAGAGCAGCATTTGCGTTTAGTGAAAAAAATAAAATAACTAGAATTTTTCTTATCATGAATATATTTCAAATAAATTATGAATATTTATCTTAAATTTTTATTAATCAAACATCCAGCTGAAATCAAAAGTAAAATTAATTTCTTTCCACTGTTCATATTTATCTTCAGGTAATAAAAGAGGGCTACAATCTGGATTATTCACTGCTCTCATTGCAGCTTCAGCAGCAGTTCTAAATGATGGATCATTCAATTTTTCTTTATTGACTACTTTAGAACTTTTTACTGTTCGATCAGGGTTAACTTCAATGTAAATGACGGGTTTTATTTCTTTTAAATTAGCGACACCGACATTAAGATTTAAACAGCCATGTAATTGTTGCCTTAATAAATCAATTTCTGAAATAGTCATCGTTGGTCCAACTTTTTCTGTGAAAACTTCCTCTTGTTTGACTTCAGATGCTTCTTGTTCTTTTTTAAATTCTTTGTTCTGATTTTCTAAGTCTTTAAGAACAGTACTAACATTGAAAGTTTTCTTTACAGGCTTTTTCTTTACAACAATCTCAATATCTTTTTTGGGTTCTAGTATTTCTTTAGGTTCAGGTTTTTGTTTTAATTTAATCTCAAAATCATTTTCAATTGGCGGTGGTGTCTCCTCTTCTGGTTTTTTAATTTCAGGTTTTACTTTCTCATCAATTATAAATTCATTTGCTTTGTCTGCAGAGTTGTCAATCAATACTTCTTCATTAGTGTCCTGAATTATTTGATCAATTGGTTCTTGTGATGTTATTTCTTTTAATTCTGGTTCAATAGCCTTAGTTTCATTCTGATTTGGAGCCTCTTCTTGAAATGTTGGGACAATTTCATTTATCTCCTCAACAAATTCAGGTGCAGCCGTCTCTTCTTCAATAATGAACATTTCGATAGGTAAAATCATTGGAATATCGCTGATTTTTTTTTCAAAAGTAAAATTTATCATCGGTATCAAAATTAAAAGATGTAATAGAAAAGAAAATATTTGGAAATAAAAATCACTTTTTTTATAACTAAAATTTTCAATGAATAAGATTAAATTTCTAAAAGGATTAAATAGTGTAATAGTAGACAACTAACTTGGTTTTTTCGTAACGAGAGCAATTTTTAAAAAACCTGATGTGTTCAAAGCACCAAGAACCTTCATCACTTCTCCATAATTAATTGTGGTATCAGCTCTTAAAAAAATTCTTATATCAGTGTTAGAGCCAGCGATAGTTTTTACTTTTAGTATTAACTCTTCAAAAGGTATAAGTTCCTCACCCAAATAAATATCATTATTTTCATTAATTGAAATTTCTAGAGGCTCCTTTTGTGCATCTAAAGAATTAGCCTCAACTTTTGGTAAGTTTACAGGAACCCCCACTGTAAGAAGAGGGGCAGTAACCATAAATACAATTAATAAAACCAACATCACATCAACCATAGGGGTGACATTTATACTTGAAACAGGTCGATGTTTTTTTCTCATATCCTTATTTGACTTGGCGTGAAATTATATTTACTAAATCCTTTCCAAAACTTTCAGCTTCTGACAAATAGTTATCAATTTTTGAAGTTATCAGGTTGTAGTAGGCAGTTGAAGGAATAGCCACAAAAAGACCTAAAGCAGTCACAAATAAAGCTTCTGCAATACCTGGTGCTACTACTGCAAGGTTAGTATTTTGAGCAATTGCTATTGCTTGAAAACTATTCATGATTCCCCAAACTGTTCCAAATAAACCTATAAAAGGTGCGACAGATCCAGAAGAAGCCAAAAATGACAGCCCCTTATTTAAATTTGTATCCTCAATAGCAATACTTAAATCAAGAGATGTGTAAAGTCTTTGAATGAAAGCAGAGTCGACTTTATTTTTTTGCATTCGAGATTTTTCATACTCATTCATAATATTTCTGAAAATATTTGAAAAACTTTCTTGATCGAAATCATCAATTTGTTGGTAAAGCTCATCCAAAGAGACACCAGACCAAAAATGATTTTCAAATTTTTTGGATATTTTCTTAATTTTATTTATTAGGAGAATTTTTTGAATAATTGTCTTCCAAGATTGAATTGAAAAAATAACTAACAATATGATTACAAATTTTACAACCCAATCAGATTTGAGAAACATTCCCATCATTGAGAAATCTACAGAACCCTCAAGGGCGGCTAAGTTAACTACTTCTTCCATAAATTATTCTTCTTCAATTATTTTTTTGTTTTTAAGCTCTTTGGAAACCTTATCAAAATCATCTGAATGTACCATTATCCAAAAACCAGGTCTATTTTTTTCACATAATGCAATAACTGGGGTTTTTTTTTCCTTATCAGCGAAAGATTTTGTATCATCCCATAATTTAATTGCCGAATGCTTAGCTCTTAACTTACACTCTATAAATAAATTATCATGAATTACGTCTGCATGAGTAACTTTTGAATTAATCCCGCTTAGAGCGTTTCTCAAACCCCCAAAAAACTTTGCAACAAGTCTCTCTCTATTCTTCCATGCTTTATCAGGCATTAGTAACCTCTAACAAACTAGAGTCAAAATCTAGATTTGAAAAGCAATTTTGAACATCATCATTATCCTCTAATTCGTCATTTAATTTGACTAGTTTTGTTAGCTCTTCTTCTTTTTCAATATTTACAGTCAAATTTGGCTTCCAAATAATATTGGCACTTTCGATTTCAAATTTTTTTTCTCGCATTATTTTCTCCAATGATGCTAATGTCTCATAAGAACAATAAATATATGTTGCATCATCCTCTGTGTTGTAGTCCTCTAATCCATGGTCAAGTAAGTCTTCTAATGCACCGTCATCAATTTCTTTTTTTACTTGTATTTCTCCGACTTTATTAAAATTAAAACTTACACTTCCTGTTTCCCCTAAATTTCCTCCATTTTTAGAAAAAATAGATCTTATCTCAGAGGCTGTTCTATTTTTATTATCTGTTAAAGCCTCAACTATAAAAGCTGTTCCAAAAGGACCATACCCTTCGTAACGTACTTCTGAGTGATCTGCTATATCAGTATTATTTTTATTAATTGCTCTATCTACATTGTCTTTAGGCATGTTCACACTTCGAGCATTAGTTATAGCTAGTCTTAATCTTGGATTAGACTCTGGGTCTTTTCCTCCTATTTTGACAGCTATTTGAATTTCTCTTCCTATTTTTGCAAATTGTTTTGCTCTTTTTTTATCCTGAGCACCCTTACGATATTGGATATTTTTAAATTTGGAATGCCCTGCCATGATCTAAGATAATAAATTACTGTCCAAAACTCCACCTATTTGAATCGATTGAATGGAATTTTTCTTTTCTTCATTGGTAGTTACTATTGCTCCTGAAATAGTTGCAATTCCCTCAGCTGGTTCAAGCCTATGCGTATTAGATCCGGTTCTCATTCTTTTAATGGCATTTTCTTTTTTCATACCAATAACAGAATTATAATCACCTGTCATGCCAATATCAGTTTGAAAACAAGTACCCTTTTCCAATACTCTTGCGTCTGAAGTTGGGATATGAACATGCGTCCCATATATAGCAGTAAATTTTCCATCATAATTTTGAGCTATACCATTTTTTTCAGAAGTAACTTCCGCGTGGACCTCTAAAAATGAAAAATCAATATTGTGATCATTAATTATAGATAAGAGCTGCGTGTCAATAGAATTAAAAGGATTATCTAAAGGAAGGTCGATAAATGTTTGACCATGAATTTGGCTTACTAATATTCTATTACCATTTTCATGAGTAAAAATTTTATATCCTTTACCTGGTGAACCAGCTTCAAAATTCAAAGGTCTTATAATACTGTGATTTGGATTACTCTCCATATATTCAATGATCTCTTTTTGTTTCCAAGCATGATTTCCTAGAGTAATAGCATCAGCCCCCCAACTTATGAGATCCTCATATATTTTTCCTGTAAGCCCGTAACCACCTGCTGAATTCTCAGCATTCACAATAGTAAAATCAATGTTAAATTGTTTTTGTATTTTTTTTAAATTTTCTTTGAGAGCTGTTCTACCTGATCTTCCAACAACATCTCCTATAACTAAAAAATTCATAAGGAATAAACTCTCTGCTCTGAACAAATGTAATCAACTTTTTGGTCAAAACTTTCTTGAAAATTAAAATTAGTTTTTTGAATTTCAAAGGCAGCTAAAATAGTTTTTAAATTTCCTTTTTTTTTAAATTCTTCAATTGTTCTGTCAAAAAAACCTCCACCGTAACCTACTCTATAGCCTTGTTCATTGAATGCGGAACAAGATGCAATAATTATATCAGGATCTAAAGCCACTTCACCGGTAGGTTCCATTATTCCACCAAAACCTTTTTCTAAACTTGGATTATGAGGGTTATATTCAAAGTACTTTAAAGCAGCTCCTTTTGATATTACCCGTGGAAGCGAACATGTGATATTTTTATTTATTAAATCATTTGATATCTTCAATACATCTACTTCATTTTTATATGGATAAAACAAACCAACAGATTTTTGTGGATTAATTTTTTCTATTATTTCTAAAATTTTTGAATTTATCATACTAGAATAAGTTTCTAAGTCCGAAATGCTAAGTTTCATTCTTAGGTCAAGGTGGTAATTACGTATTTGTTTTTTATTCAACAATTAGATTGTCATTTAATTTTTTAAAAATTTGTTCAATATCAGATTTTAAATTATGATTTTCATTTTGTAGCTCTTGAATCCGGCTCTCATAAAATAATTTCTTATTCAAAGAGTCTTGTAATATTTTTTCTTTTTTTAATACGTCCTCCATAGATTTTAAATAAGCAATTAGAGTAGAGGTTAAAAAGGGAACATTTTCTTTTTTTTCATCTTCTATTAATTTACTAATAGTAGAAGCGATCTCTTTAACTGCTTCAACATTGTTATCAGAGCACTGTATTTTTAGCGGCCTTCCTCCAATTGTTAGAGTTAAATTAGCCATCTATATCTATTGAACCTAAAAGTTCCTCAATTTTATTTGTTGCTTGATCTATAAGTTGAGATTTTTCTGATAACTCAAGTTTATTATTTTCTAGTTCAGAGACTAATTCTGACTCTCTTCTTTCGAGATATTCTACTTTGGCTTTTAATTCTTGTTTCTCGTTCATCAATTCTTGATTGCTAGTTTTGTAATTTTGAAGTTTTGATGCAATTTGCTCTATTTTTTGAAGTATTTGTTGTTGAAATTCATTCATACTTTAATTATTAGTTATTAAGTAAAGTTATTCCATTGAAAAATTACAACGAATTAGCAAATTGTATCAGATTTTTATCAATCGATGCGGTAGAAAAAGCAAAATCTGGTCATCCTGGTATGCCAATGGGAATGGCAGACATAGCTACAGTTCTTTTTCATAAATTTCTAGTACATAACCCAGATGATCCGAGTTGGTTGCTTAGAGATCGATTCGTTTTATCTAACGGGCATGGTTCTATGTTACTTTACTCCCTTTTATATCTCACGGGTTACAAAAAAATGACATTGTCTCAAATTAGAAATTTCAGACAATTAGACTCCATCACTGCGGGGCATCCAGAATATGAACCAGATGCAGGTATTGAAATCACAACTGGTCCTCTTGGACAAGGGATTTCAAACGCAGTTGGAATGGCCATAGCACTTAAAAAATTATCGAAAGAAAAAAAATTATCAAAATCACCAAAAGTATATGTCTTTTGTGGTGATGGTTGTTTGATGGAGGGAATTAGCCAAGAGGCAATAAGTCTAGCTGGACACCTAAAGTTAAATAATTTGATTTTAATATACGATAACAACAATATTAGTATCGACGGATCCACTGACTTAGCTTTTAGTGATAATACAAACCTAAGGTTCAAGTCAGTTAATTGGGAGGTGTATAGTGGTAAAGGTCATGACCATCAAAATATTTATGACTTATTTAAAAAAGCACAAATATCAAACGCTCCATGTTTGCTAAATTTTAAAACCACTATTGGATTTGGTTCACCTAACAAGTCTGCCAAAGCATCATCACATGGTTCACCTTTAGGTTCAGATGAAGTTAATTTGACTAGAATTAAATTATCTTGGAGCGAAAAACCATTTCAAATACCCGAAAAACTCTTAAAGATTTGGAGAGGATCTGCTGATAAGAATAAAAAGTTATACAAAAAGTCGAAATCAACATTTCATTCAAATTTATCTAAAAAAGATATAGATAAGTTATTCAATAAGATAGAATTAGATCTGAAAAATTTTAATTCTGATCAAGCTACTAGAAAATCCTCTGAAGCAATCTTAAATTACATTAAAGAAGATCATCCAATCCTTGGAGGCTCTGCAGATTTGACTGGTTCTAATAATACTAAAGGTAAAGAGATGTCTGTCATGAATAGTAAAAACATGTCAGGTCAATATATTCATTATGGTGTAAGAGAACATGGAATGGCTGCTATAATGAATGGAATTGCAGCCACTAAAATTTATAAAACCTATTCAGGGACTTTTTTAAGTTTCGCTGATTACATGAAGCCAAGTCTTCGTCTTGCTGCTTTAATGAAAATTGATCCTATTCAAGTTTTCACGCACGACTCTATTGGTTTAGGTGAGGATGGACCTACTCACCAACCTATAGAGCAAATTAATATGTTAAGACTAATACCAAATAGTTATGTTTTTAGGCCTTGTGATCTAAAAGAAACAATAGTGTGTTGGAAAGAGGCTCTAAAGATTGATAATGCTCCCTCATTTATATGCCTTTCAAGGCAAAATTTACCTCAAATTTCCAATAAAAAATTAGTTTCAAAAAACTTCAAGGGGGCTTATGTAATAAGCGGGCCAAAAAAAAATAATGATATTACAATTATAGCAACTGGTTCAGAAGTATCCTTAGCTGTAAATATTGCTGAAATTTTGAAAAATAACGGGATTATCGCAAAAGTGATATCTATGCCATCTACATCAATTTTTGAAAAGCAATCGAGATCTTTTAAAATTACTTTGTTGGACTCTAAATTAGATGAGACTTTTGTAATTGAAGCTGGCTCAACCATGTATTGGAATAAATTTACAAATTCAGAAAATATTTTTGGATTAGATATTTTTGGTGCAAGTGCTCCTGGGAGTGATGTATTTAAAAAATTTGGGTTAACAACAAAAACTATATCAACTAAAATATTAAGGAAAATTAAAACAAAATGAAAAAAAAAGTAGCAATTAATGGATTTGGTAGAATTGGTAGACTTGTTTATCGAGCGTTTTTAGAAAGATCAAATGAATTTAGTGATCAATATGAAATTGCTTATATTAATGATTTAGCTGATATTGATACAAATATTCACTTACTAAAATATGACAGTATTCACGGACCTCTTTCTAAGGAGATTAATAAAATTTCAAACGAGCAGTTTTCAATAGAAGAAAACAAAGTGACTGTTACATCTGAGAGAAACCCAATTGATTTAAAGTGGAGTGACAAGAATGTAGATATTATTTTAGAGTGCACAGGGGTTTTCGCATCTAAAGATAAAGCTATGTCACACGTCGAAAGTGGTGCTAGTAAGGTCATCGTTTCAGCCCCATGTTCAGGTGCAGATATAACAGTTGTTCAAGGTGTGAATAACAAAAATATTAATTTAGATCACCAAGTTATATCAAATGCTTCCTGTACAACTAATTGTTTGGCTCCTGTGGCTTTCGTAATAGATAAGGAATTCGGAATTGAAAATGGATACATGACAACAATTCATTCTTATACAGGAGATCAAAATACAGTTGATACATTTCACAAAGATCTTAGACGTGCTAGAGCAGCAGCTAACAATATTATTCCTACGAGCACAGGTGCAGCAAAAGCTGTTGGCCTTGTGCTTCCTCATTTAAAAGGAAAATTAGATGGAACCGCAATAAGAGTTCCAACACCAAATGTCTCTCTTGTAGATTTTAAATTTAATACAAAAAAAAATATTTCAATTGAGTCTTTGAATAATAAATTTCAAGAATATGCCAATAATTCTCTTAAAAATATTTTAGGAGTGGATAGAGATCCAAAAGTATCAAGTGATTATAATCATGACTCTAGAAGTTCAATTTTAGATTTGACTGAAACGACTACAGTATCTGATAATTTTGGAAGAATACTCACTTGGTATGATAATGAATGGGGATTTTCAAATAGAATGCTTGAGACAACCGCGCAAGTATGTAATTTATAGGAGCAATTATGAAAGTAACAAATACTACCAAAAAAATCATTTCAAACTACACCCATGAAAACGTAGGTGTGAGATCAAATCTTATGAAAATTTTAGGACAAGGAAAGCTTGGAGGAACTGGGAGAATGATCATTTTACCAGTCGATCAAGGCTTTGAACATGGCCCAGATAGAAGTTTTGCTGTTAATCCTCCAGCATACGATCCAAACTATCATCATCAACTTGCAATAGATGCTGGTTTGTCAGCTTATGCAGCACCTCTTGGGTTACTTCAAACAAGTTCTGGAAACTTTCATGGTCAAATTCCAACAATATTAAAAATTAATAGTTCAAATACTCTAGCAACCTCTCTAGATCAGGCTGTTACTGGTAGTGTAGATGATGCATTAAAACTAGGATGTGCAGCAATAGGTTTTACTATTTATCCTGGATCTGAACATAATTTTGATTTGATGGAAGAGTTTAAAAAACTAAGTTTTGAGGCTAAGGAGAAAGGTCTTGCAGTCGTGTTATGGGCCTATGCCAGAGGATCAAACATTTCTAAAAAAGGTGAGACTGCAATGAATATAATTTCATATGCTGCACACATTTCTGCTTTATTGGGAGCTAATATAATTAAAGTCAAGCTTCCAAGTGACTTTTTAGAAGATGATCCAACTAAAAAAGCATTTGAAGATAATAATATAAATATAAACACTTTAAAAGATCGTGTAGCCCACATTAAAAAAGTTGCTTTTGATGGAAAGCGCCTAGTTGTTTTTTCTGGTGGAGATGCAAAAGATGATCAAGCTTTAATGGATGAAGTTCTCGCAATTCATCAAGGAGATGGTAATGGGTCCATTATTGGAAGAAATTGTTTTCAAAGATCTAGAGCTGATGCATTGGCTTTATTAGAGCAAATGATACAGATCTATAAATCTAAATGAAAATCAATGCTAACGATTTAAAGATTGGAAATATAATCCAGCATAATAACTCTCTGTGGAAGGTTGCTAAACTCTCCCATACACAACCTGGTAAAGGTGGTGCATATATTCAAGCAGAACTTAAAAATATATCAAATCAGTCAAAATTAAATGAGAGATTTAGAAGTTCAGAGTCTCTAGAAAAAATTCGAGCTGAAGAGATAAATCACCAATTTTTATTTCGCAGTGGAGAAGATTTTACATTTATGAATAACCAGACTTACGAACAGATAATTATGAATATTACTCAAGTTAATGAGAACACAGCTAAATTTCTTGAAGATGGAATGGAAGTCTCTATTGAATTTTATGATGAAAAACCAATGAATGTTAATCCCCCTGAAAGTCTTGTGGTGCAAATTGCCGAAACAGAGGCTGTTGTTAAAGGACAAACTGCGTCTTCTTCTTATAAACCTGCTTTGCTAACTAACGGTGTAAGAGTTACTGTCCCTCCCCACGTCGAAACAGGTGATAAAGTCAGAATAAATACAAGTGAATTAACTTATATAGAAAAAGCAAAATAAATTTTCTATGTCTATTGTCCCTCCAGTAATTGTTGTAATGGAAAAAGCATGCAGAAGTGCTGCCAAGTCTTTGATTAGAGATTTTGGTGAACTTGAAAAACTTCAAATCTCTAAAAAAGATAAAAATGACTTTGTATCCTCAGCAGATATTAGGGCTTCTGAAACAATTAGTTATAATTTGGGAAAAGATAGACCTGATTTTCTTCAAATAGATGAAGAGACTTTTAGTTCTGAGGATTTAGAAAAACTCAAAGGTGATACTCCAGTATTTATCACAGACCCACTTGATGGTACAAAAAACTTTATACACGGCAATGGATACTTTGCAGTGACTATTGGTTTGATGCAAAAAGGAGAAATTATTGCTGGTGTTACCTACAACCCAATATTAAATGAATTATATTGGGCTCATAAGGGTTCCGGATCTTGGATTAATAATCAAAGACTAAGAGTATCTCAAAGAGATAAGTTAGATGGATGTATGTTTACATCTGGTGTTCAAATTAAGCACCAAGACATTCTTGAAAAAGGTATTGCGCAAATAGGAGCCCTTCAAAGAAAAACAAGTGTTAGATTACTAGGATCATCAGCACTTGATTTAGCTAATGTCGCATCAGGAAAATTTGATGGTTTTTGGTCATTAAGACTAAACCTCTGGGATATTGCAGCAGGTATTATCTTAGTAAAAGAGGCCGGTGGAATATGCTTAAATGAAAAAGGAAATGATTTTGATCCTTTAAAAGATGAGAGTTTAATAGCCTCAAGTGCTGCTATCAGTAGCGAATTACTGAAAAATCTATAAATATTTACTTGATTTTTTAAACTTTGGTCTCTATTTTCTGATAACCATGAAACAAAAAATTCATCCTGATTATCATGAGATAACTGTGGAACGCACTGATGGTTCTACTTATAAGACCAGATCCACTTGGGGGAAAGCTGGCGATACTATGAAGCTTGAAATTGACCCTCTATCTCACCCAGCATGGAATCAAGGATCTGGTAAAATGGTGGACTCTGGTGGAAGAGTTGCACGTTTTAAAAATAAATATAAGTCATTTAATATTTAAATTTAAAAAATTATGTCTGACAATAAACCTTTAATGCCCCTTGCAACAGCCGTTTGGTTAGTTGATAACACAGCTTTAAGTTTCCCTCAAATATCTCAATTTTGTCAGCTCCATGAACTAGAAGTACAAAGCATTGCAGATGGTGAAGATGCATACCGTATGCAGGGATTAAATCCTATTGCAAGTGGTCAACTTACGATGGATGAAATTAAACGATGTGAAGTCGATCACTCACAAGAGTTACAACTGCAAAATAAAAAATCTGAGTCAATTCAATTTAGTGTCAAAACAAAAAAATATCTTCCATTATCAGTGAGACAAGAAAGGCCCAAGGCTATTGCTTGGCTAATTCGAGAGTATGGTAAAATATTAACTGATACCCAAATTGCTAAACTTACAAGTTCTACCAAACCAACAGTTGCTAATATAAGAGCTGGCAACCAATCTCAACCAATTACAGAATTTAGAAACCCTACTGATCTTGGTCTATGTACCTATGAAGAGCTAGAAGCGTTAGTTGAAAAAGGTCAGCGTAAAGCTGAGCGTGAGAGAAAAGCAAAAGAAAAAGCTGAAAAATTACAGTCTACTACTGCTTCGTAAAAAATAAATAAACATCTCCTAACCTAATCCCAAACTTTTTCATTGTAGCTTTATTAAAAACGTTTTTATCATCTTGCATAATTAACCAATCATCAAACTTAACGTTCATTATGCCGTCCCCATATTTAAGCTTTAAAGTATAGTGCCAGTTTATTGCGTTACCAGATCTCTCACCCAGAGCTATACCTTTGATATCCTCAGAGGTGCCCTCATAGGTTTTTTCACCAGTCTTTTTAATATCCCATCTTCTAAATTCTTCTTCACCATCGTCATAAAGAAAAGTCTCATTAAGAATAAAGATATCCCCTTGTTGAATACCCTCCATTTCAACAGTAAATTGTCGTCTTACCTTTCCAAGTCTATCAATGAAAAGGCCACTGGCTGTTGTTTTACCTAAAAAGTATTCTTCTATTTTGAGTGTGGGTTGCTTATCGGCAAAATTTTCAAGTTTCATATTATTACATCCGCTTAGAAATATTGTTAAAATACTGGCTATTAATACATTTCTCATACACACAATCCATACGGTCTTTTATGAAAGTAGATGTTAATCATAAGTATTTTACTTATTGGTAAAATCTATTTGATAGACATCAATTGTTTTTGCCTTAAAACCTCCTGAACAGTATGATAAGTAAAAATTCCACATTCTTTTAAAATCTTCAGAGTAACCTAAATTTTTTATTTTATCCCATTTGTTATTAAAGTTATTTCTCCACATTTCAAGTGTTTGATAATAACTATCAGCCATTTGATTTTTTATTTGAAAATTAAATTTTTTTTGGGTAGCTATTTTCTCAAGAGCTTTCACTGAGGGCAACATTCCACCAGGAAATATATATTTCTGAATAAAATCAATTTTTTTAGTGTATCTATCAAAAAAATCTTCAAAAATTACAATGGTTTGCATTGAAAAAACACCTGATGGTTTTAATAAATCTTTTACTTTTTCAAAATAGGTTTGCCAATATTGAATTCCAACTGCCTCAAACATTTCGATGGAGTATATTCTAGAATATTTCCCTCTATGCTCCCTGTAATCTTTATAAATGACATTTAACTTATTTTGTAAATGGTATTCTTTAATTTTTGAATTCACAAATTCGTATTGTTCTTTTGAAATAGTTAGAGTATCAATTTTTATATCTGGATATTTTGAAATAAGATAAAAAGCAAAACTTCCCCACCCAGATCCTATTTCTAAAACATGATCGCCGGGTTTGGGCTCATTACCTTTAATAAGACTTTCAAATTTATTTTTTTGTGCCTCAGATAATGTTTCAGATCCTGTTTTAAAAAAACCTGAGGAATATGTTAAGGTATCGTCAAGCCACTCCAAGTAAAAATCATTACCAAGGTCATAATGTGCGTGAATATTTTTTTTACTTTGAAATAAAGAATTTTTTGTTTGATTCATATATTTTTTAGATAAGAGTCTATAAAATTTAGATCCACTCATTTCACCACCAAAAGCTTTTTCATTTAAAGCTCCAAATTCCAAAAATTTACTTAAATCATCTGCTTCAAATTTCTTTTTTATGTAAGCCTCTCCTAATCCAACTGATCCACGAAAATATAAATCCCATATCATGGAAAAGTGATTAATTGTTAAATGCACTGATGGACCCTCTAAATCACCATGAAATTCATAAGGTTTTCCCTTTACGTCTAAGCTCAAGGATCCATGCCTTATTTTAGAGCAAACTTTATGTATATATTTATCAATAAACAATTTTTAATAATCTTTTCTAATCTAAGTATAGATTATCTTTTATTCTATTGGAATATTTAAAGAATTTACTTTTTTTTAGTAAAAGCTTGATAGCTTGATAATGAATTAAGGTGATCGTTTTTACACTCCCAAAAATATTCAAAATAAAAAATAAAATACAATTTAAGAACGTTATTTCTTTTAAATTAAGATCTATTGAAGCATAAAATATTTGCTCATTTTTAAGATTAAATTGATTAATATTACAAAAAAAATGGTTTTTAGATTTATTTTTTGATGAAATTTTATAAATACAGTCCATCTCAATAAAAGGTGACACATACATATTTTTTTTAAACTCTTTATCTTTAAATTTATCTATAGATAAGTAGTGGACTTGATCTCCAAAGGTATTTTTTACTTCATAAATAATTGATTTCACTTTGTTTTGATCATCAAGATATAAATAAAAGCTAATTGGATTAAAAGAATAGCCAATTATTGAGGGAATACATATAAATTGAACATTATTAAAAATAATATTGTGCTTGTCTGCAATATTTTTTGCAAAATCGTATAAATTCTTTTTTTTATCTCTGAATCCATGTTGTTTGTAAAATATAGAAAAAAAATTTAATTTATTGAGTGATATAAAAGGATGTATCTTTGAGGTATTGCTAAGATTAATACTTAAGTAAGGTGCATTATATTGAAAAAAGTTTTTAGTATCTCTTGTTCTTTTATGAACAATTTTACCAGTTCCAAGACTATGAGAAGAAACTAATTCCACTGTACTCTTGATGTATCTGCATTATTAAACCCCTTTAGATCAATACCTAACTTGTTACAAACTTTTATAGCTGATTGAATACCATCTTCGTGAAACCCATAACCTAGATAACTGCCGACATAGTATGATTTATCATGGCCTTGTATGTATGAAATATTTTTTTGGGCATTTAAAGTTTTTTGTGAAAATATTGGATGTTCATAAAGTGTCTGATAATGGTTGTCTTTTTGTTCCTGATTTAATGAAACAAAAAAATTATCTCCTGTATTAAGAGGTTGTAGTTTATTCATCCAATAACTAAGTGTGCATTTATTATTCATATTGGTATGAAAATTCCAACTTGACCAAGCTTTTAAGTGAGTAGGCATTAAAGAGGTATTTTGATGCAATTGAGCTAAATTTTTTTGGAAATTAAATTCTTTCAAAATCTCATACTCTTTTTGATGAATTTTGTCTAAAAGAGGAAAAAAATGGTTTGGGGGACAAGCAAATATTACAATATCAAAAATAGATTTTTTTCCTTCAAAAAAAATTTCAACATTATTAGTCCTTGAGATTTTTTGAATCCTACAAGATTTTTTTATAGTAAATTTTGAAGATCTGATAAGAGATTTAATATATTGCTTAGATCCATTTTTTATAGTCTTCCATTGTGGTCTATTAATAAAATTAAATAGTTTATGATTTTGAAAAAAATTAATAATACTTTTTAGTGGTTGATTAAGAGAGTCCTGATCAGGAGTTGACCAAATACTTGATATTAAAGGAAGTAAATGAAAATTAATAAATTCATCAGAGTAATTTTTTGTTTTAAGAAAATTTCTAATAGAAATATCTGAAACTATATTTTTCTTTTGAAAAGTTTTATAGAAAATAATTATGTCTTTAAGCATTTTATAAAATTTTAAATTATAAAAATTTTTACTGTCCGCAAACAATGCACTTAAGCTTCCCCCTCCATATTCAAAGTTGCTTTCCTCATTAAAGAAACTAAAAGACATATTGCTAT
Organism: uncultured Alphaproteobacteria bacterium; assembly: GCA_902598275.1. Lineage (GTDB taxonomy): Bacteria > Pseudomonadota > Alphaproteobacteria > HIMB59 > HIMB59 > HIMB59. The sequence continues at coordinate 53,708 of CACKAZ010000001.1, forward strand.
TTACTGTTTCAACATTTAGACAATCAAAAAATTTAGTTAAATTTGGATATGTTAACTCATTATAAACAATAAAACCTGTATCTATGGAGATAGTATTTCCAGAATTATCTTTAACTTCTCTTGTATTAGCGTGACCCCCTAAATAATCATTTTTTTCAAAAAGTGTGACATCAAATTTATCTTGTAAAAAATATGCTGATGATAGCCCTGCTATACCCGATCCAATTATAGCTACTTTTTGTTTCAAATTATGATTTAGTTTGTTGGTAAGCCTCAAGAGCTCTGTTTCGAGAGTCTTTTAGATCTACAATAGGTTTAAAATATTTTTTATCTTTGATTAAATTTTTTAATAAATTTTCGTCTAAATACGGCTCAAATATTGTCTTTGTAGAATTAAAAATTTTTAATTGAGGAATATATTTGAGAATAAACTGAGCCTGAGGATCAAACTTTTCAGATTGAAGCACTGGGTTAAATACTCGAAAATATGGCGAAGCATCTGCCCCACAACCTGCAATCCATTGCCATCCAGCAGCATTACTAGCCTCATCATAATCTAATAAACTTTTATGAAAGTAATTTTCACCCAATGTCCAGTTTAACAACAAATTTTTAACTAAAAAACTCCCTACTACCATTCTTAGTCTATTGTGCATCCAACCTTCTTCATAAATTTGTTTCATCGCAGCGTCGACTAGTGGAATACCTGTTTCTCCCTTAGTCCAAATAGTAAAATCCTTTTTACTGTTTCTCCATGGAAATTTTTTAAATTTTGGATTTATGGGTTTATTGGATAAATCTTCCGAGTAATACAATAAAGAATAAGAGAACTCTCTCCAACCAATCTCTGAAAGATAAGTATTTATTGAATTATTCATTTTTTTTGAGTCTTGGATCTTTTCTATTATTACACGTGGAGAGATTTCTCCAAATCTTAAATGAGGTGATATTCTCGAAGTTTGATCAAAGTCTGGTCTATTTCTATTTACCTCATATTTATCAATATCAGATGAGATGTAAGTATCAATTTTTTTTAAAGCTGCATCTTCTCCTGGACTCCAGTGCTTATCAAACTTCTCGTACCAATTTTTGTTATAAAAAAAGCTAAGATCAGTTTTTAGATTGTGTTTTAAAGGTTTTATAAATATTTTTTTTTCATAACTAAATTTCTTATTTAAATAAACTTTATAAGCTGCTCTCCAGAAAGGTGTGAAGACTTTAAAATATTGCCCTGAATTGTTTTGTACTTCCCAAGGCTCATTTAATAAATGTGAATTAAAAGTGTCAACTTGAATACTACTCTCTTTAAAAAATTTTTTAATTTCAGTATCTCGTCTAATAGATTGTTGAGAATAAAGTCTATTCCAAATTAAAGATGTAATTTTATATTTTTTAACTAAATCAGAGATATTTTTTTTTGCCTCTCCGTTAAGTACTATTAACTTTACATTGAAGATCTGCTCTAATTTTTTAGCATGTAATCTAAGAGTCTTTTCAAGCCACCAGTGCCCAGCATCTCCAGTAGCTTTTTTTTCTATGTCATCATATATATATACTAGTAGGGCCTCAGATTTTTGGTTTGAAATAAATTCAAGGCATGGATTGTCTGTGATCCTAAAGTCTCTTCTCAGCCAGTATAAAGTTCTATGTTCGATAGTAAGAGAATAACAAAATTATTTACTATGAGGAGGCATTTTCTTTTCGACAAACCAAACATGTTGTTTCAAGACAGGGTCATACTTTCTTTGACGAAGTTTGTCAGAAACTTTTAAACCCTTTGTAGGCTTACGCACAATATATTTTGTACCAGTTTCTGGTTTTTCTTCGGGTATCAACTGTTTTAACTGATAAGTGGACTTTTTAGCCATTGGCGTAAAATAAACTAATTTTAAATTTGGTCAAGATTGATATTAGAAAAATTAAAAGACTTTTTTCCAATGTTCTCGCTTGTCTTTGAGAGAACGTCTCTTTTTTTCTGTCATATTGTCAAAGCAAACAGGGCAAGTAAATCCTTTTTCATATTTTGGTGATTTTGTCTCTTTAATTGTCAAAGGCGTATTACAGCCATAACAAAGCTTACTTGTTCCTTTTGAAAGTTTTTTGTTCAGTGAAACTCGATAATCAAAAACAAAACATTCTCCATTCCATAATTTTGAATTAGTTTGTTCAAAATATTTTAAAATACCTCCTTTAAGTTGGTAAGTATCTATTCCATATCTTTCCATTAAAGGACCAGCTTTTTCACATCTAATCCCTCCCGTACAATAGATAGCTACTTTTTTATTTTGAAATTGGTCCTTATTTGTTTTTATAAATTCATTAAACTCTTTAAATGTGTCGATTTTAGGATTTATGGCATTTTTAAAATGTCCAATTTTATACTCATAATTATTTCTTGTATCAATAATCTTTACATCTTTTTTATTAATAAATTTATCCCAATCATTTGGTTGAATGAATTTACTTTGTTTAATCTCAGAAATATTTAATCCAAAATCAGAAGTTACAATTTCATTTTTAAGTTTTATCTTAAATTCCTTAAATATTCTCTGGCCACTATAATTAGATATTTTGATATTTTCATTTAAAACACCCAATGAGATTAAATAATTAATTGTATTTTTTTCTTTTTTTTGAGTAACAGTAATTGTTCCATTGAGCCCTTCTTTGCTCACTAGAATTGATCCTTTTATTTTTTTCAAAAGAAAGAATAAATTTATTTCTTCTTTTAATTTTTTAGGATTGGAAATATCAAAAAAGCTATAAAATGCTATTACTCGCATTATTATGTTTTATAACATATATAAAAGTTGATCAAATATGGTGTTTAAACAGCTTTGATTTTATTAGTAAATTGATTTTCAAATTTGGATAACTGAGGCATAAATTTGAACCAAGCGTCTTTTAAAGCATCCACAAATTTTTCAGTGGACTCTGGGTCGTGACATGGAGTTGGGGTTATTCGAATTCTTTCAGTTCCTTTAGGAACAGTAGGATAATTTATTGGTTGAACGTAAACTTGGTGTTCGTTTAAAAGAAAATCGCTAATTTCTTTACACAATTTACTATCTCCAATTAAGACAGGTATTATATGAGAACCTGAGTCTAAAAAAGGTATTCCTGCGGATCGAAGCTCTTTTTTAACGAAATCAACATTCTCAAAAAATGTAGATCGAATTTCATTACTTTTCTTTACTTGTCTAATGCTTTCTAAACTTCCAGCAGCAACTGCAGGGCACATAGAAGTTGTAAAAATAAATCCTTTTGAGAAACTTCTGACAAAATCAATTATGGTCTCAGTCGAAGCTATATATCCGCCTGCTAGCCCAAAAGCCTTTGCTAAGGTACCATTGATTATATCAATATGTTCGGCTAAGCCTCTTTGATCAGCAACACCTGCTGCATTGGGACCGTATAAACCCACAGCATGGACTTCATCCAAATAAATTAGTGCTCCATTATCTTGAGCAACTTGAATGATATCCTCTAGTGGTGCAAAATCAGCTTCCATGGAGTAGACAGATTCTAAAACAATAATTTTAGGTCGAATAAAATCAACACCTTTCAAAATATCTTTAAGGTGTTTTACATCGTTATGTCTATAAATTGCTTTTTCTTTTTTACTAGTTCGAATACCTTCTATAAGAGAAGCGTGATTGAGTTCATCACTTAAAACTAAACAATTATCAAAAGCTGAGATAATTGACTTAAGAGCTGATTCATTGGCACTATAGCCAGAATTAAATGCTAAAGCTCTCTCCTTTTTATGTAAAAGTGCAATTTCTTTTTCTAACTGTATATGAAAATTTGTTGTGCCTGATATGTTTCTTGTCCCGCCGCTGCCTGCGCCCAGCTTTTCTGCAGCAGACTGCATTGCGGAGATAACATTTTTATTTTGACTCATACCCAAGTAATCATTTGAGCACCAAACATCTATTTCTTCTGTTTGGCCATTGCCACTGTGTCTTGTGGCTTTAGGAAATTGTCCAGCTTTTCTCTCAATATTATTAAATACTCTGTAATGACCTTCGTCTTTAATTTTATCAATTTCAGATTGAAGGGTGCTTAAATAGTTAGACTTCCAATTATGACTTTTCACAAATATTAATGTATTTTTTACTATTCTAAAAGATACTGCAATAAAGACGCATAAAGCTTATATTTAGGGGCTTTTTGTCCTATTTATCTTAGGAATTACCTCTTTGCCAATAAGTTCAATGGATTTAATTAAATTTTCATGAGTAATATCAGCAATATCCATTTGAAATTGGAATCTATCAATTCCTCCAAGAGCTTCACTATGTCTAATAATTTTTTTAGCTACTTGATCAGGATCTCCTAAGACTATTGCACCTAATGGACCTATCTGATTATCAAATTGATCTCTAGTGACAGGGCCCCAGCCTCTTTCTTTTCCAATTTTTGTAAACATTTTATAGTAACCCTCATAATACAAATTAATTGCCTCATCCTTACTATTTGCAACATAGCCTAATGAATGAAGTCCCACAGAAAGTTTTTCAGGAGGATGTCCAGCTTCTTTACCAGCTTGCCTATAAATATCTACCAAAGGTTTGAAACGGTGAGTATTACCACCGATAATTGCAATCATTAAAGGCAAGCCCATTGATCCGGCTCTTGCAAAAGATTGAGGGGTCCCACCAACACCTAACCAGATTGGTACTGGATTTTGAATAGGTCTTGGGTAAACAGGTAAATTATTTATTGGGGGTCTAAATTTACCAGACCAACTAACAAATTCGTTTTCTCTTATATTCAGAAGCAAATTAAGTTTTTCAATAAATAAATCATCATAATCTTTAAAATCTAAACCAAATAGAGGAAATGCTTCAGAAAATGAACCTCTACCTGCAACCATTTCTGCTCTACCACCGGATATTAAGTCAAGAGTAGATAAATTTTGAAATACACGAACAGGATCTGCTGCACTTAGAACAGTTACTGCGCTTATCAACTTTATTTTTTTTGTTTTTGCAGCAGCTGCAGATAAAATCATGAATGGAGCAGAGTCTAAAAATTCTTTTCGATGGTGCTCGCCTATTCCAAATGAATTTAAACCAACCTCATCAGCAAAAATAATTCTATCAATGACATTATTTATCGCTTTAACACTATCTGATCCTTCTCTTTTATCAGCAAAACTGTCTATACCTATTTCCAAAGTATTCTTCTAAAATTTTTCAGTATTAGTTCTAATTTCAATTTCCCAAGACCAGGCTTTTTTATCTTGTTGGTAAAAGTTAAAGTATTGTTTTGCAATTTCATCAGGGTGTATCATTTGATAATTTCCAATTGGCTCTCTGCCAATTCCTCCATCAATCACAAAATGACCAATATGTATATTATGTGGGTGTAATTCCCTAGCCAATGATTGAGCTAAGCCTCTTAGTCCAAACTTGCCAATTGCAAAAGATGCAGATTTAGCAAATCCTTTAATGCTTGCAGACGAGCCTGTAAAAAAAATATTTCCTTGTCCTGATTTAATCATTCTTTTTGCTGATTCATGCGCTACTAAGAATGCCCCGTAGCTATTTACTTTTATTGATTGTAGCATCTCGTCTGGGTCATATTCTACAAAAGGTTTAACTATTCTAAGAGATGGATTGTATATAACGATTTCTGGGGTACCAATAGTTGAGTCAGTTTGTGAGAATAAATCATGCACATTTTTATTTTCAGTTGAGTCACACTTAAAAACCAAAGCATCAGTCTCTTGTTTTAAAGAGCTAAGTTTTTCAATATTTCTTGCAGCTAGAGCAATTTTCATACCTTTTGAATGAAAGACTCTAGCTAATGAGGCACTTAGACCTGATCCTGCACCAACAATTAAAACTGATTTCTGGCTCATCTTTTGAATAATGACTAGCTATAACATATTTTTACTTAAGTACATATTGACCATTAAGTCTCGCTTAAATTGTATTAAGGTTGATTATTTGTTATTTCTTAATGTCATCATATGATATGAAAAAAATAGTTCTATTATCAAGAAAAAGTTTTCTAGCTAAAATTCAAACACATATAGCAAAAATAGAAATCAATAAGATTAAAAAAAATCTAATCGATATTCACTACTCATCTAGTTTAGGTGATAAGGATCTTTCAGCAAAGGCTTGGGAGCAGCATGGTTTTGGAATATTTACAAATTCTCTATCAAAGAAATTAGTTTTAAAAGAGGCAGATGTTGTAGTTCATTCATACAAAGACCTGCCTGTTAAAAATCTCAATAAAACTTCTTTTGTTTGTCTTAAAAGAGATGATCCAAGAGATATTATTCTAATAAAAAGATCATCATTAAATAAAAAAAAATTAGTAATAGGAACTTCCTCACCAAGAAGAAAATATTATTTAAAAAAATTAAAGGAATTCCTTCCATTTCAGGAATTAAAATCAATTCAAATTAGAGGTAATGTTCCTTCAAGATTAGAAAATGTTTTAAATTCCTCTAAGGAGGATGGATTATTTATAGCAAAAGCTGCTATAGACAGAATTTTGAAATACGGCCAAAAAATTGACAAGAAAGAATATAAAAATTTTAGATTTAATTTTGAAATGTTTGAAAAGGTTATTTTACCAATTTCTGAATTTCCAAGCGCCGCAGCTCAGGGATGTATTGCTTTAGAATTCAGGAATGATGATGAAAAAATTAAAAAAATTTTAGAAAAAATTAATCATATGCCCACTTCTGAAGATTGTTACAAGGAGAGAAAATATTTATTTAAGTGGGGAGGGGGTTGCAATCTAGACATAGGGGTAACAATTGAAAATGTTTTAAATGAAAAAATTCTATTTGCTCGAGGTAAGGACACTCAAATAAAAAAATATTTTTATGAAAAAAAATATCTCAATAGTAAGCGTGTAAGAAAAGTGAAAAATATATTTCCTTCAAACATCTCTAAATATCAGATGTTCAGGAGAGATTTGCATAAATTTAGCAAAACTCTTAAAAATAAAAATATTCTAGCAACTAGAGCAGACTTTAAAGAATTTGGGACTTTAAAGACTGTATCAAATCTTATTACTTCTGGTGTCACTTCTTGGAAAAAAATAAATAAAAAAGGTATTCTTGTAAATTCATCTCTGGATGGTTTTGGAGAAAATTACCGTGAAATTGAAAACGTTTACAAAGGCAATCAGAACTGTACTTACAAACTCACATACAAGGAAAATAATTTAAAAAGTAAATTTCCTATAATATCTCATTACAGTCTAACCCCTCTTATTAACGATACTACGATTGATAATTTATTTATTGCTGAGAGCTTTTATTGGATGAGCTTTTCTGCTTTCAAGATGGCTATACAGCTCAGGCCAGAAATAATGAATAAACGTAATGCATGCGGTCCTGGACAAACTTATATTCAAATTTCTAAATTTATTCCTAAAAATCAATTAAACATATATCTTACATATGAAGATTTTAAAAAATTTGAACTTAAATGATTAAAAATTATTTCCCTATAGATCGATCAAATTCGATTAAAAAGAAAATGTTGATACAGCCTTTTTTTGTAGACCAGAAAGTTAATGACTCAAAAAAAATTAAAGGATTAGGTGATAATAGAAGTTGGTCATCTTCTGCTGTCATTAAGGCAATTGAGAAAGATCTTAAAAGGGGTATAAATAACATTCTTTTATTTATTGTTCCTCTTCAAAAACAAAAAAATCCTGAAGATTTTAGCTTTCACTACGAGGTCATTAGAAAAATTAAAAAATCTTTTGGCAAAGATATAGTATTGCTCATAGATACGTGCCTGTGTTCTATTACACATGACGGACATTGTGGAATTACTCATCAAAAATCTATCGATCTTATTAAAACTCATTACTCCTTAGGATTAGCGGCAAATACATATCTTGAGGCAGGAGCAGATATAATAGCTCCAAGTGATATGATGAAAAACACAACAAAATACTTGAGAAAGATCTTTACACAGAATGGATTTTCTAATTCGCAGATTATGAGTTACTCAACAAAATTTAAAAGTCATTTTTACGGTCCGTTTAGAGATGTAGCAAAATCATCACCTAAAGGTTTTGATCGATCATCATACCAGTTGCCGGTTGCAGACAAAAAAAAAGCAATCAATAGTTCTATTAATAATGCTGCACAAGGTGCAAATTATTTAATGGTTAAACCTGGAATGACATCAATTGATTTAATTAAAGATATAAAAAAAGAAACACTACTTCCTACCGGGGCGTTCCAAGTAAGTGGTGAATTTGCTAGTTTGCAGATGCTTAGTAAAGCTAATTTTGGCAACTATATTGATTTACTAAGAGAGTCTTTGGTGGTCTTCAAAAGAGCACAGTCAGATTTTATTATTACTTATGGAGCAAGAGATATTGCAAAATACTTATAATAAAAAATTTCACAATGCTTTAAATAAAGAAGAGCAAAAAGTACCCCCTATTTGGCTGATGAGACAAGCTGGTCGATACCATAAGCATTATAGAACTTTAAAAGAAAAATATTCTTTTGAGCAATTATGCAAAGAGCCTGAGCTTGCTTGTGAAGTGACTCTAGGACCTATAACTGAGTTTGACTTTGATGCTGCAATACTATTCAGCGATATACTTTTTCCTTTAGATTATTTAGGGATGGGCTTGAAATTTAAACCCGGCCCTATTTTTGAAAGAAATTTAAATTCTAAAATGATATCAGAGTTTAATATTGATGAATTTGAGAGTTTTATGGAATTTCAAAGCAAATCACTCAATCTTATTAGAAATGAATTGCCAAATGATAAGTCCTTAATTGGTTTTACTGGGGGGCCTTTTACTTTATACCATTTTGCAATCAGAAATAATCCTGTATCAGAAAAATTATTTCAACAAACTTTACCAATCTTAGAAGAGTTAATAAATAAAAATATCCAAATTCAGTTTCAAAGTGACATAGATCTATTAATGATTTTTGATACAGAAGCAAATAATCTTAATGACGAAGAATTTGATAAATTAGTAATTCCGTTTATAAAAAAGATTGTAGATAGTTATCCCAATAAAATTGGTTATTTCACAAAAAGAATTTCTCAAAGTAAATTAAATCAATTGCAAAGATTAGAAAATTTAAAACTAACAGTGCTTGGATCCAATTTGGAAATATTTAGTGAATTACCAAAAACACATTTATCTTTACAAGGAAATTTTTCTAATAATTTACTAGCTATGGAAGATTCAAAAGCTTTTTCTAATATCATGGATGAATATTTAGAAAAGTGTATGCAAATTGATGTGTCTCACAGGTCAGGTTGGATAGCTAGCCTAGATCATGGTGTAAAAAAAACAACACCTGAGGCTAATGTTCACCTATTTGTAGAAAAGATAAGAACTAAGTTATCACAAAAATCGTAATGTTTTTCAATGGCTTCTTTTAAAGGTAATAAACTCTATGTTCATGGATCTGGATTGAAGACAGGTATTCTGATTACAAATTTGGGAACACCAGATGAACCAACTAAATCCTCTTTAAAAACTTACCTTAAACAATTTCTTTCAGATCAACGTGTTATAGAAACACCAAAAGCTATTTGGTGGCCTATACTTAACGGTATAGTTTTAAATACTCGACCTGCAAAGTCTGCTAAAAATTATAAATCTGTTTGGACTGAAAATGGCTCTCCTCTTCTTTATCACACTAAGTCACAGTTAAATAAAATTAAAAATGTAATTAGTAAGAAATATGAAAATATAGTATTTGATATTGGAATGCGCTACGGTAATCCAAGTATTTCTAAAGGTTTAAATAACTTACGCAATCAAAATTGTGATCGTATAATTGTACTACCTTTATATCCTCAATATTGTGCAGCCACAACAGGATCAACATTTGATGCAGTTGCAGAGGAATTACAAAATTGGCGTTGGGTACCTTCTCTTCGTTTCATCGGAGGCTACTACGAACATGAACTGTACATTAAAGCTCTTAAAAATAGCATTGAAGAGTTCTGGACTAAAAACGATAAACCTAAAAAAATCTTATTTAGCTATCATGGTGTACCAAAAAAATATTTAGATAAAGGTGACCCGTATCATTGTTTTTGCAGAAAAACCACTAGATTAGTAGCTGAGGCCATGGGTTTACCAGAAGAAAATTATATGACAACATTCCAATCTAGATTTGGACCAGCAGAGTGGCTTCAACCATACACAGATAAAACAATTGAGAGCTTGGCAAAAAATGGCACAGACCATATTCATGTTATTAGTCCAGCTTTTTCCTCAGACTGTCTCGAAACTATAGAAGAGCTTAATGAAGAAAATAGAGAAATATTTATAGAAAATGGTGGAAAGGAATTTGGATATATTCCTTGTCTAAATGATCGAGAAGATCATATACTCCTACTCACTTCGTTGTTAGAAAACGAATTACATGGGTGGGTATGAGTGATCAAATAAAAAATCAACAAATTAATGCAGAAAAGTGGTTTCGAGAGCTTCGAAATCAGATGGTTGGGTCAATACAAAAACTTGATGGGTCTGAATTTGAGGAAAAAGAATGGCAGCGACCTGGCGGAGGTGGAGGATTGATGTCATTACTTAAAGGAGAAATATTTGAAAAAGTAGGTGTAAATATATCAACAGTACATGGTGAATTTAGTGAGGAATTTAGGGGATCAATGCCGGGAACAGAAGGAGATCCAAGTTTTTGGGCTAGTGGGATCTCAGTGGTTGCTCACATGAAGAACCCTAAAATTGCTGCAGCTCATTTTAATACTAGGTATATTACAACAAAAGGAAAACAATGGTTTGGTGGTGGTTGTGATTTAACTCCAGCGATTCCAGAAAAAATTGAAACTGATAATTTTCATCAAGGTCTTCAAAGAACATGTGCTCAACATAATCCAAATTACTATGAAAAATTCAAAAAACAATGTGATGAGTACTTTTATTTAAAACATAGAAGTGAAAGTCGAGGCATTGGAGGAATTTTTTTCGATTATATTAATACAGATTTTGAAAAGGATTTCTCATTTATAAAAGATGTTGGTCAGTTTTTTATAAATTTTGTAATTGAAAACTCTAGTAGAAAGAAAAATTTAGAATTTAATCAAATTGACTTAGATGCTCTCTCAAAAAAAAGGTCTCGCTACGTTGAATTTAATTTACTTTATGATAGAGGTACCTTATTCGGGCTAAAAACAGGCGGTAATATAGATGCTATATTAATGTCCATGCCCCCCGAAGCTAAATGGTAATAAAATGTATGAGTTATTAAAAATCTTACACATAATATCTTTTGTTTCATGGTTTGCAGGTTTATTTTATTTACCAAGACTTTTTGTTTATCATGTAGAAAATATTACTAATTCTGAAATGAGTAGTGTGTTTCAAAAAATGGAATATAAATTGCTCAAAATTATAATGAACCCAGCGATGATATTAACTTGGGTGTTTGGCTTAGCTTTAATTCACTACGTAGGTTTTGAGTTATGGCTTTTCTTAAAAATTATTTTAGTTGTTTTACTCTCTGCCTTTCATATGTATTTGGGAAAAATAAGAAAGAGCTTAGAGAGTAATTATCGTGAATATACCTCAAAATATCTCAGAATTATTAATGAAGTACCTACAGTTCTTTTAATTTTAATTGTTATACTAGCAGTTGTAAGACCTTTTTAAATTTATGGATCTTACTCAAGGGGATATTAAGAAACAATTAATTGGCATGGCTGTTCCAGCTGGGACAGGTCTTTTGTTTTACACGCTCTATAATGTTGTCGATACTTTTTACGCTGGTCTCATAAGCACTGAGGCTATAGCAGGTTTATCAATTTCATATCCATTATATTTCATTTTATTAGCATTTGCTGTGGGTTTTGGACAAGGTGCAACTGCACTTGTTTCAATAGCTATAGGTAAAAAAAAGTTAAATGAAGCAATGAAAATCCATATTCAAGCCCTATTGATAACTTTATTAATATCTATAGCTATTGGATTGGCAACGTATTTATTATCAAAGCCGGTATTTTTATATTTTGGAGCAGAAGGTATTTTTCTAAATAATGGTCTAAAATATATAAAGGTACTCTCAATTGGTGCCCCTATCTTTATCGTATCTTTTGTGGTCAATTCTCTTTTATACGCTCAAGGAGATACAAAAAAAAATAGAAATGCATTAATTATCAGTTTTTTTATTAATTTAATATTTAGTCCTTTTTTATCTTTGGGTTATGGACCTGTCCCTGCTTTAGGAACTCTAGGAATAGCTCTTGCAACTGTCATATCTCAATTATTTCATTTTTTCTATTTAAGTTATTATGCAATTCGGAGCCCATTATTTAAATATTTCAGTTACCAATATATAAGACTAGAATTTAAATTTGTTATAAGAATTTTAAAACAATCAATTCCATCGAGCTTAAACATGTTAATGATTGCAATTGGTTTCTTCATAATGCAGAAGTTTGTTACAAGTCATGGTGCATCAGCTAGTGCAGCTTATGGTATAGCTTTAAGAATTGAGCAGATTATATTATTACCAGCAATAGGGTTTAGTAGTGCTTTATTGAGCATGGTTGGACAAAATTTTGGTTCTAAAAATTTTGATAGAATTTTTGAAGCTTTTTTAATTTCACTTAAACTATCATTAACAATCATGATATTTGGGGCAATAATACTTATATTTGCAGGAGAGAGTATTGCTAGTTTTTTTTCAAGAGACAGTGAGGTTGTAATGATTGCAGGTAGTTACTTATTTATGGCAGCATTTTTAGCTTTCATATATCAAATTATTGATAGATGTGACTCTGTCCTATCAGGTTTGAAAAAACCCTCAATAAACGTTTTTTATACTTTTATTAGATTAGTCTTTTTACCTCCATTTATAATTTATCTTTTTTCAGAAACTCTTGAAAAAGGTTTAGTTGGAATTTGGTGGGCTATTTTTTTTACAAACTTATTTGGTTCTGTATTTGTATATTTTCATATGAGATATTTATTCAAAAAAAAAGCTAATCTTGCATTAAATGAGTTAACTTAGGTCTTTTAGATCTTCTAAATGCTTGCTGAGTGCTTTAGTAGATAGTTGAATTTCATAGATAAATAACATTATTGCTATTGAAAATACCAATACACCAAAACCAAAAAAGTTTAAGGCTAAGTCGTATACCTTTATGTAGCTCAGAAAAATAGATAATAAATTCAACAAAAAGCTAATACCAGAAAGGGTTTGAACTGATCTAACCAATGTAAGACGGGTTGTAAGCACTTTAATTTGATCCAGGTGATGTTGAACCACTTTACTGGTTGGTCTATTTGTAATTATTGAGTCGTGAATCTTTCTTATTAGTGAAGCAAGAGAAGTGTATCTATTACCAAATGATATCATCATCAAAGGTATGGCTGGAAACAAAAGTGCTGGATAAAGTGTTGTAAAGCTTGGCATTATATTAATGGAGCAGTTCGTTATAACTAGGAGGGAATAACTAAGAATCTATATCAACACGGAGTTGTTTGAAACTTTTGAAGAACTGCTCCTATATAAAATATATATGATTTCAGGAAAAAAAGTCGTGTTATGATTGCATAACAACTATGCAACTAACAATCGTCTGATTAGATAGCTATTAAATAAAAATTGAAAATTAGATTATTTCCGTGAAAATGATCGATAAGGTTAGTATTAATAAATAAGAAATTATTATCATATTAACTAATTTCCATATTTTTTTGTTCAAAAAATACGCTCTTAGTGACTGAGCACCATATCCTAAAAAATAAAAGAAAATAAAAGATGCTAGACTAGCACCTAGTCCAAACAAGATCTTATCAGAAATAGATAGGAAATTTTTTGATAAATTCCCTAAAATAAAAACGGTATCTGAATAAACATGAGGATTTAAGAAAGTAAAAGCAAGAGTTTGTAAGGTTATTTTTGACTTTGATGTTTGTGAGTGAGTTTGTGAAAATTCAATATCATATTTAAATGTTTTTAATTTCAACCATATAAAATTTAAGAGAAAGAGTACTAGACATACAGATAATAATAGATTGATTAGATCATTGATAAAATTTTTAATAAAATGAAATAGAAAAATCCCAAAAAAAATTAATAAAAAATCACCTAGTATGCAGATCGATGTAACTAAAAATATATTATTTTTTTTTATGCCCTGCTCTATTACAAATAAATTCTGTGCTCCTATTGCTAGTATTAGACTTAAACCTGTTGAAAAACCAAAAACAAACTCATTCATGACAATTTTGCACAGTTTATATACTTTACACCTAAAATCTATTTAGTAAGTTTGATTCATGAAAGTATTTGTCGGTGGAATTTTTTTCGCCTTAATATTTATTTATGTAGTAACTGACGGTTTTGTTAAGATCAGTCTACCTCTGTAAACCTTCTTCTTTTTCCATTACTCCACTCATCACTAAATCTAAGGGTTCCTAAATGTAATGGGATCTTTTGTTTAACAATCAAATTACTCTCTGAAAATTCAAAGAATGAATTGTGTAGATAGCGAAACTCTAACAAATGATTCATGATCCCAAAGTTAATATCTTTTATAACATTAGGATCCACATTCTGATTTGAAATGAAGACATAGTCATTATCTGCAGGAAAATTTAAAATTGAACGAAGAGATAAGTTGGAAGGTCGCTCAAATAAATCTGATTTTTTTATAATTGCATATTGAAATTGATTTTGTTCAATTTTTTTTATGATTTCATCAACACTATCGTCTAGTCGTGTATCGCATTCTAAGGTGTTGGATCCTCCATAACTATGGGATATTTCTAGCTCTCTATCCAAAACTTTACATATACTTTTAGCAAGTATGTATTCTGTACCCAGTGTAGACCGAACCATTATTGTTAAAGAGATATCTTGGGAAAGCGCATATAGTAAATTTGTTTTAAAAAATAATAAAATAATAAAAGAAAATATTATTTTTAAATACATAGATTACTTTTAACATAAAACATTCTAGATTGTTAAAGAGATTTAGATGCCAAATTTTTCAATAATTGCAATAATAGCATGCTTTGCTTATGCAATTGAGAGTATTTTTGGTTTTGGTGGAACTATAATTTTTTTAGGACTTAGTGGATTTTTCTTTGATTTTAATTCCCTATTAAAATTAGCTATGATTGTTGGCTTATCGTCTGGTTTGGCAGTTTTAATTCAATCATACAAATATGTTTCTATAAAACACCTAATCAAAATTTTGATCTACACAATTCCCGGGGCTCTCATTGGAACATATTTTATTAATTATTTTACATCGGATGTTTTAATTAAAATATTTGCCTTAATTTTAATTGTCTATGGTTGCTTTAACCTATTTTTTCCAAATATAATATTTCCTCAAATTTTAAAAAATATTTTTGTAATTTTAGGTGGTTTTATTCAAGGAATTTATACCATTGGAGGACCTTTTGTATTGATGGGTTACAAAGATAGTTTTTCTTCAAAACAGGAGCTGCGGTCTACTATGGCTGGATATTTTTTTATTATTAACTCCTTAAGAGCATTATTTTTTGTTTTTCTTGGAGGGAGTTATTTAAATATTGTCAAAATATATTATCCAATAGCATTTTTAGTAATGTTAAGTGTTTGGATAGGTTATTATGTTCACAAAAAGATACCAGAAGACCTATTTAAAAGGCTTATAATTATTGCTATCACTTTAATTGGTATATTGATTTTTTTTACAAAATGATTGATTGGGAACCATATGGACCTATTTATTCTGTAGCCCCTGGAATAAAAAAGATAAATGATTTACCAATTATAGAATTTGATGAGCATCAAGATCGATACTTAAATTTAAAAAAAAAATGTAAGGAGAATATTTTTTTTGATGATTATTACACAGCAGAAACAGATAAAATTATATGCAATAAGTTGAGTAATATTTTAAAAAGTGAATATCCCTCAAAGGCTTTTAATTTTAATAATTTTATTGAACTTGGTTATGCTATCCAAGAAGACATAGCTATTTTTCATAGATCTAATAAACTTATTGCTTTACATGTTTCTTTCCCTTCTGTTTGGGAGCCTAAAGAAAAAATTGGTCTCAGTTTTGCACAAATTCATCAACCTGTACCAGGTATGGAAAATTTTCTTAAAAATGAAGATAAATATGTACAAATGATGGTTGAGGCCACAACCCCTATCATTAGGTATGTTTGGGGGGAGCATTACGGATATTTTTTATGTGAGCATGAACCACTTCAAAAAAATATTAAAGTTATGCATACTGAAAGACAAACTTTCATTGGTGTTCCGGAGAGTGATATTGGTATTTTCCTTATTAGAAAAAAAGTTATTCTTTACAAGGACACATCAACTGAATTTAAAGTTTGGTATGAGAAGCAAGTTAATTCTATGTCTGAGGATCAAAGAAAATATAAGTTAAAGGAAGTCTGAGTCGATACTACAGATCGAAAAAATTCATATAATTGAAGTTAATCAGATTATTGTTCCTGATTTCCCTCAGGTGGAGCATTTGGATTTGTAAGACGCTCTAATTCAGCTAATTCTTCTGCCTCTTTCTTAGCTTCTCTCTTAGCCTTCTTTGCGGCAAGCTTTTCTTGACGTTTTCGCTCTTTCTCCATAGCTCTTTCACCAGCTTTTGATTTATAGTCAAAATGTAATCCCATATTAAAATTATATCAGAATTTTTTTGATACTAAAGTTTCACTTCAATAAATTTGATCTTAATTTAATACTCTTTTTAAAAGATTTATCCAGTTTTGATGAGTGATTTTCATCATTAGTTTTTCATCAAAGTTTTGCTTCGATAATAATTCAATTAATTTCTGCATTCCTAATACACTATTAAGATCTTTTGGCATCATAGCTCCATCAAAGTCAGATCCAAAACCTACTTTGTCTTCTCCAAGATAGTCAATGAGGTATTTAAAATGATCTACAATTATTTGTAGCTCTGTGTCAGAGACCATTTTTCCATCTCTCCTCAAAAAAGCAGGTGCAAAATTAACCCCAACCATACCCTCCGTTTCTTTGATCGCATCTAATTGCTTATTTGTAAGATTTCTAGTATGTGGACATATCTTATGAGCATTGCTATGAGTTGCGACTAAGGGTGATGTTGAGTATTTAGCGATATCCCAAAATCCTTTTTCATTTAAGTGAGATGTATCAATTAACATTTTTAGAGAATTACAATTTTTTATTAACTCTATTCCGATATCAGTTAAACCCTCGCCAATATCAGGTGATTGTGGAAATGCGAAGGGAACACCCTCTGCAAATATAGTTGGTCTTGACCAAACTGGTCCGACAGATCTAAGGCCAGCTCGATGTAGAGTTTCAAGATTGTAAAAGTTTTTATCTATGCACTCAGCACCTTCAATGTGCATCACAACAGATAATTGATGTTTGTCCTCATTGAAAGAAGTCTCTAAATCCTCACTAGATAAGCAAATTTTAACTTTGTTGCCAGAGTTTCTCTCAATTTTAGAAAGGATTGATATTTGATTTAAAACAATAGGCAGAGCATCATTTACATCAACAGATCTTGGTAATGGTAATGAATATTCATCTTGTTCCATATCTTTGTAATTAACTAATTTATCTGAGTCAGAAATAGCATGTTCTGGGGTTGGGACGTAAATTGCAAACAAACCTCCTTTGAAATTAGCTTGATTCATTCTAGGAAGATCTAAATGGCCCTCATTATCTCCATCTATAAAATCAAGGTGAGAGTTTGAGTTTTTCTTTAAAAATAGCCTAAATAAAACATCGTTATGACCATCAAAAATTTTATAGTCCATATAGCAAACCTATCATTTTTTTTGCAATATTGACTACATACAAATTTAAAATACTTTATGAAATTTTTTCGGTAGTCTCATAAAAAGACATCAGCCGTCTGAATTTAGCATAAGTAAAATATTTTTTTAGACCTATATATATGTATGAAAGGAAATATACAAAATGAATAAAATTTTTGGATTTACAGAGCGATCTTTGAATTTCTGGTTGTCTTTTTTAAGTAAAAAAGAAGATAGTATTATTAATTTTTGCAAAGTTGAATATGGCAATGATTGGCAATGGGCTTACTCCCAATATCAAAGAAATCAATCTTTTCCTAATAACATGAAAGAGGCTGCATAATGAGTAATTTATTTAAATCTATCAGAAATATAATTATCAACGAAAAAAATAATCAAAAAACAAAATCTAACAAAGAAGAGGCCTATTTATCTCAAGCAATTGATATGATTGATCTTGAGAGAAGGCAAAAAGAGTTAGATAGAAGATTTATAAGAAAATTTTAAAAGCCCTATTTAGGGCTTTTTGCCTAACTCAATACCCAAATTTCAATAGCAACAAATATAAAAAGACCAGCAAATATTAAATTGATAATATTTTTAGGTCTATTGAAGTAGTTTGAAAACTTTTTAATACCAAAAAAATGGCCAATAATTGAATAATTCATGGCAGATATAAAAAAACTACCTGTAGCAAAAATTAAAGCGATACTAAAAGTTAAATTTTCACTAAATTGCAAAGTTGCTAAAGCGGACCAAAAAGCAAAAGCTTTAGGATTAGTATAGGCAACGATTACTGCCTTTTTCATGCTGTGAAAAAAATCTCTCTCATTTGACAATTTAATAAGTTGATTTTCAGAACTAAAGTACTGACTACCAATTTGATATGCTAAGTAAATCATATAAAGACTTGCGAGTATTTTTAATAAAATAAACCCCCAACCCATCAAATTAGAGATAAGAAAAGATATTCCTGTAGTAGCTAATAAGCACCAAGTAAAAGAGCCAACTGCAGTTCCAACAGCAGCACCCCATATTTGTTTTTTCTGACCACTTATTCCAACTGACGCTACAAAAAATGTATTAGGGCCAGGTAAAAAAACAGCAAAATAAAATACAACCCAACCCGATATTAGGGCCATTGTAATTTCATTCATTTTTTAATGATTAAGTATTTGACTTAAGAATAGTTTGGTACGATCACTTTTAGGATTATTAAAGAACTCATCTGGAGTCGCCTGCTCTACAATTCTTCCTTCGTCCATAAATATCATTTGGTCAGCAACAGTTTTAGCAAAACCCATCTCATGTGTTACAACTAACATTGTCATCCCCTCTTCAGCAAGTTGAATCATAACGTCTAAGACTTCCTTGATCATTTCGGGATCAAGAGCAGAGGTAGGCTCATCAAACAACATTATATCTGGGTTCATAGCAAGAGATCTAGCTATAGCTACTCTTTGTTGTTGACCTCCAGATAACTGTCCTGGAAATTTTTTAGCTTGTTCTGGTATCTTGACTTTTTCTAAATAAGACATCGCTATTTCTTCAGCATCTTTTTTTGGCATCTTTTTAACCCAGATAGGCGCAAGTGAGATATTATCAAGAACAGATAAGTGAGGAAAAAGATTAAATTGCTGAAAGACCATACCAACATTTTTCCTAATAATATCAATGTTTTTAAGATCATTAGTTAACTCAGTGCCATGTACTATTATGTGTCCCTTTTGGTGAGCTTCTAATCTATTTATACATCTGATCATTGTAGATTTACCAGATCCACTTGGACCACAGACAACAATTTTTTGACCTTTGGTTACAGTCAAATCTATATCTTTTAGGACATGAAAATCATCAAACCATTTGTTAACTTTTTCTAATTGAATAACTTGTTCCATATTTAACTATTATCTGTTTTTAATTTCTTTTCTAAATATAGACTATAGCGAGACATACCAAAGCAAAATATAAAAAATACGAGTGATATAAAAACATAAACCTCGTAATAAAGTTTCGTCCATGTCATGTCAGCTAGTGCCGCACGACCTATACCAAGCAAATCAAATAAACCAATTATCAATACAAGCGAAGTATCTTTAAAAAGCCCAATACATGTATTTACAATTGGGGGAATAGCTATTTTTAATGCTTGGGGTAAAATAATTTTTCTTGTAGTTTGCCAGTAAGTTAAACCTAATGCGTCAGCAGCCTCTATATGTCCTTTTGGTATGGCTTGTAGTCCACCCCTTATTGCCTCAGCCATATAGGCTGATTGAAATAACGTGACTGCAACTAAGGCTCTTAATAAATTATCAGGGTTTACACCATCTGGTAAAAAAAGAGGTAACATAACATTTGCTGTAAAAAGAAGAGTTATTAGGGGCACTCCTCTAATGAACTCAATAAAAACAACACACAATGATTTTATGATTGGCATTTTTGACCTTCTTCCTAGAGCTAAAAGAATACTTAAAGGAAATGCTAAACCTATTCCAGTAACTCCTAAAAAAAGTGTTACTAGTAAACCTCCCCATTTATTTGTTCCGACAGTGCTTAATCCAGGACCACCGTATAACATGAAATAAGCTATAAATGGGAAAAGAAAGGTGAAATAAATAAATAGTTTTCTATAAGGTAACTTATCAAAGAGTATTCCAATTATAGCTAATGGAAGAAGGGCGTATGTTATATTTACTCTCCATGTCTCCTCTATTGGATAAAGGCCGTACATGAATTGGTCCCATCTTGCATAGATAATAGCCCAACAAGCACCGTACTCCCCAGGACTGATATTTTTTGAACAAAATGTTCTATCTGTTATGAGTTCTCCTTGAAAATTAGTTCTGAAATCTGCATTAAAAATAGCCCAATTTAAAAAAAAAGTGCCAATTTCATAAACAAATATTACTGCAATGATTGTCATAATCGTATTTACCCATGATGAAAAAAGATTTTTATAGACCCAATTGTAAAGTTTATTTCTGGATAAACTTTGAATAATCACACTCATGCGTTACCCTTAAATTGAACTGATTTGTTATAGATATTCATAGATAATGAAATTATCAAACTTATTGAAAGATAAGTTAACATGACTATTAGCATTATCTCTATGGCTCTTCCTGTTTGATTTAAAGAAATACCTCCAAATCCATGAACCAAATCCGCATATCCTATTGCTATTCCAAGTGAAGAGTTTTTGGTAAGGTTTAAATATTGAGATGTTAAAGGTGGAATAATAACTCTCAATGCTTGAGGAATAATTATCAATCTCATAACAAAACTACTCTTAAGACCCAAAGCTTGTGAAGCCTCTCTTTGCCCTTTTGATACAGAAATAATTCCAGATCTAACTGTTTCAGAAATAAAAGCTGCTGTATAAATGGACAAACCAAAAAGCATACCAAGAAATTCAGGTCGTATAACCATACCTCCTTTGAAGTTAAATCCTTTCAAAACAGGATGGTCAAACTCTAAAGGCATTCCCATAATGTAATAAAATAAAATTGGTGTAAAAATTATGATAGCACTGTTTATAAAAAATATTGGATATTGATTTCCAGTTTGTTCTTGTTTGCTCTTGAGAAATCTTTTTAAAAAGATAGTAAAAATTATTGCGATTATGAAGCTGTAAAATACGATAGAAAAACCCTCTTTAAAGATTGGTGATGGTGAGAATAATCCTCTGTTACTCAGATAAAATGTATTAAAAATAGGAAAAGCCTGTTTAATTTTTGGTAAACTCAACAAAATACTGTAATACAAAATTATTTGAAGAAGAACAGGAACGTTTCTAGTAAACTCGACGTAAACATATGCAATATTTCTAAACAACCAATTGCTGGAGAGTCTGATAATACCCACTAGGAATCCCAGTATCGTAGCAAGTATACATCCACAAACTGCAATCATAAGAGTATTGAGTAAGCCTACAAAATATGCTCTTAAATGAGTATCTTCACTTGTAAAAGGGATTAATCTTATACTGATATCATAGCCTGCTGAGATGTTTAGAAAATCAAATCCTGAACTTATACCTCTTTTTTCTAAATTGTATGCTGTTTGTTGAGCAATTAAATATATGAATAAAGCAAAAAGACCTATTACAAGCGTTTGAATTAATAGCGACCTAGACTTTTCATCAAAAACTATTTTTCTAATAAGACTAGTCTGCATAATTTTAAAATTTTCTTATGACAAGGAGGGTATGGGCAAATAGCCCATACCCAATATTTTTCTATCTAAATGGAGGTGCGTAAAGAATACCACCATCTTTATATAATGCGTTTAAGCCTCTTTGAATATTAATTGGTGTGTTTGGACCAATATGTTTTTCAAAGCTTTCTGAGTAGTTACCTACTTGACTTAATATATTATAAGCCCAATCATCAGAAAGACCTAACATTGCACCGTAACCAGCATCAACACCTAATAGTCTTAGAACCTCTGGATTATTAGAACCCTTCATTTCATCGACATTACCAGAATTAATACCAAGCTCTTCACCAATTATCATTGCATTCAAAGACCATCTTACAATATCTGCCCACTCGCTATCACCGTGACGAACTGCAGGACCTAAAGGCTCTTTTGAAATGATTTCTGGTAAAACAACGTGTGCAGATGGGTCTGGGTAACCAGCTCTACTTGCATATAATCCTGATGCATCAGTAGTATAAATATCACATCTACCAGCAAGGTAAGCAGCGTCAGCTTCAGAGTTAGTTTCAACTGGAACTGACTCGTAAGACATTCCATTAGCTTTAAAGAAATCAGCTAGGTTCATTTCAGTTGTTGTACCAACTTGGATACAAACTGAAGCTCCATCTAATTCCATTGCACTTGAAACTCCAAGGTCTTTACTTACCATAAAGCCCTGACCATCATAATAGTTAACACCAACAAATTCTAAACCAAGGTCAACGTCTCTTGATAAAGTCCAAGTAGTGTTTCTTGATAGCATATCAATCTCACCAGATTGAAGAACTGTGAAACGTACTTTTGAAGTTGTAGGTACGTATTCAACTTTAGAAGCATCACCAAATACAGCAGCTGCTACAGCTCTACATACATCAACGTCAATGCCTTCCCAAACACCAGCATCGTTAGGGGCACCAAAGCCCGCTAATCCAGTGTTGGAACCACACATTAATTTTCCTCTTTCTTTAACTAAATCATGTGTGCTTCCGTGACTTCCAGCTATAGCTGTAGAAACACCAAGAGTTAGTAGAAGAGAAATAAACAACGATTTAATTTTTGTCATCGTTTCCTCCTTATAATTATAAGCTTTGGCAGTATAGACCTATCTGATCTGAAACTAAAATACAAAAATGCTATATAATTCGTGTATTTTTTGCATAAATTAATGAAAACTGATTATCTTTGTCTTAATCTTGATTGAACAAGTCTCTAGTAAAAATCTTATCTTTTACATCTTTTAAGTTGGGATGGCTTCTATTACAAAGAATTAGATCAGCATCTTTTTTAAATAAATCTAGATCTTTGTATACTTCAGAATTAAAAAATTGTTTTTCTTTTATAAGAGGTTCGTACACAATTACTTTAATACCCTTTGCCTTAACTCTTTTCATTATACCTTGGATACTAGACTCCCTTATATTGTCGGAACCTTCTTTCATAATTAGTTTATAAACACCAACCGTTTTAGGTTTTAATTTTGCAATTTCTAAGCCTATAAAATCTTTTCTCATTACATTTGACTCTATGATTGCTTCCATAATTTTTTGTGGAACTTTATCAAAATTTGTTAATAATTGCTTTGTATCTTTAGGTAGACAATATCCGCCGTATCCAAAAGATGGATTATTATAAAAATCTCCAATCCTTGGATCAAGACTAACTGATTTTATAATCTCTTTTGTATTTAAACCTCTAGACATTGCAAATGAATCTAACTCATTAAAAAATGTAACCCTCATTGCTAAGTATGCATTAGAAAATAATTTTGATGACTCAGCCTCTGTAGAATTTGTAAAGATAGTTTGAACATTTTTATCTAATGAAGCATCCATTAATAATTTTGCGAACTCTTTGCCTTTTTTGGAATGAGAGCCTATTACTATTCTTGAAGGGTAAAGACTATCCTTTAAAGCCCTGCCCTCTCTTAAAAATTCAGGCACAAAAATAATTTCTAGATTAGGAAATTTATTTTGTATTTTTTTTACATATCCAACTGGTACAGTTGATCGAATAATTACAGTTGGATAAGAATTAGATTTTTGAATATTTTCTAATGATTGTTCAATTGACGAGGTATCAAATTTATTTGTCTCAATATCATAGTTAGTTGGAGTAGCTATAATAACAATATCAAAATTATCAATTTCAGTAGGATAATTTTTAACTGTTTTTAAATTTAATTTCTTTGATGATAAATATTCTGATACTTCCTTATCTTCTATAGGTGAAATTCCATTAATAAGGTTCTTTGTTTTTGAAATATCTAAATCAAAGCAGGTTACTTCATTGTTTTGGGATAAAAGGACAGCGTTTGCAGTACCCACATAACCCAGACCTAATACTAATATTTTCACCAATTTTAGACTATTACAAATATATTATGTAACAATGACTTTTTTATGAATTTAAATTTTTCATGCGACACATAGGCTGAAAAATAATAAAGAATTTTGAATTTTTTTAACTTAAATAGCTTAAATATTTAAGAAGTTATTGGTATATTGTATACCACATTTTTGGGAAAGGATCCAAAGTTCGATGTCAGATATAGAGATTGCAAGAGCTGCTAAAAAAATTCACATAAGAGATGTTGCCGCTAAAGTAAATATTCCAGAGGAAAATCTTATTCCTTATGGCCATGATGCAGCAAAAATAGATTTTGATTTTATTGATAAGAGTAAATCTAATCCTGATGGAAAATTAATATTAGTGACTGCAATAAATCCCACACCAGCAGGAGAAGGAAAAACTACTACTTCTGTTGGATTAAATGACGGATTAAATAAAATTGGAAAAAAATCTATAGTTTGCCTTAGAGAGCCTAGTCTTGGCCCCTGTTTTGGAATGAAGGGTGGAGCTGCAGGTGGAGGTTATGCCCAAGTAGTACCCATGGAAGAAATCAATCTTCATTTCACTGGTGACTTTCATGCAATAACTTCTGCGCATAATTTATTGTCTTCATTAATTGATAATCATATTTATTGGGGAAATGAATTACAAATTGATCAAAGAAGAATTACATGGGGAAGAGTTGTTGATTTAGGTGATAGGTCATTGAGAAAAGTAAATGTTAATCTTGGAGGTATATCTAACGGATTTCCTCGTGAGGATAAATTCGATATCACAGTTGCTAGTGAGATTATGGCAATCTTTTGTTTAGCGAATGACATTAATGATCTTCAGAAAAGAATAGGTAACATTATAATTGCTTATAAAAGAGATAAATCTCCAATATATGCCAGAGATGTAAAAGCTGATGGGCCAATGACAGTTTTATTAAAAAATGCATTAATGCCTAACTTAGTTCAAACATTAGAAAATAATCCTGCCATAATCCACGGTGGTCCTTTTGCTAATATCGCACATGGATGTAACACAGTTATAGCTACTAAAGCTGGCTTAAAGCTTGCCGATTATGTAGTAACAGAGGCTGGATTTGGAGCAGATCTCGGAGCAGAAAAATTTTTAGATATTAAATGTCGTAAAGCTGGATTAACTCCAAGTGTTGTTGTTATTGTGGCTACAGTAAGAGCATTAAAATCTCATGGTGGTGTTGAAAAAGCTGATCTTAATAACGAAAGTATATCTGCTGTTGAAAAGGGTTTTGAGAATTTGCAACGACATATTGAAAATATTCAATCTTTTGGTCTCCAACCAATAGTAGCAATTAATAGTTTTACTCTTGATACTGAAGCAGAGGGTAAAGTTATCTCTGATGGTTGTGAAAAATTAGGAGTAAAAGCAATCCTTTGTTCTCACTGGGCAAATGGTGGTGATGGCACTTTAGAGTTAGCTGAAGAAGTTATAAAAATTTGTGACTCAAGTGACCCTTCTAATTTTAAATTTATGTATGAAGATAACGTTTCCTTGGAGGAAAAAATTCGCTCTGTTGCCCAAAAAATATACAGAGCTGATGATATTGTTATTGATAAATCCGTGAGTGATCAACTTAAAGGTTTTGAAAAAAGTGGTTATGGAAACCTACCTATCTGTATAGCCAAAACACAATATAGCTTTTCAACAAACCCATCTTTAAGAGGTGCTCCAAACGGTTTTACAGTTCCGGTAAGAGAGGTAAGATTATCTGCAGGAGCTGGCTTTATTGTTGTTGTAACAGGTCAAATTATGACTATGCCAGGTTTACCTAAAGTTCCTAGTGCTAATTCTATAATTTTAGATGAAAAAGGATTAATTCAAGGATTATTTTAATTTATCAATTTAATTCTCTATACCCAATTTATGGGGTATATTGTTTCCATGTACTCTAAAACAACCAATGGGGTCACAGTAACTGTTACACCTTATTTTTTAGATGATCAGTCATCTCCACAAGAAAGTCACTTCGTTTGGGCATACCAAGTTAATATTAAAAATGCTGGACACTCATCTATAAAATTAAATCATAGAAATTGGTTGATCATTGATGCAAACGGTAAGGTGATGAATGTTCAAGGTGAGGGTGTTGTGGGAGAATTTCCTACAATTGAACCTGGGCAGTCTTTTGAATACACTAGCGGTACTCCTTTAAAAACAAATAATGGTATCATGCAAGGTTTTTATTTAGTCTCTCAGGATAATGGAGAAAAACTTAAAATAGATATCCCTGCTTTTTCATTAGACAGTCCTTATAACAAAAAAAACGTTCATTAAAAAAACTACAAAATGTTTAATCTTAAACCTATAGCACTGGTAAGTGGAACAGTTGTATGTGCTGTTGGTTTCTTTTTATTTATACCTTTAATAACTGAATTAATTTATAAGACAGAGACATGGCAATCATATGCTGTTCCAATATTACTCTATTTAATTGTGGGAGGCTCATTAGTTATAACAAATAGGAATGTCAATTTAAAGATATCGCTTAAAGAGGCTTTCATAATAACTGTATTATCTTGGCTCTTAATGACTTTTCTTTGTGCAGTTCCTTTTTTATATACTGAGGTAAACTTAGGGATTATCGATGCCTTGTTTGAGTCTATGAGTGGTGTAACAACAACTGGAGCGACAACACTTACTAACTTAGAATCACTTCCAAAAGGTATTTTAATATGGAGAGCTTTTTTACAATGGCTTGGTGGTATTGGTATAGTTTTAATTGCTTTATTTATATTGCCATTTCTTCGTATTGGAGGAATGCAATTATTTCATTTAGAAGGAGATGATCCTTATGATAAATCTCTACCAAAGATTTCATCAGTTGCAAAAAAAATATTTATTATTTACTTAACACTTACAATAACTCTAATTTTTCTGTACTACATATTTGGGATGATGCTATTTGATGCTATATCTCATAGTTTTACTACTATTTCTACAGGTGGTTTTTCTACATACGATGACTCATTTGCTTTTTTTAATAATGATAAAATTCTTATAGTAGCAATTATTTTTATGATATTAGGAAGTTTACCTTTTTTGGTACTTGCACAAACTTCCAGTAAGAATTTATTTGCTATATTTAAAGATCATCAAGTAAGAGTATTTATATTAGTTCTATCAACGGCTATTATTTTAATATTTTATTTTGCAAATAGTTATATAGATGGGAGTTATCTAAATAAAATAGTATCAGTGTCTTTTAATACAATTTCTATTATTTCTGGGACTGGATATATTAGTGAAAATTTTGAAAATTGGGGTAATTATGCTTCTGTTTTATTTCTAATACTTATGTTTATTGGTGGTTGTGCTGGCTCAACAACTGGGGGTTTGAAAGTTTTTAGATTTCAGATTTTATTTAAATATATAAATTTACACCTAAAGAAAATGCTCAAACCACATGCAGTGATTGCAAGTCGTTTTAATGGCAAGAATATAAATGAAACTACTTATGAGTCTGTATTGAGTTTTTTCTTTCTATATATTTTAACTTTTTTTGTATCTGCATTATTATTATCTTTTAGTGGTCTTGATTTTCTAACTTGTATATCAGCCTCAGCATCTACAATATCTAATGTCGGTCCAGGACTAGGTTCAGTTATAGGACCAGAGGGAAATTATGGAATATTGGATGGATATTCGAAGTTGATTTTAATTGTAACAATGTTCCTAGGAAGGTTGGAACTGCTCACTATCTTTGTTTTGATACTTCCATCTTTTTGGAAGGACTAGTTACATTCCTGAAACTTTTTGATTAATGCTTTTTAGACTTTTAGATATTATGTTTTTATTTAAATTTTCTGTATCTTTGATTGAAAAACTTCCTTCAATATCACCGTATTCTATAGAATTAATTTTATATATTTTTCTTTTATTTAAGGTCTCATTGGTTTCTAAAAATTCAATACTTAAGCTTATTTCAAACCTATAATATTCATCTCTTTTAATTTTATTTATTTCTATAGATGTCACATTTATACTTAAGTTTCCATCAAAGCCATCTATTTTGATATTATTATTAAACCAATCATTAACTAGTTTTTTTGTAATTTCTACCTCTTTACCCTCTTGATTATTTGTAAATTTTAAATTCTTTGATACAGCATTAAATTTAATATTTTCGTAGTTTATATTCTCAGACTTAATTAATTGCTCGCTATTAATTTCACATCCAATTAATAGAATAAATAATAATAAAGTTAAATACTTAACCATTTAAGAATACCTTTTTGAGCTACTAACCTGTTTTTCGCCTGTGCAAGAACAATTGATTTTTCTCCTTTTATAACATCTTCACTTACTTCAGAACCAATTTTAGCAGGAAGACAGTGCATAAATACAGATTTTTTATCTGTCAAAGACATTATTTTATCATTCACTTGGAATTTACTTAATAAATTTTCTTTATCTTCTTTATCATTCATGGAGGTAAAAACATCGGTCATAATACAATTGGCTTGGGCAATGATTTCTTCATTAATATTAAAATGAAAATTTATATTTTTGTTAAGATTAAAATTATCTTTATTTAGAGAGTATATTGCTTCATCTGTGAATACATCAACTTTTGTATTTTTTGTAAAACTTATAACCTCCAACAGACTAAATAGAACATTATTCATATCCCCCATCCAAACAATATTTAAATTATTTATAGATCCAAAATTTTCTTTTAGAGTGTACATATCTGAAATAGCCTGACAAGGATGTGATAAATCAGACAATGCATTAATTATTGGTTTTTTAAAAAATTTGTGAGCTAACTCTAATTTCTTATGATCGGTTGTTCTAAAAACTAAATAGTCAAGATAGCAAGACATAACTTCAAATGTATCTTCATAGGACTCAAATCTATTTAAATTTAATTCTTCAAATCTTACGTCAATATATTTGCCATCAAGTTGATTTATACCAACTTGAAATGAAAGTCTTGTCCTAGTGGAATTTTTCTCAAAAATTAAACCTATATTTCTATTAGTAAGAGTTTTCTCAGTTTGATTATTTAGGTCATCAGCAAACTGCAAAATACTATCAAAATCGTTTTGATTTAAGTCAGATATATTCAATAAACTTTTCATATTAAAGATGAACCTTATACATCAATAATGCTTAGTAATAAATTTAAATTCAGAATTTATAAGTTTTGTGTCTTCTCTATATATACTGACTGACTTGGGAAAGCAAAATTTAAACCAATTTTTTCAACACTATCCTTGATTTTAATTGCTAATTCCTCTTTAATTTCTAAATATTTATCCCAGTCTTTTGTGGATGTAAAACAAATTACTAATATGTCTATAGAGCTGTCATTGAACTTCTCTATCCTGACAAAAGATTTGTAGTTATTATCAACCATAAAGTCGTCATTGTTTATAAAGTAAGAGGATATCATTTCGGTAAGTTTTTTAATTTGATCTAAAGTTGAATTATATTCAAGACCTATGGTCCAATTAATCCTTCTATAATTTCTATTAGTATAGTTTAATATAGGTGCCTCAGCAAAAATATAATTTGGAATGGTTATTGGAGTTGAATCAAATTTTCTTATTAATGTTGATCTGAAACCTATATGCTCAACTGTTCCTTCAGTATGACCAGGAACATTAATAACATCACCTATTTGAAATCTTTTTTCAAGTAATATCATAATTCCTGAAATTAAATTTTTAAATAGATCTTGAGCTCCTAAAGCTACAGCTACACCAAATAAACCTAAACCTGCAATCACAGGCCCGATTTTTATACCCCATACCTCAAGAACTGCAACGATACCTAAAAAAATGATTAAGTATTTTAGTGATTTAACTATCCACAGTACCAATCCTTTGGATAAAATACTCTCCAATTTATTAAATAAATTTGAAAATGGAATTAATGCTTGGTGAATCAACCAAAAAACAAAAATTGTTGATAGTGTGTTATTTATTTTTTGTAGGTAGAGACCAAGGGTTGACTCGATATCGAAGTACAATGTAATAGCAAGAAAAACAACTACAATTGGCAAAAGTCTAAAAGGTGGGACCAACGCTTCAAATAATTTATCATCAATTTTATTACCAGTTTTAGATACAATTTTTTTTAATTTATTTACTAAGACTCTAGCGACTAAGCTTCTTATCAATAGAGATACAATTATACATAAAATAATTATTGCTAAGTTGCCTAAACTTATACCAAATACTCCATCGCTAAAAACTCTAATGATTTGTGTGTAAAAATTTTCAATAAAATTCATCTAACAAGATTATATTAGCTTAAAAAAAAAGCCGCATAAAGCGGCTTTTTTTAAATCTAAAATTTATAATTACATCATGCCGGGCATTCCGCCACCCATTCCACCCATTCCGCCCATATCAGGCATTGCAGGTGTAGATGATTTATCTTCTGGTTTATCTGTAATCATCGCTTCTGTAGTGGTTAATAAAGCAGCAACTGACACAGCATCAATCAGAGCAGTTCTCACAACTTTGGTAGGATCAACAATACCAGCTTTAACTAAGTCACAAAATTTACCGGATTGAGCGTCAAAACCATGAGAGTTATCTTTGCTCTCAAGAATTTTTCCAGCAATAACTGCACCATCAAATCCAGAGTTCTGTGCTATCTGTTTCAATGGGGCTGAAAGAGCTTTTCTGACAATGTCTACACCATATCTTTGATCATCATTGTCAACTTTCAAGTTTTTTAGGACACCTGTCGCATATAGAAGTGCAGTACCACCACCAGGTAATATTCCTTCTTCTACAGCAGCTCTGGTTGCGTGCATAGCATCTTCAACTCGGTCTTTCTTTTCTTTAACTTCAACCTCAGATGCTCCACCTACTTTAATTACAGCTACGCCGCCGGCAAGTTTTGCTAATCTTTCTTGAAGCTTTTCTCTGTCATAATCAGAAGTTGTTTCATCAATTTGTTTTCTGATTTGATCACATCTCGCCTCAATATCTTTTTTCTTACCAGCTCCACCAACTATTGTTGAGTTTTCTTTGTCTACAACAACTCTTTTGGCTTTACCTAACATATCCATAGTCACTGTCTCTAGTTTAATACCTAAATCTTCACTAATAACTTGACCACCTGTCAATATTGCGATGTCTTCTAACATTGCTTTTCTTCTATCACCAAAACCTGGTGCTTTAACTGCAGCAATTTTTAATCCACCTCTTAGTTTATTAACAACTAAAGTTGCAAGAGCTTCACCTTCAACATCTTCAGATATAATAAGTAATGGCTTTGTTGACTGAACAACTGACTCTAATAATGGTAACATTGGTTGAAGACTAGCTAGCTTTTTTTCGTGCAAAAGAATTAAGCAATCTTCCATTTCTGCTTTCATTTTATCGGCATTAGTCACAAAATATGGACTTAAATAGCCTCTATCAAACATCATACCTTCTACAACGTCTAATTCTGTGTCTAAGCTTTTGGCTTCTTCAACAGTGATGACACCCTCTTTGCCAACTTTTTGCATTGCCTCAGATATCATTCCTCCAACTTCACCATCACCATTTGAAGCGATAGTTCCAACTTGTTGGACTTCTTTATCTGACTTTACAATTTTTGAGTTTTTTTGAAGCTCAGAAATAATTGCATCTGTAGCGGCATCCATTCCTCTTTTTAAATCCATTGGGTTTAATCCAGCGGCTACAGCTTTCATTCCTTCGGTAGCTAATGCCTGACATAATACGGTTGATGTTGTCGTTCCATCACCAGCAGAGTCGTTTGTTTTATTAGCTACTTCTTTAATCATTTGAGCACCCATATTTTCAAATTTATCGGCTAGTTCGATTTCTTTTGCAACTGTAACACCATCTTTTGTTGTTCTTGGTGAACCAAAAGATTTGTCGATTACAACATTTCTACCCTTTGGGCCTAATGTTACTTTGACAGCGTCTGCTAGTATGTTTATGCCTTTAAGCATTTTTGCTCTAGCGTCTGTGCCAAATTGAATTAATTTTGCTGACATTTATAAAATTCCTTTCAATTACTTCTCAATAATTCCCATGATGTCTGACTCCTTCATAATTAGAAGCTCCTTGCCATCAATTTTAACTTCTGTACCAGACCATTTGCCAAACAAAATTCGATCACCTTTTTTAACATCTAAAGCAACAACTTGTCCGTTTTCATTTCTAGCACCACCACCTGCGGATATAACTTTACCTTCCATAGGTTTTTCTTGAGCAGTATCAGGAATAATGATACCGCCTTTTGTACGATCTTCTTGTTCGACTCTTTCGACCAAGACTCTATCGTGTAAGGGTTTTAAATTCATTTTTTTACCTCTATATCTAAAATTTAGTTTTTAGCACTCACTTTTATAGAGTGCTAATTCTTAATAGTAAATGGTAAATATATTTCTAGTTTCAAGAGAAAAATGCTAAAAATATTGAAATTTATTGAAATTTCTTCGTAATTACATAATTATTCCTATATGCAAAACAGCTTTTATTTAAAAAACTTATCTAAATTATTCATCGTGTATCGCTTTTTTAAAGATTGGCTGTCATAATTGTTTGAAAATAATTTCACTAAACAGTTAGTTTTGATAGGTGGTGGGCATGCAAATGTTCAAGTTTTAAAGAAACTAAGTAAACACACTATAAAAGGTCTACATATAATTTTAATAAATGAGCATTTCGAGGCTACTTATTCAGGTATGACACCTGGATATATTCATCAAGATTTTAGCAAAGAAGAGATAAGCATAGATCTTCAAAGGCTATGTTTTAATGCAGGTGCAACATTTATCAGAGATAAAGTCGTAAAGATAGATACCAACTATCAAAAATTAGAATTGCAAAATCTACCCCCAGTGCATTACGATTTATTGTCAATCAATACTGGTTCGATCTCAAGTACCAGAGGAATAAAAATAGAAAATTCATCTAGGTGTTTTTTTGTAAAACCTATTAGCTTACTTGTAAAAAATTTAAGTAAGATTGATCAAATTATAAAAAATAAAAAAAGTAAAATTGCTATTATAGGTGGAGGAGTAGCTTCTTATGAATTAGCTTTTAGCTTGTCAAGAAGATATGAAAATAATTTAGAAATAACCATTGTAGGAAAAAATATTTTAAATGAGAAAAACTTAAATAAAAAAACAAAAAATCGTATAAAAGAAATATCAAATCATATAGGCATCAAAGAACTTCTAGGAGAAGTTATTTCAATATCAGAAACACATTTAACTTTAAAAAATGATGTTATATTTGAATGTGATTTAAGTTTACTTTCATCTGGTGCTGATATTGAAACCTGGTTATCAAATAGTAATCTTAATAAAGACAAGAATGGATTTATAACTGTTGATAGTAATCTCTTATCGACTAATGATAAAAGTGTCTTTGTTTCAGGTGATGCATGTAGCATAGAAAATAATCTTAGACCAAAATCAGGAGTGATGGCAGTTCGTCAAGGAGAGGTATTAAAGGAAAATATTTTTTATAAATTAACTGGTAGCCCCCTTATCAAATTTAGGCCTCAAAAAAATTGGCTTTATTTAGTTGGTACTTATAAAAATTATGCATTATTAAATTATTTTTTCTTATCTTTTCATGGTCGATGGTGCTGGAAATTGAAAGAATTTATTGATAAGGGATTTATTAATAAATTTAAATTTACAAGTAACATAAGTATGACAAAAAAAAATCTAGAATTAGAAAAATCAAAAGATATTAAAATGTATTGTCAAGGTTGTGGTTCTAAAGTTTCAAAAAATACTTTAGTAAATTTTTTAAATGAGGAAAATTCAAATCCTGAGTTATCAGATGCATCAATAATAAATACTAGTTCCTCATCTCTTCTTCAAAGTATTGATCACATAAAATTATTTACATCACTCAACCCTTTTGATTTTGGAATTATTAGCTATCTGCATTCCCAAAATGATATTTTATCAAGTGGGGGATCTGTTCAAACAATTAGTGTTTCACAAGCCTTGCCATTTTCAGAAGGAAAAATAGAAAATTTTTATATGGAATATTTTATGAAAGGTATTAAATCTGAAACCATTAAAGACGACTCAATTATTGTTTCAGGACATAGTTACCAATCAAAGGAACCGGGTATTACAATTACTATGAATGGAGACTTTGAAAAACAAATTTCTAAAAACCAAGGACAAGAAAATGACCTTATCTATCTTTCAAAACCTTTAGGCACTGGATATCTTTTAGCTGCATATTTTAATAATTCAGACTTTCTATCAAGTATCGATTTTCAAAATTTACTTGAATGGCTGAAGAAAGGAAATAGTAAAGCATCTGAAATATCAAAAAGTTTTAATAGTAATATTACAACTGATATTAGTGGATTTGGTTTAGGATCTCACTTATCAGATATTTGTAAATCTTCTAAATTATCTGCTGAGATTAAACTCAATAAAGAGGTACTGATCAATGAAAATATTGAGATACTAGAAAACTTTAAAAGTACAGGTTTTGAAAATAATTACTCGTCATCAGTAAATGATATTTCAATATCGGATAGTAATAAATTAAAAAACATTCTTTATGACCCTCAAACTAATGGCCCCCTTTTATTATCTATCCATAAAAAAGATCAAATTGAATTCGAGAAGAAATTTCAATTAAAGCTTGGATTTAGACCGATATTTTTAGGAAAATTCAAAAAGTCTGAAGATAAATTAATCAATGTAATTGATTAATAAACTTACTTTTTAAACTTTTTTTTAAAAAAAATTATCATTATTATTAAAATAGCTATAAAGCCTATAGGTATTAAGTACTCTGGCTGTGCTACAAGAGAAAAGCTTAATTTAGTTTTATTTAAAAATATTTCTTCTAAACCCTGTCCTGCACTTCCAAAAATAAAAGACCATGGGGCTAATCCAATAAAAGTCGTATAAAGAAATTTTTTATTATGCGCTCCAAGACCTGCTAAAATTAAATTTTGGAGAAAAAAAGGAATTCCAGGAACAATACGGATTAACATCATTAACTCTAAATCATTTTTATTGAAGTAGTCCTCTATATGTGAGTATTTTTTTAAAAATTTTCTTTTAATAAAATCTAAAAAAAAGAATTTAGCAATTAAAAAAACACCAAGAGCACCAATTGTGCCCCCAACAATAGATATAGTGCCACCTATCCATGTTCCGAATAGAAATCCATTGATCATAGATAGCAAAGAAGCAAATGGGAAATTACACATAATTAAAAAACTATACATAAGAATAAATATAAATATTGAAATGAAGAAATTTTGTAATATGAAATTTTGTATAATTTCTAAATTAGAAAAAAATGTTTGAAGTTGAAAAAAATCTTTATTTAGAAAATATATAGACCATATAATTACAATTAAGGTTATTAAAAAAAAAATTAATAATTTTTTTGATAAATTCACTAAATTAGAAGCATTTCTAATGAGGGTAAAATTGAATTAAGTTGAAAACCTAAAGATTGAATTGACCCATTAAAAATTAACACACCTGTGATAAGTAGAATTATACCAGTAATAAATTGAAAATAGCGAATGTATCTATTTAAAAAACTAGTCATGATCAATAATTTACTCATCATAAGACCAACAATAATAAAAGGCACTGCCAAACCCATTGAGTAAAAAGACAATAATATAACTCCATTTACACTATCTTTAATAGCAACAGCCAATACTGATCCTAATATTGGTCCTATACATGGGCTCCAACCAAAAGCAAATGCAACACCTATTAAAAAAGGAAAAAAATGGTTATTTTGAAAACCTTTTAACTTCAATTTACGTTCAAAATCTAAAAAAGGGATTTTAATTATACCAATGAAGTAAAGTCCTAAAGTAATGATTAATATTCCTGATATAAAATTTAACTGCCTTTTAAAATCAAAAAAAATATCACTTAAAAAATCGATTGATGCTCCCATAATTATAAAAACTGAGGAAAAACCTAGTGTAAATAAAAAGACATAGGGGAGCAATTTAAGACTGTTCACACTTGATGCATTTTGTAAATCAGCAAAAGATTTACCAACTATGTATGATATAAATCCTGGAACAATAGGTAGGACACAAGGAGAAAGAAAGCTTAAAATACCGGCTAAAAAAGCAATAGTTAGTGGAATATCTTGAATCATGTAAATATAGTAACATTATACTAGCCTCACAATAACACAGATGTTTGATCGCCAAATTCAAAAATTCACTCAAAAACCACTAGCTGTTATAGCAAAAATTTTTATTAAACTAATAAAACCAAATCATATGACCATATTAGGTTTCATATTTGGTCTATTTGTGTGCATTCTAGTTTATTTTCAATTTTATCTTCTTGCTCTTGTACTCTTAATTCTAAATAGATTTTGCGATGGTCTAGATGGAACAATGGCTAGACTTACTATTCCTACACCTTTGGGAGGGTACTTAGATATTGTTTTTGATTTTACAATCTACTCGGGATTTGTTTTAGCTTTTGGATTGAGTAATAGTAATTACACAATCATTTCCATGGTTTTACTTTTTTTGTATATAGGCACAGGTACAACATTTCTTGCACAAGCAGCACTACAGACTCAGTTAGATAAAACGCATCATAGCTCAGAGTTAAGTCAAGAATTACCTAAAAGTTTTTATTACTCAACTGGGTTAATTGAAGGAACTGAAACAACTATTTTTATGGTTTTGTGTCTGTTATTTCCTAATTTTTATATTTTTATATCAATTATATTTGGAATTTTATGTTTAATAACTTTCGTCTCTAGAATTGTTGTTTGTTACAAAGAGTTTATTTGATAAAAGCTAAATAACCTTCCATAAATATTTTTGCTATAACTAAAGTAATAAAAAAGAATATTAACTTTAAAAATATTCTTACAATTCTTCCTGGCTCAAAACCAGCGTAATAAGCTTCAAAAATATTAAATCCATCAAATAAATATTTGATAACAATTCTTTTTGATTTATGAAGAACGTAGGCTAAGGGTTTGCAAACTAAGTGATATCCAAGAATACTGAATAAAATCACTATAATAAGACTTATATTCATCATAAAAGACCAAATAATTAAAGAAAGTATCCAGTATCCAAGAAATGTCATACGTTCAACTTGATCTGAACGAGAAAATATTTGGAAGTAATTCAACTATTGAAATCCTGCCTCAGCTAGTTCATTCGAAGAAACGGTTGTGAGTTGGTTTTTTTCTTTTGAAAGAGTTAAAATTTTAATTAGCTGGTTTTTGATACCAATAAGTTTATTTTTTGCTTCAGTATCTAAATATTCCATATCCTCTTTAATGCTTGAACGTAACGCTAAAATAATTACCCCTCCAGCATTTACACAATAATCAGGACAAAAAGTAATACCCATATCAAATAAATTTTTCTCAATAGTATTATTTTCTAATTGATTATTTGCAGCACCAATAACACAATCGATTTTAACAGAATTTGCAAACTCAATAAATTCTGTATTTAAATCTCCTCCTGTTGCGCAAGGAGAGAATATATCTATGCTATCGAAAGATGTATTCTGATATTTTGAAAGGAATTTAAACCCTGCGTTCTCAATAAGACTTCTATTAGACTCAAAATCAACAACCTCTACTATAGCCCCTACCTCTTTACAAAAATTAGCAAGTCTGGATCCAACTTTTCCAAAGCCTTTAAGAACAATTTTTTTATTTTCAATTGAACTTGAATCATATTTAAATTCATTGTATCCCAATATCGCATTAAAAACACCGTATGCTGTACTTTGACCTGAATCTGTTCCTTTTGTACTACAAACATAATTAGTATATTTTTTTAGTTCGACCAAATCTTGATCTACTATGCCTATATCTCCAGCTGTAATGTAAGAACCATCAAGATAATCCAGCATTTTTCCATAAAGTTCATACATTTTA
The DNA here is from genome assembly GCA_902598275.1 of uncultured Alphaproteobacteria bacterium. Classification (GTDB taxonomy): domain Bacteria; phylum Pseudomonadota; class Alphaproteobacteria; order HIMB59; family HIMB59; genus HIMB59. Next base: position 91,921 of record CACKAZ010000001.1, read on the forward strand.
CTTTTAGATACCCTAGAGTTAATAGTAGCTTTTCCACCTCCAAAATCTAATTCAGCTAAAGAATTTTTATAGGTCATAGCCTTTGAGAGTTTCAAAACATCTTTTTTTTGATCATCTTCACCATGGTAACCAAAAAAACGACATCCCCCTAGAGCAGGACCTCTTTTTGTATTATGAATAGCTATTATAGAATAAAAACCAGTTACACGCTCTTCAGCTAGTAATACTCTTTCGTATCCATCTTGTTTTAAGTCAGTAAATTTTAAGCTCATTATTGATAATTTGATCTATAATTTGTTTATCGCCATCAAGAAAATCATAGCTAGGTAAGTCCTCTTTTTCAATCCAATTCAGATTATTATGCAGATTATTTTTAATTTCACCTTTATACTTTGAAATCAAATAGAAATTTAAATGAATGTGCTTACATAAGTCTTTGTATGTGTAAAAGTAGTCTACCAAAAAACTATAATTTTGAATAGTTATTGATAGCTCCTCTTGTATTTCTCTAGTTAGTGCTATCTCCTTTGTTTCTTTATCCTCAATTTTACCTCCAGGAAATTCCCATTTTAAACCATGATCTTTATTCTTTGTCCTCTGACAAATTAATAGTTTTTGATTTTTAATAATCAAACCTCCTACAACATTTATAATGTTATTTCTCATATTTTGTTCGAGCGATATAGATTCCTATTAATATTAATGCGCTTCCAAAAAACTGAATTGTTGTCAGTTTTTCTTGAAAGAAGAAGTAGGCTAGAACTGTTGCGGCGATGGGTTGAATTAAAAGACATAGAGATGAGAGAGATGCAGATAAATATGCCAAAGAATACGTAATAAATGATTGTCCCATAAATTGACAAATAAATCCTAAAAGAAATATTATTGCAACTGTAAATAAGGATTGTGGAATCAAACTTTGCTCAAATAGTATTGAAACAATTAAAAGAATTATTGCTGTCACTACTCCTGAAAGAAACATAATAGAAGTTGAATTATATTTTTTTCTTAGTTGACTAATTGTAACTATGTAGCTTCCGTACCAGACTGCTGTTAACACTCCTAAAAGATCTCCTATAAATTGTGATTTGTTAAATTTTAAGCTCTCACCAAGCAACATTAACATTCCCACCATAGACAGTAATGCTGCTAAATAAAAAAATTTAGAAAATCTCTCTTTTAAAAAAATTAAGGAAAAGATAATAACTACTATTGGAGCGAGGTTTGATAAAAAGGTAGCTTTCGAGACAGTGGTAAGTTTTATCGACCAGTGCCAACAAATCAAGTCTAGAGCAAAAAAAATACCTGAAACTAGAAAAATTACGTAACTATTATTAAATTTAGGAAATTTAACTTTCTCAATTATATTGAAAGATGAAAAAAATAAAAAAAAGGGCAAGCTTATAAAAATTCTATAAAAAGCAGTCATTATTGGATCTACATCAGAGAATCTTACAAAGATCGGGGAGAAAGCAATCGCAATGGCACCTATTATTAGAATAAAGAATGGGTTAATTTTAGGCAAAAACTTCTTCTGATTTTTCTTTTTCTACAATAGGTAGGTGAATAAAAGCAGAAAATAAAGAGATAACTATTGCCATTATCCATGCTAAGTCAAGAGAACCATAAGCATCTATTACTAATCCACCCACAAAAGATCCAAAAAAAGCACCTGCTTGATGAGAAACCATTACAATACCAAAAAGAGTTGATAGGTATCGTGTCCCAAATCTGTTTGCAACAATACCTGAAGTTGGAGGGACTGTTGAGAGCCAGAGTAAGCCAATTAGACAGCTAAAGCCAATAACAACAAAATTATTAGTTGGTAAAATTAATAGGAAGAATATTACTATGCTCCTCGAAAAATAAATAAAAGAAAGGACATATTTTTTTTTAATAATTCCAGAAATCTTTCCTGATATTAAAGTACCCATCATGTTAAATATTCCAATTAATGTTAATCCCGTTGCGGCAATAGTAGTTTCAAGTCCTTTTAATTTTGTAAAAACTGGAAGATAATTTGAGATTAAAGCTACATGTAAGCCGCAAACAAAAAATCCTAAGATTAAATATTTATAACTTTTATCTTTGAAAGCCTCTTGAAGAACATCTGAGATTTTTCTTTTGGTAAATTCTTTTTTATTTTTCTTTTCAGGTTTAGGTAGTAAAAAAATTAAGGATAAAGGTATCATAAATAAGAAAAAAATAGATGTTATTTGAAATGATAAACTCCATTGATATGTGGATACTAAAAATTGATTTATCGGTGTAAATATGAACATACCAGAGGCAGCAATAGACATTAATATCCCTGTGACAGTACTTTGTGTTTTATCATCTGCATAAAATTTTGACACACCTCCAATAATAACTGGTACAGAAATTACTCCAGCAGAAAGTCCACCTATAACGCCAATGCCAAATAAGAAATGAATCGGGTCAACAGCGGATGATGCTACATAAAATGATAAAGAGACACCGATAAATCCTACGCAGAGAGTTTTTACATACCCTTTTTGTTCAGCAAATGCCCCTGCGATAGGTGACATGGAGCCCCACAGTAAATTAAAAATTCCATATGTTAGTCCGATTAGTGAAGCACTAAAAACAGTTGAACCTAATAAATCAGGAACGTAAATACCCAAAGACATTCTAAAACCATTCCCTACACATAGTATTAATCCACTGATTAATATGAGGAAAAACGATTTCATTCGCATAAATTATATTAATGGTTGAAAAAAAATATGTTTATTTTTTAAGTTAAATATTTATTATACGCCGTCATGGGTTATCCTAAAAAACATCGTGGCAGACGTAAAATCGGTTCTCGAAAACGTCGCGCCAAACGAAGAGCAAAAAAGAAATAATTATATTCATTTTTAATTTTTTATTCTTAAAATAGAACTAATATTTTGAATAGAAGATTTTTTTTAACTTTTACTTTAGGAGGGTGTTTAGTTGGGTTGAAACCTTTATTGTCTATGGAAAAATTAGTGCTAACAGAAACAGAATGGAAAGCAAAACTCACAGAAGAGGAATATTATATACTTAGACAGTCAGGAACAGAGCGCCCTGGTACAAGTGTCTTAAATAATGAAAAAAGGAACGGTGTCTATCAGTGTGCTGGATGTGATCTTCCTTTATTTAATTCTGATATGAAATTTGATAGTGGAACTGGTTGGCCATCATTTTTTGATTACATTCCAAATTCATTGGGTTTTAAAACAGATTTTAAAATTGTAATACCAAGAAAAGAATATCATTGCGCCAGATGTGGCGGTCATCATGGTCATGTCTTCAAAGATGGACCTGAGCCTACTGGGTTAAGATACTGCAATAATGGTTTTGCCTTAAAGTTTATTCCAAGTTAATTTTTTTTTATTAACAAATAAGAAATTGAGATAGCTAATGCTATTTTTAAAAGTTCGCTGTAAATAAAAGGATATAAACCAGCTTTAATTGATTTTTCAAAACCAATAAAACCAGCAAGATGAGATAAACCACAAACAAAAATTATAGCCGCCCCAATCAATATTGAAAAGGTGACCTTAAATAAATTTTTATTAAATAAATTTTTTGAAAAATAAGCGATTACAAAAGAAGCTAAAACCATGCCATACAAAAAACCAAAAGTTGGTGACATCACATAACCAAATCCTCCACCAGCAGCAAAAATAGGCAGTCCTATTAACCCGAGAATAACATAAGATAAAGTTGAGTAGAACCCAACCATGCCCATAGAGGCAGCAATAAAATAAACCACAAAGGTTTGAAGAGTCATAGGAACTGGGTAAAATGGAATACTTATTTTACTAGATACAGACAAAAGGATAATGCCTAATAAGAAAAAACCTAATTTCGATATATTGCTAGATAAATATTGACTGAGAATTGTGATATTTTTTCTATTTTGCATAGATATTATTTATAATTTTGTTTGAAGTTTGGCAATAATTATAATTGTTCTCTAATAGTTTCCTTGAGTTTTAGTAGGTCTTTGTTGAATAATCTAATTCCCTCAGCAAGCTTAAAGGAAGCCATTTGATTCTCATTTAAATGCCAACGAAAAGAACTTTCGTTTACGTTTATTCTATCAATGACAATTTGACTAGATTGATCTTTTGATAGTTTTTGATCCAAATCCCCTTCTGATTTATTTAATTCTTCAAGCAGAGATGGGCTTATTGTTAATTTATCACATCCTGCTAAGTTAATTATTTCTTCTTTGTTTCTAAAAGATGCAGCCATTACAATCGTATTATAATTGTACTTCTTAAAATAATTATAAATTTTCTCAACACTTTCTACACCAGGATCGTTAGTTGCATCATAGTCTTTTGAGCTGTTTGCTTTGAACCAGTCAAGAATTCTTCCAACAAATGGTGATATCAAAAAAGCACCCGCCTCTGCACACGCTACAGCTTGGGTTAAAGAAAATATTAATGTGCAATTACATGATATTCCCTCCGCTTCTAATTTTTTAACAGCTTGAATACCTTCCCAAGTTCCAGCTATTTTTATTAAAATTCTATTTCTAGGAACTCCAGATTGTTCATAACTATTTATAATTTGTTTGGCTTTTTCAACAGTTGCCTCTGTATTAAATGATAAATCAGAGTCCACCTCGGTTGAAACGTAACCTGGCACTATTTTTGTCAATTCTATTCCAAAAGCTATTGCAAGTTGATCTGCAATATAATTAACTTGATCATTTAATTGATTAAATTTTCTACTTTTTGAATTAGCTAATACTTCATCAAAAAGTTTTTTATATTTATTGGATTGAACTGCTTTAAATATTAAAGATGGATTTGTCGTACAATCATCAGGGCTAAATTTTTGTATACTGTCTATATCTCCAGTGTCAGCAACAACTGAAGAAAATTTTTTTAGACTTTCTAATTGAGATATCATGAAAATAAATATTGTTTCTTAATACTTATTAAAGCTATATATTAATAAAACTTCTTATGCAAAAAAAAATAATTATATGTGGATTATCAGATATTCAAGATTGTGTTGACAAATATAATCCAGATAAAATGCTAACCATCATTAATAAAAATTTTGAACCTGAGACACCCCTAGGTATGGATAAAAATAGACACCTTAAAATGTTAATTGATGATATATCTGAGCCTAGAGATGGATTTATATTACCTGAAAAACATCATGCTCAAGAATTATTAGATTTTACTGATGACTGGGATAAGACCAAACCTATATTAATTCATTGCCATATGGGTATAAGTCGCTCTACTGCAACAAGTTTAGGGGTTGCAGGAAAATTTGCACCTGAGAACATTGAATTAATTATTGAAAATCTGAAAGAAATAGCGCCACATGCCAGTCCTAATAAAATTATGATGAAGTATTATGATGAAATATTGGACTTAAACAACAGACTTTATGGGTCTGTCCATTATTTTAACCCTGAACCAATTGAAGAAAGTAGAATTGTAGAATTAAATTTTTAAGATAATTTTATGAATAATAATTGTGAAGTATGCAAAAAGAAAATTATAGAACCACTATATTGGGCCGATCCAAAATTTTATAATATCCCAAAAAAGGTATTTTTTTGTGGTGCTGATTGCTCTCTAATTTATTATAAGAAAATAAAAAAATTGTTTAAAATTCAATAAAATCAATATTTATAGCTATGCTTATTTTGCACAGCTACTTTTTAATTTCTGCAATTTAATTTTTAACAGAATATTAGTATTTATATTAATTCTTAAAACTAGCTCCATCCTATTCCTATCCTTACTTATTCCTCCGGAGCTAGTTTTATCTAAATTTTCAAAATATTAAATTTTTTAAGTAGAACTTTATTATGCAAATTGAATGCATATAATTTTTAAAATATGAGTGATCGTTTTATTTTTTGGGATCTGGAGACAACAGGGCGAAATGATAAGTTTAATCAAATCACTCAAGTTGGTGCTGTATTAACAGATCATAACTTTGAAGTTAAAGATAAATTAGAAATACATAGCAAATTAAGAGAGGGAAAATGGTTTGAGCCAGGTGCGTTAATCACAACTGGTGTTGATCCAAGAAGTTTAATACAAAATAATTACCCAAATTATTACGAAGCAAGCGCTCAATTGTATGAAACTTTTCAAGAATGGTCATCGTCATCTGCAATTTTTGTAGGTTTTAATAATATAAACTTTGATGAACCCTTTTTAAGGCAGGCACTTTATCAAAATTTGTTACCTGAGATTTATATGACAGTAACAAACAATAATGTGCGTATGGACGTTTTTGATATATTAAGATTAGTCTCAGTTTACAGCCCAGAGCATATAAAATTTAATACTGACGATCAAGGTTACCCCATACTCAAATTAGAAGAAGTTTTTAAGCTCAACAAGATTTCAATAAGTTATGAAGCAGGACCACACGATGCTGTTTTTGATAGCCTTGTCACCTTAGAGCTTAATAAGATACTAAATGTGAGATGTCCAAAAATTTGGAATGCAGCCTATGAATTTCGTCATAGAGATACCCCTAAAAAGTTCATGTTAGATAATTTAGTATTTACCAATACCACTTTTTGGGGAAGAAGACCGACTATTAAATCTCAAACTCTTATAGGAGGTATACCAGGAAGAAATCATCACTACCTGGTTTATAATTTGCATACTGATCCATCTAAGCTAACGGACTTGGATGACAAAGAACTTCTTAAGAAAATGAATGATGGGGCTAGGAGAATATGTGAGGTTTTTGATGGCTCAAAATCAAAAACACTTTTAAATGAAAGTTATTCCTTCAAAGATACTAAATATGCAGAATTAGGAGTGAATGAGTTAAGAAATAGAGCAAATTTTATAAAAAAAAATGAAGAGTTTTGTTCAAGGTTGATCAAACTTCATCTCTCTAATCAAAAAGAGTGGCCTGAACCTTTTAATGTTGAAGATAGAATTTTTGAGAGCTTTCCATCGCATCAAGATAAAAAACTAATGATTGATTTTCATACTGCTCCGAACGAAAAGAAATATGAAATTGCAAAGCACTTTAAAGACGACCGATACAAAGAAATTGCCATAAGAATCTTATATGAGATAGCTCCTCATACTCTCCCAGAAAATGATAAAAGAAACTATGAATTTGAAATAAAAGAACGTTTTAATGATGATGATAAGTCTAAATGGAATTCAAAAAACAAGATACTTTCTAGCTTAGATGCTGACTTAGATAATATGATAACAGATGAAAATGAGAAAGTTCAGTTTAAACAAAAAGTTATAACCTTCTTAAACAATGAGTCAGCAAAATGGGATTGAAATTAGATATTAGTTAGATATTCTTTAATATATTTTCCGTAATCAGATTTAATTAATTTTTCTGCTATGTTGCTTAACTGATTTTTATTGATAAACCCCCGTTCAAAAGAAGCAATTTCATAAGAACCAATTTTTAAATCATTATTCTCTTCATATAATTTTACTTTTTGGGCTGCTTCTAATAAAGCATTTGCATTCCCAGTATCGTGCCAGACAATTGAGGTATCTAAAATTTCCAAAGCTAGTTTTTTTTTGGATAAATAAATCTCAATTAAGTCAGTTATCTCTAATTCGCCTCTGTTCGACGGTTTAATTGTCTTGGCATACTCTGAGGCATCTGAGTCAAAAAAATAAATACCTGGAATTATCAGATTACTTTTAGGCTTCGATGGCTTTTCTTCTATGCCAATAATATTATTATTTTCATCTAATTCTATCACACCAAATTTTTCTGGATCTGGAACTGGTAATCCAAATACACTTGCGCCTACATCTTGCATCTTAAGAAGGGCTGAATATGCATATTCAAAATATTTTTTTCCAAGAAAGATATTATCACTTAATGCTAAAACTGAGGGGCCTCCATCTAAATACTTATCAGCGATAAAATATGCATCAGCTATACCTCTTTGTACATTTTGTATTTCGTAAGAAAAATTAAGACCTACATCAGAACCAGAACCAAATGTTTTTTTAAATATTAAAAGATCATCCTCCTGAACGATAAATAAGATATCTTTAATGCCTAATCTAATTAATGTTTCCAAAGGATAATAAATCATTGGCTTATCATACAATGGCAATAATGGCTTTGAGGCAGGAATTGTTGCTGGCATTAATCTTGTACCCTTACCAGCGGCAAGAATAATCCCTTTAGTTCTCATATCCACCCAAATGATTTAGTCAAAAATACAATAGGGATGATCATACAAATAAAAGTAATCAAAATTATATTAAGCTTAGTGCTCCCCCTTACAGAGCTAATTAAGTCTCTGTGAGATATAAAATTAATTAATTTATTTTGGTCATCAACAACCGGAAGGTGTCTAATATTATTTTCACCCATAATTTTAATTGCTATTTCTGAAGACATTTTTAAATCTACAGTTATAATTTCTGTGGTCATAATGTCTGATGCAGATACTAAATCAGGATCTCTTCCATCCTTAACGCATTTTCTAACTATATCTCTCTCAGATACGACACCTAATAATGTTTTTTGTTCATCTAATATTGGAACTGCTCCGATATTCTTTAAATCCATACTGTCAGCTATTTCGCTGACAATTGAGTCTGGACCAAAATGTACGAACTCATCATTTAGTTTAATTTTTTTTATGTCTTTAATACTTGGCATTGTCTTATTATATAAGTAATTAGGCATTGAAATAAATTAAGCGTATTGAAGCACTTTTACCTCTTCAAAAAATGTAATTTTTCACATATTGTTGCAAAATAAATGTTTAGATTTTTTAACTCAAAAAAATGGTTTTTATGGGCTTGGGCTGGATCAGCTGCGATTTTAGGAAGCCTATGGGTTCAAGTAGAAATTGATGTCAAAATCAATGAGTGGTTTGGAACTTTTTACGACATGATTCAAAAAGCTCTTGCTGAACCAAATTCAATTACTATTGAGGAATATTGGGCGGGCTTAATGTCTTTTATAACTCTTGCTGGTATTTATGTTGCTATTGCTGTTTTAGTGAGTTTCTTCACTGCCCATTTCTTATTTAGATGGAGAACTGCAATGGTAGAGTGGTATCACAGTGTTTACAATTATGCTCGTACAATTGAAGGAGCTGCTCAAAGAGTTCAAGAAGACACAATTAAGTTTGGAAGAATAATGGAAGGTCTTGGAACTAGTTTAATTGAATCTGTTATGATTATTGTACAATTTTTACCAATTTTATTAGGACTCAGCGCTGGTATTCCAATATTTTTTTTTGGTGATTGGGAATACGGTTTAGTTGTTGGTGCTTTAATATGGTCAGTTGGTGGAACTATTTTTTTAATTCTTCTTGGAATTATTCTTCGTCTTGTAGGTGTAGAGTATGATTTACAAAAACAAGAGGCAGCTTACAGGAAAGTTTTAGTTATTGCTGAAGATGATGAAACTGTTCGTCCTAAAACAATTGAAGAATTATTTGACGACGTAAGAAAAATTCATTTTGTTTCATATATTCGTTACCTATACTTTAATATTGGAAGAATAGCTTATTTACAGGCTAATGTTTTAAGTGCTTATGTATTCTTAGCACCAGCAATAGTAGCAGGAGTGATTACTCTTGGTGTAATGCAACAAATTATCCGTGCCTTTGGAAGAGTTGAAGGGTCAATGCAATATTTATTAAAATCTTGGCCAACGATTATTGAGTTAGCTAGCGTTTATAAAAGACTGAGAGAATTTGAGAGAAAACTTAAAGCTACTGCAGGTACTGCCAAGGTGTCTGAATAAATATTTTTGACATTACATAAATAGAACTCAAGGTAATTAAAACAATTATAATCCATACCCATCTATTTTTCTTATCATAGTTTTCACCGTTTTTATCGGGGTCAGCCATAATATTTAAATATAATATAAATTAATCAAAATCAATTATGCTTTTTTAGATATCTCGTCCTGTTAATTACAGTATAATTTTTAAAAAGCTTCTGAGCGAGTAAATTACTTTTTTCTACCCCTTTAATAATTAGATCAAGCTTTTGATCTTTTGCTATTTCTTCTAGTTTGTTCATTAAAGATCTTGCGACACCAATTTTTCTATAATTTTGCAATACGTATAGAACATCTAGAACAATATTCTTTTCATAATAAGTCTCATTAATTTTAGCCACAACAATTCCCATAAATTTATCTTCATTTTTTGCTGCAAAAGCAAAATAATCATCCTGAAATATACACTGCCAAAATAAACTAAAATTAACTTCATCAAATTGAAAAGAATTTGATGAGGCACTCTCATTGATTATATCTTTCCAACTTTTGAGGTGTATTTCTTTTGGTTTTTCAATTGTGAACATTTGCCCATCAATCTAACAATTAATTGCTTTCATTTACATCAATTATTGATTAAAAGCTTGATCTTAGAGCGATAAGCCTTATCTGTATAATAGATATGTTTGAGAATTTAAAAAAATATATTGAGTCCATTAAAGCCAGAGATCCTGCAGCGACCTCGTTATTACTTGTTATTTTAACGTACCCGGGAGTTAAAGCAGTGTTCTTTCATCGCATAGCAAATTTCATATGGGAACTTAATTTAAAAATTTTAGGAAGAATGATCTCACAATTATCTAGATTTTTGACCGGAATTGAAATTCACCCTGCTGCAAAAATTGGAAAAAATTTTTTTATTGATCATGGAATGGGTGTTGTAATTGGAGAGACAGCCGAGATAGGTAACAACGTTACTATGTATCATGGAGTAACTTTAGGTGGAATATCTCCTGCTATTAAATCCTCAGAACAAGTAGGCATTAAAAGACATCCAACCCTTGAGGATGATGTGATAGTAGGATCTGGTGCTCAAATATTGGGCCCTGTTTTAGTAAAGAGTTGTGCACGTATTGGCTCAAATGCTGTTGTTACTAAAGATGTACCTAAAGGTGGAATAATGGTTGGTATCCCTGCTAAAAATATTAGTTCAGGAACTAAAAAAACTGATGCTACGTTTGCTCCATATGCTGTTACAAAAAAATAATTAAATTTGATCGATACGACTCATAAGTTCTTCTGAAATAAAAATATCTTTTTTTAAATTTTCTTCAAATGCTTTCAATCGCTTTGAACCAGGTGCTCTGGAGCCTTCTTGGGATGAAATAGAAATAAGAAGTTGCTCTAAACGAGGCTCAAAATCTTGATTAAATTTTTTTGGATTAATAGCTATAAAAAATTGACCTGTAGAAGGAGGACCACCATCATCACCTGCAAATGATGAGGCTTGTGTGCCTAAGTTTCCTCCAGCTACACATGCAGTTAAGATTTCAACTAATAATCCTGTGCTAAAACCTTTGTAACCACCACTAGGAGCCATTGTTCCTTTAAGAGCATCTTTTGCATTTGTTGTAACTTTACCATCTTTATCATATGCCCATCCCTTTGGTATTGGCTCATCAGTTTTTGCTCTAAGAGAAATTTCACTTTTTGCTATAACGCTGGCTGATTGATCGATAATAATTGCAGCCTTACCATTGTAGGGTGCAGCCATTGAATAAGGGTTAGTTCCTATTACTGGCTTAATACCTCCAACGGGGGCTATTGAAGCTGGTGCATTTGTAAAACCTAATCCTATTAAATTTTGTTCAGCGATTCTTTTGGTGTGAAAACCAAGAACTCCACAGTTATATGAATTGTAAATAGACATGCAGGAAATTCCCTCGTTGGAACTCATTTCGATTAAATGCTTTAAACCGATATTAATTGCTGTGTGTGCAAAACCATTATCTGCATCAACTTTGATCGATGAACTAGAAATTTGTTCAAAAGTTGGAGAAGCGTTACCTTTTATCTTACCTATCTTAAGATGATTGCAATATATTGGTAAATAGTGAAAACCGTGACTTTTGATGCCACAATATTCGGCATCAATTATACCATCAATTATACCCTCGGAGTTTTTGAGAGAGCATCCTGATTTTAACAGCTTTTCAGAAGCTAAATTTTTGGCTAGAGTTTTTTTAAAGTAAGGCAATATAATTAATTAAATGGCTTTTTTTAATGAATCAAGATAAATAGAGTAAATATGACAATTTAGACTCAAATACTATTTGCATGATTATGTCCTAAATGTTTATATGTAATTAGATATATCTACATAAGGAGGAAATATGTCAATTTTACGATTATTTACCGCGCTCTTCCTTGCATTAGGGATAACCTCCATTTCTTCTAATGTTAAAGCTGGGGCACACTGCAGTAATGTTACAATTGCAGAAATGAACTGGGCTTCTGCTCAGGTCATCGCACACATCGACGCTGTTCTCTTAAGAGGACTTGGATGTGAAGTGGAATTAATTCCTGGAGATACTATGCCAACAGCAACATCTCTAGTTGAAAAAGGTGAGCCTTCAATAGCTCCTGAATTATGGTCTCAAAATATTAAGCCAATCTTAGATCCTGCTGAAGCTGAGGGTTTGATAAAAAACGTTGGTAAAGTGTTTGAGGATGGTGGTGAAGAAGCAATTTGGATACCAACATACATAGCTCAAGAACATGGTATTGTTACTATCGATGATGCTCTTGCAAGACCTGATTTATTCCCACACCCTGAAGATTCAAGTGTAGCTGGTTTCTACGGATGTCCTGCTGGTTGGAACTGTCAGATTACTACAACTCAAATGTTTAAAGCATTTGGCATGGCTGATGCTGGATTTGAATTTATTGATCCAGGTTCAGGTGGAGCTCTTTCAGGTGCAATGGGTGAGGCATACAACAAAGGTGAAGGTTGGATGGGTTACTATTGGGGCCCAACAGCAATCCTTGGTAAGTATGATATGACAAAACTTGATGAAGGTGTTGATCATAACAAAGAAACTTGGCTTTCAGAAATCAATGATCTCAATGTAGAAGCTCCAGGTAGAAATAAATATCCTGCTTCAGTTGTGGAGACTTATGTTGGTAAAGATATGTTAGGAAACGCTGAAGTTATGGGTTACTTGGAGAAAAGAAGCTTTAACAATACTCTTCTTAGTCAAATACTTGCATGGAAAGAAGAAAATCAAGCTGAGGCTGAAGAGACAGCTTACTATTTCTTAGAGAATTTTTCTGATGTTTGGGGACAATGGGTACCATTTGACCAAAAACTAGATATACAAAACTCTCTATAAAAGCTTTATAATATTTTACCTGGGGACTATGTCCCCAGGTTTTTTTTAAGATGAATTTTAATATACATGTCTAATTTCCTTACAGATTTTCCAGAAATGCCTAACAAGCAGTTTCGCGAATTCAAAAAAGGGGTTGATGCTAGTTATAAAGATTTTGCTCGTGAATGGGGTGATTTAATTGATGCAATGTTTGATCCTCTTCTAAAAATGCTAGTTTTTTTTGAAAAAACCCTCATTGCTACACCCTGGCCTATATTTATGATTGTTCTTTTAGGTCTTACTTATTGGGGAAGTAGAAGTATTAAGTTGGTGATTGGAACTTTTTTAGCTTTTGTATTTATAGGGTACTTTAGGATGTGGGATGAAACAATGAGCACTATTGCTATCATACTTACATCTGTAATCATGTCCGTTGTAATAGGTCTACCGACAGGAATAGCAATGTCTAGATCTGATCGTACCCAAAGTATAGTTACCCCAATTTTAGATGTCATGCAAACAATGCCACCATTTGTATATTTGATACCTATCGTAATGTTAATGGGCATTGGAAAGATACCAGGATTAATTGCTGTTGTAATTTATGCAATACCTCCTTTAATTAGATTAACTAATTTAGGTATTCGAGAAGTGGACAAAGAGGCTTTAGAAGCTGCAGATGCATTTGGTGCCACCAAAAAACAAAAGCTATATCAGGTTCAACTCCCTTTGGCTTTACCAACAATTTTTGCTGGCATTAATCAGACAATTATGATGGCATTAGCGATGGTTATTATTGCTTCAATGATAGGTGTGAAAGGCTTAGGCCAACCAGTTTTACAATCTATATATAATCAATATTTTACCAAAGGTGTATTATATGGACTTGCCATAGTGATCGTAGCTATTGTTTTTGATAGAGTATCCCAGTCTTATGGTCAACGAATTCAAAAACATCGCTCCGGTAAAATAGTTTAAATGTCAGAAGCAAAAATACAGATTAAAAATCTATATAAAATTTTTGGAAAAAATCCCAAAGCTGCAATGGAGTATGTTAAAAAAGGAGTTGGGAAAGATGAATTGTTGGAAAATCATAATCATGTTCTTGGTCTAAAAGATATTAACCTCGATATTCATGCTCAATCTGTTCAGGTTGTTATGGGATTATCTGGATCTGGAAAATCAACTTTAATTAGGCATATCAATAGATTAATTGAACCCACAGATGGAAGTGTAACTGTCGATGGTGATGAAGTTCTAAAAATGAATGAAGAGGAACTTCGAAGTTTTAGAAGAAGCAAAACTGCGATGGTCTTTCAACGTTTTGCCTTACTTCCCCATAAAACTGTTTTACAAAATACCATTTTTGGTCTTCATATACAGAATATTAGTGAAGAAAATGCAAACAAAAGTGCTCTTCAATGGATTGAAAGAGTTGGTTTATCAGGCTATGAGGATAAGTATCCTCAACATTTATCAGGTGGAATGCAACAACGCGTGGGTTTAGCAAGGGCCTTAACTAATGATGGTGATATTCTTTTGATGGATGAAGCTTTTAGTGCACTGGATCCTCTAATCCGTAAAGATATGCAAGATATACTTTTAGAACTTCAAGATGAACTTCATAAAACAGTCGTTTTTATTACTCATGACCTTGACGAGGCTTTAAAAATTGGAGACCGTATTGCTATTTTAAAAGATGGAATTATGGATCAAGAGGGAATACCTGCAGAGATTTTGCTAAATCCAAAAACAAAGTATGTAAAAGACTTCGTAGAAGACGTAAATAGAGCAAGAGTGATTAAAGCAAAACATATAATGAGTGAAATTAATGGCCAAGATCTCAGTGGGGCTATGCCAATAGACCAAGATGATTTTATTGATCGTTTTATTGATAAAGTTATTTCAGATAAACCTGATAACTTAGTCATTCAAGATAAAGACAAAAAAAATGTAGGTTTTTTATCTACACAAAAACTTTCTGAGATCTTAAAAAGATAACTTATGAAAAAATCTAACTATATTGCTGGCCAGTGGGTCGAGGGTACCAGATTAATAAAAAATATTAACCCCTCTGACACTTCCGAAATAATAGATAAATATACTTCTTGTACTGATGAACAATTTGAACAATCAATTCGATCAGCAGCTGGTGCGCAAAAAGAATGGGAGACAGTTGGTATTGAAAAAAAATCGCAAATACTCACTAAAATAGGTGATGAACTAATTCAAAAATCTAAAATTATTGGTGAATTATTATCACGTGAAGAAGGAAAACCTTTAAATGAGGGTATTGGTGAGGTATCAAGAGCTGGTCAACAATTTCAATATTACGGGTCAGAGTGTTTACGTTTATATGGTGAAAAAATTCCCTCAACTAGACCAGGTTTTCAAGTTGAAATATCAAGAGAGCCTTTAGGTGTAGTTGGTATTATTTCACCATGGAATTTTCCAATAGCAATTCCAGCATGGAAAGCAGCACCTGCAATGATGTGTGGTAATGCCGTGATCTTAAAACCAGCCTCTCTAACAATAGGGAGCGCTATTGCTTTAACTGAGATAATTTCTAAGCAAGATATACCTGCTGGTTTATTTAATTTAGTCTTGGGATCTGGAAGTGATGTCGGGCACAAGATAGCAACCCATCCAGAGATTGCAGCAATAACTTTTACTGGTTCTGTTGAAGTAGGAAAACAACTTTATCAAAACTCCTCATCTTCTATGAAAAAAATGCAAATGGAAATGGGCTCTAAAAATCCACTAGTTGTGATGGATGATGCAGATTTGAAAACAGCAATTACATGTGCGGTTAATGGAGCGTATGGAGGAACAGGTCAAAAGTGTACTGCTTCCTCAAGATTAATTGTTCATGAAAATATTTATAAAGATTTTGTTAAAGGCTTATTAGAAAGTATAAAAAATTTAAAAGTAGGACATGCCTTAGATGAAGGGACACAAATGGGACCTGCATCAAATCAATCTCAGTTTGAGTCAAACTTAAATTATATCGAAGTTGGTAAAAGTGAGGCCAAACTTGCTTTTGGAGGAAACCCTATGAATATGAGAACCCCTGGATATTATATGGAACCAACCTTGTTCATTGATGGAGATAATAAATCTCGCATTAACCAAGAAGAAATGTTTGGACCGATCGCATGTGTAATTCCAACAAAGAACTTAGATCATGCTCTTGAAATTGCTAATGAAACAGATTTTGGACTTTCAAGTGGTATTATTACTCGGTCTCTAGCTAAAGCTGAGTTTTTTAAACAAAACATTAAAACCGGTGTAACAACTGTTAATTTACCAACCGCTGGCTTAGACTATCATGTGCCATTTGGAGGAAGAAAAGCCTCAAGTTTTGGTCCTCGTGAACAGGGGACATACGCAAGAGACTTTTACTCTCAAGTAAAGACTTCCTACATTAATTCTGGGTCCGTATAATTCTTGGATGAATTTCCGAGTCGATAATCTTCAGTATTGTAACTGGTCTAGAGAAATATTTGAGATAAATCACAAAGCACAATTAGATGCGGTTCACGCCACGATTTGTTATCACGAGGATTACGATGAAGTTCTCTCTAATATAAAGACTTGGAATAATTATTTTGAAAAAAATAAAGATTTAATTTTTTTGGGCAAAAGTTCAAAAGATATTGCTAAAGCAAAGCTCGAGAATAAGACTGCTATTTTTTACGGCTTACAAAATTGCTCTCCTATTGAGGATAATATTGATTATGTGGAGTCTCTAAAGAAATTGGGTGTACTATTTATGCAACTTACTTACAATAATCAATCATTACTAGCTACTGGATGTTACGAAAAACGTGATAGTGGTATTACTCGAATGGGTAAAGAGGTTATCAAAGAAATGAATCGGGTAAATATGATTATTGATATGTCCCACTCCGCAGAATTTTCAACATTGGAAGCAATTGAAATTTCTATTCAGCCAATTGTTGTTAGTCATGCCAATCCTTTGTTTTGGCATCAGGGGGTAAGAAATAAATCAGATAAGGTATTAAAAGCATTAAACGATAGTGGTGGAATGATCGGGTTCTCATTATATCCTCACCATCTTAAAGATACTTCAAATTGCACTCTCCAATCATTTTGTGAGATGATTGCAGAAAGTACAAAAAAAATATCTATAAAGCAAATTGGTATTGGTTCAGATCTTTGTATTCATCATCCAGATAGCATAGTTGAATGGATGAGAAATGGTACTTGGACAAAAACAAAAGATTTTGGTGAAGGAACTGTAGATAACGCAGGATTTCCTCCTCAACCCTCATGGTTTGAGGATGCCAGAGGCTTTGAAAATCTCCATAAAGGTCTAAAAGATGTTGGCTTCAGCGAAGATGAGACGCACGACATCTTGGGTAATAATTGGTACAATTTTTATAAGAAGTTTGATTAATGCAAATAGATTTAAGAAAACCAGAATTAGTAATGAAATTAGACCGACTTGGGTCCTTTCATCAATCTAAATTGTCTTTTCTTAGAAGTTTTATAAGAGAGTTTAAGAATTGGGAATTTCAAACTAAAGAATTCAACTTAGACAATCAAGGCTTTGGTCATATTGTTTATGTTGTGAATAATGGGCAAAAACAATACTCCCTGATTTGTTTTTCCAATCATATTGAGGATAGCGAAAGATCTGATCGAGTTATAGCTACGAAATGGGATGCATCTTTTGTTTTATTTGATGGAGTTCCAGCTAAAGAGGATATTGAAAGGCTTAAAGCTAATGTTCCTCTCCAAGAGCAGGGAAGAGTGAGTGAAAAGGAACTTTGCCTATCTCGAGCTAACAAATCAGTTCGTGTTTTTGAACATGTAGTAGATAAACTTTCTCAAGGGGAACAACCTGATACTAAACTTTTGTACAGCGTTGGTTACCTTTATAGAACGACTGCTGTTTATGGCTCTGGAAAATTTGGATTAGCTGATAGAATTAAAATTCAAGATAGAGAAGAGCTTAAAGGACCATTTAGGTTGGAGATGATGCTTGTATACCTTGCAAGGCAATTTACTTTCGATGTCGTCAACCATGTGGCTCATTTTCGCTCACCTGATAAAGCAACTAAACTTAACGAAGATATTGCTAGAAATTTAGGTATTGGTAATTCTACAGGTTTGGGAATGGCACCCTTTATAGTAAATCATCCAGCTCTATTAAATCAATGGATCATTGCAAAAGAAAAAGCATTAAAAGCCATTCGATCAATTTTATCTGTGAGTCAAAAAGATAAAGATATTTTTGAGTCATATCTTTCTGCCATTCAAGAGAATATTAAATATTGGAAAACGGAAAGTGATTACCAAAAGAAAAAAAATAAACAGCTTTTAAAGGACTTAGATAGTTTTCAAAATTTTTATTCATCATATAACTTGAAAAATTATTTTTGGAATTCTATTTACGAGTGGATAGAAGCAAATACTCAATCTGAATGCTGTGAGTTTATTGTTTCATTAATGATGGAGGTTTATCCAGATATTGTAGAACCTCTCAGTTATGAAATGTCTATAAATGAAGATGAATACTTTGATATTGATACATCAAAGACAATTGATGAGGTGTGTAAATTAATTGAAAATCAATATACCTGGTTGCTAAATATTGATTTTGATAACAAAGAAAATATTTTTAATTTTTGGTATTACTCAAAAAATAAACAAGAGCCTCGGATGTCAGATAGATTTTCTGAGGAAGGCTCAGAATTAGAGCTACCACTAGCTATAGCAAGAGATATAAGTGCACTTTATGGTGATTTAAAATCTTATGATTTAAAAAGAGACTTAGGCTATTATTTGTTAAAAAATCAAGAATATCGCCATATATTAAGAAGGGTTCTGATATGTGAAAAACTGCCCTACTCTGAAATTCAAGATAACACTATCTCAAAAACCTTAATCCCAGTTGATATGCTTCGACTAAAGCTATCATTTTTTGGTGCAACACGATTTGATCCTCGTTCTGATCGATGGGTAAGAATTACTATGTATCAAGGAGCTCCCTTAATGAAAGAAATAAGCACATCTAATGATACTTGGTCTTACAAAAAGATAGCTTAATGCACTCCTTGTATGAAATTGAAACAACAATTAAAAGATCATCGCGTGCTAAGGGACTAAGTTGGGGAGTCTCTGAGGAAGCTGGGAAGGCAGTAAGAGTATTAGAGCAATCTAAATTTCAAGGATTAGAAAGTTTTAAGAGATTAGTTGATTTAGGTCTAACTAAACTTAATAAACTTTTGGACGTGGGTCAATCTGATACCAGTAATCTTTGCCCCATACATTTTGGAATTTTTTTCCTTGACCAATCTCACAATAAAGACCTACATCGTATTCATAGGTTCAAGAATATAAATGAGCCCCTATTAATTCTTCCTTTTTTATCTAAGTCAGCAAAAAATAATTTACTCTATTTTGATTTTAAGTCATCAGATTTAAATTTCACGATAAGTCCTGGGGATATTTTTTTTATAAATCAAAATGTGGTGCCTAATAATTTATCAGATTTTTCTTTGACCATTTCAGCTCAAAGGAAAAGCTTATATGACCAAAGTTCTTGGGATTAT
The DNA here is from genome assembly GCA_902598275.1 of uncultured Alphaproteobacteria bacterium. Classification (GTDB taxonomy): domain Bacteria; phylum Pseudomonadota; class Alphaproteobacteria; order HIMB59; family HIMB59; genus HIMB59. The sequence goes on from CACKAZ010000001.1 coordinate 111,608, forward strand.
CTATATAAACTATCACTTGAAACTTTTGTCGAAGAGACAGAAGAGAAGAAAATTTCTGGAGCTGGTGCTGGTTTAACAGATAATGATTAGTAAAAATATATCTGGAATTACAGTTATTTGTCTAATTTACATAATTGCAATTTTTTTAAGACAACCCTTTAGTTATATTTTAAATATATCGGTTTTGCCATTAAGTTTACTGTGTCTTATTTTGGGAATATTGTTCTTCAATTTATTCCAATTTTCAGAAAAAATTCTACAAGGACGTGATTTTATAAAAAAAAATATTCTTCAATTAGCAATTGTATTGCTGGGTATAAAAATAAGTTTTACACAACTTGCCAGTGTTAGCATTCAATCATTAGGGATAATAATAGTTACAATTTTATTGATTTTATTGACATATTTGGCCCTTTCAAAGTTATGGCCCATTCAAAAAGAAGTCTCAAAATTATTGGCAATTGGGACGTCCATTTGCGGTGTTACAGCAATAATGGTCTCCTCTAGTGTTTTAAAATCTAAAGATTATGAAGTTGGAACTGCAGTATTGATTGTTGTTCTCTGGGGCAGCTTAGCTGTATTGGTTTATCCTTTTTTTATAGAATGGTATTTTATATCAGATCTAGCTAAGGGGATTTTTTTAGGTGTAGGTATCCATGATACAAGTCAAGTATTGGCTGCAGCAATGGTGCATAATGATTTATACCAGAATAGTAAAGTTCTTGAAATCGCTACTATTACTAAACTACTCAGAAATTTATTTCTAGTAATATTAATTCCGTCTTTAGTTATTTTAAAAAATAGAGCAGAAAAAACTACCTCTAAAAATTTATCAATTTTGGAAAAAATGAAAAATACAATACCATTATTTGTAATAGGGTTTATTGTTTCAATTATTATTCGTGCAATTATAGATAGTTATTATTTAAATACTGTAACTTGGATTAATCTTTTAGAAATTTTAGAAGATGTCATTACTATTTTATTTGGTTTGGCATTAACTGCTCTTGGAGCTTCAATTAATTTAAAAAAAATATTCAGTCAAAGCTATGTCCCTATAGTAATTGGAATGATTTATAGTCTTGTAAGTTTTTTTACTATTTGTATTTTAATTTTTATTTTAAGGCTAAACATCATATTAAATTAAATTTTCTAAAGATTTTAATTTACTTCTTACATTTTCGTCGTGAGGAAGTATTTTTTCAAGCTTTTTGTATGTGTGATAAGCTTCGATTTTTTTATTTTGTTTCTCGTAAACTAAGGCTAAAACTTTTAATGCATCAAAATGTCTGGGCTCCAAAGACAAGACATTTAAAAGGTCTAAACGAGCTTCATTGACCTCACCTTGATAATAATGAATGATTGCTCTTTGATAATAGGCATCCATAAAATCATCTTGCTCTATAATAATTTGAGATAGGAAATCTTCCGCTTCTTGGTACTGTCTAAATCTTATAAAATGTCCAATATTATTCATTTTTTGTTGTATTTCCTCGCTTTTTGAAAGTTTCCAAATTCTTATAATGGCGCCCTTAATTTCTTTTTGGGATTCCGTATCTAGTGGTTCTTGCAATAATTCTATTAAATAGTCTACACGTTCAGAATTGCTATTTGCATGTACCTGAGATGTACAAACTTGATATGATAATAAAATTAAAATTATAAAAAAATATCGTTTGCTTTGTATCAAGAATACATATTAACTAAATTCGAAATTTTATGAACCATTTAATTGCTAAAAGCGCCCGACTTCGTTCCACACCCTATACCAAAAGAATAGAAGAATATGGGGTTCAATCTTACACAGTTTATAATCACATGATTTTACCAGCATCTTTTAAAGGGGTAGAGGAGGACTGCCTTCATCTTAAAAATAATGTCCAAGTTTGGGATGTATCAGTAGAAAGACAAGTTCAATTTGAAGGCCCTGATGCTGCTAAGCTTACACAACTGATTACTTGTAGAGATCTATCTAATGCAAAAGATTATCTTTGTTACTATGCACCAATTATTGATGAAAAAGGAAAAATTCTTAATGATCCGTTAATTATGAAAGTTGGTGATGATACTTGGTGGTTATCTATTGCTGACTCAGATATTTTATTATATGCAAAAGGTATTACCATCGGTATGAATTTAGATGTCGAAATTACTGAGCCTAATGTCAATATATTAGCTGTGCAAGGACCTAAATCTTTTGATTTAATGGAGAGAGTTTTTGGTGAAGAAATTAAAAAATTAAAATTTTTTAATTTCAAAAGATATGAATTTCAAGGACATAAATTATTAATCGCAAGATCAGGATGGTCAAAACAGGGTGGATTTGAAATTTATGTTGATGATGATGAAGTTGGTCTAAATCTTTATGATAGCCTAATTACTAATGGAGAAGATTTAAATGTCAGACCTGGCTGTCCAAATTTAATTGAGAGGATCGAAGGAGGTCTGCTTTCTTTTGGGAATGATATGACCATGGAAGATACTCCTCTTGAATGTGGCCTAAATCCTTTTGTTTCTTTTAATCCAGATATAGATTACCTAGGAAAATCAGTACTAGAAAAACAAAATCAAGAGGGAGTACAAAGGTCCTTGATTGGTTTAAAACTTAAGCTTGATAATTTATCTATAACAAAATACCTACCTATTCAATTAGATGGGCAGATTATTGGTGAATTAAGATCTGGTTGTTTTAGCCCTGATTTTGGGTGTTGTCTTGGTATCGCAATGATACAAACCAAGTTTCAGAATTTTGATGAAGTCAAAACACTGTTGATTGATAATCTAGAAGTGCAATCCCAGATGACGACATTACCTTTTTCAAAATAGCTATTGCATTCCTAAACTAAAAGTTTATTTATTCGCGGGTGTTTGGAACTATTTTAAATTCATGGGCGCTTTTTAGTGGCTTTGGGCTTATAATGATAGCTCATACTCTTCAAGGGACCTTGCTAAATATCAATTCTGTTTTTTTCAATTTTTCAGACTTTGAGATTGGTTATGTATTTACAGGATATTTCATAGGATTTCTTTTTAGCTCAATTCAATGTCCTAAACTAATTAAAAATGTTGGGCACATTAGAGTATTTGCTGCATTTGCATCTTTAGGATCAATAGCTATCTTATTACATTGGATTTTTGTCGATCCAGTTCTTTGGTTAATCTTCAGAATGATTACTGGTTTCTCCTATGCAGCCATTTATATAGTTTGTGAGAGCTGGTTAAATGATCGAGCAGATAATCAAACAAGAGGGCAATTGATTGGTTTCTATATGATTGTTTTATATATTTCTACGAGTATCGGAGTAATGTTAATAAATATAGGCACGACCACAGAAGCACATCTTTACATTCTATCATCTTTGTTGATATCCCTTGCTTTGGTTCCTATATTGCTTACTAAGAAACCTGCTCCTGAATTCACAACACCTAAATTTTTAAGTCTTAAAGAATTATATAATAAATCACCTATGGCTTTTGTTGGCTCTTTTTCAATTGGAATGGTTTACAGTGCTTTATTCGGTTTAATTGCAGTTTTTGGTGCTAAAATTGGTTTTAGTATATTTCAAATTTCAATTTTAGTTTTTGTGAATATGTTTATTGGAGCTATTTTTCAGTATCCTATTGGAAAAATCTCTGATCGTTATGATCGAAGAACTATTTTATTTGTACTAAATTTGATAGCTATTGGCTCTTTAATACTGGCCTTTATATTTGGTTCATTCTCATTTTATGTTCTATTAGTATTTATTGGTATTCACTCTGGTGTTTCATTACCTTATTACGCTGTCGTTATTTCACATATGAATGATTTCTTGGAAAAAGACGAGATTGTTTCAGCCAGTTCGACATTAACACTTGTTAATGCTTTAGGTATGGTAGCAGGTCCTATGTTAGCCTCAGGTTTTATGGCATATTTTGGACCCTATGGTTTTTTTATTTATATGATAGTTGTGTATTCTTTAGTGGCTCCTTATAATTATTTTAGAATTAGAGTGGGGAGAACTAGTGATATCTATGAAGAGAATACACCTTCAATGATTGTTCCTAGAAATACCTCTTCTATTGGAATGCAATTAGCCACAGAACAGATTATAAATAAAATTGAAGAGGAAGAGGAAGTCTCACAGTGAGTATAGAAGATAAGTTACAAGAGTTAGGAATTGTTTTGCCCCAACCTGCAAAACCTGCTGGAAGTTACAAACCTTGTGTAATAGTCGATAATACTGCTTATATTTCAGGTCAGGGCCCTCTCCTTGAGGATGGAAGTTTTGCAAAAGGCGTTGTTGGTAAAGATTTGAGTTTAGAATTAGCTCAAGAACATGCAAAAAAATGTGGTTTAGCAATATTATCTGCACTAAAAAATGAAATTAAAGATCTAGATAGAGTAGAACAATTAATAAAATTGACAGGTTTTGTAAACTGTTTAGATAATTTTACTCATCAACCTCAGGTTATTAATGGTTGTTCAGATCTTATGCAAAAAATCTTTGGTGAAAAGGGCATTCATGCTCGTGCAGCAGTTGGGGTAAATTCTCTTCCTTTAGGCTTCTCAGTTGAAATTGAAGCTATATTTAAAGTAGCATCTTAATTTCTTAATTGACAAATATCATTAATTAACAAAAAATCTTATTAAGAATAAATTTTGAGGGTAGCGCCATGAAGGTTCAGTTTTCAAGTGACTCACTAAAAGTGACACACCAAAATCATGATTATGATTTACACCCTATTTGGTTAAGAGAAAGATTACCAGGAAATGACTATATCGACAAAGATACAAATCAAAGACTCTATGAACCCTCTTCCATAAAATTAGATTTACAAATTAAAACAGCAAAAATTTTTGAAGAAAAACTTAATATTGAATTCAATGATGGGGCCAAAGGCAAATACAATATTCAAGATCTTCTAATAGAGTTTGATAACGACAAAAACAAACGCGGCCCTATACCAAAAAGAATACTTTGGAACTCAAATTTAAAAGTATTTCCAAATATAGAGTTTGAAGAAAATATGGTTGAGAAAGAGTCGATGTATAGACTTCTAGAGGATTTTTATAAATATGGTTTTATAATTATTAAAAACGTTCCAACAAAAGATCAATATTTACTAAAATTTGTGAGTTCAATAGGCCCTGTAAAAGTAACTAATTTTGGTGAGTATTTTGATGTGATGTCCAAACCTAACCCCAATGATTTAGCTTATAAGCCTATCGCTCTTCCTCCGCATACGGACAACCCCTATAGAAAGCCAGCTGCACCTGGGATTCAATTCTTACATTGTCTAAAAAATGAGGTGAGTGGTGGTTTTTCAACTTTGGTAGATGGTTTTGCAGTTGCTGAGTATATTAAGATCAATAACCCTAAAGCTTTTGAGTCTTTGACTAAAACTAATCTGAGATATCAATTTCAAGATAAAGATATTATTTTAGAAAATTGGGGAGAACTTATTGAGTTGGATAAAGAGGGAGATTACAAACAAGTAAGATATAGCACAAGAGTTGATTATGTTCCGCCAATTGATCAAAAAAGACTTACAACTTTCTATAAAGCTAGAAAACTACTAAGTGATTTATACTCCTCATCAGATTTTGAGATTAGTTTTAAGCTTAAACCTGGGGATATTATGATGTTTGATAATCACAGACTGCTACATGGAAGAACCGCATACGATTCAAATGAAGGTGCCAGACACCTTCAAGGTTGTTATCTAGATTTTGACTCGACGGATGGCAAACTTAGACATTTACATAGAAAATATATAGAAAAAGGATCTAAAAATTTTGGTTGAAAAGAATGTAAAATTTAAACATATGAAAGATGGTGATAAGGATGATTATTTATTACTTCAAGAATACGAGGAAAGATATGTCTCTCTGACTTACGAAAGAATTATCGAAGAACTATCAAGACAAGGACAGAATACTATGGAGGGCTATAAAATTACCAGACTGGATCATGGACTTCAATCAGCAACAAGAGCTTATAACGATGGGGCTGATATTGATTGGATTGTTGGTACATTACTTCATGATATTGGTGATGGACTCGCTCCTCAAAATCACGATAGATTTTCTGCTGAGGTTATAAGACCTTATGTTAGAGAAGAAGTAACTTGGGTGGTTGAACATCATGGAATTTTTCAAATGATTTATTACGCCCATCATTATGGTTGGGATAAAAATGCTAGGGATAAATTTAAAGATAATATTTATTTTCAAACATGCGCTGACTTCTGCGAAAGATGGGATCAAAAATCTTTTGACCCAGAATATGAGAACAAAGATCTAGATTTTTTTAAACCTATGATAAAAGAGATTTTTAAAAGACCTCCGTATAAAGAGGAATTTATAAAAAAAAGCGAAGTTTTGGGATTACCAAAAATTTAAGATTAGCAAATCCAGATTTTTTTAAGTCAGTATAAAATGACATGAGAATTCTCTTGATAACCTTGAGTGTTTTACTCACAAATATAGGAATTATTATGGCACAAAACCTACATAACTTTAGTATTCAAGATATTGATGGTAATCAAATTAATCTCGATAAATTTAAAGGTAAACCGGTTCTTCTTGTGAATACTGCTAGTAGATGTGGTTTCACAAAACAGTACGCTAATTTATCCAATCTTCATCGTGAATATTTAGATAAAAATTTAGTGATTATTGGAACTCCCTCAAACAGCTTTCGACAAGAGTTAGCTGATGAAGAGGATGTTAAAGAGTTTTGTTTGGTTAACTATGATACTAAATTTATTATTTCTGAAATCATAGATGTGGATGGAGAAGATGCCCATCCGATATATAGCTGGATGACATCTACCTATAATGAAACTCCAAAATGGAATTTTTATAAATATCTTTTCGATGGTGAAGGAAATCTAGTTAAGAGTTGGTCTTCTATGACTAAACCCGATAGTTCAAAAATAACAAATTTAATAGATGAATTAATATAAAAAAAAGGGCGCGGTAAGCGCCCTTTTTTTAAGGAGTACTATAATTAGAATTATTTAAATTCTGGGTAGGCTTCTGTTGTTAGCTCAGCTTTATCAAGACCTGAAGCTTCAGTTTCTTCAGATACTCTTAAACCAACTGTTCCCTTTAAGATATAGAAAAATACACCACTTAAAGGCACAACTAATACACCAGCTGCAATTATGCCAATCAATTGTACTAAGAAGTCACCACTGCCGAAGATACCTACAGCTAATGTTCCCCATATACCTGCTACTAAGTGAGCAGAAATCGCTCCCACAACATCATCGATTTTCATTTTGTCGAGCATTGGGATAGCTATTGTACAAAGGATACCACCTATAGCACCAACAATCATAGATAAAAAGTGGTTAGTTAAATCGGGGCCAGCTGTAATAGCAACAAGACCAGCGATAGCACCATTTAATGCAATTGATAAGTCAATCTTCTTGTACATTAATTGAGATAAGATTATTGCCGCAACAACACCACCACAGGCTGCAATATTTGTATTTACAACCACGATTGACATCGCAGATGCATCAGCAGCGCTACCTAGAGCTAATTGTGATCCACCGTTAAAACCAAACCATCCAAACCAAAGTATGAATGTACCTAAGCATGCTAACGGCATATTTGCACCAGCAATTGGCGTTATTTTTCCATCAGAACCATATTTCCCAGCTCTTGGGCCAAGGATTAAACAACCAGTTAAAGCTGCCCATCCACCAACTGAGTGAACTATTGTTGAACCAGCGAAATCTGAGAAGCCCATTTCGGTTAGCCATCCGCCACCCCAGGTCCATGAACCATAAATTGGGTATATAATTCCTGTCATAAATGCTGCGAATATCATAAACGGCCATACTTTTATTCTTTCAGCACATGCACCAGACACAATCGAAATTGCTGTTGCACAGAACACCATTTGGAAAAACCAATCTGATGCCAATGAGTAGCCACCCTCTTCTGTGGCAGCAGTTAAATCATCAGCTGTGTCGTAAAAAGCACCATTTAATGATCCTATCCAACCTGATACGTCTACATACATTAAGCTGTAACCGATTAGATAAAACATTATTCCAGCTATAGAGTATAAAGCTATGTTCTTTAATAAAATTGCCGATGTGTTTTTTTTACGAACAAATCCGGCTTCTAACATGGAAAAACCTAATGCCATGAACATCACTAGAACTCCACTAAAAACAAATAAAAATGTATTAAATACAAAAGCTGTTTCAGCAGAAACCTCTGCACTTGCAACTCCAGAGAGAAACAAAGTGGGTATTAAAAAAGTTAATATTTTTTTCATATGATCTCCTTATTTAATTGCCTCAGCGCCACGTTCTCCGGTACGAATTCGGACAACATCTTGCACCTCAGTTACAAATATTTTGCCATCACCAATCTTTCCTGATTTGACTGCCTCAGAAATTGTAGTAATAACTTTTTCAACGTCTGCAGAATCTACTAAAACCTCAGCACGAGATTTAGGAAGAAAATGTACCTCATATTCTGCGCCTCGGTACAGTTCGGTATGACCCTTTTGGCGCCCATATCCTTTAGCCTCAACAATCGTTAAACCTTGAATATCGACACCTGTGAGTGCCTGTCTCAAAGCTTCAACTTTGTCTGGCTTGATAATTGCTGTTATTAGTTTCATAAATACCTCTCTATATTTTGAGTAATGAGAAACTTATAAATTCTGAATCAGAAAAAAAATAATGCTAAGAAGTTAACGAAACTATGCATCTAGTGAATATCAAAAGATATTCAATAATTTCAACGATATTTCTATTTTATCAAGAACTTGGAAGCGCTTTTTTAGGATCAAAAAAAGGCTTTTCTACTATGATTGAGTCTCTAAGGACCCCATTTATTTTAACTGACAATTTCAGTCCTATTTTTGTAAAATTTTTATCAACCATAGCCAAAGCTATATTTTTTTCTAATCGTGGTGAAAATACTGCGGAAGTTACTTTTCCGATAATTTTATCATCACAGAATATTTCCCAAAATATTGTGTTTGGACCTGTCAAAGAATCTCCCTCTATTTCCAAACCAATTTGTTGACGTTTTATTCCTTTATTTTGAATTTCAATAAGTGCTTTTTTACCAATGAAATTAATATCACTATCCAAAGAGACTAGTCTTTCAAGTCCCATCTCAAACGGGTTCGTGTGTATATCTGCATCTGCGTGATACGACAACATACCTCCTTCGATACGGCGAATGCTTGATGTGTGACCAGGCTGAAGACCATATTCATTCCCTGCCATCATGATCATCTCCCATAATCTATCTCCCTGAGTTCCATCACGTAAAAATAATTCGTATCCAAGTTCTGTAGACCATCCGGTACGTGAGACAACTAAGGGAATACCATCCAATTCTAGTTCTTTGAGCCAGTAATATTTTAAATCTCTAATATTTTCTCCAAATAATTTTACCATAATCTCTCTTGACTTTGGTCCTTGCAACTGAAGAGGAGAAACATCTGGTTCTTCGATACTAACATTTAATCCAGAATTTACTGCTACGCCTTGAGCCCATAGTAAGATATCGCTGTCAGATAGAGATAACCAAAAATGATTTTCACCGAGGCGTAGTAAGACAGGATCATTGAGTATTCCCCCTTTTTCATTGGTAATAAGTACATATTTACACTGCCCTATAGATAATTTGCTAAGATCACGTGGTGTAAGTAATTGAATAAAATGGAATGCATCAGGACCGGTTATCTCAACTTGTCTTTCAACTGCTACATCACATAAAATCGCATCATTAACTAAATTCCAAAAATTTTTCTCTGGGTCGCCAAAATCCCTTGGTATATACATATGATTATAAACAGAAAAGCCAGTGGCCCCCCATCTAACTGTAGCATCAAAAAAAGGAGATTTTCTAATTTGAGTGCCAAATCCAAAATTTTTATCTGTGTTTTTACTTTGCATCAAAGAGGCTCCTTCCAATCAACTAAAAAAATTGCTTCATTTCTTCGAAGATTGGGAAGTGTGAAAGGGCCGTCATATGTAGCTTTTATAGCTGAACCTATGACTTTTATATCATCGGCATTTAATTCGCTTTTTAAAATTTCTCTATGTTTGTGAAAATTTTTATCTGATGCAAAACCTGAATATCTAATTACTGCAAAATATCCTGGTTCTATTGTTGAAATTTTTAATGATTTATCTGAGGGTAGAGGTATCTCATTTTGTTGAAATCTTTTAGGTAAGTAAAATTGCATAACAAACTGATTTTCAATTTCTGTAACATTAACAGGTGTGGTCATTTCAATTTTTTGACTTTGTTTGTTGTTACCTGAAATGTATTTAAAGAGTTTCTGAAATCCATTATTTTGATTAGAGTATTGAGTTTCTACTATTAAGCGTTCCTCATAGTATCGAATTTCATAAGTGTCCGTTTGATAAACAACCTTATAAGGAGATTCAGTGTAAGCCATTAAGTTTTGTACCATGAGTAACAACAATAGTAAGTATCTAATCATTGATAAATTTTGTTTCTTTATGAGAAACACCCCACAGTCTCTTATCTATAGGTATCCAACCTTTAATCGAAGATTTTTTACCTTCTGGAATACTTATCTTTACCATTGTCTCATTAACCTCTAATAAGTTTACAATTTTCGGTGCAAGAATTAATCCTTTTTGAATAGTTAAGAGAGACTCAGGATCATAAGATTTCAAAGCATATAATTCAGTATCTTCTAAGACTAACAAAGTTCTTTTTTTAGATAACTGATTATGTGCAATCCAACCCTGTATCCCATTAAATAATTCAATACGATACCAGTCAGTATATGAACTCCAACTATTTTGAAACTCTTCAATAATCTTCACTGGCATATTTTCTTCTGTGAGAAGAAATTTCTCTGTTTGTTTACTCAAATCTTGATTTTCTGGATAATGACGTAGCCAAGACTCATCATGAGCTAAAGACTTATAATAAGGGATGTGTTTATCTGAATAAGCAATTAATGGGAATATTAATAAAAAGAGAATGAGTCTGATCATCAATTTTATCTCTGAGAATTCTGCCAGTTTGGATGAGTATAGGGTTGTAAATTAGATGGAGCTAAAAGAGGTTTTCCCAAAATATGATCCGATGCTTTTTCACCAGTCATTATGGAAGGTGCATTGAGGTTTCCATTACAGATTTGAGGAAAAATGGAGGAGTCTGCCAGGTAAAAATTTGAAAAACCTTTAACTTTACAGTCATTTTGAACAACCGATGAAGGATCATCTTCTTCTCCTATCTTGCACGTACCACATGGATGGTAAGCACTTTCACAGTTATTTTTTATAAATTCATCTAGCCCTTCATCTGATACAACATTATCTCCGGGTTGAATTTCACCTCCTTTAAAAGGAGCTAACGCATCTTGGTTAAGAATTTCTCTAGAAAGTCTGAGTGATTTTCTAAAGTTTGGAAAATCATCTTCATGAGACATATAATTAAATTTTATTAAAGGTGCCTCAAAAGGGTTGTTAGACTTTAATTTCACAAATCCTCGAGATTTTGAACGCATGGGTCCCACGTGTAATTGAAAACCATGTCCTTTACTTGGTGCTTTACCGTCATATCTTATTGCAACAGGGAGAAAATGAAATTGAATATCAGGATATGGAATATTTTTATCTGAACGAATAAATCCAAGTGTTTCAAATTGGTTTGTGGAACCAGGCCCACTTTTAAGAAACATCCATTGCATTCCGATTAGTAATTTAGAAAATGGGTTTAAGTACTTGTTAAGAGTTACTGGTTGTAAGCACTTTACTTGAAAATAAACTTCTAAATGATCTTGTAAATTTTTACCAACTCCAGGTAAGTTTTTAATAACCTTAATTCCTAGGTTATTTAAATCATTGCCCTCTCCAATTCCTGATCTTTGAAGAATCGTTGGACTATTAATAGCGCCAGCAGATAAAACAACTCCGATATTAGCATTAAAAATTTTTTTTTGGCCTTGATGAAATACTTCCACCCCTTTAGCTTTGTCTTCACTGAATATTATTCTATCTACTAAGACTTTGGTAATTAGATGTACATTTTTCTTGGCTAATGCCGGTTTTAAATATGCTTTAGCTGTTGAAAAACGTGAACCTTTCCAAACATTCATGTCAGCAGGTCCAAATCCCTCTTGTCGAAAACCATTATAATCTTCAGTGTATGTATACCCTGCTTGTTCAGTTGCTTTTACAAACGCGTTATGTAAAGGATTATCTCTTTTGCCATGAGTAATGTTTAAAGGGCCAGATTTCCCTCTAAATTCTGAATTTCCTCCATGGCTTGCTTCCATTCTTTGAAAATATGGAAGAACATCAGGATAATCCCAACCTTTCGCTCCGCTTTCTGCCCACTGATTATAGTCACCAGCGTTTCCTCTTACATAAATCATTCCATTAATCGAAGAGGATCCTCCGATAACTTTACCTCTAGGACAGGCTAAAGACCTTCCGTTTAATGCTTGCTCTGGTTCAGCTTTATAACCCCAATCGAACTTATCCATGTTCATAGGGTAAGAAAGAGCGGCAGGCATTTGAATAAATGGACTCTTATCCAGTCCACCAAATTCCAAAACTAGAATTTTTAACTTTGGGTTCTCCCCAAGTCTGTATGCTATTGTCGATCCTGCCGATCCAGAACCAATTACAATATAATCAGGATTTTCAAACATCTAAAAAGAGTTAACAGGTTGTTTTAAAAAAAGTAAACTTCAAAAATCTATTAAAATTGTTATCTATTCTGTCTGCTACCATGTCTGATAAAAACATTTTTGGCCATCTTTTGATGCTCTGGGAGCTTCCTTATACTAAAAATTTTATCTCTCGCAAACTTTGCTGTTTTAGTGACATCAACTATTGTTTCAAATTTAGAGTCGTTAAATAGATTTTCATTATTAGATAGTTCAGGAGGTTTAAAAAAAAAGCTGGGTGGAAAATTATTATATTCAGGTAATTGTGATTTTATAAATTTTGCCTCAGGATCTTGATCTAAGGCTTGTTTATATGGATTATACATTCTGATAGTATTTATTCCGGTCGTTCCTGATTGCATTTGTAGCTGGCTGTAATGTATCCCAGGTTCAAAGTCAGTAAATAAGGCTGCTAGGCGTGGGCCAAAATATCTCCAATCTAGCCATAGATTATAGGATGCAAACGAGGCTAGCATTGCCCTCATTCTAAAATTAATCCATCCATGATTTCGAAGATAAATCATACATGCATCTATAAAGTGCACGCCAGTTTTGCCCTCTATCCATGCATCTAATTTTCTAAAATCTTTTTCACGTATTTGGTCATAGACTGGAATAAAACTCTCGTGCTCGATTGATGGTTGGTCCTCCAATTTTTGGATAAAATGTGATCTCCAATGTAAACGAGATAAAAAAGAATTTATAGATTTAGCGAAATTTTTATTAGTCAATTGTATCTTTTCTTTTTTTTGAGTAGCTTCTTGGAAAACTGCACGATGCGATATCGTCCCGTACGTCAAATGAGTTGATAATCTTGAGCAACTTTTTTCTGCACTTATAGGACTAGACATCTCATATTGATAGTTTTCACCTCTACTGTTAAGAAAAGTGCTTAATAATTTTTCTGCCTCTAGTGAACCCCCTTTCTGCCTATTAGGACAAGGAGTTGTGTCATAGAAAACTTTTGGTAAATCATAATTTTTTAATCCTAAATTTATCGATTGTTTTATGACAGGTAAATTTGGATATCTAAGAATATCCTTTCTGAAAAATTTCGCCCATTGATTTCTATCATGATTTCCTCGTCTTACGCCCGGATAGGCACACTCAGTCCAATGAATATCATTTTGGAGAAAAAAAGATTTTAATTTTTTATCTCTTTCAAAAGTCCATTTAATTCCTGTTTCTTGTTCGCTTATAACACTATCAAAATTATATTTATCCTTTAAAAACTTAAATACCTCTAAAGCGTCTCCATATAAAATATTTAAATGTAAATTATTTTTTATTAATTGGTGTTGAAGATCTTTTAAGCTGTCTAAAGTAAATTGCCATTGTCTTAGAGACATGTCCTTTTGTTTCCAGAGCTCAGGTTCAATTATATATATTAAGATCGATTTTTTATCTTGATCGATTAAGGTTTCATTATCCTTATACCTTAAATTTTTTTTAAACCAGACGATCCTGTTTGACATCTGAAATTAATCTTTGATTTTAAAACCCTTAGAGAAAATATAAATAATTGCAGTGATATTAAGTATTAGGAATGTAAATATCATAATTAGACTTGTGGTAATGCTTACATCAGCCATTTCATAAAAGCTCCATCGAAAGCCACTCACTAAATAAAGTACAGGATTTACGAGGGACACATTCTGCCAAAATTCTGGTAGCCAATTTATAGAGTATAGTGAACCCCCAAGAAAAACTAGTGGAGATAAAATAAGAGTAGGAAATATAGAGAGTTCTTCCCAATTAGTTGACAGCATTCCAATCAAAAAACCAAGTAAACTAAAAGTTAAAGATGTTAAAACAAGCATCAGGATCATTGCAAATGGGTGCATAATATAAATTTCAACAAAAAATAAACCTGTTGCCAAAATTAAGCTCCCCAGAATTATAGATTTAGTGGTAGCTGCTCCAACAAAACCAATAACGATTTCTGTAGTTGATAAAGGTGCGGCATAGATTTCATTAATAGTGCCTAAAAATTTAGGAAAAAAAATTCCAGACGAAGCATTTGAAACGCTCTGTGTAAGTAGGGCTAACATTATCATTCCCGGAACTATGAAAGATCCATAGGAGATATCCTCAATTACAGGTATTCGGCTACCAATTGCTGCACCAAATACAACAAAATATAAAGAGGAGGAGATAACAGGAGAAAATATACTTTGAACTGTTGTCCTTCTCATACGGTCCATTTCATGCAAGTAAATTGCTATGATACCTGTCCAATTCATGCGCTTTCCTCCAATAATTTTTCAAATATTGTCTCTAAAGATGTCTGGGAGGAATTTAAATCTTTTAGTTTAAGCCCAGCTGATTTTATATCTTGAAGCAGTGCGGTAATACCTGTTGAGGACCCCTGAGAGTCATAAGTATAGGTTAATGAAATATTATTATTCATTTTAAGGTTGTACGTTCCAAGAGAAGATGGGATTTCATTAAAGGGCTCTTGAAATTCTATGGTTAAATTCTTTTGGCCCATTTTCTGCATTAAATCGTTTTTATTATCTGTAATGATAATTTCGCCGTTATTAATTACGGAGACTCTATCAGAAATTGCCTCTGCCTCTTCGATGTAATGTGTTGTAAGGATTATTGTTACGCCCTTTTCTTTTAATTCTCTAACTGCTCTCCACATGTCTCTTCGCAAATTAATATCAACACCTGCAGTGGGTTCATCTAAAAATAATATTTTTGGTTCATGACTTAGGGCTTTGGCGATCAAAGCTCTTTTCTTCATACCCCCAGAAAGCTCTCGAAGTTTACTATCTTTTTTATCCCAAAGACTGAGGTCTCTTAAAATTTTTTCAATAAAAGCAGGATCTTTTTTCTTGCCATAAAGGCCTCTGGTGTAGGACACGTTTTGGAAAACTTTTTCAAAAGCCTCTAAATGAAGTTCTTGGGGTACAAGTCCAATCATAGACCTTGTTCTTCTATAGTCTTTTACTACATCGTAACCATCAACTGTAATGCTACCAGAGGTTGGCAAGACTATACCGCATATTGCATTAATGAGTGTAGTTTTTCCAGCACCATTGGGGCCCAAGAGTGCTAAAATTTCACCTCTTTGAATTTCCAAATTAACTCCCTTGAGAGCCTCTAGTCCTCCCTGAAATGATTTTTTTAAATTCTCAATTTTAATTAGAATATCTGCTGACATAATTAGATTGCGTACAGTATATTATAAGTCAATAACATCAAGATAGTTTATCTGTAACTTTTATTTTTTTACTTTTTTCAATTAAGTACGTACTTATCAAAACAGCAATCAATGCCACTATTATTTTATAAGTTATTTTTTCATTTAAAAAGAGATAGCCAAATATTAGGCCAAATATTGGGATGATGTAGGCAACTTGAGATTGAAATACTAACCCATTATTTTTAAGAATATAAAATCTCATTAGCCACGCAATCGCAGTAGCAACAATTCCCAGATAAATAAGAGAAATTGTAGCGTTCAAAGAGGGTCTTAATTCTGTTGGATTTTCGAAGATAAACATAATAGGGAGTAAGATAATTACAGCCCATATTAGAATACTAGAGGTGAGTACTTCATTTTTTATATGTTTTAGCTTAAGTGAAAACAAACCGCCAATGGTGTAACAAACTGGGCCTAAAATTACCATAAATGCATAGAAGATATTTGATTGATTAATTAAAATATTATCTGAGAACAGATAAACAATCCCTAGAAAGCCAATTAGGATTCCTAGAAATTTTAAAAGATTAATTTTTTCATTTTGAATAAACAAATGACCCAATATTGTTGCTGCGATAGGAGCTGTGGACATCAGGATAGCGGCTAGATTACTTTGAACTTTTACTATTCCAAATGAGATAAAAAAAAAAGGTAGAACTAAATTTACAAATCCTATAGTTGCATACCATAGCCAGTTTTTTCCAAATGCTTCAATAGAAATTTTTCTAATCCAACAGTAAATAAGCATTACGATTGCAGCAAAAAAAATTCTACCAAAAGCAAGGGCCATAGGAGTATAACTCTCTGAGGCGATTTTAATATTAAAAAAGGCGCTACCCCATATACCAGCTAATACAAATAATAGTATAAAATCTTTAAGAGACGCTTTATGCATTATATAAGAGTAAACTGAACACGCTTATTCATTTTTCCTTTACTCTCATATTTAATAAATTTAAATTCTCCAATCTCACTAGTATTGGCTACATGAGTTCCCCCACATGGCTGTAAATCAATATCTCCAATTTTAACTAAACGAATTTTATCATTTGTTCTTGGAGGTTTGACAGAAAGTGTGCGAACCAATTCAGGTTTTTGATCAAGCTCTTCATTTGTAATCCACTGATACGTAATCGAGTGAGATTGTTGAATAAATTCATTAATAATTTTGTTTAACGTTTCAAATTCAAATGTTTCCTCTCCTAAATCAAAATCCAATCGGCTTTTTTCTAAACCAATTGAACCTCCAGTAACATAATAAGGTAATGCTGCGCACAAAAGATGCATAGTGGTGTGCATCTTCATTAAACGATAACGATGATCCCAATCGATATGCCCTTTGATATCCCCCGAAAGATCACTAATTTCAGTTTCAACAACATGAGCTATACCTAATTCATGCTTAATTGTATTGATAACATTGAATTTTTGATCATTGATTTCCAATATTCCTTTATCCCCAGGTTGCCCGCCGCTTTGGGCATAAAAAGAGCTATCTTGAGTGATGATTTTGTCTTCCTCAACTAATACAATTTTCTCTTCAAAATTCTTGATGTAACTATCTTTAAGGTAAATCATTTTTTTGCTTCTTGTATCTTATAATCAACACAGGACTCAATTCCTCCTTGGGTATTACTTTGTTTTTCACATTCCTCATAGTACTCGTGGTATTCAAAAGTTGAGGAAATATATAGACCAATACCGATAATGCTAAAAACTGCAATACTATATAAAATTTTCTTACTCATCTTAAATTAATCTATCCTGGAAACCTATCAACTGATTGTTAACAATGATATCAGATTTTTTGATGGGTCTTAGAAGTTCTATACCCTCTAAACTTATACATCTACTTAATGCAACATAAAGCTGTCCTGGAGCAAAGGAACCTTGGCTCATGTCTATAATTACTTTTTCAAAGGTTTGTCCTTGGCTTTTGTGAATAGTAATTGCCCAAGCTAATCGCATTGGATACTGTTTAAAAGAACCCGTTATCTCTTCTTGAACTTCTTGTTGATTATCATCATAAGTATACTGAATGCGATCCCATTTTTCTTTTTTGACTTCAAAGATTTTGTTATCGATTTTTACTTTGATTTTTTTTTGTGCTATATCGTGAATAATACCTATTGATCCATTAACCCATCTTTTTTCAGGATCATTTTTGATCATAATTACTTGAGCCCCTTTTTTTAATTTCAAAATTTCATCAGTGGGAAATAATTCTTTGTAAAACTGACCTGTCGCCTGTCCTCGGTAGGAAAACTCTTCTTCATTCAACTGACTTAGGTATTTTTGATTAATACTACTGGCTCGAGCGTTGGTAGTAGTAAGTATTATTTTTCCCTCGTACATCTCAATATGATCAATTAAAGAGTCATTGATATTATCTATTTGAGAGTGGGTTATAGAGCCATCTCTAACAGAGTTAAGTAAATGAATAAAGTGATCATCTTTTTGACGATATATACTATATAATTCAAGGGTTTTAAATTGAGCATCCTGAAAAATATTTGAGTGAAAGAAGAAATATCCTTTGGAATAAATTCGCTGCAAAAGACCAGACTCATCCATGTTGACGACTGGTGGGAGTTGAAATAAGTCCCCAAATACAACCAACTGAACTCCTCCAAAAGGCTGAGTAAGTTTTTTTCGATGAACACGGAGACTATAATCAATTGCATCAAAGACATCAGCACGCACCATTGATACTTCATCTATAATGAGAGTTTCTAAATTTTGGAGCACTTCAATTTGTCTTACTTTCTTAATGTGCCTTGTCTGAATAACCTTGGGAGGGAAGCCAAAAAATGAATGAATAGTTTGTCCCTTGACACGGATTGCAGCGACACCTGTTGGAGCAAGAACAGCAGTATTTTTTTTTGTGATGGATCGAAAATATGCTAACAAGGTCGACTTACCACTTCCTGCTTTTCCTGTAATATAAAAATGATCTTTTGTATTTTCTAACTGTTCGATAATTGTCTCAAATTCCTCACTCAACACAAAATCATCAGGTAGCAAACTATTATAATTTCGCTTATAGCCCATTTAGTATCTCGCTTACCATTTGAAAACATTCCTTAACTGTACCCTTTTGAATTTGTGCTCTTGAGAGTCTTGGACTATACTTTAATTGTTCAACATAAATTTTTTTTTTAAAATATATTCCTATGAAAACTAAACCTACTGGTTTTAATTTAGTTCCGCCATCTGGGCCAGCCACACCTGTTGTCGAAAACGTTAGTTGGCTTTTTGTAATTTTATGTAATTGAAAACACATCTGAGCACAGACTTGGCGACTGACAGCACCATACCTTTTGAGAGTATGGGGGGAGATTTTTAGATGTTTAATTTTTGAGTCATTTGAATATGTAATAAATCCACTCTTATAAATTTTAGATATTCCTGGCTTAGATGTAAATTTCGCTGCCAGCAAACCACCCGTACAAGACTCCGCTGTAGATAGGGTAATATTTTCATTTAAGAGATATTTAATTATCTTTGATTCTACTGTCATCAACTAGATATACTTATTATAAGGACTACAAAATAACAATGGTACTTATAGGTATCTAAAAATTGCATAAATAAATGATTTTTACTCAGATTATCAACAGAAAAATCAACAATTTTAAAAAAAATATATGCAATTATTGCATATTACTCATAAACCTTTAATCTTATTCCATGGAATCTAGGAGGTTTTAAATGGCTGACATGTTCACAGGACACTACCCTTTTATAATAATGATTATTTGGTTAATAGCCGGGATCGTGGGTTCAAAATTATAAGTTTTTTTGGGGGTGGTGAGAGCCACCCTCAATTTGTTCTAGTAAGCCTCTTTCCTTTTTCTCTCAATACAAATTTTTGAATTTTGCCAGTTGAAGTTCGAGGAATGTTCTCAAAAAAATAATATTTAGGAACTTTAAATGATGCCAAGTTTTCTTCGCACCACTGTTTTGCATTTATCTCATTCCAATTTTGATCTTTCTTTAGTTCAATAAAAGCACAGGGGACTTCGCCCCACTTTTGATCAGGAATAGCAATGACTGCTGCAGCACTGACACAATCATTTTTTAAGAATACTTCCTCAATTTCAATCGATGAAATATTTTCTCCACCAGATATTATAATATCTTTTGATCGATCTTTTAGCTGGAGATAACCATCAGGGTGCATTACTGCTAAATCTCCTGAGTGGAACCAACCACCTTCAAAAGCTTTTTGATTTGCAGATTTATTTTTTAAATAACCCTTCATAACAATATTTCCTTGAAACATAACTTCACCAATTGTTTTGCCATCGGCAGGAACCTGCTTCATAGTATCTGGGTCAAGAACTTTGAGATGTTCTAGAGGAAGGTATCGTACACCCTGCCTTGCTTTAAGTGATGCCTGTGCATTCATGTCTAATGAATTCCATTCTTGATGCCACTCATTGATGACAGCTGGTCCATATGTTTCAGTCAAGCCATAAAGATGGGTTACTAAAAATCCTGACTCTTGCATTTCTCTAAGAATATTTTCTGGTGGTGGTGCAGCTGCAGTAAAAAATTGAACCTCATGAGTTATATTAAATCTGTTTTTTTGGTCTTGTGATAAAATAACTGACATTACGATGGGTGCACCACATAAATGGCTAACTTTATGGTTTTTTATGCTATTCCATATTTGTTCTGCCCTAACTTGGCGCAGACAAACATGAGTTCCAATAATTGCTGACATAGTCCATGGAAAACACCAGCCGTTACAATGAAACATCGGGAGTGTCCAAAGATACACTGAATGTTTAGGCATTGAGGCAACCATTGCATTACCTTGAGCTAATAAATAAGCCCCACGATGATGAGAGACTACCCCTTTGGGATCACCAGTAGTACCAGAAGTGTATCCAACAGAAATTGCATCCCACTCATTTTCTGGCATGAGCCATTGATAATTGCTATCTCCTTGACCCAAAAATTCCTCATAATCTATTACATCTAAATCAAAATTATCGAGAGACTCATAGGAGTGTTCTTTATCTATAAATTCAATTAATTGAGGTTTGACTTTGCATTGACTCAAAACTTCTTTTACAGTTACTGATAACTCTCGATCATATAATAAAAACTGTGAGTCAGCGTGCTCAAGTTGAAAGGCAATAGTCGCGGCATCGAGTCGGGTATTGATAGCATGGATCACTCCTCCACACATTGGAATTCCATAATGCGCTTCGAGCATTGGAGGTGTATTCAACAACAAAGTTGATATTGTACTTCCTCTTGTCATGCCCTGCTGAGATAAAGCTGAGGCTAACTTTTTAGAGCGAAGATAAAATTCAGCATAGGATCTTCGAAGATTACCATGAACAATTGCTGTAAACTCTGGAAATACATCTGCTGCTCTTTCTAGAAATGATAATGGGGTGAGAGGTTGATAGTTAGCAGAATTTGCATCCAAATCCTGATTATAGGGATTGACCATCTTAAGGTTTTATTCTTTCCAATTTGGAGATCGTTTTTCTAAAAAAGCCTCTATTCCTTCTTTAGCATCTTGGTCCAACATGTTTTCAAGCATTACTTTTGAAGCATACTCATATGCTTCAGCTAGAGGCATTTCAATTTGTTGATAAAATGCTTTTTTACCAATTTTTAACGTGGTACCAGATTTTGAGCTGATTTTAGTGGCTTTTTCTAATATTAGGTTTTCTAGCTCTTTCTCATTTACACTCTTATTAATAAGACCTTTTTTCTCTGCCTCATCAGCAGATATTAGCTCCCCTGTAAGAAGCATTTCCATGGAGTGCTTTGAGGTTGTATTTCGAGAAAGGGCTACCATTGGAGTTGAACAAAAAAGGCCAATGTTTACTCCTGGTGTAGCAAAGCTTGAGTTAGAAGAGGCATAAACCAAATCACAACTTAGTGCCAACTGGCATCCTGCAGCTGTAGCAACTCCATCTACCTGGGCTATGACAGGTTTCGAATGGTTGACTATTGTTTGCATTAATCTTGAGCATTTTTTTAATATTGATTGAAAATACTCTTTACCCTTATCAGGATGAGAGCGAGCAGCTTTAAGTTCTTTTAAATCATGACCAGCAGAGAAAACTTTTCCTGTAGAGGATAAAATGATAACCCTACTAGGACTAGAATTGAAATGATCAAATGCTGATTGTAGCTCATCAATCATTTTTTCCGATAAGGTGTTTTGATGACTTGGATCGCTGAGGATGATTTTAAATATCCCGTTTTCCTGTTCCGTGATTTTTACAAGTGATGATTGTCTATCTGTGTTCATAAACTAACTTCAAATACAACTTCATCAGCCAACGAGTTAGCAACAAAACAATATCGATGAGATCTATCATGCATGTCCTTCATATCTTGGTCACTGATCGTAAATTCTCCACTAAATGTCACAACAGGATGGAGGACTATCTTAGTCACAGCCATCTGCCCTTTGGAATTTTTGCCTAAATAAGCGTCAGCCTTATCTTCATAGGAATTTACTGGCCATTTCATTTTGGCTGCTAGTGCTAAAAAAGTCATCATGTGGCAACTGCTAACTGAGGCTGCCAAGGCTTGTTCTGGATTTGTATAATCAGGACTTCCTCCCCAATCAGGGGCAGCATCTGCAGTAATATTATAATTATCATTGAAGGAAATTTCATGAGAATTGGAGAATTTGCCTGGTGCTAATTCACCCTCTCCAAGTTTCCATTTTAAGTTTATAGATAATTCAGACATAGTTAAAAATAGTATGGAAATTTATAAACGCCATCATAAAATCTAAGGATGAAATCTAATTTGGATAGGGAAAAAACTAATATATTCGCGCTCTATCTGTATTTTTTACTAAGGAACAAGAAACATAAAATCAATGAGGATAGTTTTTCAAAAATAAACGAAGAGTATTTTCATAGATTACTTCAAAAAGGTGAATATAAAGCATTTGGCCTAGAATGGGATTATGAAGGCATCTTAAAAGAGGACAGTCATTATCCTGAGTTCTATAAGAATGAATATTCTAAAGTAATGATATCTGTAATGGTTGATATTTATTTGTCAGGCTATAAGTCCTAAAAACAATCATAGACAGAATGCAAATTCAGGAATAAGATTTTTAACAATATATGAATAAACCTAATAACTTAGAACCGCTATGGATGCCTTTTACTCCCAATAAGACATTCAAAAAAGACCCTCGAATTATTGTTGGAGCCAAAGATATGCATTTTATCAGTGATGATAATAGAGAAATTTTAGATGGCACTGCAGGACTGTGGTGTGTAAACGCTGGCCATGGTCGAAAAAAAATTCAAGAAGCGGTAAATGAACAAATTGAAAATCTGGATTATTCTCCTCCATTTCAATTTGGGCATCCTAAACAATTTGAACTAGCTAATCGCTTAGCTGAAATATTTCCTGAAGGAATGAATCATGTTTTCTTTTCTAATTCAGGATCAGAGGCAGTAGATAGTGCCTTAAAAATTGCTCTTGCTTATCAGCGAGCGCGAGGACACTCCTCTAAAACAAGATTGATTGGCCGTGAGAGAGGATATCACGGTGTTGGCTTCGGTGGAATATCCGTCGGAGGTATGGTGAAAAATAGAATGTACTTTGGCTCAATGCTCAATGGTGTTGATCATTTACGTCATACTCATAATCTGGAACTGAATGCTTTTTCAAAAGGTGAACCTGAACATGGCGCTGAACTTGCAGACGACTTAGAACGTCTTGTCCAATTACATGATGCATCAACTATTGCTGCTGTAATCGTTGAGCCAATTGCTGGATCAACTGGTGCACTTCCACCTCCAAAAGGTTACCTCAAAAGACTCAGAGAACTATGCACGAAGCATGATATTTTATTAATCTTTGATGAAGTGGTAACAGCTTTTGGTCGTATGGGAAAAGCCACTGGATCAGAATTTTTTGGTGTAACTCCTGATATAATTTCATGTGCTAAGGGCATAACGAACGCGACTATTCCAATGGGTGCCACGATTGTTCAAGACTTTATCTATGAGTCGATGATGGAGAATGCAGATGCTCCAATAGAATTATTTCATGGATACACTTATTCTGGCCATCCTGTTGCGTGCGCAGCAGCTTTGGCAACACTAGATATTTACAAAGAAGAAGGGCTTTTTGATAATGCAGCTCATATAGCTCCTGTTATTGAAGAAGCTGCCCATAGTCTCAAAGGCACTAAACATATTATCGATATAAGAAATTTAGGTGTTATTGCCGCTCTAGAACTAGAACCTAAAAAAGGTGCCGTAGGTGTAAGAGGCTTTGAGACGATGAAGAAGGCTTGGGATCTTGGTCTTATGGTTAGAGCCAATGGAGATACTCTTGCATTTTCTCCTCCTTTAATCATTAACGATAGTCAAGTTGATGAAATGTTTACGAAAGTAAAAAAAGCCTTGGAACACGTAGACTAAAGACATCTCCGCTACAGCCATATCCAGTTTCAAAAATACCACTTGGTTGATAAAAACTACACAACATAATCCATCTGTATATAAAGACTATTCCCGGAACAATGATAATTGCATTAATAAGAAAAAGAGCCACTGAAATCACAACCCTCATTGCAAGGTTTGTACTCATGTATTGTTTATAAAAGATACGAATTATTAAGCCTGTAGTTACTGCTGAAAGTAATAAAAATGGGGCGTCTAAGTGTGTAACTAAAAATTCATAATACATCGCTTTAAATTAAAGCAATAATACAGTAAGCCTTTTAAAATGCAAAAATACATATCAGAGTTTATAGGAACATTTATTTTATTAGTATCCATCGTAGTTTCTGGAATTGCAGGTCAACAATATACAAATGATCAAATGGTTATTTTGGTTAGTCATGCTGTTGTCATAGGTTTAACACTTATTTTTATTATTGGAATATTTGCTAATTTTTCTGGAGCACATTTTAATCCTGTTGTTTCAATTTTGTTTTTCTTACAAAAAGAGCTAAGCAAAAAAGATCTATGTCTATTTATTTCAATACAAATTACTGCAGCTATACTAGGAACAATTTTTGCAAACTATATTTTTGGCTTAAGCATTGTAGAAATCTCCCAGAATATTAGAAGTGGAACAAATATTTATATTTCAGAGATTTTTGCTTCCTTTGGACTACTGATGGTTATTTTGCTATCAAAAGTAGGTGGTAAAAATATTGTTGCTTTTAATGTTGGTATTTACATCACAGCTGCAATAATTTTTACATCCTCAGCTAGTTTTGCAAATCCTGCCGTATCGATTGCTAGAATTTTTACTGAGTCATTTGCAGGGATTAATCCCCAAACAGTAATATTTTTTATTGGCTCCCAAGTAATAGGTATGTTTGGGGCATACTTTTTATATAACTACCTATTTAAAACTAAATAATATCAAGCTTTTTTTAATTATAAACAGGGACAATTCGTTATGTTGACTTACTAACAGGTTAACTTTTAATGATATTAAATTTATATAAGTAGGAGAAAAAAATGAGCGAAGCCAAATGTCCCGTTGCTCACGGAGCTAATTCAAACATGGAGAAGTCATCAACTGATTGGTGGCCTAAAAATCTAAATCTAGATATTCTCCATCAACATGATCAGAAAACAAAACCATTTAATGGTTCTTATAATTATCGAGAAGAAGTAAAAAAATTAGATTTCAAAGCATTAGAAGCTGACATGCATAAATTGATGAAAGAAAGTCAAGATTGGTGGCCAGCTGATTGGGGAACATACGCTGGTTTGATGGTAAGGCTTGCTTGGCATTCTGCTGGAACCTACAGAACGGCTGATGGACGTGGCGGTGGTGGGACTGGTGATCATCGATTTGCTCCTTTGAACTCTTGGCCTGATAATACTAACTTAGATAAAGCCAGAAGACTTTTATGGCCCATTAAAAAAAAATATGGAAACAAGATTAGTTGGGCTGATCTGATGATTTTAGCTGGTAACATTGGTTATGAGTCAACTGGATTTAAAACTTTTGGTTTTTCTTACGGGCGAGAGGATATTTGGCATCCAAACAAAGATATTTATTGGGGACCTGAGACAGAAGCTTTAGCAACAAACAGACATTCTGACAAAGAGGATGCTTCCTCTTTGGAGAGTCCGTTAGCTGCAAATCATATGGCATTAATTTATGTTAACCCAGAGGGATTTGAAGGTAATCCAGATCCTTTAAAAACTGCTCAGCATATTAGAGAAACATTTGCAAGAATGGCTATGAATGATGAGGAAACAGTTGCTCTTACTGCGGGTGGTCACACAATTGGTAAAAGCCACGGCAATGGTAATGGAGATAATCTTGAAGCTGAACCTGAAGGTGCTGCAATTAAAGAACAAGGTCTTGGTTGGATGAATAATACCTCACGAGGAGTGGGTAGAGATACCGTAACCTCTGGTATTGAGGGTGCGTGGACAACTGAGCCAACAAAATTTGATAACGGATATTTTGATATGCTTTTTAAATATGATTGGGAGCTAAAGAAAAGCCCTGCAGGAGCATGGCAGTATGAGCCTATAAATATTAAAGAAGAAGATAAGCCTGTGGATGTTGAAGATCCCTCAATTAGATATAACCCGATTATGACGGATGCTGATATGGCAATGATCAAAGATCCTATTTATTTAGAAATATCTAAAAAGTTTCGTGAAGATCATGAATATTTTTGTGATGCGTTTGCCAGAGCTTGGTTCAAACTAACTCATAGAGATATGGGTCCAAGATCAAGATACATAGGTCATGATCTTCCAAATGAAGATTTAATTTGGCAAGACCCAGTTCCCTCTGGAGCTGCTAGCTATGATATAGAAAGCCTAAAAGAAAAGATCAAAAATAGTGATTTAACTGTTCAAGAGCTAGTCTCAACTGCGTGGGATAGCGCAAGAACATATAGAGGATCAGACTTAAGAGGTGGAGCAAACGGAGCAAGAATTAGATTTTCACCTCAAAAAGACTGGAAGGGTAATGAACCTCAAAGATTATCAAAAGTATTAGGTGTGCTAGAACCTTTGGCAAAAGAAGCTGGAGCAAGTATTGCTGACACCCTTGTATTAGCTGGAAATGTTGGTCTTGAAAAAGCTATTGAATCTGCTGGATTTACCGTACCTGTTCCTTTTACTCCAGGAAGAGGAGATGCTTCTGATGATATGACAGACTCTGAATCTTTCTCACAGCTAGAGCCAATACATGACGGTTTCAGAAATTGGCAAAAAGATAACTACGAAGTAAGAGGAGAAGAGTTGTTACTTGATCGAGCACACTTACTTGGTCTAACTGCAGTTGAAATGACTGTGCTAGTTGGAGGAATGAGAGCTATGGGAGCTAACTATGGTGAGAATAAACATGGTGTTTTTACTAATCAGGTGGGAGCTTTAACAACTGACTTTTTTGTTAACCTAGTTGATATGGGCAATAAATGGAAAGCCTCAAATGGGCACTATGAAGTAATCGATCGCAAGACAAATGATGTTAAATGGACAGCAACCTCAACAGATCTTGTATTTGGATCAAATTCTATCCTTAGATCTTATGCGGAGGTTTATGCACAAGATGACAACAAAGAAAAATTTGTTATCGATTTTGTAAAAGCTTGGAACAAGGTGATGAATGCCGATAGATTTGAATTGAACAATAATTAATTAATGTTCAATTATGGTAATATCCAGCTCAAGGTTTGTGGTATTACTGATCAAAAATCGTTAGAGGTAATACAAAAGTATTCAGTAAGAACAGTGGGCCTTGTAAGTAATTACTTATATGGCCCCAATACACTATCTACTGAAGAAATTCATAACCTTACAATTGCTTCCTACAATTTAAAATTAAATCCAATTCTATTGATTGGCAATATTCAAATGCCAAAAATAATCGACATTATAAAACAAGTAGAGATAAAGGAAGTATGTGTATCTAATCAATACAAGATTGAGGATATCGAATTACTAAATAGTTCAACAAATTCAAAAATATCAATTTCAATAAATTACGAGAATTTTGATTATAATTTTTTTGAGCAAATCATAAATAATGTTAGTAGTTTTTATTATGATCTTAATATTTACAGAGAAGATGTAATTGAGAAAAAATCTCTTATGGAGTGTGAGAGTCAAATTAATCAACTTAAGAGTTTTGCAAAGCCTTTATATCTTGGTGGAGGTATTAATATTAGTAATGTCAAAGAGGCAATTAAAACTATATCCCCACACGGAATTGATATATCGACAGGGTTAAAAAAATCAAACAGCGTAGATGAAGAAAAGCTTAAAAAAATTCTTGATAATCTTGGGTTTGACGAGATTTCTTAACGATAAATCTCTCCTCTAAATTATTTAAAAGGCTTTTATAAGAGTTATGGGTTTTTAAATCTATGAAATCTGGGTTTAAATCTAGGATAGGTTGTATCACAAAATCTCTTAAATGAGAGGATGTATGAGGAATAGTTATTAAGTGGTTTTTGATTTTCAAGTTTTCAAATTGAATAAGATCGAGATCTATTTTTCTTGGCCCATTAGTTACAATTTTATTTTTTTTAATTTGTTTTTCCACAAAACACATTTTTATAAATAATTCGTTGAAGTATAGATTTGTAGTAAATAAAAATGCAGCATTGTGAAAATATTTTTGGTTAGTTATCCCAAAAGGTTTAGTAAAATAGACTCTGCTAACCTTTTCGACATGTCCGAATTTATTCATTAGCTTTAATGCTAAATTAAAATTACTTTTCCAGTTGCCAATATTTGATCCAATAGCGATATATGATTTATATCGATACGCTGACTTTTTTTGCATTATATTTTTTGGCAATCTCAATTTTATTTATTTCCAACTTTTCTATTTTAATTGGAAATTGATTGTCCAATTGTTTTTTTAATTCTGTAATTAATTTTTCCAGTGTTTTGTATTGAGATGCTGAAACAAATGTTACTATTTCTTTTTTAATATCAGAATAACTTGTAACATTTTCAATATTGTCAAGATCTTGATTGTGATCAAGATCTAATTGGCATTTAATACTGATTAATATTGTTTGTGGTTTTAACCTTTCTTCATCAAACACTCCAATGATTGTGTCGACCTTTAAGTCTTCTATCTCTATAAAAAAATTCATTTATTTAAAGCTTTCAAAACTTTTATCATTTGATTTGTCTCTTGGACATCATGAATTCTAAACGTATTGACATTTTGTTGTAAGGCATGAGTAATAGAAGCTAAAGATCCACCTATTCTTTGATCGGCGTTTGAAGGATCAATGAAGTTTATCCAACTTTTTCGTGATGAACCTAAAAGTATTTGTAGATTTTTGTAACTATATTTTGATAAGGATCTCATTAATTGTAAATTTTGGTTTAGTGTTTTGCCAAAACCTATTCCTGGATCAAACCATACTTTTTTTAGATTAAATTTCATTTTATCAAGTATTTTCAGTCTTTTTTCAATAAATTTATCAAACTCTTTTACCATATTAGCTCTTGGATTTAGTTTTTTTTGCATATCTTTTGGTGTTCCTCTTTTGTGCATTAAGAATAATCCAGCATTGTACTTTTTTGTAAGTTTGAACAATTCCTCTGAACCACCATTTATATCATTAATAATATGAACTCCTTTTTTAAGGGCATATTCTTGAGTTTCAGGTTTATAAGAGTCTAATGAAACGAGATATTTCTTATAATTCAAATACGGTAGAATTTTTGAAAGCCGACGTATTTCTTCTTTGTATGTAATTGGTTCACTATTTGGTCTAGTACTCTCAGCTCCAATATCAATAATTTGTGCTCCATCTTTAACCATTGAGTTAATATGATTAATTGCAGAAGTGCGAGAAAAGGTTTTGCCCCCATCACTAAAGGAGTCAGGAGTAAAATTACAAATACCCACTAATAATGGTTTTTTTAGATTAAATAAATTTTTATTGAATTTCATAGTAATTATTTTTTATCATAGTTTCATAGTCTTTTTTTAATTTTTTAAAATATGTCTTAGATTTTCTTTTCCAAAAAATACTTTGAATACTTTTTACAGACGTAATACCTCTTCCAGAACCTATTGATAATATTTCACTATATTGGTTAAGGTCTTTTTCAAAAATTGTTTTTTTAATAAACTTAAATTTGGATATTTTCTCTACAAGTTTCAAAGTGTTACCATAATAGTATCCTATTTTTGGAATATATACTCTTCCTTCTTTAATAAAAATTAAATTTGTTACTGCACCCTCTGTAATTTCACCATCTCTTGATAGTATAATTTCATTTTCAGAGTAATTTATCTCACTCATAAATTTTAATATTTTTTTGTAATATAAATTTTTATTTCTAAAGTCTTTTCTTTTATATTTTTTTATAAATCCAATTACACTGCTCTTTGTCGTTGTTCTTTTTCTAAGTGATATTGATAAAGTTGTTCCATTAGTAGCAATTCTTAGCAAGTGATTAAAAATCTTAATTTGCTTAATATCTTCTCCAATTAATTCTCTTATCATTTTTGGATTTAGTTTGGCATCAAATTTATAATCACGGCATGTATTATTAAAAGTGCTTAAATAGCGGTTTAAGCCAATAAATCTTGCTGTTTTTCCTATGATAGGTATAGACGTAAAAACACCCTTCTGACCCCAAAGTGGTTTAAATTTAGCGGATAAATAAGAGTTATTTTTTAAATTGAATGATTTTTCGAATAAATTGTTTGCCATTTGGAGTTAAAAATGAGTCCGGGTGAAATTGTAAACCACAAATGTCATATTTATGGCTTTCCAAACACATTGCTACATTAGTTTCCTCACATCTCATTGTAATATGCATTGAAGAAGAATTAAATGGCTCTTTTAGTTTCAAAGAATGGTATCTCCCTACTTGATATAATGCATTATTAGGAAATCTTAAACTTTGAGAATTTGTTCGTATATACGTTTGATAACCATGAAATATTTTTTCCTGTTTAGAAATAGTTCCCCCTTCTCCGTTAGCAATAAGTTGAAATCCAAGGCAGATACCAATAATTTTCTTCTTAGATTTATAATTATTATAAATATCCAATGATATTGGATAATCTAAGGGCTTTCCAGGCCCTGGAGAAAAAATTATTACATCTGACTTTTTTACAGAATTTTCTTTTACATCATAAAAATTTGTAACTTCAAGGTTGCCAAAACCAGATAGCAAATGCGCAAGATTATAAGTAAAGGAGTCTTCATGATCTATAAGTAATAAATTCATTTTAATAAATCTAATAGCGATTTAGCTTTTAAATAATTTTCATGATACTCATTTTTTGCAGTGCTATCTAAGATTACTCCACTAGCTGCGAAGACTTCGTTATTTTTTTTAAAATTTAAAATAGATCTTATGATGATATTAAAACTCATATCTTGTTTAGAGCGGAAGTAACCAAAAGAACCGGTATAAATTCTCCTAGGCTCTTTTTCTTCTTTGTTCAGTAATTTTAAGGTATTAATTTTGGGACAGCCGATAACTGAACCTCCAGGCATCATTGCCTTAATTATTGCTGATAGTCTTACATTATCAAGAAGGGTTCCAGAAATCTCAGAAACATTATGAAAAATATATTGGTATTTTTGTACAAATTTTAAATTTTGTATTTTGACAGAATTTGGTTTTGTAATACGACTTAGGTCATTTCTCTCTAAATCAACAATCATATTATGCTCTTTATCCTCTTTTTGATTATTTTCAAAAAAACGCTTCGCCTCTTTTGTTGATTTAATTTTATCCCTACTTACAGTTCCTGCTATTGGTGATGTGACTATTTTCTTTCCTCTTACTTTAAATAAGTTTTCAGGAGAGCAGCTAATTATATTAAAATCTTTTGTTCTTACACAAAAAGACTCAGGGCTTAGATTTTTTTTCATCAAGTCAAAAAATAAATTAACTATATCTAGGTCTTTTTTATTTGAATATTTTTGAGCAATTTTAATTTGATAGGTTTCACCTGCCCTTATATTTTTTTTAAATTTATTGAAGATTTTTTCATAGACTTGGACATTTGGACTTACAGTCACTTTGTTATGATTTGAATTATTAGTTTTTTTTAAGACTTTCAGATCTTTTAATAATTCAGTTTTAGATTTTGTTAGGATTTTAATTTTTTTATCTAAAATAATTTTAGTTTGAGGTCGAAAAAAAACACCTTCTGGAAAAGATGAACTATCTTTATTTACTTTTAAATTAATATTTTTACAGAGTAATTCGTATCCAAAGAAACCAATGTAACAATCGTATGGCTTATTTGATTTAAAGCGCTCTAATTTATTTAAAAATTTTTGTAAGTTGCCTAAATTTAAATCAACTTTTTCAACAAAATCTGTAAAAATTTCAAAATTATTATTATCTGAGTTTCTGTAAATTACTAAGTCTTTATCAGAATTAAGTAAAATATTTAGTATTTCAGAATTGTCCATGAACGAATTCTATTTATATAGACTATTTATTCAACAAATGCGATTGCTACAATTTTACTTTGAACACACATTATAAAAGCACCCTAACCTTTGGGGTGCTGCGGATCTATTTGAAGCGACCAACCTATTTAACCGTCAAAATTTATTTTATTTAAGATATCTAGAACGGCTTTTCTATTTGAGGCAATTTCTTGTAAATCTATAGAGTCAAATTTAGCATTATTTGCTAGTGCTTGTACTCTATCCGAAGCTTTGACATTGACGTTTACCGGAAACTCATTGTTATCATTTGCATATATTTTTTGAGCTTCCTCACTCAATAAAAACTCTAAAAAGTCTATAGAGGCGTCATAATTTTTATTGTTGATAATAGCAATTCCTGAAATATTTACATGACTGCCATAACTGTCTTGATTTGGAAAAATTGGGGACACTTTTTCAAGCCAGATAATTTGATTAGGATCATCCATCATTTTAAAATAATAGTAATGATTACCAATACTGACATCACAAACTCCGGCATAAATTGCTTTTACTTGATCCCTGTCATTTCCTTGCGGTTTTCTTGAGAGATTAGCTTTCAATTTAACAATATAATCTTCGAACCATTCCACTCCATGATGGGCAATTAAAGCTGAAAATAATGAGATATTGTAAGGATGATAACCAGATCTAGTACAAACTCTGTCTTTGTATTTTGGGAGAATAAGATCTTCATAAGAAATTTTTTCTAATTGAAGATCATTGTGAGCATAGATTACTCTTGCTCGCATTGTTAAGCTTGTCCAATCATTAGTTTGTAGATTTGAAGGTACATTCTTTTGTAAAGGTATTTCTACATTTGCACCCGCCTCTGTAATATCGATTAATCTTGCTATATCAGAAGATAAAAAAATATCTGCAACCGGTCTGTCTTTTTCAAGAATTGTTTTTTGAACTAATCCT
Source organism: uncultured Alphaproteobacteria bacterium (assembly GCA_902598275.1). GTDB lineage: Bacteria > Pseudomonadota > Alphaproteobacteria > HIMB59 > HIMB59 > HIMB59. Next base: position 144,864 of record CACKAZ010000001.1, read on the forward strand.
TTTTTTGAAAAAATCCATTCTATTTTATTTCCAGTTTGTTCTTCGTATTGTTTAATTAAGGGCTCGATTAAAAATGGCTGTCTTTCAGAATAGACTTTTATAGTTTCTGATGCATAAGCTTTTGTGAGAGCAATGTACATTGATGACAGACTTATGAGTATAGAAATAGTTAAAAGTATTATTGATTTATTTTTCACAGCACTCTTTATAAAGGAGACAGTAATTATTGAAATGAATAAATTTTTAATAGCTTAATAACAACTATTGTGGTGATTTTTTGTAGTATATTTCAGATTTATTTTTGTTAATTTTTTTAAATAGGAATACTTTTATGAAATACTTTTTTAAAAATTTAAAAGACTCGATAAATGGAGTTTGGTAAAGTTCTTTTAAAGTATGTTTTTTTTGATCATCTTTTGTTCCTAAACCTAGTGTGAGGTTATCAGTGTCTTCAGAATGGTGTAAGGATCCAAATATCCAATCCCAAATAGCAAGTGCTGCACCATAGTTTTTATTATAGTGCTCTTTTGCTATTGAATGATGCAAGTGATGCTGTGCGGGTGAAATAAGAACGTACTCTAACCATTTCCAGTAACGAATACCAATATGAGAATGTCTTAGATTAGATCCAAAGACATTGAAAAAAAACACAAATAAATTTGCACCAAGTATGGTGTATAAATCAACACCACCACCAAATAAATAAACAAAAGTTGAAATTGTTACGCCCTGAGCAAAAGCTGACCTTAGTGTAAATACTAAACCCTCTAAAGGATGGGTTCTAAAAACAGTCATAGGAGTAAGGTTTGTTGCTGAGTGATGTACTTTGTGTAATGCCCATAAAAATGGCCAATTATGCATCCATCGATGAACAATATATTTTGAAAAATCATCTACTATAAAGTGAGTTAGGGTGAATAAACTGACTATTAAATATTTAGGAGAGGAAGCAAATAGGCCCATTTCAATAAAATTTATTTCAAAAAAGAAAAAATATAATGCGGTTGCTATTGTTATCTGAGTAAGAAGATGTGGTGAGATTAATAACATTATAATCTGATTAATGAAAAATACTTTATAGTCACTCGTTGCTGATTTTGAGAAAAAGACTTTTGGATTGAAGATAAATTTAATTGACTCCTTCAGTGATTTCTTTTTATTGAAAATGAGCCAAGCTCCAGCAATTAAAATTGATAGCAATAGGTATAAAACAAATACTCTTTTTTTTGGATCGGTAAATTGATCAATTAAATTTTGAATTATATCAAAAAAGAATTCCATAATTATTACATCATAACATGGCCTCCCGAAGAAGGCCATGAAATCGTCTCTTTATGTGTCAGTGTAGGAGAAGAGACAAACTAGTCATTTTCAGCAGACTCAGAGGTACCAATTTTTGATGCTAGGTCTGACATATCTGCAAGCATATCATTTGATCTTGCTTCAATACCAAAATCATCAATCATGAGTTTTTGAATCTTAAGCATGTGGAGTTTTGCCTCATTCATTGAGTAAATCTTATCCATTACATAATTTCCGTTTACATCAATTCCAACAATTTGGGTCTCATCTAAAAGCATTGGTCCAAAACCAATCATACGATTAAGCTTTGTTGCCGTCTCTCCAATATTGTCTTTTCCAACTTGGAGTGCCATGGAGAAGCCTTTTAGTTCTCCCCAGTACTTCATATACTTGTCAAACTCTTTAGCTAAATCTGCATTACTAACGTCCTCTAGTGACTCAAGTGACTTGTAAGTTGAACCAGCGTATTTAAATACTGACTCTGCAATAACTTTTTCCCAGTTAGAGGAAATATCGTCCACGTATGCCATTAGTCTTGCTCTTGACATATCATTAAGTTTTTCTCCGTTTGCAGATGTAATTAATTTTCTACCATCAAGGAAAGCTCTAGTAATATCCTCTAAATAAGTAGTTTTACCACCTTTATCAAAGCTGGAAGCATAATATGCATGAGCAAAAACATACTCAGATTTAAGGTCTACAACTCCATCGCCATTATGATCTGCAGATGCTAAATCTTTTTTCTTAGCTACATTGTAGTTTTGTTCAGCTGATAACAACAAAGAATGTGCTGCAGCTCCCCAATATCCAAATGCCTCATCCCAACTATGCTCTTTACCTGTGTAGCAAGCACCGTCTTTGTATGGCTTGTCATTAGGCTTTGTGTCTGCCTCCATTTTTTCATCAAGATAATTGTCGACAGCTTGGTTGTAAAACACTGCCCCCATAATAAACTTTGAGAGAAGCTGCTGGTAATTTAATCCAACTGAAACATCTTTTGGATTGCTCTCAGCTTTACTCATCCAAAAATCAATTACTTCTGGTCCTGTCATGTTGTTGGGCCAAGATGTAATAGTTCCTTTATAAGTTTTACCTGAAAGATTCTTACCAGAAGAAATATCATTTAATAATGTTTGTTTAATAGGAAAACCATCCTTAGAAGCCGGTGCCCAAATTTGTTTATTCTTATCTGAGCCACTATAGTAAGAATTCATTTCAGAATAATCACCTTTTGTGGAAAGATGTTTAAGACTATCGTGTTGTACGTGTCTTGCTATCTGGCCGCTGTAAGAAACAGTATTTGTGCAATCACCAGAGTAACCTTTTAGAGTTACTGGGAATGGGCCATATACATCTTCACTATGTGCTCCAGCATTGGCAAGACCAGTCAAGCCAAAGCTAAGACATGTTATGGATGCCAAAAGTTTTGTTTTCAATTTAGATTTTTTCATAGTGTTTGAGAAAATATTGAAAAAAAAATTAAAAAAAATAGAAAAAAAATAAGATATTGCTGCGTCTAAATAAGCAATGTTTACTGAAACATATTACAAATAATGAATTACTTCTTTTTTTTGAGATTTATTACCAAAGAATATTCCTCAAGCAATGATAGGCAAGCTGGTATCGGCAAGTCTTTGTGAAGCTCTATGCAATCGTCGTAATCGTAAATTTTATTCTCTTCTTGATGATAAACATGAATATGATTAGTTGTGTTAGTGTCGTAGAATGATTGTTTATCAACAACAATTTGCTTCAAATATCCTTTATCAACTAAAGTATTCAGATTTTCATATAGTGTTGTTAAAGAAAAATAACTTCTGTTATCTTTCAAAGTCTCATTCATTTGATTAATTGAAAAGTGTTTGTCTTTCCCATCAAAAATTGATTTTAGGAGAACCACTCTTTGTTTAGTTTGTCTCCATCCACACTTCTCTAGAACTACATCAATCTCTTTTTTACTAGCTTCTGATAAATTCATTTGTCTAAAATAGGCTAAAAATGGTTATTATTCAATAGCATCTGGCATATTATATTAAGACAAAACAGCACTAGCTAGAATGTAATATATTCCATTAAACGATGAGTTAATAGGTAAATCAGGTTTTATTTAAGTTAGCTGACAAACTAGGAGGATTCTCATTAACCTTTTTTTGAGAATTTAATTGATACATAACGTTCACTCTTTCAATAAATGATATGGGATAATACTTCTCTTCGACGATTCTTTTTATTTTGTGATTACAAACCTTGTTTTTAGTTTTTCTCATAAGGCATATAAAATGCCTATATGAAAAATTGTAAATTAGTTTTTTTTTTGACTTTAAGTTTCTTAGATTATTGAAATTATCTGAAACTTATTTCAAAATTCCTTAGTGACACTCTTTAATAGAATTTGCAATTCCATTAATTAGTTCAACATACATTGTAGGTCCTGCATCTATGAAAGCTCCCAAAGGATCCATAACACCCGTAGAGATATTCATATCGTTGCCGAGTGTCTCAATTATCTTTGGATTATATTGAGGCTCAGAGAAGATACACTTAATACCCTTGTCACTAATTAAATCTTGTATATCAGCTATTTGTTTAGCACCAGGTAGGACGTCAGGATTTAAAGTTAACGCTCCTGCAGATTTCACACCAAATCTTGTTTCAAAATATTGGTAGGCATCATGGAATACAATGTAACTAATGTCTTTAGATAATTCTTTTTCAACATTATTAATCAGATTATCTAGTTCCAAAGTAGCACCTGCTGCATTTACTGAATATTGCCTTTGACCCTCTGGATCAATTTTTATTAATTCATCACGGATAATTTTAACCATCTCTTTAGCGTTCTCTGGGTCCAACCATATGTGAGCATCAAACTCTCCGTGATTGTGACCGTCGTGATGTCCTGCATGATCGTCATGTTCGTCGTCATGGCCATCATGATCATCGTGATCGTCATGGTCGTCATCTTTGTGACCATCGTGATCGTCATGATCATCGTGTCCTTCATGTTCGTCGTCATGGCCATCATGATCATCGTGATCGTCATGGTCGTCATCTTTGTGACCATCGTGATCGTCATGATCATCGTGTCCTTCATGTTCGTCGTCATGGCCATCATGATCATCGTGATCGTCATGGTCGTCATCTTTGTGACCATCGTGATCGTCATGATCATCGTGTCCTTCATGTTCGTCGTCATGGCCATCATGATCATCGTGATCGTCATGGTCGTCGTGATCATCAAAAATGTTTTCTTCTCTAAATTTTAGTTTTTCAATAGACTCGGAGTCCATAAATGCAATTTTTTTTGTGTCTATTGCTAGAGAGTTTAAAGGTTTTTCCATAAATGCCTCCAAATCCTCTCCAATCCAAAAAACAATATCTGCCTCTTCAATCATTTTTGCATGTGATGGTTTAAAGACAAAAGTGTGAGGATTATTTGTGCCCTCAATAATTAATTGTGGTTCTCCCCTTGTTTCCATAATTCTAGATATTAATGAATGTAATGGCTTTATTGTGGTTACTACTTTGATGTCTGTGCTTACGTCTGCGTGAGCAGAAAAACTACTAAATAAAATAGAAAGTCCAAAAATAATTGATTTTTGAAAGAAATTCATGTCTATTACCTACCTCTAAGTGTTATATTATTACATACGTAATATTATAACCATAAAAATATGTCAATATTAAAAAATGAATAATTATTTAGTTGAATTAAATAACTGTGGAGTTTTAAGAAACCATAAATGGTTAGTTAGAGGTGTCTCATTAAAAGTTTCCCAAGGTGAAATTGTAACATTGATTGGACCTAACGGATCTGGCAAATCAACAACTGCAAAAATGTCATTGGATATTTTAAAACCTGACGAGGGCACAAATAATATCAAAAAAGGAATGCGAATTTCATATGTGCCACAAAAAATTTCAATTGATTGGTCCCTACCATTAAGGGCAATAGATTTTGTTAATTTAGTAAAAAAACATAAAACTAGTGAGATTAATGATGCCCTCAGCATCACTGGAATCAAACATCTTATCTATGAAGATGTTAGAAATTTGTCTGGAGGAGAATTTCAAAGATTACTCATGGCTCGCGCAATAGCTAAAGAACCTCATTTTCTGGTTTTAGATGAACCTGTTCAAGGTGTCGACTATCCTGGAGAAATTGCTTTATATAAGACAATCCAAGAAATTGTAAAAAAAATAAACTGCGGAATATTACTTATTTCACATAACTTACATGTAGTGATGTCACAAACTGATTACGTTATTTGTCTTAATGGGCATGTTTGTTGTTCTGGAGCTCCCAACACTGTCATAAAGGAGCCAGAATATATTAAATTATTTGGAAACAATATTGATCCCACCTTAGCTTTTTATCAACATGACCACGATCACGAACACTTACCTGATGGGAGCATAGATGACTCGAAGAAAGACTAATAATGTTTGATGATTTTATTGTTAGAGCTTTTGCAGCAGGAATCGGTTTAGCATTTATTACAGGACCACTGGGATGCTTTATAGTTTGGAGAAGGCTATCTTATTTTGGTGATACCATTGCACACTCTGCCTTATTAGGTGTTGTTATTGCTTATGCTTTGGATTTCAACTTGATCATAGCGGTATTTGTTGTTTCTTGCATACTTGCCCTGTCTTTACTGTTTTTACAAAGGAGAACCAATCTTCCAGATGATGCTTTATTAGGTCTGTTAGCTCACTCTGTGCTAGCGATAGGATTAGTACTTTTAGGTATACTTTCATTCATAAGAATTGATCTCATGGGTTTGCTTTTTGGAGATATTCTCTCTGTCAATGTCACCGACTTATTATTTGTCTGGATTGGTGGAAGTATTGTTTTAATTGTATTGATATTAATTTGGAGACCTCTTTTTGCTGGAACAGTTAACTTAGAATTAGCCAAAGCAGAAGGATTAAATCCAGATTTAGCTAATGCAATCTTTACTTTGCTAATAGCTAGTGTCATTGCAATATCTATAAAAATTGTTGGGATATTGTTAATCACTGGTCTTCTAATCATCCCCGCATCTGCTTCAAGAAACTTGTCCTCCACACCAATTCAGATGGCAATCATATCCTCAATTATAGGTGTCGCTTCAGTAGTTCTTGGTATTCAAACCTCGATGATTTGGAACACACCTACTGGTCCTACTATTTTAACAATCACTCTGGGTGTCTTTATATTAACTCTATTGCCACTGAAAAAATTGCTTATCTCGAAAAAAAAAATAGAATTGTCAGATAAAAGATGAGTTCAACACATACACACTCTAAAAAAAGTCAAAGTTTAACCAAAAATCAAAGAATTGTTCTTGATCTCTTACAAAACAGCGGGGAACCTTTAAAGGCATACTTTATATTAGATAGTCTGAAGAAAGAGGGCTTAAACTCGCCTCTTCAAGTTTACAGAGCTTTAGATAAATTGGTTGAATTAGGAAAAATTCACAAAATTGAAAGTATTAACTCCTTTATTATATGTAATAACTCAAATTGTGCGAGCAACACCGCTTTTACCATTTGCGAGAGATGTGGAAAGGTAAAAGAGATTAAAAATAAAAATTTAACAGATGGTGTCAGCGATCTAGTTAAGGATAATCAATTAGAAATTACAAGATATAACCTTGAATTTTATGTTTTGTGTAAGTCTTGCAAAATAAATTAATCAAAAACTAATCTCCAAATAAATCCCTATTTTATTACATTTTTGACTATTGACATAAATAAAGACCTATATATATTGTCCGACTTATTATGTACGCAGTTCTTAAATCAGTTGGTAAGCAATTCAAAGTATCTCCTGGAGATGTTTTAAAGATTGACAAAATAGAGGGTAACGTTGGTGATACCATATCTTTTAAAGATATCGTGGCAGTTGGAAATGGCGATAAGTTTGAACTTGGATCTCCAGCTGTTAAAGGTGCGGAAGTATCTGCAAAATTATTGTACCAAACCAGAGACGATAAGATCAGAGTTTTTAGAAAGAATAGAAGAAAACACTTTCAAAGAACTAAAGGTCATCGTCAATATATCTCTATATTAAAGGTCATGGCAATCAAGTCCGCCATAGGAGAAGAAAGCTTTAAAGAGCCAGCTAAGAAAGCTGCTCCAAAAGCAGAAGCCCCAAAAAAAGTTGAAAAAAAGTCAGAAACTCCAAAAAAAACTGAAGTAAAAGCTACTGAAACAAAAAAAGTTGAAGCTAAAGCTGAAAAACCAAAAAAGGCTGAGGCTAAAGAAAAAAAGACTGTGAAAAAAGAAACAACTGAGGTAAAAAAGTAAAACTATGGCAACAAAAAAAGCAGGTGGAAGTTCCAAAAACGGAAGAGACTCGGCTGGTAGAAGGCTTGGAGTTAAAAAGTTTGGTGGAGAGCACGTAATTCCTGGAAATATTATTGTTCGTCAACGTGGTACTAAATTTTACCCTGGCGATAATGTTGGGATTGGAAAAGATCACACTCTTTTCTCCTTGGTCGAAGGCAAAGTTCTGTTCAAAAAATCACGTAACAGACAGTTTGTTTGCGTTAACTAATCCCACTAAAAAAACTTCAAATTAAACTGTTATGGCATTTATTGATAAAGCAAAAATTTATATTAAATCAGGAAATGGTGGTCATGGGGCTTTAAGTTTTCGTCGAGAAAAATTTGTAGAGTATGGAGGACCTAATGGTGGTAACGGTGGTAAAGGTGGAGATGTAATTTTTCGAGGAAACAAAGGGATTAACACCTTACAACGATATCGTTTTAACCAGCATCATAATGCTCAAAATGGTACGGGTGGCGCTGGTCAATTAAAAACAGGTGCAAGTGGAAAAGATCTCATCTTAGATGTTCCTTGTGGCACAGAAATTTATACCGAAGATATGAGTATTAAAATTCATGAAATTTTAAAAGATGATGAAACTTATCATTTCTTAAGAGGTGGCCAGGGTGGAAAAGGTAACGCTCACTTTAAAAGCTCTACTAATAGAGCTCCTCGTAAATTTCAACAAGGAGAAAAAGGACAAGAGTCCACTATTCGATTAAAGTTAAAAATATTAGCTGATGTGGGTTTAGTAGGTATGCCAAATGCTGGCAAATCCTCCATTTTAAATTTTGTGACAAATGCAAAATCAAAAGTTGCTGATTACGCGTTTACCACTCTTCATCCCCATATCGGGATGGTTCAAAAAGAAGATTTGGAATTTGTATTAGCTGATATACCGGGGCTAATAGAACATGCAAGTGATGGAAAAGGTCTTGGTCATGATTTTTTATCTCATGTGGAAAGATGTAAAATCTTAATTCATGTAGTAGATATCACTGAAGATAAACCTTTTCATAATTATAAAATCATTCGTCAAGAGCTTTTAAATTATGGTGCTAAAATAGAACAAAAAAAAGAGATTATTGCACTAAACAAGATAGAAATTGCTGATAAGCAAAGGGTTGCAGAAATTCAAAAGGAATTTGAGTCATCTTTAAAGCAAGAGGTAAAATTAATCTCTGCTGCTACGGGATATCAACTCGATCAATTAACAAATTTATGTTTAGAATACTTACAAGATGAATAAAAAATTCACAGAATTAGCCAAAAAATCAAAAGTTATTGTCATCAAAGTTGGCTCTAATATTTTAGTTAATGAAAAGCATGTGCTCAGAAAAAAATGGCTCACCTCCTTAATCGAGGATGTTCAGAAACTCCAAAAAAAAGGATCTAAAATTATTATCGTCTCTTCTGGTGCCATCGCTCTTGGTAGAAATATTCTTTCCAAAAAAAAGTTAACTAATTTGCATGAAAAACAAGCTGCGGCATCTATAGGTCAAATACAACTCTCACAGCAATGGCAAAAAGCTTTTGCTAAATTCAATATTCAAAGTTCACAGATACTAATCACAGCTGAAGATTTAAATGAAAGAAGAAAATATCTCAACATCCGAAATACAATTTACTCTTTACTGGATTTAAATGTTGTTCCAATTATTAATGAGAACGACACTACCTCAACAGAAGAAATTCGATTTGGTGACAATGATAAACTTTCAGCAATGATTGCTAATGCACTATCTGCTGAATTATTAATTTTATTATCTGATGTGAATGGGCTTTATACAGCCAATCCAAAAAAATCAACAGATGCTAAGTTGATTACATCTGTTGAAGAAGTGGATCAAGAAATAGAAAAATATATAGATAAAGATTTGAGTGAATTTGGTTCTGGTGGAATGTTAGCAAAAGTAAATGCTGCTAAGCTTTGTATTCAGTCTGGATCCACAATGATAATATCAAATGGACTAGTCAATAATCCACTAGGTAACATTCATCCAACATCCTCAACATGGTTTCATCCTTCTAAAAATATTCTCACAAGTCGGCAGCAATGGATTTGGAATAGACCAATTCAAAAAGCAATTGTTCATATTGATGAAGGTGCCTCAAAAGCACTGAAGAAGAATTCAAGTCTATTAGCAATCGGTGTGAAGTCTATTGATGGAAAGTTTTATCGTGGCGATACTGTTTCGATTCATTACAATAAAAAAGAATTGGCCAGAGGTATGATTAATTACGATTTTAAGGAAATGGATAAGATTAAAGGTAGAAAATCAAAAGAATTCAGCAAAATTCTGGGTTTTGTTCGTGAAGATGAGATTGTCCATAAAGATAACTTGGTGAATTCAAGATGAGTGATTATTTCAAAGAAATTTTAAATCACTCTAAAAAAGCTTCGAGTGCTATGTCTAAACTTTCTGCTGAGGATAGAAGTAGAATCTTAATGAATATTAGTGGGTTCCTTTTATCTAAGAAAGATGGGATTTTAGAGGCTAATCGAATTGACATCGATAGAGCTAAATCAAATAATATATCTGCACCGATGATCAATAGACTAGTGCTGACTTCTGAGAAAATAGATCAGCTATCACGTGATGTGGAGAAAATAGCTCAAATGGAAGATCCCCTCAATCAAACTTTAGAAAATTGGACCAATCCCTCAAATGGACTACAATTTACAAAAGTCTCTGTTGCTATTGGTGTGATTGGAATTATTTATGAGTCTCGACCTAATGTCACAATAGATGCTGCATGTCTTTGTCTTAGATCTGGAAATGTTTCTATTCTAAGAGGGGGTTCTGAATGTATTGAAACTAACAAAAAACTTTATGAATGTATTCAAGAAGCTTTAAAAGATTTGCAATTTGATCCTTATCTTGTCTGTTTCATTCAGAACACGGATCGTAGTTTTGTTGAGGAACTATTAAAAGCTGAGGGAGATATTGATGTCATCATTCCTCGAGGAGGAAAATCTTTAATCGAAACAATCTCTCAGAATTCTCGTGTTCCGACAATTAAACATTTAGAGGGTTTATGCCATACTTTTTGGGACATTGGATATGACAAAGAGAAAGCTGCTGAGGTAGTTGCAAATGCCAAACTTAGAAGGCCTGAGATTTGTGGAGCAACAGAAACGTTACTCATACATTCTGGTAATTCAGCAGAGAACATTTCTCATGTCCTAGATAATTTAAGATCGCAAGGATGTGAAATCATAGGATGTACTCGACTCAAAGAGATGTACTCAATTGACCGTGCTGCTACAGAAGATGATTGGTCTACAGAATATTTAGATAAGAAAATAACTGTTAAAATAGTTGATAATGTTGAGGAATCTGTCGAACATATTAATAAATACTCTAGTGGTCATACAGAGAGTTGCTTGAGTGACAATCAAGACTCCATCAAGTATTTTTTTCAAAATTGTAAAAGTGCCATTCTAATGAACAATGCCTCAACTCAATTTGCTGATGGTGGTGAATTTGGATTTGGAGCAGAGATTGGTATATCCACTGATAAACTCCATGTCAGGGGACCTGTCGGTGCAAAGCACTTAACAACTTTTAAATATCAAGTAACAGGCAATCACACCACCCGGCCTTAATGGAATTTCGTCAAAATTTACAAGAATTAAAATCTCAGATTGATTATCTTGGCTCTTTAAAAAAAGAGGATGTGACTCATATTATTAAATCGTCAATATATGAAATAGAAAATTTAAAAATTTTTAATGAGGAGGAATTAAATGAAATCAATAAAGTGACTCTTACCAGTGAGCCCTTTAATAATCTTTTCTTTAAATATAATAAAGAACGTTTAGTTAGTAGAGGTGTCGTTTATCTAGAGGAAGAAAATGATCTTCACTTTATCATTTCTTTATTTTATTTTTTTAAACAAAGGGTGCCAATTTTGTTTCATACTAATTCGAAGTTACAATTACAGTCTATTGATATCTTTTTCAAATTTCTTGAAGAAAATGGTGTCTCTAAAAAAATTTTGATGGGAATAAATGACTAAGAAGATTGGATTGTATGGTGGATTTTTTAATCCCTTTCACGAAGGCCATCTTCATGTAATAAAAAGTTCTATTGCAAATTTAAATCTTCAAAAACTGATAGTCCTTCCTACTTATCAAAACCCCCTTAAGTCAAACCAAAACTCCAAACCAATAAAATCTCAATTATCGAATATTCGCTCTCAAATCAAAGAGCCTTTAGTCAAAGTATCAGATTTTGAACATCGCTATCAAATGAAATGCACGTACGATGTACTTCAAAAGATTAGTACGAAATGTAACCTGAAATCTTTTTATTTAATAATGGGACTTGATCAGCTTGGTCATTTTCATAAATGGAAAGAATATGAATGGATATTAAAAAATATTAGTATTTGCGTTATTTATAGACCGAGATATGATGAATTTATTGAAAATTCAACAGTCCAAAAACAATTTCCCCATTTATTTATGCCTAATTTAGAAACATTTATCAATAATTCTACTCCCTGTTCACATATCCTTAACGTTTCAGGAGTAGAAATATCATCAAGTGAGTTACGAAATTCCTAATCACGATAAAGATATCTCAGTAAAAGCGATAGTTAATTGTCTTGAAGACAATAAGGCAGAAAATATCTCAGTTATTTCTCTTAAAGGTAAAGCAGAGTTTGCAGAATTTATGGTTGTTGCATCTGGACGGTCAAACAAGCATGTGGACTCAGTTTCTGATAAAGTTTACCGAGACCTTAAAAAACATAAACTTTATTGCAACAAACCTGAGGGAAAGCCCCTTTGCGACTGGACGGTCATTGATGCGGGGCACGTTTTAGTGCATATTTTTAGGAATGAAGTACGTGAAATCTATGATTTGGAAAAATTATGGTCCGAAGACTTTAATAGCATTAACACAGCTTCTTAAAAAGTCACTTATGCAAAGAATTCTTCTTATCCTCATTTTAGTTTTTAATACAAATGTTAGTTTATCTGACACAAAAGAAACATATAAACAACTCAGTATTTTTAACGAGGTATATAATCGAGTTAAAAATCAATATGTTGAAGAAGTAACTGATAAAGAATTAATAGAGAAGGCTTTGAATGGAATGCTTCAGGCCTTAGACCCGCATTCAAGCTTTATGAGTGAAGAGATTTATAAAGAGATGCAAATGGATACTTCAGGTGCCTTTGGAGGATTGGGTATAGAGATAACAACTGATAAAGGTTTTATAAAAGTAGTATCCCCAATTGACGACACACCCGCCTACAATGCTGGAATTTTAGCTGGAGATTATATTACGCACTTAGATGGTACATCGGTTGTTGATATGACTTTAAAAGAGGCAATCGATATTATGAAAGGGGAACCTGGAACAACTATAGTTTTGACAATTTTTAGATCCAGCGAGGAACCATTCGATGTAAGCATTAAAAGAGATATCATTAAAGTCGCATCTGTGAAACATCGTCTTATTAATGATGTGGGATATATCAGAATCATTCAATTTAACGAACAAACAACAAGTGGATTAAAAAAAAGTATCAAAGAACTTGAAGAGAGTGATAACCCTCCGATTGGTTATGTTTTGGATTTAAGAAATAATCCTGGAGGACTATTGAACGAGTCTGTTTCTGTGACAGATATGTTTCTTGAACAAGGAGAAATCGTTTCAATCAGAGGCAGGGAGAAAAAAGATGTTCAAGTTTACTCAGCTAAAAAAGGAGATCTTATTAATGGGAAACCCCTGATAATACTGATTAATGAAGGTTCTGCATCGGCGTCTGAAATTGTTGCAGGTGCATTACAAGATCATGATAGAGCAGTTATAATGGGTATCAAATCATTTGGGAAAGGATCTGTTCAAACTATAATTCCCATTGACAGTGGTGCTATCAGACTGACCATAGCCAAATATTACACCCCAAGTGGAGACTCCATACAAGCAATAGGCATCGAACCAGATGTTGTAGTTCCAAGAGCCGAGCTTAATGTTATTGATAATAATTTTACATTTAGAGAGTCAGATTACCGTGAAGCTTTAGATAACGAAACCAATGAAGAAAGTGAAGAGGAAATCTCACCAAGTGAAATTCTTGAAAAAGATTATCAACTGTCTCGTGCCGTAGATGCAGTGAAAACAATTGCCGTTTTAAATTAATGAAAATCAATCCTAAGGATTATCGCCCAAATGTTGGTATGATGATTTTAAATCATCATAAAGAAATCTTTGTTGGCAAAAGAATTGATCATCCCTCAGAATTTTGGCAAATGCCACAAGGGGGGATAGACTCAAAAGAAAAATCTGAAGTTGCAGCCTTAAGAGAAATGGAAGAGGAGGTTGGAATAAAAAAGAGTAAAGTTAAATTAATCTCTCAAAGTAAAGAGTGGTATTACTATTCTTTACCTAAAGATTTATCAAAAACTCTATGGAAAGGTAAATACAAGGGTCAACGCCAGAAATGGTTTTTATATGAGTTCAAAGGAAGTGAGAAAGATATAAACATTCATACAGCTCACCCTGAATTCTCCGACTACAAGTGGGTTAAACAAAATTTTCTCGTACCCAATATCGTTCCTTTTAAAAAGGCTATATACAAAAAATTATTAATAGAATTTAAAGACTATTTATAAGGAGGGTTGTTTACTACCTGCTCAAAAGTACCAAGAGCAGTTTCATTCCCCTCTAGTTCTTGGAAGGTTTTGGATTGTTGGTAATTAGAACTATTGACATCAGATAGTGACTCGATTTGATCAACTAAGACTTCACAAACTTTTTCTTTCAGCATTACTAAACCGCCAGAAACAAAGAAGCTCTCATCTACTTTGTTTGCAGACATAATTACCATTTGACCTGGTCGAAGCGAGCTGATGAACGGAGAATGGTTGGGCATTGCAGCAAAATCACCCTCCGCACCTGGCAATACTGCCATTTCAACTTCTTTTTCAAAAATGACTTTTTGAGGAGATACGACCTTCAAATTGATCATGTTTACTTAGTTGCTTCCTCAGCCATTTTTTTTGCTTTTTCTAAAGCCTCTTCAATTGTTCCGACTAAATAAAAAGCAGCCTCTGGAATATGGTCATAGTCTCCTTTGACCAATCCATCAAAACCTTTAATAGTATCCTCTAAAGAAACAAACTTTCCTGGTGAGCCTGTGAAGACTTCAGCTACAAAGAAAGGTTGACTTAAAAATCTTTGAATTTTTCTAGCTCTTGATACAACTAATTTATCTTCTTCAGATAATTCATCCATACCTAAGATCGCAATAATGTCTTGCAAACTTTTATACGTTTGAAGAGTTTTTTGAACATCTCTTGCTACTTGATAGTGCTTATCGCCCAATGTTCTTGGTTCTAAAATTCTAGAGGTAGAGTCTAACGGGTCCACAGCTGGATAAATTCCAAGTTCTGCAATCGATCTGTTCAACACAGTGGTTGCGTCTAAGTGAGAAAATGATGTTGCAGGAGCCGGGTCAGTTAAATCATCGGCAGGAACATAAATTGCTTGCACAGAGGTAATTGAACCTTTGTTGGTAGTAGTAATTCTTTCCTGAAGTGCACCCATATCTGTTGCCAAAGTAGGTTGATAACCCACCGCTGAGGGTATACGCCCAAGGAGAGCGGAAACCTCAGAACCTGCTTGTGTAAAACGGAAGATGTTGTCAACAAAAAATAAAACATCTTGGTTTTCCTCATCTCTAAAATATTCTGCTTGAGTTAATCCTGATAAAGCAACTCGTGATCTTGCTCCTGGAGGTTCGTTCATTTGACCATAAACAAGTGACACTTTAGAAGTATCGCCATCAAGGTTTATAACCCCTGACTCGATCATTTCATGATAAAGATCATTTCCTTCACGAGTTCTCTCACCCACTCCAGCAAAAACAGAATATCCACCATGCGCTTTAGCCACGTTGTTAATTAATTCCATAATTAAAACAGTTTTTCCAACACCGGCACCACCAAAAAGACCAATTTTACCACCTTTTGAATATGGAGCCAAAAGATCGATAACTTTAATACCAGTAACAAGAACTTCGGTCTCAGTAGATTGATCAACAAAATCAGGAGCTGCTCTGTGAATAGGAAGAGATTTTTTTGATTCAATTGGACCTCGTTCATCAATAGGTTCACCAATAACATTCATAATACGACCTAAAGTTTCAGGTCCTACTGGTACAGAAATGGCGTCACCATTATCTTGAACTTCCTGACCTCTTTGAAGGCCTTCTGTTGCATCCATAGCAATAGTTCGCACAGTATTTTCACCAAGGTGTTGTGCTACTTCTAAAATCAAATCTTGGTCACCTACCTTTGTAGATAACGCATTTAAAATTGGGGGTAATTCTCCTTCAAAGGCGACGTCAACAACAGCCCCTAATACCTGTGTGACTTTTCCTGCCTTATTACTTGCCATTTGTAGCTCCTTTCCTAAACAGCTTCTGCTCCCGAAATTATTTCGATAAGTTCTTTTGTAATGAATGCTTGTCTTGTTCGATTATAAGTTAATGTTAACCCATCGATCATATCTCCAGCATTTCTTGTTGCGTTGTCCATGGAAGTCATTCTTGCTGCATGCTCAGATGCAGAACTTTCAAGAACACTTCTATAAATTTGTGTTAAAAAATTTCTTGGAACCAAATACTCTAGTAGTTCATTTTTATCAGGTTCAAATTCGAAAACTGCGTTACTAGTATCGGTCACTTCTTCGTCCACTTCTTCATTACTTAGAGGAATTAACGACTGATATGTTGGATCTTGCGTAATCACAGAGACAAACTTATTAAATAAAATAGATACCTCGTCTATTTCATTATTTTCAAAGAGCTCCATAATTTTATTTTTAATTTCTTCTGAAACTTGAAGTTGTTTTTCATTGGAATTCAAATCATCAAAATTTGCAATTACATCTAAATCTGTTTTTTTATAAAAGCTTGAGGCTTTTTTTCCAACAGTAATAATTTTGACAGATTTACCTTTTTCTTGTTGTTCACTAATCCAATTTTTTGCGTTTCTGAAAAGATTTGAGTTAAAACCACCACACAAACCTCGGTCAGAGGAATTAATAATTAAAAGGCTAATTTTAGAATTTTCTCTACCTGTCAAAACTTCTGGCAAATCAGAACTGTTTTTAGTATTGCCAGCTAAAGAAGAAAGAATAAAACTCAGGCTGTCAGCATAAACTCTTGATGACTCTGCTAATTCTTGAGCTCGACGTAACTTACTTGCCGCTACCATCTTCATCGCAGATGTAATCTTCCTAGTAGATTTCACACTAGATATTCTATTCTTAAGTTCTTTTAAATTTGGCATTAACTATAGTTAGAGGTGAACTTTTCTAGGTAATCTTCAATTTTCTTGTCAGACTCATCACTAAAATTACCGGTATTGTTAATTTCGTCAAAAATATCAGCATGATCAGCGCGAAGACCTTCTAAGAATTTAACTTGAAAATCAGTGATTTTAGCTAAATCAATTTTATCCAAAAAGCCTCTAACACCCGAGTACAAACTTAAAACTTGGTCAGCAACAGACATAGGAACGTATTGATCTTGTTTTAATAGTTCCGTTAATCTTTCACCCCTTGCCAATAATTGTTTAGTGGATGCGTCTAGGTCTGATGCAAACTGAGAAAAGGCAGCCATTTCACGGTATTGGGCCAGTTCTAATTTAATTTTACCAGCAACTTTTTTCATAGCTTTAGTTTGAGCTGCAGATCCCACACGACTCACGGATAAACCAACATTAATTGCTGGTCTGATACCAGAGAAGAATAATTCTGTCTCTAAGAAAATCTGGCCATCAGTAATTGAAATCACATTTGTTGGAATGAATGCCGACACATCACCCGCTTGTGTTTCAATAACAGGTAAAGCTGTTAAACTTCCACCACCATTTTCATCATTCATTTTAGCTGCTCTTTCTAAAAGACGAGAGTGAAGATAAAAAACATCACCTGGGAACGCTTCACGTCCTGGTGGTCTTCTTAGTAGTAAGGACATTTGTCTATATGCAACTGCTTGTTTTGATAAATCATCATAAACGATAAGACCGTGCATTCCGTTGTCACGAAAAAACTCACCCATAGAGCAACCTGCGTAAGGTGCTAAAAATTGAAGAGGTGCTGGATCAGAGGCAGAAGCTGCGACAACAATAGTGTATTCCATCGCCCCATTTTCTTCCAAAGTTTTAACGACCTGAGCAACTGTAGATCTTTTCTGACCAATCGCTACATAGATACAATAAAGTTTTTTAGACTCATCATCTGATTGGTTAATTTCCTTTTGATTTATAATCGTATCGATAGCCACGGCTGTTTTTCCAGTTTGTCTATCTCCAATAATTAATTCTCGTTGACCTCGACCCACAGGTACAAGAGAGTCAAGCGCTTTAAGGCCTGTCTGCATGGGCTCGCTCACACTTTGTCTTGGAATAATACCTGGAGCTTTAACTTCAATTCTACTTGACTCACTACTTTGAATAGGACCCTTACCATCAATAGGATTTCCAAGTGCATCGACAACTCTTCCTAACAAACCTTTACCGACAGGTACTTCAACAATCTTTTGAGTTCTTTTAACAGTATCTCCTTCTTTGATACCTCTATCATCACCAAAAATAACGATACCGACATTGTCTTCTTCTAGGTTAAGTGCCATTCCTTGAACACCCCCCGTGAATTCTACCATTTCACCAGCTTGAACATTATCCAAACCATAAACTTGTGCAACTCCATCACCAACCTTTAGGACAGTTCCTACTTCTGATATATCCGCTTGGCTTTCAAAGTTATTAATTTGATCTCTGATGATCGAAGAGATCTCCGATGCTTTTATTGACATTAAATGTCTCCTTTCACGTTATTGGTAAATTTAGAAACTTGATTCAGAATACTTAGGTCGATCATCTTTGATCCAATCACGACAGTCATTCCTCCTAGTAAAGAGTTATTTACTTGGAACTCTAAATTAATTTTAGAACCGTATTGGTTATGTAATAACTCTTGAATGCTATTTTTAATTTCTTCGTTAATAGCATGAGAAGTTGTTACTTTAGCTTTTTGGTATCCTCTTTTTTCAAAAAGAACATCCTGAAAATCAGATAAAATATTTTCAAATAAATTGAGTCTTTTATTTTTTTTTAATGTATTAACAAGACCTGATAAGATCTTTTCTGAGGGCAATCCATCGATTATTTTTAGAAGAATATTTGATTTCAGCTCATTTTTAGTGAGAGGAGATTTGAGAAGTGAAGATAATTCTTCACTATCGGACATGATCTCCGACAGACTTTGAGCATCTTTGAGAAGAGCGTCTAATTCTTCATTTTTTACTGAGTCAAATAAGGCTGTAGAATACCTTTTAGATGCGATTTTATTACTCATTTTGTATTGTTAACCAAGATTTTTTATCACATCACTAGCCTTACGGGCATCATACAAATGACGCATCAAGCAATTGATAGTGGATCAATATCAATATTCAAAAAACGCCTGTATTTAGGGGTTATTTTTGTCATTAATATATCAGTTTTTTTTCTTAAAGCCTGATACGACCTCTCCTTGAAATAGAAATTCTCATGAAAATGTCTCATTTTGTAAGGAATCAATGAGGGAACAGGGCCTAAAATATCAAGTTTACTATTTTTTGATATATCGAGAATTTCTTGGCAAACCTCTCTTAAAGCTGAGACGTTCGGATGAATTAATTGAATCTGAGCTATTTTATAAAAGGGAGGGAGGTTATTTTCCTCTCTTCTTTGGAGTTCTAATTTTATGAATTGATCTCTACTCTGGTTTTTTAGTGAATTGTAGATTGAATGCTGCGGGCTATAAGTTTGTATCAAAACTTTTCCCCTTTCCCCCTCTCTACCAGACCTTCCTGCGACTTGTTGTAAAAGTTGATAGGTTTTTTCCATAGCCCTAAAATCAGGACTATATAGGCTTGAGTCTGCATCAATTATATTTACTAATTTCAAATTTGGAAAATGAAAAGACTTACCAATTATTTGAGACCCTATTAAAAGACTAGTCTTTAAATTATATATATTTTCTATGATATCTTTTTTATTTTTTTTGGATTTCAAAGTATCACTAGAAATTAGTTGATTTGAGTATCCGGGAAAAAGACGTGCTACTTCCTCTTGAAGTCTCTCTAATCCTATTCCAATTGACACAAACTTTTCAGATGAACACATCTTGCATATTTGATCAGGTTCAAAAAAATTTGAACAATGATGACAAACAAGCCTATCAATTTTTTTATGATAAACTAAATTTGCTGCACAATTTTGGCATTGTATTGGTGTATGACAACTTGCACATATTTTAGATGGAGCATAGCCCCTTCTATTTAGAAAAAATAATACTTGTCCTTTTTCTTTTAAGATCTTATTTGTTTCATCGAATACTTGTTTTGAAATCCAAGCCTTTGAACTAGGTTTTGATTGGTTCATGTCAACAATTTCCACTAAGGGTAATTGAGTTTTATGAAATTGATTTGATAAGTTATGAATTTTAAATTTATCCTGATTAGAATTATGAAGGCTCTCTAATGAGGGAGATGCGCTAATTAAGAGACACAATGCTTTTGAACATTTTGCTTTATATATAGCCATATCTCTTGCTTGATATTTTGGTCCATCCTCTTGTTTGTAAGAAGAGTCATGCTCTTCATCACAAATAATTAATTTTAAATTTTTAAAAGGAAGGAGAACAGATGACCTAGCGCCAACTAAAACGCATGGCTCACCCGATAACAAAGATCTCATTATTCTAGCTTTTTGAATTTTTGATTGTTTTGAATGCCATATAAAAGGTCGGCAGCCAAAATATTTAAAAAATCTCTTTGACCACTCCTCAGTTAAGGCTATTTCTGGCAATAGTATTAAAGACTGATTACCATTGTCTAAATTAGACTCAACTGCTTTCAAATATAACTCTGTTTTCCCTGAGCCCGTAACACCATCTACTAAATGAACTTGAAAATTATTTTTTTGATTAAATTCAAATGATTTGAAAATTTTTTCTTGATCAGAGTTTAATGAAATATTTTGTGCCATTTGATCAAAAATAAAACTTTTAGTAGTTTGAGAAATTTTTTTTTCTTCTGATAATTTTTGCCAATCTTTTTTAGAAAGATTTAATTTATTAATTAAACTTTTTTGAGTTTCATATATTTTATTTTTAAAAAGATAATAACTCTTTAATTGTGTATCAGGAAAGCGCTGTACTGCCATTTTCAAAATCATACCTAAATCAATGAAACAATGTTTTGACACATACTTATAGAAATCTAAATTTTCTGCACTAATAGCAAATTGGTGCACGTTACTTATTGAAAGAACCTTATTAATATTAAATTTTAGATCTTTGATATTTATTTGAGATATAATTACCCCAGTTGATTTCTTTTTTCTAAGGGGTATTTCAACAATAGAACCAATCTGGATGGAATAAGATAGCTTATAAGTCAAACCCTCATTAATTTGCCCTAATGGCATGACTTGGTAATAATAATCCATATTTAAATTTTGATTCTAATTTATAATATAATGTAATGAATTTTATTGAACTGCTAGAAAAGTCAAAAATAGATAAATCCTCAATACAAGACTTCGATAAATGGGCCACACATTTAAAAGACATAAAAGGACATTCTGAAAATACTTATAGATCATACTGTTTTGATGTATGCGATTTTTTAATTTTTTTTAAGTTCTATAATGGGTATTCCGTATCTTTATCTAGTTTAAAAGATTTAAATTTGCAGACATTTAGAGCATGGTTAGCAGACCTTGGTGGAAATAGGGAATATGAAAATGTTTATAAAAAACCCTTGTCAGCTAGATCTAGAAGAAGAGCTATTAGTTCTATTAAGAATTATTTTAAGTATTCATCTTTTAAAAATGACTTATATAAAATTGCTTATAATGAGGTTCAATTATTAAAAAATCCAAAAATTCCAAGGTCTTTACCAAAACCTATATCAGAGGGAGATATAGAACTTTTAATTAATGAGTTAAAAAAAATTTCAAAAAAAACTTGGATTCAAAAAAGAAATCTTGCATTGCTCTATCTTTTATATGGGTGTGGTCTGCGCATAAATGAGGCTTTATCAATTACTAAGAATCATTTGGTTGATAAAAATTCTCTTACAATTTTGGGAAAAGGAAATAAGGAAAGATTAGTGCCAGTTCTAGATATTGTTGCACACTCAATAGAAAATTATCTAAACGAAATACCTTATGAACTACCTAAAAATGTTTCGATATTTGTTGGAGACAGAGGAAGTCCTCTTAAGGCTTCATCTTTTCAAAGGGATTTAAAAAATGCCAGAGTTAATTTAGGTCTTCCGAAAACAGCAACACCACACTCTTTAAGACATAGTTTTGCAACACATTTGTTAAAAAATGGAGGGGATTTGAGAATTATTCAAGAATTATTAGGTCATAGCTCTTTATCTACAACTCAATTATACACTGAAGTCGACGACATAAGTTTAGAAAAGACATACAAGGAAAAAAATCCAAGTAAGTAAATTTAGATTTTTCCTCTTACAATAAAATGAGGATTGAGTATTTCTTTTTTTGAATATTGTAATCTAACACCGCTAAGATCTTTAACACTACCTCCTGCTCCCTCTACCACTGCCTGTGCTGCTGCTGTATCCCATTCAGAGGTAGGTCCAAGTCTAGGATATAAATCTGCAAGACCCTCAGCGATCATACAAAATTTTAACGAACTACCTGCTTGTAATATATCAAAGTCATTAAATTGAGATAAATAATTTCTTGTAGTTTCGTTAAGATGGCTTCTACTGGTAACAATCTTTAATTTATCAATGGGTGACTTGGCGCAAATTTCTTTAATATTATTATGACTTAACTTAAATGATCCTTTGTTATGTCCCCCAAAAAATAATGTTTTATCTTTAGGAACATAGACAAAACCTTGAATAGGATAATTATTTTCGATAAGAGCAATATTGACTGTAAATTCTCCATTCTTGTTAATAAATTCTTTAGTGCCATCTAGAGGATCAACCAGCCAATATTTAGGCTCATTTGTATACTTTAAATTGCCCTCCTCTGAAATGATGGGATAATTTGAAATAGATGATAGCAAAGCAGAAATATGTTCGTGTGACTCTAAATCTGCCTGAGTTAAAGGACTTTTATCATGTTTATACTCAACATTTTTATCAAAACTCTCATAAATTTTAATTATTTTTTTTGAACATTGCTCAAGACATGCACTAATTTCACTGTAAAATTCAAATTGTCGTATTTTGTCATTTTTTAGCATTTTATTAAAAAAAGGATTTTTTTTATGTACATTTTAAATATTTTTTATATTTTTCCATAAATACGACAGATAGTTTATTATGGTGAATCATACTTTATTTTTTAAAATTAACCCATCAATTAAATATCCCGCATGGGATACCGATACTCACTATAAATTTCTTCTAGGTCAAAAATTATTTAAAACAAAGAGGTCCTATGAAAGGTGGCTGGAAAAGTTATCTATTTTTCCAGAAAATCTAAATCTAAATAATTATTTAGAAATACATAAGTCGCGAGTAAATAAATTAATCCATGATTATTTTATAAAAAAAATTGAAAAACAAAGATCACTGATTTTATTTGTTCAATATATTGAAGTAAATAATACAAAATTTTTATTTGCTAACGATAGACGTAACGGAAGATTATGGGTTAAAGTTAAATCTAAAAAAATTAATGATATATCTGATGGACTAAAATACTTTTCAAAGCTTAGGAAAAAAAATATTATTATTTTTCCAGATATTAATCTTCTAAATTCTTTTGTTAAAGAGAAGATTAATGCAAAGCTTACAAACCATAAATTAAAGCACCCTATTCATTTTCCTGATTATTTATTTAAAATAAATAAATTAAATTTCAAAGATACAAAATTATTAAAAAAATTTAACTTACCTCAAAATAGCTATCTCTCTGATCTAGAAGCAGAAAGTATCCACATTATAAGAGAGGTTGTTAGTGAAACTAAAAATCCTGTCATGCTTTATTCTATAGGAAAAGATAGTTCAGTGATGTTAAGACTTGCGCAAAAAGCTTTTTATCCCAGTCTTCCTCCTTTCCCTTTGGTACATGTAGATACTCGGTGGAAATTTCGTGAGATGTATTTATTTAGAACTTGGATTGCAAAAAATAGTGGTATGAAGTTAATTACTCACATAAATCCCGAGGGTATTAAATCAAATATTAATCCTTTTGAGCATGGGTCCGCCGTTCATACCGATATTATGAAGACACAAGGCTTAAAGCAAATTTTAAACAAGTACAAGTATGATGCTGCTTTTGGTGGCGCCAGAAGAGATGAGGAAAAATCAAGAGCCAAAGAAAGAATTTTTTCATTTAGAACTCCCTCTCATCAATGGGATCCTAAAAATCAACGTCCGGAACTTTGGTCTTTATATAATTCTAGAGTTAATAAGGGTGAAAGTACTAGAGTTTTTCCATTATCAAACTGGACAGAGCTAGATATTTGGCAATATATTTACCAAGAACAAATACCAATTGTTCCCTTATATTTTGCAAAAGTTAGACCCGTGGTTATTAGAGATGGAATGATTGTTATGATCGACGATGATCGATTTAATCTTCAATCCAATGAAAAGATAGAATTAAAAAAAATTAGATTCAGAACTCTTGGGTGCTATCCCTTAACTGGCGCCATTGAATCAGATGCAAATACACTTGAAGATATTGTGCTAGAGCTCCTACAGTCTAAGACATCTGAAAGACAAGGAAGGGCTATCGACTCAGACTCCGGTAGTTCTATGGAAATGAAAAAAATTGATGGATATTTTTAAATGCTCAAATCAAATGTCATAAACACGTATTTAAAAAATCAAGCCTCTCTTGACTTATTGAGGTTTATTACCTGTGGATCCGTTGATGATGGAAAAAGTACACTCATTGGGAGAATGCTTTATGAATCTCAGATGATCTTTGATGATCAAGTTGCCTCTTTAAAAAATGACTCAAAAAAATATGGAACCCAAGGTGAGGATATTGATTTTGCATTACTAGTTGATGGTTTATCAGCTGAAAGAGAACAAGGTATTACGATTGATGTTGCTTATCGATTTTTCTCTAGTAGTAAAAGAAAGTTCATTGTTGCAGATACACCTGGACACGAACAATACACTAGAAATATGGCAACCGGCGCTTCAACAGCTGATATGGCTATCTTACTAGTTGATGCTCGGAATGGTATACTCACACAGACGAAGAGACATTCTTTTATTGTTTCTCTGCTTGGAATTCAAAATATTGTCTTGGCAATTAATAAAATGGATTTAATTGACTATGATAAAAATATTTATGAAAAGTTAAGTTCTGAATACATATCATTTTCAAAAAAATTAAATTTTAAAAAAATTAAAAGCATACCTATATCGGCTCTAAAAGGAGATAACATTCATAAAAAATCGAAAAATATGAAATGGTATTCTGATAAAACTTTATTTGATTATTTAGAGACTACAAAATCTCAAATCACTAATAAAGATGTTTTCATATTTCCTGTACAGAGAGTTAATCGACCTGATTTAAATTTTAGGGGATATTCTGGAACTATTACTGGTGGGAAAATTAAAAAAGGCGATGAACTAATATCTCTTCCATCTAATCAAAAAGCTAAAGTAAAAGATATTCTGATTGGAGAAAAATCAATAAAATCTGCGGGTTTAAAGAAAAGTGTTACCCTTACTTTAAATAAAGAGATCGATACTTCGAGAGGAGATGTTCTTTGTTCAAAAAAATCTGTCATAGAAATGGCTGATCAATTTAATTTGAATGTTATTTGGATGTCAGAGGAGAAATGTTTTAATGGAAGAACGTACTTAGCTAAAATTCATAATATATCTACCAGCATTAAAATTATGAGTATTAAAAAAATATATAATGTTAATACACTTGAATTTGATGGCGGAGATGAGTTAAAACTTAATGATGTTGCAGAAATTTCTGTCTCATTTAATAAAGACATTCCCTATTCAACTTTTAAAGAAAATAAAACTTTAGGTTCTTTAATAATTATTGATCCTATAAGCAATCAAACTATTGGGATGGGTATGATAAATTTTGCTCTTCGAAGATCCCAAAATATCCAACTTCAAAATTTATCTATAAATAAAAATCTTAGAGAGAAAATTAATGGGCATAAGGGTCAAGTTCTTTGGATGACTGGCCTGTCTGGATCTGGAAAATCTACTCTAGCTAATGAACTTGAAAAAAAATTATACTCTCAAGGAAAAAAAACCTACATTCTTGATGGAGACAATATTAGATATGGATTAAATAAAGATTTAGGTTTTACAGATAAAGATCGAGTAGAAAATATAAGAAGAGTAGCAGAGGTTGCAAAGCTTATGTGTGATGCTGGACTTATAGTTATTACTGCTTTTATATCGCCATTTAGGTTAGAAAGAGAAATGGCTCGATCACTTTTTGAAAAAAGTGATTTCAAAGAAATTTTTATTTCCACTCCTTTAAATATAGCTGAAAAAAGAGACCCTAAGGGTTTATATAAAAAAGCTAGGCAAGGAAAAATACCAAACTTTACAGGTATTGACAGTGTGTATGAAAAACCAATAAATCCAGATTTAGAAATTGATACATCTAAGATTTCTTTGGGTGAGGCGATAAAAAAAATATTAAATATTATTTTTTAAGTTGAATTTCAACTTGAGTAAACCTAGTCATATCAAAAACTATATTTTCAAAGACAACGTCTTCAAACTTATAGTTAGGGTTTAAAGAAAAACCAAATGGTTCTAAGGGCTGTCCTTTAAAATTTGTTGTAAATTGCCCATTTCCGTCAGTGTCTTGAAACACAAACAAGCCAATATTTATGTGAGGAAATGCTTTTAAATTAATCTTGTTAAATTTGTTTATATCTGGCTCAATAACGATAAATAATGGTGCGGAGTTCTTTTCAAAGAAATATTTCCTATCATATCCAAACACGTGAATTGGACTAGTTGCATCGACAAATCCAGTAACTTTTGCCGTAAGGTGATCGGAATATGACAAATTTATTACAAAAAAAGACTGAAAAATAACATAAAATATAAACTTCAAAAAAGTAAAGAATTGCCTGTGCATAACTTTTAAAAGATTAATATTTTTTCTCAATAATTACATAAGCAAATTGAGAATTTTGTTTAAAAAAGAACAAAATACAAAAAAAACTTGATAAATTTAGTTTTTTTGCCGTTTAAACTCTAAAGAAAATATCACATTTTTGTTAATAAACTAGATACCTAACAAATTACTGTGGATAACTCTGTTTAAAAGTATTAACTTATTTTTCAATTATGAAAAAAGGATACATTATTGTTCGGGTATCCATACATGACCCAGAATTATTTCAAAAATATCCTGTTTTATCCACAGAAGTGATGAAGAAATATGGAGGAAAGTACATAATAAGGGGCGGCAAATTCGAAGTTGTCGAAGGAGAGTGGCCCGTCGATCGAACTACAGTAGTAGAATTTGACAGTTTTGAAAGTGCTAAAAAGTGCTATGAATCAATCGATTATTCAAAAGCCATGGATGTTAGACAAAAAAGTACAAAAAGTGACCTAATTTTAATAGAGGGTTATTAATTTTTTTTAAAAAATGTATCAGCTAACTTTAGTTTATCTTTTTTCTTCTTTAACAATGCTTCGAGGTTACTAATTTCAGATTTATGATCATTAATCATTCCCTCAATTTCCTCAACACTCAAGTCATCAAAATCTAATGGCTTCGGTTTTTTTATAGTCTCTTCTTCATCAAACATTCTTAATTTTAATATATTTTAATTTTTAGTTTAAATAAATTGACTTTTATAATGATTTTTTCATAATCCCGATTATGTCGAAAAAACTCTTATTAACACTAATTTCATCATTATTTTTTACTACAAGTTGTGCAACTGTTAGTGAAAAGGCAAATGACGCCTATGACACAGTAGTAGGGGCAGTATCTTCAGGTTACAATAAAGTTAAAGATACCGTTACTGGCGACGACTAATATATATAAGTATCTATTTGAAATTCTTGAATTCGAATAATCTAATGGTTAAATGAAATTTTTATCTCTTCAGCACATTGATATTGAAGACCCTGGAACTTTTAAAGATTATCTTTTAGCAGATGGTCATGAAATCACAACCATACAACTAGATCAGGGCGATATGATACCAACAAATCTTGATAGCTATGATGCAATGCTTTGTATGGGGGGTCCAATGGATACTTTTATGGAAAATGAATATCCTTGGTTAATTGAAGAAAAAAAAGCAATTGCAGAATATGTCTTAAATCTTAAAAAACCATTTTTAGGTTTTTGCCTGGGTTGTCAACTTTTAGGTGAAGTGTTAGGCGGTAAAGTTGTAGAGTCAGTACCGCCAGAGATTGGTGTATTAGATATTGATATAGAAACTAATGCGAAAGATGATCATGTCTTTAATTTTCTTCCAAAAAAAATTAAAGCTCTTCAATGGCACTCTTATGAAGTAATTGGATTAGATAATAATTCTAAGATTAAAGTTATTGGTACTTCACCCTCTACGAGGTATCAAATATTTGGTTATGAAAACTATGCCTATGGAATTCAATTTCATTTAGAAATTCGAAAGACCACGGTAGATGATTGGGCTAAAGTTCCTGAGTATAAAAATGCCTTAGAGAAGTCTCTTGGAGCTGATGCCTTACCTCAAATGAAAGACATGGTAGACAAAGAGATTGATACCATGATGCAACAGTGCAACCAAATGTATAAAAACTTCGTTAACATTATTAAAAGTTAATTTTATTTAATTGTTTTAAATGCTAAGGAGAGATTTTATAAAAAAAGTTTTATTATTTTCATTATCTTTTTTATCTTTAAAAACAAAAATTATGGCAAATTCTCTTTTCAAACCCTTCAATATAGAAGATGGTATATTTCTTAATAACTATGTGCTGCATAAAAGTAGTTTCAAGGATTTTTGGAAATGGAGGAAAGAGTCAAATAAACCAATACCTATTGAGTTTCCTATAGTCAAAAATAATCCAGCTTATTTAAAATCCAACAAATCTGAAAAAACAATTACTTGGGTAGGGCATTCAACTTTTTTAATACAAATTGATGGGATTAATATACTAACGGACCCTCATTTTACTAAAAGAGCCTCTCCTTTAAATTTCATGGGTCCCTCAAGAACGACACCACCAGGTTTGAATATTGATCACTTGCCGTTTATAGATTTAGTTTTAATTTCTCACAATCACTATGATCATCTTGATGCAAAAACTATTAAGCTGTTGTTAAAAAAACAAAATATTAACCAGCCTATTTTTTATGTGCCCCTTAAATTAAAAGAAACTATTTCAAAATTAGGTGCAAGTAATGTGATTGAACATGAGTGGTGGCAAATGTCTAAATATAAAAATTTAGAAATCCACTCTGTTCCAGTTCAACATTGGAGTAAAAGAACATTTAACGATACAAACAAAACATTGTGGTGTGGGTGGGTTGTAAAGACTAATAATTTTAAATATTTTTTTGTTGGCGATACTGGTTACTCAAAAGATTTTCAAGATATTCAAAAGAAGTTTGGTAAATTTGATTTATCTACAATACCTATTGGGGCATACGCTCCAAGATGGTTTATGAAAGACTCACATTGCAATGTGGAAGAGGCAATTCAAATTCACAGAGATGTTAATTCAAAAAAATCTATAGCAATGCATTGGGGA
The DNA here is from genome assembly GCA_902598275.1 of uncultured Alphaproteobacteria bacterium. Classification (GTDB taxonomy): domain Bacteria; phylum Pseudomonadota; class Alphaproteobacteria; order HIMB59; family HIMB59; genus HIMB59. The sequence continues at coordinate 174,263 of CACKAZ010000001.1, forward strand.
ACTTTTCAACTTACTGATGAGCCTATGGATGAGCCTATAAAGTTGCTTAAGGAGCTAACTAAAAAATTTAAGCTTACAAAAGACGAATTTTCATATATGAGTCACGGACAAACTAGGAAGCTTTAAGTGAAATAGTTATATGTCTGGTATACTAAAGAAATTAAAATAACTATCAAAGCCCAAATGCTTAAGTTACTTAAAATTTGTTTAAGAGATGAATTTGTCTCTAAAAAACGGGGGCCAATTAAAATTAGTAAACAAAATAAATAGATAATTGGCATAAATATATCTGCTGACATTATTGGTCTTTTTTTAACTTATCTAGATTAATTTCTTCTGAAAATTGTTCATTTAACTTTTCAACATTATTTCTTGCTTTCAGATTAGAAACATTCTTTTTCTTTTCATTCTGATTGACAACAACGTCAACTAAAATTGCAATTAAGAGATTTAACATTGTTATTGCACAAACAATTATGAAGCTAAAAAAATAAATCCATGCCCACCAATGTTCAGCTTGGAGAGGAAGCATCACCTGCTCCCATGATGAAAGAGTTAAAACCTGAAATAAAGTAATCATCGAAACCCCAACATCAGACCATCGAGAGGGTATATTATTAGAAAAGACAATTGATCCAATGGTCGCGTATATGTAGAGAATAATAAATAATAACAGACTTACATAAAAAACTCTTTTTAGAGATCCGATCAAAGATTCAATTATTAATTTTAGCTCAGGTATAATTGAAATAACCCTCAAAACTCTAAATACTCTTAATAATCTAAATAAAAGAAAACTAGAATTATTAGGTATTGGTATCAAGGAGACTAACACAATAATAGTGTCAAAAATATTCCAACCATTTTTTAAAAAATTTGATTTTTTAGGCTCACCGATGAAACGAATTGTAATTTCGATAACGAAAAATATGGTTATTAAATAATCTAAATATTTAATAAATATTCTTGAAATTTCTCCTAAATCATACGTGTTTAAACCAATCGTAAATGCATTAAAAATTATTATAAATAAAACTGTATATTGAAATACTTTGCTTTCCCTGATTTTAAAAAAAGTTTGTTTCATTAGTTGTATTATTTACATTATTTATCTAGAGTTATAAAAATGCATATTCAAGTAAAAATATTAATTTTTACAACTGGATGGATGGTTTTCAGAGCAGTTGGCTCTGGTCTGTTTCTTACCCTCGGAGCCATAGGAAGTGAACGTGCTGCTTCATCTGATTGGACTATAGCTTTTCTTGGAGATTTTGTAATAGGTACAACAGCATTATTTCTTGCTTATAAGATATGGAAAAAGCCATCAGCTTTACTTTGGGGAATTTTGCTAGCTTGGAATGCGGTTGGAATTTTTGATTTATTTGGAGCTTTATCACACTCTTTTTCAGCACCTTTCTCGCCTTTTCCAGAGATCGGTATTAATGAAATGAGCATAAGAACGATTTTAAGTTTAAACACATTAATACAATTTATTGCTCTTTTATTAATGTTTCGACCACAGGTAAAAGCCTATTTTAGAGTTTAAAAAAGTATATAAATCGGTGTTACGGTTCTGTGGTGAAACGGATATCACACTTGACTACGGATATCCTACGTCTCTTTAATTCATTTATTATCAATACTATTCTCAGAGCTTTAACAACATTTTATCAATGTCGCCCGTATAGAGCCCGTAATGAAGTTTCCTAATTGTTTTAGAGGTAAATGCTAAAATAGCTGTGTTTAAAGTCTTGGGTAGTTACTTAGTTTAGATTTCATTTTAAACATTTAAACCAAGCTTGTAGGCTTTCTCTAGGATAATCCCAGACAACATTAATTTTTTCATTTAATGGGAGAAAAATAATTATTTGTATGTCTTGGTCATATGAATAATTTAGTACATCATCATTTTTTTGTATCAGGCTTAGTTCTTCTGTTTTACCGTCAGAAAAATTGATAGTAAGTTTATCTTTAGAACCTGATATTTTTAAAATATGAGGACCTAAACTTTCAACGTAATTACTCATATAAAAAAATTCATTATCTGCTGGTTCACAACCATATTTTTTTCCAAAAAATCCCCAACTTAGGCTAGGCATTAATAACAATAGGACTAAAAGTTTCTTCATAGTTTCCCCGTATACATTCAGTATGGAATTATTAGTATGATTTTATTATTTATAAAAAGAGTATATAAATCAACTATTAAGGTTCTGTGGTGAAACGGATATCACACTTGACTACGGATCAAGAATTCAGGGTTCGAATCCTTGCAGAACCGCCAATTTAAACTTTTAAATTATCAATTAATCTAATTTTACCTTTATAGATTGCATAGAAAAGTCTAGCATGAGATACAGTACCGACAAAACTTAGGTCAGTATGATTTCTAAATTCAAAATAATCAAATTTATCAATATCTTGTAAAGCAATAAATTCATTTGCTTTTAGATTTGCGTTCTCAATATCCAAGGATTTTTCAAGAGAGATTATAAAATTTTCTATTTTTTTATGAAAATCTATAAAATCTTGAGTTTGCTTTTTACTAAGTTTTTCATTTCTTGAAGAATAAGCTATTCCCTCTTCTTGTCTTTGTGTTGGGACTGAAACTAAATCTAAAGATTTGTATTTTTCTTCAATAAATTTCTCAATGATCTTTAGTTGCTGATAATCTTTTTCGCCTAAATAAACTTTATTACTTTTTATAATTGAAAAAAATTTATCAAGAACAGTGATAACACCGTCAAAGTGTCCTCTTCTAAATTTATCACAAAGAATATCTTTAAAATTTTTATTGTTTAATAGAGTTTCATCATTTTTAAATATCTCTTCAGATGAGGGTTCAAATAGAATGTCTACCTCATTGTCTGTGCAGAAATCATAGTCAAAACCTTTATTCCTTGGATAGGTTAGAAAATCCTCTTTACTACTAAATTGTTTTTCATTAACAAAAATACTAACAATAGTTTTGTGATTATCTTTTTTAGATTGCTTGATTAATTCACCATGTCCTTTGTGAAGAGCTCCCATTGTTGGCACATAACCAATTGAATATTTTCGATTTTGATAAGCGCTCAAATAGGACTGCAAATTAGAAATATCTTTAATTATCAGCATAATTTGTTTTTATTTATTGACTTCATATCAATAATTGTTAAATGTAGGAACCTATTTTTTAGGTGTAATAATAATGAAAAGAACATATCAACCCAGCCAATTAGTTAGAAAAAGAAGACACGGTTTTCGGTCTAGAATGGCAACTGTTGGCGGTCGTAAAGTTATTAATGCAAGAAGAGCTAAAGGTCGATCTAGACTATCAGCCTAATTATTGAGACTCCCAACTCTAAAAAAATCATCCGAATTTTCTCAAATTAGAAATAAAGGTCACTACTTTAAAAGTTCATATTTTAATGGTTATATTCTCCATGATGCTAATTTAGAATCTTTTCTAGTTGGTATCATTGCTAGTAAAAAGCTTGGAAATGCCGTTGAAAGAAATAGAGCTAAAAGAAGAACCAGAGAAGCAATTCGTACGAGCAGTCTTATAAATACATTAAATCAAGTAAAATTTGTGTTAATACTAAAAAAAACAGTTTTGAAAGTACCTTTTATTGATTTAAAACAAGATATTGAAAAATTCATATCATATGAAAAATAATATTAAAAAACTCTGGAAAATAATTTTTATTACTCCTATAAAAATTTACCAGTTATTTATATCACCTATGTTACCCAACACTTGTAGACATCTTCCAACATGCTCTCAGTATACAATTGAAGCCATTCAAGAATTTGGTGTTTTAAAAGGGATAACAAAAGGAACTCTTCGAATTCTAAAATGTAACCCTTTAGGTTCATCGGGGTACGATCCTTTAAGAAAATAATATGGAAAATCAAAAAAACTTATTTTTAGCAATCATTATTTCAATGGCAATCATTTTTGGTTTTCAATTACTAGTACCTCAACCAGAGAGAACACCAATTACCGAAGAACAAACAAATGATGAAAGCCTGGTTGATCTCAGTATTCAAAAATCATCAACTACTGTTTTAGCTGAGAGGAATGAACTAATAAATGAAACAGGAAGAGTAGATTTTGATAATTCAAAAATTAAAGGTTCTATAAACTTAAATGGTGGGCTAATTGATGATTTAATCTTGGAAGAATTTAGAGAGACTCTAGATCCAACATCTGACTTAATTGAATTTTTGAATCCTCTAGGATCTGATAATGCCTATTATTTGGATACTGGATGGGTAAGTTCCGATAGTACAATTGAGTTACCTGACAGCAACAGTATTTGGTCTGCTGATAAAAACTCTATTGGTGTTAATGATCCTGTAAAACTCACTTGGACAAATGGTCAGAATATTACTTTTGAGAAAATAATTTCTCTTGATGAAAACTATTTATTTAATGTTGATCAAAGGGTTATAAATAATTCTGGTCTTTCTTTTGACCTTTACCCTTATGGTCTGTCCAAAAGACAAGGTATTCCTGAAATGCAAAATTTCTTCATTTTACATGAAGGACCCTTATCAATAACTGATGGTGTTTTAGAGGAATATGATTATGACGATCTAAAAGACGATAAAAAAATTAAACATTCTTCTGTTGGAGGTTGGATTGGGATGACTGATAAGTATTGGCAAACAGCTATAATCCCTAATCAAAACGAACCTGTTCAACAAACTTATAGTTATAATTTTGTGGATAGCGTAGATAATTTTCAAACTGATATTGTTGGAGAAAAAATATCTGTTTCTAACAATGCTAGTATATCTCATAATTTTAAGATTTTTGCAGGACCAAAAATTGTAAATGTTATTGATAAATATATGGAGGAATATGGTTTTGATGGATTTGATCGCTCAGTAGACTTTGGTTGGTTTTATTTTTTAACCAAGCCTATTTTTAATGTTTTAGAGTTTATATTTGGATACGTAGGGAACTTTGGGTGGTCTATTATATTGTTTACAATTCTTATGAGAATTTGTTTTTTTCCTCTTGCACAACAATCTTTTAAATCAATGGCTAAAATGAAAAAACTAGCTCCAGAAATGCAAAGACTTAAGGAGCAATATGGTGATGATAGAGCTGGAATGCAAAAAGAAATGATGGCTTTATATAAAAAGGAGAAGGCAAACCCTATTGCTGGGTGCTTACCAATTCTTTTACAAATACCAGTATTTTTTGCCTTATATAAAGTTTTGTTTGTAACTATTGAAATGAGGCATGCTCCTTTTATAGGATGGATACACGACCTCTCTGCACCTGACCCTTTAGGAGCACTTACTCTTTTTGGATTCGTAGATTGGAATGTTCCGGGTATATTACAAATTCTAAATGTAGGTATTTGGCCAATCTTAATGGGTATCTCGATGTATGTGCAATTTAAATTAAACCCCGCTCCAGTAGACAAGATGCAAGCAAAAATTTTTGGTTTATTACCAATCGTGTTTACTTTTATTTTAGGTGGCTTTGCAGCAGGGCTAGTTATTTATTGGACAACAAATAATGTTTTATCAATGGCCCAACAATACATTATACAAAGAAAAATTATGAAGAGTTAATGAGCCTTGTCTCAAATTACTTTAAAAAACAAACTACGTTTTTACTAAGCGCAACACAACCTCGTCAATATCCTAACGTAAGCTTTCCTGAAATAGCTTTTATTGGCAGATCTAATGTTGGAAAATCAAGTCTAATTAATGCAATTTTTATGAAAAAACTGGCGCATATCTCTAATACACCAGGTAAAACAAGACAAATTAATTTTTTTAATCATGGGGATTCAATGATGGTTGTCGATCTTCCAGGCTATGGATTTGCAAAGATATCTCAAAAAGAAGCCTTTCAAATATCAGATCTTGTATCTCAATATTTAACATCTCGTGAAAACTTAAAGAAAATATTTGTTTTAATTGATAATTCTTTGGGGCCAAAAAAAATAGACATAGAGATGATTGATTCCATGAGAGAGATAAAAGACAAAGTTATTATTTGTTACACTAAGAGTGATAAAAAAATAAAAGAAAAGTCCCCTTTTATAGACGAATTAAATGATAAATTTGAGAACTTCATAGTTAGTTCAAAAACAAATAACAATGTATTTGAAATTCAAAAAAAAGTATTTGAATTTTTGTAAATCTTCTTGGCTTTTTTAGAATAAACATTAGTTTAACACGATTATGAATAACATTACTAACTGGGTTTTTGATTTAGATAATACCCTTTATAAAGCAGAGTGTGGTTTGTTTGATAAAGTTCACATACTAATGGGAAGGTTTATTGAGGAAAAATTAAATTTAGCCTCTGGAGATGCTCAAGCTCTAAGATCTAAATATTATCATCAGTATGGAACAACGCTTAGAGGACTTATGATCGAGCATCAAGTTAACCCTGATGAATATTTAGACTACGTTCATCAAATTAATTATGAAGTAGTTCAGCCAAATATTCCATTGGCACAAATATTAAAAAACTTGAATGGAAAAAAATATATTTTTACAAATGCTAACTTCGAACATGTCGAAAAAGTATTAGAAAAGCTTAATATGACAGATATTTTTGATGGATTTTTTGATATTTCAGAGAGTAATTATATGCCAAAACCCCATAAAGAGGTTTATGACTCATTTCAGGAGAAATTTAATTTAGACAACAGCTCAACAGCTATGTTTGAAGATCTTCATATCAATTTAAAAGAGCCTCATAATATGGGATGGCAAACAGTTTGGGTAACTAATAATTTAGAATACAACTTAAACAAAGATGTTAACCAACAAACAGATATTCAAAAAATTATTGATGAAAAAGGTTATATTTCTCATGTTACTGATGATTTGGAAAATTTCTTAAAAAACGTAATATAAAGGTAGTATGAGCAATCAAGAAGTTATTGAAAAGTTATGGGATCAAAGAGATCAAATTAATTTTATTGAGAATAGCGAAGCAAAAAAAAGTATAGAGAATGTTTTAAACTTATTAGATCAAGGAAAGCTTCGAGTATGCGAAAAAAAAGATGATATTTGGCACGTTAATCAATGGCTTAAAAAAGCAATACTTTTAAGTTTTAGAATACAGGATATGGAAATGATCAGCGGTGGTCCAAGTGTCAGCCATGGAAATACTTCATGGTGGGATAAAGTTCCCTCAAAATTTCAAAATTGGACATCGGAAAGTTTTCAATCAGCTGGCTTTAGAGCAGTTCCTAACTGTGTTGTAAGGAGGTCAGCTTTTATTGCAAAAAGTGCTGTCTTAATGCCTTGTTTTGTTAACCTAGGTGCTTATGTTGATGAAGGAACTATGGTAGACACTTGGGCAACAGTTGGCTCTTGCGCGCAAGTTGGAAAAAATTGTCATATTTCAGGTGGTGCAGGTATAGGGGGAGTGTTAGAACCATTACAAGCAAAACCTGTAATAATTGAAGATAATTGTTTTATTGGTGCTAGATCTGAAGTTGCAGAAGGTGTTATAGTTGGAGAGGGTTCAGTATTATCTATGGGGGTATTTATTGGAGCTTCAACTAAAATTTATAATCGTGAAACTAAAGAAATTTATATGGGAAAAGTTCCTCCTTATTCAGTAGTTGTGCCAGGTAGTCTTCCAAGTTCAAAAGGTGATGCATCTTTGTACTGTGTTGTTATTGTTAAAACTGTTGATGAAAAAACTCGATCAAAAACCTCAGTTAATGAATTGTTAAGAGATTAAGATGTTAGACACAATAGAACTATCAAAAAAATTAATATCATTTGATTCTGTTACTCCTGCGAAGCAAGATATTTTTGACTTTTTAATTAAAACATTTGAAGAAAATGGTTTTGTAACAAATCAATTAAATTTTGATGGGGATGGAAGCTACGAAGTCATAAATATCATGGCTACATATGGACCAACCAACACCAATGGAAAACATTTTAATTTTTTATGTCATGTTGATGTAGTGCCTCCTGGTAACTTAGAAGATTGGGACACTCATCCTTTTGAGCCAACAATTAAAGATGGTTATCTTTATGGTCGCGGATCTGAGGATATGAAGGGTTGTACTGCAGCTAGTATGGTAAGTGTTTTTAAATTTATTAAGGAAAACAAGGATTTTAACGGCACAATAAGTTTTATTATCACAGGAGATGAAGAGGCTGACTCTGTTAACGGAGTGAAGAAGGTCGTAAAATGGTTAAAAGAAAATAATATAAGGATTGATGGCTCAATAGCTACTGAGTCATCCTCAGAGAAAGTAATTGGTGATCAAATAAAAGTGGGAAGAAAAGGAGCTGTAGATGTTCAAATTGAAATTATTGGTAAGCAAGGACACGCTGCTTACCCTCAACTAGCTCAAAACCCACTGCATTGCATGTCTAAGTTAATCTCTTTTTTCGATGATCAGAAACTTGATGATGGAGCTGAATACTTTGAACCTTCAACTCTTCAGTTCACCCAAATAAATTTAAATAATAAAGCAAAAAATGTTATTCCTGAAAAATTAATTACTGTAGGTGACATGCGATTTAATGATAATTGGGATCAAGCAAAAATACAAAACTATTTTGACAAACATTTAACTAAGATTTGCTCAGAGAACAATTGTAAATATAATTTGAAATTAATTTTTAGAGGTATGCCCTTCCAAGCTTTTGATAGCCCATTTACAAAGCATTGTATTAAAGCAATAAAAGATGTAACTGGATTAGAAGCGAGTCAAGATACAGGTGGCGGAACATCAGATGCTAGATTTATGCAGGAAGTTTGTCCTGTTTTTGAATTTGGAACGATTAATAAAACACTTCACAAAGTTAATGAATGTGTTTCAGTGGATGATCTTAAAACAACTGAAAAAATATATCTTAAAACATTAGAAAACTTTTTCCATAATTGAAAGAGGGAGATTTAATTCCTGATATTATTTTAAGATCTGTTTCTGCAGATGGGACTAAGAATTTCGGACTACATGATAACCTTAAATTTAAAAGGACATTAATAATTTGTGCTCCTGGCGCGTTCACATCAACCTGTCACATACAACACCTTCCCCCTTTCATCAATGGTGCAAAAAATTTGATGTCTGAAAAAAAAATAGATCTGATTTGCTGTATGACTACTAATGATCCCTATGTGCTAGATTTGTGGAGAAAAGAATTAGGGGATTCAAAAATCTTATTTTTATCTGATGGTAATAATGAATTTTTAGAGTCTTCTAAATTAATTAGAAATCATGAAAAAAGCTTTATGGGTCAAAGACTTATTCGCTCTGTTATACTGATAGATAATCTTAAAGTTATTAAATTAATCTGTGATGAACCAGGAGAATTAAAAAAAACAAGCTACGAAGAAGTTCTACAAAATATTTAAATATTCTTTTATCTTTTTTTGAGAGTCAAATTTGTTTGCAAATATATAACTTCTTTTACTATATGTTTTGTATTTTTTAAAAATATCAATAATTGAGTTTACTAGTTCTTTTGGACTATTCTCTTTAACAATAATTCCATTATCCCCAACTGACTCAGGTGTACCTCCACTATTACTAACTATACAAGGTAGTCCATAAGATGCTGCTTCAATGTTAGATATACCAAAACCTTCTACACTCTCAGGTGTTGTTAAAGTTGGCATGATATGGATAGATGAATTTTTGAAAATTTTTTCAACTGGGCAACTCTGATTTATAAATTCTACTTGACCATGAAGAGAATACCTAATTACCAGATCTTTAAGCCTTGATAATTCTGGGCCATCTCCAAGAATAGCGTATTTAACTAAAATATCGTGTTTATTTTTTAGAATAGACATTGCTTCAAATACTAAATGATGACCTTTCCTATACTCCAACCTAGCAACAGTACATAAATCATATTTTTTTTTAATTATTTTAATTTTAAAGATCTCTTCAATGAATGCTGGATAAATAATTTTTTGATCAATTTTTTTTGAAATTTTGAAATTTTTAATTGTTTTGTTTTTTGTATAATTAGAGTTAAAAATTATCAAGTCTGCTTTGTTTATTGAATTTAAAATTCTATCTTTTTTCCTTGAGTTTAAAATTTCATTACCGTGAACTAAGCAAATTTTTTTTGCATTTGTTGATGTATTTAGTGCCTCTAGTGATTTCCAACTATCGAAAAAGATTAAATCAATCTTATTTTCTTTTAAGAAGTTGTGGGCAAAACTTGATTTAATCCTTTTTCTCAGAAATTTAATTTGATCAAAACGAAAAATTTTAAATTTACATTTATTATCAAAATCTGAAGATGAAAGTTTAGAGCCATCAGATAAAACTGTTACCTTGTTTTGAGAAGTGTATGCATACTGAGCTATGTTTGTCATAACAGACTCTATACCCCCTATTTTTGGAGCAAAACATTGAGTGTATATAAGGATATTAATAGCTAATCTCCTTTAAAATCAATCCTTTTGAGGGAACGGTTGGTCCAGCAAGTCTTCTATCTTTAGCGTCAATTAATTCACTTATCCAATTTATATCTTTATTTTTTGAACCAACTTCTAATAAAGATCCAACCATTATTCTAATCTGTTGATAAAGAAAGGACTGAGCTTTAAATATAAAAATTATTTTTTGATCTACGATATCAATTGAAGCTTCATCAATGGTTCTAATTGGTTTGTTAGCTTGACAACCTTGTGCTCTAAATGAAGAAAAATCATGTTTTCCTAATAAAAACCTAATTGCGTTTCTCATTGAGTCTAAATCTAAAGGTTGTCGAACATGAATGCTAAAGTCATTTTCAATTACTGATGGTGCTAAACTATTAAATACTTGATAATTATAAATTTTACTTTTCGCAGTAAAACGTGCATTAAATTCATCATCTACATTTTCAACTCTTGTGATCCTAATCTTTTCAGTGCCAAGATGAAAATTAATTCCATTTAAAATTTGGTAATCATCAAATTTTTTATCTAACTTGAAACTAGCACATTGTCCAATAGCATGAACTCCGGCATCTGTCCGCCCAGCACCTTGTATTGTTTTTTTCTCGCCAGAAAATTTAAATATTGCCTTTTCTATTTCGCCTTGAATGGTTTTTTCATTTTTCTGAAATTGCCATCCACAATATGGCAAGCCATGATATTCAATTGTAAGTTTTATATTAGCCATTATTTATGTTTTCATTTAATTGAAATTGATTATTACCCAAAATAAATTCTTTAATGTTTAATGCTTTCTTTCCTTCAGCTTGAATTTCTAAAATATCCAAACTTTTCTCACTACAAGCTACGGTAAGAGGTAAATTAATTATTTTTCCATTCTCATCCTGTTTATTTGAAATTTTAGCTTTCAAAATTTTGTATCTCTGTCCCTTATATTTGAACCACATTGCTGGTGATGGGTAAAAGGCTCTTATTTTTTTTTCAATTACACTTGCAGATTGTCCCCAATCTACTTGTGTTTCAGCTTTATTTATTTTTTTTGCATAAGTAGATTGTGAATGATCTTGCTCTTTTAATGGAACTTGACCAAGAAAGTATTTTTTTAATGTATTAAATAATAATAAGCATGAATCGTAACTAATTTGATCAATTAATTGTTTTCCATTAGTTGTATTATTAATTTTAATATCCTGTTGGGCTAATATTGGGCCTTCATCTATTTGATCATTCATTTTCATTATACTAATGCCAGTCGTATTATCATTATTTTCAATTGCCCTTTGAACAGGTGCTGCCCCTCTCCACTTTGGAAGGAGTGAGGCATGTATATTGATAAAGCCATGTAATGGTGTATTTAGCCAATTTAATGGAACTATTTTTCCGTAAGCAAAAAGTATTGCGGCGTCCGGCTTTAATGATTGAAATTCTTTTAAAGATATATCATCGAGTGTTTCAGGGGTAAAAACGGGGAGAAGTTGACTCTCGGCCCATTGATGTACGGGAGTATTATATTTTTTTTGCCCTCTAAATTTTTTTTTTGGTTCTTGAGTATAAATTCCAACTATTTCATAACCACTAAGGTAAAGAGTCTTTAAAGGAGGGAGAGAGAATTCTGGTGAGCCAAAATAAACAATGCGTTGTTTTTTCATTTAGATTAATTCTTTTTCTTTTTTATACTTTCTCATCTTCCTAATAATGACATCTCTTTTTAAACGACTTAAATGGTCAACAAATAAAATACCATTTAGGTGATCTAATTCATGTTGTATTATTCTTGATTCAAAACCTTTAAACGTAGAAGATTTTTTAATGTTATTTTCATTAAGATATTCTATCTTGATATTTTCAGGACGATCAATTTCTGCAAAATGTTCTGGGAAAGATAGACATCCTTCTTCATATGGCACTATATTTTTTTCTAATGACATAATTTTGGGATTTATAATTGTAATAGGTTTTTTTTCTTCATCTCTAGAGCCGGCATCGAGGATAAATATTCTAATATTTAAACCTATCTGTGGAGCAGCTAAACCTACACCATTTGCAGAGTACATTACTTCATACATTTGTTTTATCAATTCTCTGTGATGATCGTCTACTTGAGGTATAGACACGCTCTCTTTTTTTAATATCGGATCAGGTGCATAAATAAGCTTCAACATAGCATTCAATATAGTTTAATTTATAAAGTTATTAGAGACAATAAATCAAAGTTTATTAGTTTTAGTTCTAGATAATTTAACCTAAGTTTTTACGAGACTCTAATGCTGCTCCTAAAGTATTGTCATCTAGATAATGGATTTCACTTCCTACAGGAACACCATATGCTAGTTGGGTAATTTTAATATTTTGACTTTCTAGTTTGTCCTTAATTACTAAGGCAGTAGTTTGCCCCTCAATAGTAGCACTTAGTGCTAGAATAATTTCTTGTACTTGATTATCTATAATTCTTTCTTTGAGTTTATTTAAATTTAAATCTTGTTCTGTGAAATTCTTTGAAGCTGATAAAAGCCCTCCAATGACATGATAAAGGCCTTTATGATATCCTGATCTTTCAAATGCCCACACATCGGCCATGTCTTCGACAATACAGATAGTTGTTTTTAATCTATTTTCTGATGAGCAGATCTTACAAGGGGTGATTACATCTAAAATTCCACAGTTGGTACATTTTTTTACTGCTGATGCAGTATCTTTTACACTTTCAGCTAAGGGCAGCATCAGTTCCTGCTTATTTTTAATTAAATATAATGCAATTCGTTGTGCGGAGCGCTGACCAATCCCCGGTAGCCTTGAAATAAGATTAATTAATTTTTGAAGTTCGTCTTGGGACAATTTAAAATGGCATCTTCATACCTGGGGGAAGGGGTATTCCTCCGGTGATTTTCTTCATTTCTTCAGCTGACATTTCTTCAACTTTTTCTTTAGCCTGATTCAATGCTGCTTTGATCAAATCTTCTAAGACTTCTTTTTCATCTGATGATAGTAAGGATGGGTCTATGTCAATAGATTGAACAATTTGTTTTCCATTCATCGTAACTTTAACCATTCCTCCACCAGCCTCTGCTTCAACAGTTTTTGTTTCTAATTCTTTTTGAATTTCTTGCATTTTCGTTTGCATTTCCTGAACTTTTTTCATCATGCCGCTCATATTACCCATCATTGTCATCACCTCTTTCTATTTCTTCTATATCTATAATCTTTGCATTAGGAAATTTAGCAAGAACTTTTTTAAACTCTTCAGTTTCCATTTCTTGATCAATTAATTCTTTTTTATATAGAGACTTAATTTCTTCTAGGGTTACAATTTCTTTTTTTGCAATCACTTCAAGTGTATATTCATTTTTCAAATTTCTATATAACTCCTCACTTCCATTAAAGTTTTCATCAATAACATTTATTCTTAATATTTTATTTTCCTCAGAAAATTCAATTATTTCACAATTTTCTATTATAATTCCAGCCATTAATGGAGAGAAGTTTTTCCCATAAAATTGAAAAAAATGTTGGTGAATATCTATTTTATCTTTTAGGCGTAAATTAGATACTTGATTAACTTTATTTTGAATTACTTGATCAAGATTAGGTAAGGCTTGATTTGTATTTTGATTTATTTCAGACTTTTTTTTTTCTTCTGAGTCTATGTGTTGATTATTATTTAATAAAAATGCGCACCTAAGGAGTACCATTTCTAATGTTGTGTGAGGTTGTGGAGAAATTTTAATTTCATCGTATCCTTTCATTAAACTTTGCCAAAAAATATTTAGTTTACCTTGATCAAATTGAAGAACGTGCAAAGCAAAATTCTTGTCTTCTTCTGTTAAAAACTCGTCTTTTAAGAGCTCGTTGTTAATTTTTAATTTACAAGACCAATTTATTATATTCATTAAGTCTTCAATAACTTTAGTTGTCTCTGAGCCTCTTTGATACATTTCATCAAGCATTGATATTAATTTAGAAAGATCATTATCAAGAACAAATTTTGTTAACTCATATAAGTCACTTTGCTTTGCAAAACCTAACATATTGATTATTTCTTCAACTTGTATTTCCTTTTGTGATTTAAAAATATTGGCTTGATCTAATATGCTTAATGAGTCCCTAACGGAACCATCGCTAGCTTTGACAATCATATTTAATGCATCGTTGGAGATCGAAATGTCTTCCTTTTTAGAAATATTTATAAGAAAATTATATAAGGTTTTCTTATCAACACGTCTTAAATCAAATCTTTGACACCTTGATAGAATCGTGATCGGTACTTTAGATATCTCAGTTGTTGCAAATATAAATTTTGAGTGAGGGGGTGGTTCTTCAAGTGTTTTGAGAAGTGCATTGAATGCGCTTTTAGATAGCATGTGCACTTCATCAACTATATAAACTTTGTACTTTCCTAATACAGGATTATATTTTACGTTTTCAATAATCTCTCTGGCATTTTCAACACTTGTGTTTGAAGCAGCATCAATCTCTATTACATCTGGGTGTCTGTCTTCAGTTATAGCTTTAGCTTGTTCACAATTAGTCAAATCAGGTTTATTATTTTTATCAAATACGGTGCAGTTCAACATTTTTGCTACTATTCTTGCAGTTGTGGTTTTGCCCACTCCTCGGATACCAGTAAAAATATAAGCATTTGGTATCTTATTCTGTTCTATAGACTTTTGTATGGTCTCAACTAAATACTCTTGGCCGATAAGGTCTTGAAAATTTGAAGGTCTATATTTTAATGCAAGAATATTTGATTGATGTTTCATTACAGGTTCAAAGGAGAATTACACGACCCAACCTCTTATGTTACGGCTGCTTTCTTTCGAACCTGACCGGATTGGCATAAAAAGTTGCCCATGTAATTCTCAAATTATCTTATAACAGTATTAGATAAAAATATGAAGTTATTGTCTTACTCGATAAGGAGATTTTTCAAAAACTCCTAATTTTCTAACTTTTGAACAGTAATGATTCATGTCATCAAGCGCAAATTTAGTATTTTCTTGA
>CACKAZ010000002.1:0-113915 GCA_902598275.1 uncultured Alphaproteobacteria bacterium
CAAAAGTTTTAATATTAGATGAACCAACATCAGCTCTCGGACAAAGACAGCAGATGGAGGTTTTAAAAACAATAAAGAATGTCCAAAAACTTGGAAACATAGCTATCATTCTTATTACACACAATGAAATTCACGCCCGCTTAATCGCAGACCGTTTTACTTTTTTAAGTCTCGGTGAAGTAATAGGATCAGGTAAGTCATCTGAACTTGGCGGGGACGATGTCAAAAGACTGATGGCAGGTGGTGCAGAAATTGGTGACCTAGCTAAAGAATTAGAAGCAGTTTAATTAAAATTTCTAATAAGAGCTTGGATTAGTATCTTTACCAGTTTCATCGTGTTCTTGGTTTGTTAACTCTTTAAATTTTTTCACGTGAGCTCCAGCAGCTCCTGCAAGAAGCCGAACATCGTTAGTAATCGTTACAAAATCAAAACCCCACTCAGTAGCCTGAGCAGCATACTCAGGTGTACCACAATGAAGACAAGCAACTTTTCCATATTTATGAGCTGTCGCTAAAATTTTCTTTTTTGCATCAATCATTTCTGGTAACACGTTTAAAGAAACACCATTAAGTGCTGTAAATGTTCCAAATTTTTTTACTAAGTCTGTAATCTCAATAAAAGGGGTTTGATTATTATCCATACCCTAGATACTTCCCATAATTCTTTTTCGAATGTTTTCATTTGTTAATGCTGAGGCAATTATAACGAGTCCTAAGAACACTCTATAAAAAGAGCCATCAATACCTGGTATATAAAAGAAAGCCTCTTTCGCTACACCAAATATAAAAGCTCCGACTACAATACCTAATATAGTTCCAAAACCGCCTGTAAGGACGACACCTCCGATTACAGCTGCTGCTATTGCTTCTAGTTCTTTCAAGTTACCTTTAGCTGCATCAGCAGTATTGACTTCAAATACCTGACATGTTGCAAAGATAGTTGCGCAGAAAGCAGAGAACATAAATAATGAGACCTTGACTTTGTCAGTGGGTACTCCGTTTGCTTTAGCCGCATTTAAATTTCCACCCGTTGAGTAAATCCAATTTCCAGCCTGAGTCTTACTTAATACAACATAGCAAACTAGAGCTATGATTAGCCATATCATGACACATGAATATAGGCCTGAGGCAAACTGATTTCCAAAATTATTAGTATTCCAATCTACAGGAAAATAAAGCCAGTCAAATATTGGTTCTAAAATATCACCGCCAAAGAAGTTAGCGACAGGTTTTGTAGAATATAATGAGTCTATATAAACTCTGGCTATATCAACATCTGTAACTGTTTTGGCAACAGCTGGTTCAATTTTAAAGTTGGTAATTTTTTCTTGTATCATTGAAACCATATAATCATTACCGGATTCTTGTGCGTTAGCGAGTGCTTGTTCTAAAGGTTTGACACCTTTTTTTATTAGAATTTCTGTTTTTGCTTCAGCAACTCGTTGGTAGGTATATTCTAATCTTTCAGTTATTGAGGCTACCGTGTCTGCAGGTATGTCTTGGGCTATAGCAACAAGATCTGCTTCCGGTAATGCTTTGGCTTTTTCTCTAACCATTTCTCCGTGACCAGGAACATTTACAATATTTTTAATATCAGGGATTTCAGTCACTGTTGTTGCACCTTTAGTTTGATCTGCTCTATGATTAAAAGATCGAAGGGAAACCTCTGTTAATCCTCTTAAGAAAAACAAACCTCCTAAAGTAACAATAAATGAAGGAAGGCCTGATCTCACAATAATTGTTCCTTGAAGCCAGCCAAAAAATAATGTGAAACACAAAGTTATAAAGATTGCTCCTAGTGGAGAGACATCAGATAAATGGATTAATGTTAAAAATTCAATATGGAAGCCACCTTCAAAGGAAACATAAGGGATTATAATAGAAAAACCCCATCGCAAGATCATGGCCATACAAGCGCCAGCAAAACCAATCATCGAGCCTATGGATAAATCAAACTCTCCAGCTATGATAAGTAAACCAGCTCCAATCGCAATTATTCCTAACTGTGAAATAACTCTTAAAAAATTTCTTATACCTAATGCATTAAAACCCTCGCCGGTAAATGGGTTCCATGACATTTCTCCAGCAGGGATGGAGAAATATCCAAGCATTCCAAACAACAAGAGCATCACTCCAATTGGACCAATCTCAGGTCTTGAAATTAGTTTAGAAAACCAAGACTTTTCTTGGTGTCTATCTGCTTCTTTTCTTTGTGTTGTGGATGTATTCATACTTCTAGAATATTAAAAATATCTATTTCTCTCGTAAATTTATTTGTTAAGTGGGCAGAAAACTGCCCACTTTATAAGATATTTTGATTATCTATCAATACCTGCTAAAGCAGAAACTGATGATGCGTTTGACTTATCAACAAATCCTGGACCTGATGGAATGTTTGCACCAGGAAGAAGGCCAGCACCATTGTTGTACAAATGAAGAACAACAACAGGCATATAACCTTGTAATCTTTGTTGTTGATCAATTGTATATGCAACTTTACCTGAGTTGATTAAGTCCATTACTTCTGGGCTTAAGTCAAAACATGAGTGGTGAACTGACATACCTAGATCGTCAATCGCTGCTTGAACACCTGAACAAACGTGTGGTCCAACTGAAAGAACAGCATCAACATCTGGGTTAGCTTGTAAACCAGCAGCTGCTCTTGTTGGGATAGATGCTGGGTCATTTGAAGTATCTACATTTGTTGTAGGTAATGCTGTAGCATATCCACCACATCTGTCTGTAAGAGCTGTGTTGTATGCCTCTTGGATCATGCAAAGTGCTTTTGTGGCACCCTCAGCTTTTGCTCTTTCACCCGCTTTTTGACCAGCAAGAAATTCTGGCTGACCAACGTGCATAAGTGCACCTAATGAAGCAGAAGACTCTAAACCTGAGTTCATTGTAATGACTGGGATACCAGCTGCTACAGCGTCTTTAATTGCTTGACCTAGTGCTTCAGGATCTGGAAGCGAAACTACCATACCATCAGGCTGAGTAGCAGCAGCAGCTGCAATTGACTTAGCCATATCACCTAGATCTCCAGATGGGTTAAAGATATATTCAAAATCTGCACCCACGTGTCTAGCAGCATCTTCACCACCTTTTTGCACAACAGGCCAGAAAGGGTCTTTACCCTCACCGTGTGTTACCATAACTATTCTTTCAGCAAATGCAGAAAGAGATAGGAATGAAACAAGAATTGTAAGAATTATTTTTTTCATTAATTCCTCCTTAATTATAACGGTTGCATACTATTAAATTTTCGATACAAATCCAAACAAATGTGTCTAAAAAACTATGTAATATTTGCATTTGCGACAAAATTATCGATCATAAATGTGCATAAATTGGACAATGTGGTATTAAAAATTATTAATAGATAAAATTATTTAAATAATAGAAGATGTATTTATGAATAAACAAGAGTTTGGAGCAGGTATCTGGCATTTCGCTACTTATCTCGATAGATATGCAACTGATGGTTATGGAGAACCACGAAGCGTTATTGAAGCTATTGAGCTTGCCGGAAAAGTTCAGGATTTGTCTTATGTTGATATTAACTATCCATATTTTGGAGGAGAATTTTCAAATGAGCAAATTAAAAAAGCTCTCGATAAAGCAGGATTAAAAGTAATTGGTATCACCCCTGAAATTTATACAAGAGAATTTTCAAAAGGTGCTTTTACTAATCCAGATCCTGGTGTCAGAAAAAGAGCCCATGAACTAATTACTGAGGCGTGTGAAGCAGTTCGTTTCTTTAATGCTTCTTATGTAAAACTTTGGCCGGGTCAGGATGGATGGGATTATCCTTTTCAAGTGGACCATAAATCAATATGGAAAAATTCAATGGATGGAGTTGGAAGCTTGGCAACTGAAAATTCTGATTTAAAATTTGTAATCGAATACAAACCTCGCGAGCCAAGGGTGAAAATGATTTACGACTCGATGACTAGAACGTTACTTGGGATTGAACAAATAGGCTTACCTAATATAGGAGTACTTTTAGACTTTGGTCATGCAATTTATGGTGGAGAGTCAGCAGCTGACTCTGCTCAATTAGCAATTGATCACGGAAGGTTATTTGGGATGGATGTTAACGATAATTATAGATCTTGGGATGATGATCTTTTAGCAGGGAGCCTTCATCCAATGGAGCTTTTTGAATTTTTTTATGTCTTAAGAAAAAATAATTGGCAGGGAGTTTGGCAGTTAGATCAGTTCCCATTTCGTGAAGATAGTGTTGAAATGGCAAATATGGCTATAGATTTTCTAAAATCAGTTGACAAGGCACTAGATGACTTAGATTACGATGCTCTATCTAAGGCACAAGCCAATCATGATGCTATGGGTGCTTTAAAAATTGCACAAAAGGCTCTGTATAAACATTTAGCTCGAGACTAGAAAAAATCAAAGTTATTATTTTAAATTGATAATCTTAAAATGAGTGTAGATCAAAAATTCTTAGAAAAAAAATCCTTAGAATATAGAAGGACGATCATAGAAATTATTTTCAATTCAGGAGCAGGTCATACAGGTGGAAGTTTATCCTGTATAGACATCTTGAACGTTCTTTATAATAGTATTTTAGAAATTACACCCAATAATTTCACCACAATTGAAAGAAATAATTACATTCATAGTAAAGGCCACTCAGTAGAGGCCCTTTACACTGTTTTGTGTGATGTAGGTTTTTTTAAAAAAGAAGATCTAAAGACTTTAAATGCGTTTGACTCTCATTTCATTGGCCATCCAACAAGAAAGGTTTCGGGTGTTGAACACAATACTGGTGCGCTAGGGCACGGTCTTTCAGTTGCCGTAGGATTAGCGCTGGCCAAGAAAAAAGATAAATCAAAAAAAAAGGTGTTTGCTTTATTAGGAGATGGAGAACTTTCTGAAGGGTCTGTTTGGGAAGCTTGTACATCAGCAAGCAAATATCAATTGGATAATCTCATTGTCGTTGTTGATAGAAATTATTTGCAAATTACTGGTAAAACAGAAGATGTTAATCCCATTGAACCTTTAGATGAGAAATTTAAATCTTTTGGTTTTGACGTAGAATTTGTTAATGGAAATAATATTATTGAGCTTTTGGAAATATTTCAAAAAGTTCCTTTTACTGCTGGCAAACCAAGTGTGATCATTGCTAATACAATCAAGGGTTGTGGAATTAGTTTTATTGAAAATGAAATCTCTTGGCATCATAAGGTTCCAACAGATGAGGAATATAAAAAAGCAATAATAGAATTGGATGAAAAATTAAGTAAGTATGAATAATATTGGAAAACCAAATCTAGAAATATTTGCTGACACACTTTTAGATCAAGCAAAAATAAATCAAGACATATTAGTGGTGACTAGTGACTCAAGAGGATCAGGAAAGCTAGTAAATTTTGGAAAAGAATTACCTGATCAAATAATAGAGGTAGGTATAGCTGAACAAAATTTAGTTGGAATTTCTGCAGGTCTTTCAGCAGGTGGTAAAAAGGTATTTGGTGTGTCTCCAGCAAGCTTTCTTACAGCTCGGTCTATTGAACAAATTAAAAATGATATCTGTTATTCAAATCAACCTGTGGTGCTGGTTGGCATAAGTGCGGGCATTAGCTACGGGCAACTTGGCTCAACGCATCATTCCATTCATGATTTTGCATCTTTAAGAACATTTAATAACATCTCGATTGTTGCTCCAGCAGATAACTTTGAAGCATCAGAAGTTATTAAAGCCTCAGTTGTTTATAACAAACCTCTATATATAAGGTATGGAAAAAAACCAATGATGAGTATTCATTCTCCTGGGACTAATTTTCAAATTGGGAAAGCGATAACAGTTACAGAAGGAGAGGACATTACTTTAGTTTCTACAGGCGAAACTGTTCAAAGAGCTGTAGTGGCAGGAGAGATTTTAAAAACAAAGGGCATTAATCCCACTATAATAAGTATGCACACAATAAAACCCTTCGATAAAGATATTTTTATTAAAATGGCAAAAAAATCCAAGGTCTTGATATCTATTGAAGAGCACAGTATTTATGGGGGTTTAGGTGAACAATGCGCAAATATTATCGCTGAAAATAAAATTAATCTTGATTTCAAAATTCTTGGAATACCAGATGAATATATAGTTAATGGCTCTCAGGCCGATGTACTAGACCACTATAATATGAGTCCTGAAAAAATTGCAGCATTGTCTGCTCAAATGCTAGGTTAATGGGATATATAACCATTGACTCTAGCACTTCCTCTACAACAGTATTAGTTTTTGACGATAGCTTAAAAGTTTTAAAAAGATTTCAAAAAGAACACAAACAAATTTATACAAAAGAAGGATACATTGAGCATGACCTTGAGGAAATTTTTCAAAACTTAATTGAACTTGTAAAACAAGCTTCTCTTTTATCACCTGACCCTAAATTTATAAGTATTACAAATCAAAGAGAAACTTTTTCATTATTTGAAAAAAAAACAGGTAATCCCATACATAATGCAATTGTTTGGCAATGCACAAGGGGACAAAAAATTTGTGATGATCTCTTGAGTAATGATGAATTAACTCAAACTATCAAAGAGAAGACTGGTCTCCAACCAAATACTTTTTTTTCTGGAAGTAAGTTAAATTGGCTTATTGAAAATAATTCTGAAATAAATTCAAAAATAGAGCATGAAGAAATTTGCTTTGGAACAATTGAAACGTATCTTATATACCGCTTAACTAATTTAGAGTCTTTTGTAACTGATACCACTAATGCCTCTAGGACACTTTTATTTGATTGCCTTAACAATAAATGGGATGAAGAATTATTATCTATCTTTAATATAAAGAATATCCTATTTCCTAAGATCAAAAAAAGCTCTGACTTATTTGGTGAGAGCGACTTTGAAGGCAGTTTTAATAAAAGAATTCCAATAATTGGTGTTGCTGGTGATGCCCAAGCTTCATTTTTTGCAAACTCTTGTTTTAAAAAGGGTGACACTAAAATTACAACTGGTACTGGATTTAATATACAAACAAATATTGGTGAAAAATTATTATTAGACGATAAGTATTTTACCTCTCTTGCATTTACCAACAAACAAAATACTTATGCGTTAGAGTGTTTGGGTTCTTTTGCTGGAGGGACAATTTCATGGGTCAAAAATAATTTACAACTTATAAAATCTGTCAATGAGAGTGAGAAATTTTCTATGGAAGTAGAAAGCAGCAATGGCGTCTTTTTAGTTCCTGCTTTTTCTGGTCTTGGCCCCCCATATTGGATTTCAAGTGCTCGTTCTGCTTTTTTTGGAATTAATCCTGCTGTAGATAAAAGGCACCTAACTCGTGCAGCTCTGGAGTCAGTTGCTTTTCAAATGGTTGTTTATTTAGAATTTCTTCAAAAGTCTAAAAACTTATCTTTGGATAATTTGTCTATCGATGGAGGGATGATCAAAAATAAATTTTTTGTTCAGTCCATAGCTGATCTTATAGGAGTAGATATAAAAATTCCAGAAATGGAAGATATGTCATCCTATGGGGCACTATTGTTTGGTATGCAGTACTTTCATAAAATTGAAAATTTTGATGATTTAAGTCAGTTTAGGGTTGAAAACTCTATAATTAAGTCAAAAAAAAATGAAATTGCTAAAAACACCTATGATCAATGGAAATTAATAATTGATAAAAATTTTATAAAAAATCAAGCTTAAATATTTAATATTTATCTAGCTTAGTGCCCACAATTTAAGCTATTGTATGCCGGTATATATATACATAGGAGGAAATACTATGAGAAAAATATCTCTAGTACTAGCTTCAGTTATGGCAGTTGCTTTTACTTTTGCTACAATTCCAGCAAAAGCAGGAAGCCACGCTGTTGAGGCTTGTCTAATAACAAAAACGGACATCAACCCTTTCTTTGTTAAAATGAAAGAGGGAGCAGAGGCAAGAGCTAATGAATTAGGTGTCAAACTATCATTCTTTGCGGGTAAAGTTGACGGTGACCATGAAACTCAAGTGAGAGCTGTGGAAACTTGTATAGCTTCTGGCGCAAAAGGAATTTTAATTGCTGCGTCAGACACAAAAGCGATTGTTCCAGTTCTTAAAAATGCACAAGACAACGGTCTTCTAGTTATTGCACTAGATACTCCACTTGAGCCAATCACTGCTGCTGACTCTACTTTTGCAACAGATAACTTTAAAGCAGGTGAATTAGGTGGTGCTTGGGTTGCTGCAAAATTAGGTGCAGATGCAGCTAATGCTAAGATTGCCATGTTAGATCTAAATGAAAGTCAGCCTTCTGTTGGCGTTCTAAGAGACCAAGGTTTCTTATCTGGTTTTGGTATTGATGTTAAAGATCCATCAAGATGGGGAGATGAAGATGACCCTCGTATCATTTGTAATGAAGTTACTAATGGTAATGAAGAAGGTGGAAGAACTGCGATGGAAAAATGTCTGCAAAGAGATCAGGACATCAACGTAATTTACACAATTAATGAACCAGCAGCTGTTGGTGCTTATGAAGCACTAAAAGCTATGGGTAAAGATGATGGTAGTGTTCTTATTGCTTCAGTTGACGGTGGTTGCCCTGGTGTAGCTGACGTTGACAGAGGTATTATCGGAGCAACTTCTCAGCAATATCCATTGTTAATGGCTTCACTTGGTGTTGAGGCTATTAAAGCTTGGGCTGAAGACGGATCAAAGCCTGACAATACTCCAGGACTAGATTTCTTTAACACGGGTGTGAACCTTGTTACTGATGATCCTGCAAGCGGAGTTGAGTCTATTAGTGTCAAAGAAGGCATGGATAGATGTTGGGGTTAATCCAATAATTATATATTTTTCAGGGCAGATTACTCTGCCCTGATCTCTAAATTTTTATTATGAATAAGATATCTGATGACATTTCTAAAGATCTAAAAGATCAACCAAAATTTTCAAGTGACCTTGGAGAAAAAGATCAAGATCACCATACTTTTGATATTGGAGAGCAATCTACTCTCAAAAAAATTCAGCATTTCCTTCATGGAAATCCAACGATAGTTCCTGTTATTATTTTAATTCTTAGTGTAATTGGTTTTGGCTTTATTGCTGGAGGAAAATTCTTTTCAGCTTTTAATCTTTCATTAATTGTTCAACAAGTCACAATTGTAGGAATTTTAGCAGCTGCACAGACTCTAATTATTCTTACCGCGGGTATTGACCTTAGTGTGGCAGCCATGATGGTGTTGGCATCTGTGTTTATGGGTAAACTTTCTGTAGAAATGGGCATACCGACGCTTCCAGCAATTGCAGTTGGAATGCTATCAGGTATAGCTACTGGTGCTTTTAATGGATTACTAGTTACTCGATTAAGATTGCCTCCCTTTATTGTAACATTAGGAACATGGAACATTTTCTTTGCTCTTGTGATCTTCTTTACAGGCTCACAATCAATTAGAAGTTCAGATATTGAAATTAATGCACCTCTTCTTCACTTTTGGGGAGAGAGAATAAACTTAGGTGGTTTTGTATTTACATATGGAGCTTTCCTAATGATTGGTATATTTGTCTTCTTGTGGTTTTTATTAAATAAGACTGCTTGGGGTCGTCACGTCTATGCAATAGGTGATGATAAGGATGCAGCTGAACTCTCGGGTATTAGAACAGACAGAATGCTTGTCTCTATCTATGCTGTTGCTGGTTTAGTTGTTGCGATTGGTGCCTGGGTTTCTATAGGAAGAGTTGGTTCAGTATCACCGACAAGTTTTTATGAAGGCAACTTGGATTCTATCACTGCTGTCGTTATCGGAGGTACTTCGCTTTTTGGTGGAAGAGGAACAATTATAGGCTCTTTATTTGGAGCTCTTATCGTAGGTGTCTTTAGCTCTGGTCTTTCAATAGCTGGTCTTGATGTTTTATGGCAGCGTTTTGCTCTTGGCTGTCTTATTATTATAGCAGTTGGTATTGATCAATGGATTAGAAAGGTCTCAAACTAATGGAGCCTGTTTTAGTAGCAAAAAATTTATCTAAAAAATATGGAAGGGTTGTTGCCTTAGAAAGTGCCAATTTGGAATTATATCCCGGTGAAGTGTTAGGTGTCATAGGTGATAATGGAGCAGGAAAGTCAACACTTATTAAGGTTTTATGTGGTGCTGTTATTCCGGACAGTGGAGAAATCTTACTAGATGGTAAACCTGTAACTTTTACCTCTCCAATAGAAGCTAGAACACTTGGTATTGAAACTGTTTATCAGAACCTAGCTTTGTCACCTGCTCTATCAATAACTGATAATATGTTTCTTGGAAGAGAAATCAGACAGAAAGGTTTTATGGGAAAGTTTCTTAAATTTCTTGATAAAAAGGCTATGGCAGATGAGGCTAGAAAGAGATTATCTGAATTAGGTCTCTTAACAATTCAAAATATCAATCAATTGGTTGAAACTCTATCTGGTGGTCAGCGCCAAGGAGTTGCTGTTGCTCGAGCCACATCTTTTGGAACAAAAGTTGTCATCATGGATGAGCCAACAGCTGCATTAGGTGTAAAAGAAAGTCGAAGAGTGTTAGAATTAATTAGTGAGGTAAGGGCAAGAGGAATTCCTATTATTCTCATTTCCCATAATATGCCACACGTATTTGAAGTTGCAGACAGAATTCATGTTCATAGATTAGGTACTAGACTGTGCGTCATAGATCCAAAAAATATGAAATGTCAGATGCAGTTGCTTTTATGACAGGCGCTAAAGAACCTCCACAAAGTTAATTTTCTAAAATATAGTCAGCCTTAATACTGTTTTTTAAAACATTTACACCATTAGGCAAATCGTTTTTATATACTTTCTCCTTTATTTCTTCTTTTGGCAAATTAAATTTTTCCCATCTTTTAATTAATCTTTCCTCTAAAACTTTTTCCTCACAATTAATTATGACAGTTGTATTAAAAAATTTATGTAACTCTTTCCAAGGATAATTATTTAAAAGAATATAATTACCCTCAACAATTATAACTTTAGTATTTTTAGAAATTATAGCTGCTGAGGATCTTGATAATTCTAATGATCGATCAAAAATTGGAATAGCAACTTCTTCCTCTTTATACAATCTAGATATGAAGTTTATTAAACCCATAACATCAAATGTCTCTGGTGCTCCTTTTTTTAAAAGAAGTTTTTTTTCTTTTAAAATCTGGTCATCGTAATGAAAACCGTCCATTTGGAGGATATTAGTTTCATATCCTTTTGAATCTAGGTCACTTTTTAATTTTTCAGATATCATGCTTTTGCCAGATGCGGGTGGACCAGAAAGAGCCATAAAATAACGTTTTTTAAGATAATTATCGATTTGATCTGTAATTGAACTTAATAGCTCATCGTACATTAATCCTGGCATTATTATGTTAAGAAAAACTAATTAACATAGTATTTCTTCCATTCAACAAATCGATCTTGAAGTATTGATTTTGTGTTATTACTTTTTTTTATAATTTCTTTTACTGATGGCGACTTTAATACATCTTGGTGATTAAGATTATTGTATCCGAGATATGCCAACCTTGCTGCTCCATAAGCAGCCATAGCATCTGATGCTTCAGTAATGGCTAAATCTCTGTCAAGTATTGATGCTAAAAGCTTAATCCAGTCTTTATTTTTGGATCCACCACCAATTACAAATAAGTTATTTAATTTGATACCAGTTTTAGAAAGAGCTTGATAGTTGTCATAAAGGCCGAAGGAAATCCCCTCTATCAAACTATAAACTAATGTTTTTCTATCTGTTTCAATTCCCATATTGTGAAAACTTGCTCGAACGTGGGGATCATTCAGAGGAGTTCTCTCTCCTGTCAAATAAGGTAGGTAATATGGGGAGTTATTCATCAAATCATCAGAGCTCATTGAATCTTTTAAATAATTTGAAATTTCATCAATTGATGAGTCAAAAGTATTTATAAACCAATTAATATTGGAAGTGCAGGAAAGCATGACTGACATAAGGTGCCATGTATTAGGCAAACAATGACAAAAAGAGTGTATGGCATCATCATAATTTTTTAAGAATTTCTTTGTAGATCCGAAAATAACACCTGAGGTACCTAATGAAATTGATGCATCACCCTCTTCATACAATCCTAACCCTACAGCAGCAGCAGCGTTATCTCCTGCCCCACCGTAAACTTTGCATTTCATATTGAATCCATATTTCTCAGCTATATCTTTTTTAATAGTTCCAGTTTGATCAGTGCCTTCACAAACACTTGGCATTTGTGAGATATTCATCGAACTTGCATCAAGTAGTGTTTGAGACCAATCTCGTTTTTCTACGTCTAGCCAATAAGTTCCAGAGGCATCAGATAGATCACTAAAAAATTCTCCTGTAAGGTAAAATCGAAGATAGTCTTTGGGCAAGAGTGCTTTATAAATTTTTTTAAAATTCTCATTTTCATTTCTTTTAAGCCATAGAACTTTTGGGGCAGTAAAACCTGGCATTGCTATATTTCCAGCTATATCCATGACAGATTTATCGACCATTATTTCTGAGCACTCCTGATGACTTCTAGTATCATTCCACAGTATACAGGGTCTAATTATTTCATGATCTTCATTAATGCAGGTAGCACCATGCATATGCCCTGAGAAAGAAACTGAATTTATATCGTTGATGTTAATTTTTTCTTTTAATCTTTTAATACATTGGTCAAAGGCGAATATCCATGAAGATGGATCTTGTTCAGACCATCCACTTTGAGGATTGGATAAAGGAATAGCTTCACTCGAAACACCATGAATAATTTCTTGTTCCTCTCCAATGACTAAACATTTCATTGAAGAAGTTCCAAGATCTACTCCCAAATACATGTATATTACTATACAATCTTTAAAAAAATTTTCTATTTATACTGTTAGAATTTTGATGATAAGGTTTTAATATAATGAATAGATCTTTAGAAAAAAAATTACAAAAAATAAAAAAACAAATTTATAAACCCAAAGATTTTATTATTGCAGATGCTAAAGATGGCGATATGGCAATGGGTATTACTTCCCCAGGCCCTAAAAGAGATATCAAGGGTAAAATTTGCAAGTCTTTTAAGAAGTTAGATGATTATAAACAAGCTATGGTAACAATGTCTAAATCAAATCTTGTAGATATTATGTTAATGTCTGCATCAACTGGTGAAGATTTAATTAAAAAAAAGATATTTAGTAATTCCAAAGTTACTCCTGCTATTCGAATGAATGACACTACAGATATTTGGTTAATGAGAAATGGTAATTACAGGTCTACTAACCCAAGACCTTTTCGATCTGCCCGACTAAATAGTATATCAAAATTTGCGAATTTAGGATTGTTTTCAATAACATTCTCTAAAAGTGTTGATTTTGACTTAGCAATGTTAAATGCTTACAGGGATTTTAGAATTGAAGCTCAAAAATATAAATTTAACCATTTCTTGGAAGTATTTAATCCTCCAATTAATATTGGCTTGAAATCAAATGAACTGGGCGACTATATTAATGATTGCATCATTAAAGCTATCGCAGGACAAACTACGGAGGAAAGACCCCTATTTTTGAAGATTGCTTATAATGGCCCTAAAGCAATGGAGGAATTGGCTACTTATGATCCTGAAAATTTAATAATTGGTATATTAGGTGGTAGTAAGGGAACCACCAGAGATTGTTTTGAATTAATTAATAAAGCCAGCAATTATGGTGCAAAGGTTGCTCTTTTTGGAAGAAAAATAAACCTATCTGAGGATCCAATTTTATTAGTAAAGCTAATGAGGGCGGTCATTGAAAAAAACGTAAATTCTATTGAGGCTGTAAAATTATATCATAGTGAATTAATTAAAAAAAAAATACAACCTGATCATACACTTAAGAAAGACCTCCAAATAACCGACCCTATTTTGAAATTATAATTTTTTAATATTAGGTAAATTACCTGAAGATGAGTCAATTTTCATCATAGCTGATCCCGCAGCATGAGACTTTTTCAGTGTATCCTCAATTGCCCAGTCTTCATGGACACCATAAATAAATCCGGCACAAAAAGCATCACCGGCTCCAACAGCATTTTTAATATGTTTTTTTTGAATTTTGGGTGACTCAGTGTGATAAAAATCTTTTTTAGAAATATATAGAGACTCAAGAGGGCTATGAATAACAATAGCTCTTTGAAGACCTTTTTGAAAAACGTTTTTAGATAATTTAATTAATAAATTTTTTTTTAGTCGTTTTTTTGAGTCTATAATTGATCTTTTAAACAGTAGTTGAGCCTCTATTTCATTTAGTAAAAGATAATCAGTAAAAGGCAGGGCACTGAAAATAATTTTTTGAAAGTCAGGGATATTATTTGAAGCTAAATCAAGAATGTTGATTAGGTTCTTTTTTCTTGATTGTTTAAGGACTTTGCAAAGTCTTGTCTGTTTACCATCAAAAGAGTCTAGTTTTCCTAAAAGGCTTAGATACCCTATATATAAAATTTTAGGTTTTTTTTTGAGTTTATTTAATCTGAAATGTTTTGTATCTAATAATTCATTTGCTCCCGAGTAATACAGAAATGTTCTTTCTTTTTGTTCCTCAGACATACATACTACTTGTGATGTTGGTGTGGTGCTTGAAATTATAAAATTATTTATTTGTATATTGTTTTTCTTACAGTGTTTTTTTATTATTAAAGCATTAGCATCTTTCCCTATCAAACCCATTGCTATCAAAGGATGATTGAAACCTAAAGAGTTAAGATTAGTTAAAACGTTTGATGGCCCACCTCCAACACATTGAAAGCTATCTAATATTGGCTCTAATTTTCCTCTTTCAGGTAATTCACTGATTTTATAAGTGGTATCAACACACCAGATACCTAGGCCTATTACGCCTTTATTCATTAAATTTCATTCCATAAAAGATGTATTGCAGGTTCGTCCTCTAAGATATCACTAAACCTTCCAACTGGTTCAAGGAAGTAATTATCTTTGTTATCATCATTAACTTGAGACACTTCTCCGGCCATCACCATACCAGTGCCTGCTACTGCATAAAATTTATGATAGACGTTTCTATCAACAGTTACGCTTTGTCCTGTTTTAAGTATTAATGGTTTATGAGGATGAATTTTTATAATTTTTCCATCAACCAAAACCTCAATTTCTTTTTGAAGTTCTCTAAAATCTTTGTCTACTTCTAAAAATTCAATAGCTAAATCTCCCCCTCCTCTATTGATAATATCTTCTAATTTGACCTTATGGCTATGAAATGGAATTTCTTGTCCTTCCTGCATAAAAAGTAATTTCTCAGCATATGGTTTGTCATCCATGACTCCTTGTACTCCATTACGAATACAAAACAAAGTAATGCCTTGACTGTTAAAATTATCTTTTCCAAAGTCAGTTACATCCCATCCCATCTGATGACTTTTCAAGTATTTCCTTATTTCAAGTTTATCTTTGTAATCCTCTTTTGACCAATATCCCCATTCTGGAAGAGTCCAATTGTATTCATCCATCATTTTTTTTGCAGTGTTTATTGCTGCATTGATTTCTGATCGCTTCATAGAACTTAGATTATCAAAAATAGAAATAATTGATATAATCATATAATGAAGACTATTATTGTTGATCCGTTCCCTCGTGAAATGGACTTAATTTTTAAACCAAATAAAATTAAGCTTTTAAAAAAAAACTTCAAAATTATAAATGCTCCAAGTAAAAATAAATTAAAATTTTATAAGCAACATATTTCAAAGGCTGATTTTATTATTGGGCAACCCGATCTCCCAAAGTCACTATTAACTTTAGCCTCAAAACTAAAAGCAATTTTTAACGTTGAAAGTAATTTTATGGATAACATGGATTACGATTACTGTTTTAAAAATAATATTCATGTTTTATCTACAGCTCCTGTTTTTGCACAAAGTGTTGCGGAAATTGCTGTTGGTTTAACAATCTCTTTAAAACGGGATATACACAAAGCTCATTTAGATTTTTTTCAAAAAAAAGAGAAATATGGTTTGGAGAGCAATTTACGAAGTAGTTTGTTACTAGATAACAAAATCGGTTTTATTGGTTTTGGAGACTTGGCTAAAAGTCTTAAGCCTATGTTAATGCCATACACATCCAATTTTAAAGTTTATGATCCTTGGCTCCCAAATAAGTTAATAGAGGCCAATGGATGTAAATCAGCGTCATTGAAAGAAATTTTTAAAGATTGTGATGTGGTTTATGTACTTGCAACAATAACTACAAAAAATAAGAGTATGATAGATAAAAAACTTTTGAAGTTTATGAAGAAAGATACCTGCTTGCTAATCCTAAGCAGAGCTAGTGTTATTAATTTTCAAGATTTAAATGAAATTTTAAATAAAGATAAAATTAAAGTTGCTACAGATGTGTTTCCTCAAGAACCAGTGCCAAAAAACGACCCAATTAGAAAAAAGAAGAATATTCTTTTCTCTGCTCATAGAGCTGGTGCTTTAGAGAGTGTTTTTTTTGAAATGGGAGATATCGTTTATGAAGATTTACTTTTAATGACAAAAGGCCTGCCACCTAGACTTTGTCGCCGAGCAGAATTAGAAACAGTTAAAAATTTACGTTCAAAACCAGTAGATATAAATTAATTATATTGAATATGGTTAATTAATTTAGTTCTATAGGTTTATGCTTATTAATATAGATCCTATTATAGGACCCGAGGTGCTTCATACACTTCGCGCCATGGGACATGGAGATAAACTAATTTTATGTGACTCAAACTTTCCAGCTTATTCTATGAATCCGCTAGTGCATCGTCTTGACGGGGTTGATGCCGCTCGAGCGGCTAAAGCTATATTATCTATATTTCCTCTAGATAGTTTTGTGGAATTTCCAATACTTAGAATGCAAATCGATAACAAACCTGACGAAGTAAATGATGTTCATCGAGAAATGATGGAAGTCACAAAAAGTGTTGCAGGTGAAAATTGGAAAATAGGATCAATTGAGAGATTTAAGTTTTACGAGGAAGCCAAAAAAGCTTTTGCAATTATTACGACAAACGAAACTAGACCTTTTGGTTGCTTTATATTAACTAAAGGAGTTGTTAAGCCTGATGGTTCTGTTTGGATATTAAATAATTGAGTATTTGTGTTTTTGGTATTTTTGTAGCAGATATCTGTTTTTTTGCTGATAGCATTCCAGTCGCTGGCCAAACGATATTAGGTGACAAATATATAATTGGACCTGGTGGCAAAGGTTCAAACCAAGCAATTGCTGCAGCTAGAGCTGGTGGAGAGGTTTCTTTTATTAGTAAAGTAGGTAAAGATAATTACGCAGATCTTGCTATTTCTTTATATAAAGATACTGGTATCAACTACGATGGTTTAGAAATCGAAGAAAATGAGTCAACTGGATCTGCGGGTATTTTAATAAATAGAAAAACAGGGGAAAATGCTATTAACGTCGTACCTGGTGCTGCTGGAACTATAGGCAAAAATTTAATTGATAAGAGTTTAAGTATAATTAAAAATTCAAAAATTTTTTTAACACAATTAGAAACTCCTAAAGATGTTACATTGTACGCTCTCAAAGAAGCCAAGAGTCAAAATTGTATTACAATTTTAAATCCAGCTCCATCGAGTGAAATACCAGATGATTACTTCCAATTTTTTGATTTTTTTACTCCCAATGAAACTGAAGCAAGTTTTTATTTTAATAAGCCTGTCGAAAATGAGGATGATTGTAAAGATGCTGGAAAATTTTTTTTAGAAAAAGGTATAAAAAATATATTGATTACCCTTGGGGAGAAAGGTTGTTATTTTAAAAACAATGATGAAGAATTTTTAATGCCTGCATTTAAGTTAAATAAGCCAGTTGTCGACACAACTGGTGCTGGTGATGCCTTTAATGGAGCCCTGAGTGTTGCTCTGTCTCAAAATAAAACCTACAAACAATCGATAGAGTTTGCTAATTTAGTTGCAGGAATTTCTGTGACAAAAGAAGGTGCTGCAAATTCAATGCCAACCAAAAAAGAAATTGAGGATAGTATAAAATGAGTTATTTAGCTAATGCAAAAAGATATACTAAAATGCAATATAGAAATTGTGGACAGAGTGGATTAAAGCTTCCTTTAATTTCTATTGGGCTCTGGCATAATTTTGGTGGGAATGGAATGTCTTCAGAGTCTAAAAAGATATTATTTGAGTCTTTTGACTCTGGAATTACTCATTTTGATTTAGCGAATAATTATGGACCACCGTATGGCAGTGCCGAAACTAATTTTGGCAAAGTTATGAAAAGTGATTTAGGAAAATATAGAGATGAGATGATTATTTCATCTAAGGCTGGTTATGATATGTGGGATGGTCCTTATGGGGAATGGGGATCAAAGAAACATGTTATTGCTAGTTGTGATCAAAGTTTAAAGAGAATGAACTTAGATTATGTTGATATATTTTACTCTCATCGTTTTGATCCAAATACACCTTTAGAGGAAACGGCAGATGCTCTCGAAAGTATATATCGTTCAGGCAAAGCTCTTTATATTGGAATATCCTCTTACTCAGAAAAAAAAACTAACGTAATGATGAAAATTCTTAAACAAAGAGGAATTAAATTATTTATCCATCAACCCTCTTATTCTTTAATTAACCGTTGGATCGAAAAAGGCCTTACTAAAACTCTTTTGAAAAACGGAGTAGGATGTATCGCTTTCTCCCCTTTAGCGCAGGGCTTTTTATCAAATAAATACTTAAACGGACTGCCTAAGGGCACTAGAGTAAGTGAAAATAGCTCATTTAGTAAAAAACTAATTACAAAAAAAAATACAAAGATTATTAATGATTTAAACAAACTAGCAAAAAAAAGAGGCCAGAACTTATCTCAGATGGCCTTAGCTTGGGTGTTAAATAACAAAGCCATCACCTCAGCCTTAATTGGTGCAAGAACTGTTACACAGCTAAGAGATTGTCTTGCTTCGCTTGATAATTTGAAATTTGGCAAAGAAGAAATAAAAAAAATTAATCAAAAGGCAAAAGATGGAGATATTAATATCTGGGCTCCATCTAGCTCCTATTGATTAATATTTTAGTTTTTGGTGACTCCAATAGTTGGGGATATACAGATGAAGATGAGGGTAAAAGATATGATAAAAGATGGCCTGTTGAATTATCTAACCATTTAGCAAATGCTCGTTTAAATTGTTTTATAAAAGAGGACTCCCTGCCCGGTAGAACGACTAATGTTAACGATATGCAAGATGGATCCCATCTAAATGGAGCTTCTGTTTTTAAATCTTGTTTATTATCTCACTCACCTCTTAATTTAATAATAATTATGCTTGGAACTAACGATTTAAAAAAAAGATTTAACAGGTCCTCTGTTGAAGTAGCTAAAGGAATTAAAGAACTGATTAATATTGCCAAACATACATTTTCGGGAAAAGGGACCTGGCATGATCAAAATTTATCAGAAATAGTAGTAATTTGTCCTCCAGTTCTTGGAAAACTATCTAATGATTGTCAATGGTCAAACTATATTGAATGGGAGGGAGCTTTTGACAAGTCTAAAAAATTATTTAACTCCATAAAACATGTTACTGATGAAGAAAAAATTTATTTAATTGATAGTAATCAATATATTAAATCTTCAAACTTAGATCCGATACACTGGTCTAAAAAAACTCATGAAACTTTTGGTAAAAAAGTAGCTGATTTAATAGTAAATAAAATTAAACATTAATCCACTTACCTCTTTTTATCGATTTAAAAGTAGCATCTAACACTTTCATATTTCTTTTTGCGTCTTTTAAATCATAATCAACTTTTGTTTTTTTTAAAAGATGATCAGAAAAAGCAGTAACTTGGTGCTCATATTGATCAGATGGCTTAAATACTTTTATTGTATTATCTTTTCTGTAAATCGACCGGCCATTATAAATGACAACTGTTGTAGGTTTGCTCTTTATCGCATTGAAAGGATTTTCAACTACTATCGTTTTTTTTGTTCCTAAAATAATGACCTTTTGAGAATTAGCACTTTGGGTAGCAACGGTATAAGATGAAAATACACCGTCAAAATCTAATAGAGTAGTTGATAAAATATCTGTCTTAAAATTTTTATCTTTAATTGCTGTAGCAACAACTCTTTTTGGTTCTTTGTCCAGTAAGAACCTTGAAATTACAGTGGGGTAACAACCAATATCATAAACTGCACCACCACCATATTTTTGAATGTTTCTAATATTATTTGGGTCTTTATTAAAATATGAAAAGACTGAGGATATGTTTGATATTTTTCCAATTCTTCCAGATTTGATATATTTTTTTATCCATTGCCATTGAGGGTGATGTCTCACCATAAAAGCTTCTTTGATTATAATTTTATGTTTTGCTGCTTTTTTAATTAATGGATTAATGTCCTTTGCTTTTAATGATAGTGGTTTTTCTAAAAGAATGTGTTTGCCATGAGCACATGCTTTTAAACTTGTTTTGATATGTAAATGATTTGGCAGAGGATTATAGACAATATCAATATCGTGATCCAGATAAAGCTCATCATATGAACCATAACTTTTAGTGATATTAAATTTTTTTTGAAGTTGTTTTGCTTTGCTTTTACTTCTACTAGCAATAGCTAATAAATTACTATTTTTAGATTTTATAATTGCTGGGATAACATGCTCCCATCCAATTTTTGCTGAACTAATAATACCCCAATTAATAACTTTTTTTTTCATATAAGACTTACTCTAAGTAGTTATGTTATATCATGGAATTAATATGTACGTGTATTATGTTTTTATATTCATATAATAGTTCGCAAAAGTAATGTCAAAAAATTTTAAAATTGGTATTGATTATGGTGGCACTAAAATTGAGGGCATTCTCATGGATAATGAGGGTAATGAGATTCTAAGAAAAAGGTCAACTTATGAAAAAAATTATAAAAGTGGTATTCTAACTGTAAGTTCTCTTGTGGAAGAATTTGATAAACACACCGGAACTATTAATACTGTTGGTGTAGGTATTCCAGGCTCTTCATCTAAGGAAACTGGTTTGATAAAAAACGCCAACTCTATTTGGTTAAATGACAAACCTTTTAAACAGGACTTAGAAAACTCCTTAGGAAGGGATATCAGATTAATGAATGATGCTAATTGTTTTGCTTTATCAGAGTCCATAGATGGATCTGGCCGAGGATATGATAGCGTATGGGGAGTTATTATAGGTTCTGGCTTTGGAGGATCTTTTGTTTATAAAAATCAAGTAATTGAAGGTGTTAATCAAGTTGCTGGTGATTGGGGGCACCAACCCCTCCCATACCCTAGCGAAGAAGAACAAGACTTGGGATTAGAATGTCAGGTTGGAAATTGCCATAGACCTCTATGTGCTGAGCAATTTATATCAGGGGTAGGTTTTACCAAATTGTTTAATTTAAAGTATGGGACCAATTTTAGAACTAGAGAAATAGTTGCTCTAGAGGCAAATGGGGATGAGAGAGCAAAAAAAGAATTTGATCTTTATGAAGATCGCTTTGCTCGGTTAATTGCCATTATGATTGGCATAGTCGACCCTGATGTAATTATCTTGGGTGGGGGTATGTCAAATATTGGAAGACTATATAAAAATATTCCAAAAATTCTTCCTAAATACACTTTTAGTGATAAGGTAAGGAATAGGATCTTAAGAAACACACACGGTGATTCAAGTGGCGTACGAGGTGCAGCATGGTTGTGGGACTCAGATAAATTCTAAATGAAAAAAATTGGAATACTTACAAGTGGAGGAGATTGTGGAGGCTTAAACGCTGCTGTTCGATCTATTTTTTTTCGAGCAAAGAATACCTATAACATGGAAGTGCTTGGAATTCGTGACGGCACTGTTGGTTTAATGCAAAGACCTGTGGCTTACTTACCACTTGATTATCAAACTTTTAGTGGATCTCTATTAAGACAAGGTGGTACTTTTTTAGGCACAACGAGTAAAGGTAACCCCTTTAAGTTTCCAATGCCAGATGGAAAATTCAAAGACCGTTCACAAGAAATAATTGACGGTTATCATGAATTGGGCCTAGAGGGCTTAATTGTAATCGGCGGTGATGGAAGTATGTCAATTCTTACTGAAATAGCAAAACGTGGGAATTTAAATATTGTTGCAATACCAAAAACAATCGACAATGATGTTGGTGCAACAGAAAGCTCAATTGGATTTAATACAGCTGTAAATGTTGCTACTCAGGCACTTGATAACCTTCAAACAACTGCTGCCAGTCATCAACGAACGATGATTTTAGAAGTCATGGGAAGAGATGCAGGGCACATTGCAATTAATGCGGGTATTGCTGGTGGTGCTGATGCTATTTTAATTCCTGAAATTAAATATTCTATCAAGGGTATTGTTAATAAACTTACTGAAATGAAAAATAGAGGGATTGTTCACTCTTTAATTGTTGTTGCTGAGGCTGTTAAAACGGAAGAGGGAAGAAGCTATACTGTGGAATTTGCAGACGGACAAAAAAGACTTGGCGGTATAGGAAATTACTTGTCTGAAGAGATCATGAAAATGACAGATATAGAGTGCAGAGTAACATCTCTTGGTCATGTACAAAGGGGTGCTCCTCCTACTCCAAGAGATAGAATTCTTGCTAGTGCTTTTGGTGTGTACGCAGTTGATTTGATAGCACAAGGTAAAATGGGAAGAATGGTTGCTTGGAGAGATAGGAAGGTTGTTGATGTTCCAATTAGTGAGGGTATATCAACTTATAAAGTAGTTGATAGATCAGACCCACTTATTGAAACTGCACTTGCTTTAGGAGTTTATGTCGGCGATATAGACTAAATGTTTGAGCCAATAGAAAAGATCTTAGACTTAAAAAAATTTAAAGACGAAATATTTAAAGGAAAAATTTTCGTTTTTCAAAAATCACAATTCACTCTCGATTTAATTCAAGAAATTAAGACTGAGATTAGTAGTGAGTATGATGGAGAACTAGAAAAAATTCATTACTTAGATGAATGTGAAACAATTAGTACCAACCTGGTATCAAATCTTAAAAATTCAAAAATTTTCAAAGAACTATTTAAGAGTTTTTTAATAGAAAGAGGTTTTTATAATAATAATTCTTATTGGGACCAATTTAGAATTAGAATTGCACCTGCAGAAAATAGATTTAATTACCGAGAGGCTTCAAGAATTAGCTCACATCGAGATACATGGGGAACAAATATTCATCAACAAATTAATTGGTGGGGACCAATTAGTTCTGTTGACGAAACAAATACAATGATTTTTTATCCAGAATTTTTTTCTAAACCTGTAAAAAATTCTACATCTACTTGGGACCTCAATACCTACTTAGACCATAGAAAAAGAAATGATTTTTCGTATCCTTCTGCACCTCAAATGTTAGAGGAATTACCTGAACAAGTTAAAATTCTTCCAGTAACTATCCAGCCAGGTGAAATACTTTGTTTTTCTGGATGTCATCTTCATAGCTCATCTAAACAAAAATCAGAAAAAACAAGGTTTAGCTTTGAAATTCGAACTATTTGTCAACAAGATTTAGATGATAAATCACAAGCTCCAAATACTGATTGTGAGCTAAAATGGCAATTTCCTAAAATTTTTAGGAATATCAATGACAATTCGCCTTTGAAATTTACTAGATGAGTAAAAATTTTTTTGCTAATTTGCATACGTGAATAAGAAATATTCAATATTTAGTATCGCCAAAAATGCTTTAAAGGGTCATAAAAATTGGCCGAAAATGTGGCGAAGTCCAGAACCAAGAGAATTTTATGACGTAATAATAATTGGTGGCGGTGGTCACGGTCTTGGTACTGCCTACTATTTAGCTAAAGAACATGGTTTAAAAAATATTGCTGTAATAGAAAAAGGTTGGCTTGGTGGAGGTAATACTGGAAGAAATACAACTATCATAAGATCAAATTATTTGTGGGATGACAGCGCTCACTTGTATGAGCATTCTCTTAAGCTTTGGGAAAATTTATCAACCGAATTAAATTATAATGTTATGTTTAGTCAACGAGGTGTGATGAACCTTGCTCACAACGAACATGATATAAAAGAAATTAAAAGAAGGGTAAGTGCAAATAATTTAAATGGCATAGACTCGCTTTGGCTCTCTAAAGAGGAAATTCAAAAAAAAGTTCCTATCATGAATACTGATAATCTTCGCTATCCTGTTCTTGGTGCATCTTACCAACCAAGAGGTGGGACTGCTCGACATGATGCAGTTGCTTGGGGATTTGCTATGCGTGCAGATGAAATGGGAGTAGATATAATTCAAAACTGCGAGGCGCATCAAATTAAAACTAAAAATGGGAAAATAGAGGGTGTAGAAACATCTAAAGGTTTTATTCGAGCTAATAAAGTTGGTGTAGTTGCATCAGGACACACAGGTGTTCTAGCTGAGACTGCTGGTATTAGACTTCCACTACAAAGCAAACCTCTACAAGCTTTAGTTTCTGAGCCAATAAAACCAATTATTGATACTGTTGTAATGTCATCAGCTGTTCATGCTTATGTAAGCCAGTCTGATAAGGGTGAGCTTGTAATAGGCGCAGGAACAGATAGCTATAATTCCTTCACACAACGTGGTGGTTTTAATATTATAGAGGAGACTGTGAGAGCTATGGTCGAGCTTTACCCTGTATTTGGAAAAATGAAAATGCTTCGTCAATGGGGGGGGATTGTCGATATTTGTCCTGATGCAAGTCCCATAATAAGTAAATGTGATGTTGAGGGATTATTTTTTAATTGTGGTTGGGGCACAGGTGGTTTTAAAGCGACACCTGGAAGTGCTAATGTATTTGCCCATACAATTGCAAAAAATGAGGCCCATCAAATAAATAGTGCTTTTAATTTAGATAGATTTGCAAGCGGAAAGCTAGTTGATGAACATGGGGCTGCAGCAGTAGCCCATTAATTCAACATGCTTATTATCGACTGTCCGTACTGCGGTCCAAGAGACCAATCCGAATTTTCCAACGGTGGGGAAGCTCATGTTAAGCGACCCGATGGATCTGCTGAAATTGGAGATCGAGAATGGGGCGAATATGTTTTTATCAGAGCAAATCCAAAAGGAATTTTTTATGAAAGATGGGTTCATTCCCATGGATGCCGAAAATGGTTTAATTGTGTAAGAGATACATCGACTGATGAAATTTTAAAAATATATAAAATTGATGAAGAAAGACCAAAGCTAGATAGTTTTAAAAATAATGTAAAAACTCCATCAGGAGAACCAAACTTAGGATCAGGTAATTTTACAGTTAAAAAATGAGTGAATTGAATTTAACAGATAATAAGTTTATCCAATTTCATCAAAAAATAGGATTTAAATTTGATGGTGTTAAATATTACGGTTACAAAGGTGATACTGTAGCCTCAGCGTTAATTAGAAATAACTTAAAGTTAATCGGAAGAAGTTTTAAATATCATAGACCTCGTGGTTTTTATACTTGCGGTATAGAAGAGCCGAATGCTTTAGTACAAATAATTAGTGAATATTCGGAGCCAAATACAAGAGCTACCATAAAAAAGATTTATGAGGGCATGGAAATCGAAAGTCAAAATAGATGGCCTTCGTTAGAGACAGATATTGGAAGTATAAACAATATATTTTCACCAGTTTTTCCGGCAGGTTTTTATTACAAGACGTTTATGGGTCCTCATAAAAATTTTTGGAAAAAAATTTATGAGCCTATCATTAGAAAAGCCGCGGGTCTTGGCAAGCCTCCAAAAGAATTTAAAGCGGTTAGTACTCATCTTCATCATAATGTTGACATAACTATTGTTGGTGGAGGTTTGAATGGGCTTATTGCTGCAAAGAGTTTAATCGATACAAAATATAGTGTTCTTCTTATTGATTTTGACGATCAACTGGGTGGTATTTTGAATAACTCTAATAAAGTTCAAAGTGTTAATAATCAAACACCAATGGACTGGATAAGTGAGACAGTTAAAGAAATCGAAAACTCTAAAAATATAAAAATATTAAAAAATACTTTAGTGACAACGTACAATTATATTAATCATCTAATTGCTGTTGAAGATAAATTTGTTGGATCTCGACCTTTGAAAGATAAAGTTAATAGCACTCTTCATAAAATTAGAACTGACCAAGTTATTTTATGCAACGGTCATATAGAAAGATTTTTATCTTTTCAAAATAATGACCTACCAGGCATTATGTTGTGCTCATCATTTGAAAAATATATGTGTAGATATGGGGTGATACCCTCAAAAGAAACTGTTGTTTTTAGCAATAACTCTAATTCTGAAAGTCTAGTATTTAGCCTTATCAAAAAGGGCTTTAAACCAAAAGCTTACATCGACTCACGCTCAGGCGAAAATATCGAACCAGACCTATTTGATTTAATAAGAAAAAATGACATACCTTTATATACTAATTCTCAAATCAAAGGGGCATACGGAAATAAAAAATTACAAAAAATATTAGTTGAAGATAGTTCAGGGGGAGTTAATGAAATTAAAACAGATTTTTTATGTTTGTCTGGTGGTATCAATCCAGATGTTCACTTGTTTACTCAGTCCAAAGGCTTACTAGATTGGGATGAAAAAGATTTAACCTATAAGCCTGCTCAAGCTTTTCAACCCACAATAACTCTTGGCTCAGCTTCTGGGCAGTTTGACTTTAATGTGATTAATAGAGAAATTAATGAAAAATTAGTTGTATTTGGCATTAAACCTGTCCAAATTAAACTAGAACTAAATACAAGTCACAAATTTAAAATTGAAAAATTGTGGGAAGTTTTACCACAAAAACAAACTATTTGGTCAAAATCATTCATAGATTTACAAAATGATGTCACCACAAAAGATATAAGACAAGCTATCTCAGAGGGTTTTGATCGAATTGAACATCTCAAAAGATACACCACTAACAGCATGGGAACGGACCAAGGTAAAATAAGTAGTATAAATGCTTTGGGTATAGTTTCTGATTTACTCGATAAGAAAGTTAATGAAGTAGGAACAACAATTTACAGACCTCCCTATGCTCCTTTGAGTTTTGCTGCAATAGCAGGAAGAAATTCATATGAATATTACGACCCAGAGAGAAAATCACCACTTCATAATTGGCATATAACTAATGGTGCTGTTTTTGAGGATGTTGGTCAATGGAAAAGACCTTGGTATTTTCCAATAAATAAAGATGAAACTATGGACGAAGCCGTTCAACGAGAAAGTAAAAATGTAAGAGAAAATGCTGGGATCTTGGATGGTAGCACTCTAGGAAAAATTGAGATTAAAGGTAAGGATGCATTAGCTTTCATGAATTTAATATATACAAATAGTTTCTCCAAAATGAAACCTGGCACCTCAAGATATGCCCTTATGTTAGGAGAGGATGGTATGGTAAAAGATGATGGTATTATTTGTAAAATCTCAGATGAGCATTTTATAGCAACTACTACTACTGGAGGCGCAGCAACTGTTTTAGGATGTATGGAAGAATATGCTCAAACTGAATGGCCTAATTTAAATGTCTATATGAACTCTATAACTGAGCAGTATGCTACATTTAATATCAGTGGTCCAAAAACAAGAAATATAATCGAGAAAGTTTTCCCAGAAGTTAATTTTAGTAATGAATCTTTCCCATTCATGACATTTCAATTTCATGAATATGAAGACACTCCCATAAGAATACTGAGAGCTAGTTTTACTGGAGAAATGGGTTATGAGATATATGTACCTTCAAATCAAGCTCTAAAAATATGGGAAAAAATAATAAATTTTGGAAAAGAGTTTGGTTTGAAGCCTTATGGTACTGAAACCATGCACCTTTTAAGAGCTGAAAAAGGATACATCATAGTTGGTCAAGATACGGACGGATCAATTACACCTCTTGATTTAGGTTTAGATTGGATGATTGGAAAATCAAAAAAAGATTTTTTAGGAAAACGATCTTTAATCCGTTCTGATACAGTTAGAAAAGACAGAAAACAGCTCGTAGGAATTTTACCAACTAACAAGAATGAGAAGTTAGAAGAAGGTCAACACATCATTTTAGATAAAGAAATAAAAACTCCAACTCCAATGCTAGGACATATAACATCATGTTATCAAAGCCCTACTTTAGGACATAACTTTGCTCTAGCTGTTATTAAAAATGGTCAGTCACTTATTGGAACTAAAGCATTTGCATCAACTCCTGAATTGAAAACAATTGAAGTTGAGATAGTTGAACCGATTTTTTATGATAAAGAAAATACAAAGCTAGCTTCATGAAGGATGTAATTCGATCAAATGGTATTGAAATTAAAAAAATTATCTCACAACAAATTGTTTTAAGAAGTTCTGGTAACTCAGAGTTCAACGGTGTTGTGAACAAGGCATTAAAACTCCTTCCCCCTTCTGATAATTTGAGAATAATTACTAATGAAAATTTCATTTTAGCTAAAATGTCTTTTGATCAATGGAATTTAGTTTTTAAGAAAGATATTGAACAAAAAAAATTTCACAAACTCTGTGATAATTTTAATAAATCTAGTTCAATTTTGGCAACTAACATGACAGACTCACAAATATTTTTTCAAGTCGCTGGCGAGAATGCTACCATGATATTAAATAAACTCACACATTTTGATTTTCGTGAAAAATCCTTTAAACCTCTTACAGCTGCTCAAACTTTATTGGCTAGAATTGATTGTTCCATTTTTAATTTAGATAACGTAATACTTTTAAGCTGTGGTCGGTCATTTAGTGATTACCTAGAAGATCGTCTAATTGACGCGGTTAATCTGTAACTTTTTTTCATATTGACATCAAATTTTGGAACTGATTAGTTTAGATAAGTACTAAGGATAAAGATGACAAAAAAATCTAGAATTATTATTGTTGGAAGTGGGATAGTTGGTGCGAGCACTGCATATCATTTAGCCCAATTAGGTTGGAAAGATATGGTAATTCTTGATCAAGGTCCATTATTTGAAACCGGAGGTTCTACTAG
This sequence comes from uncultured Alphaproteobacteria bacterium, assembly GCA_902598275.1. Lineage (GTDB taxonomy): Bacteria > Pseudomonadota > Alphaproteobacteria > HIMB59 > HIMB59 > HIMB59. Next base: position 28,919 of record CACKAZ010000002.1, read on the forward strand.
TCATGCTCCAGGTGGAGTATTTCAAACTAATCCATCTAGAATGATGTGCAAATTTGCTCAATATACTGTTGAACTTTTGAGATCTCTAACTTTTGATGGAAAACCTTGTTATCACACCGTCGGAGGAATTGAGGTCTCTAAATCTAAAGAGAGGCATGAGGATTTATATAGAAAACTTGGAATTGCACATAGTTATGGACTTCAAGATGCTAAAATTATTTCGCCAGATGAAGTTTTAAAAATGAGTCCTTATATTGATCCTGAAAAAATTCATGGTGGATATTATGTACCCACTGATGGTCTTGCAGCACCAGTTAGAGCTGTAAAAGCAATGGCAAAATATGTAACAGATTTAAAAGCTGGAGAATTTATAGGTGATACAGCTGTTAAAGGTTTTAAAATTTCTAATAATCAAATTCGAGGAGTGCAGACTTCAAAAGGGGATTATGATGCCGATATTGTTTTAGTCTCAACAGGTATTTGGGCTCCCAAAATGGGAAGACTCGCAAATATCTCTTTACCTCTGGTACCATGTGAACATCAAATGGTTTGGCTCGAGCCTTTTGAAGAATTAAAAGAATATCAGGCTGACCACAAGGAAGCATTGGTAGATCATGCCTTAGTTCGTCACCAAGATTACAGTCTCTATTTCAGGCAATGGAATGACACTTATGTAATTGGAAATTATAGACATGAGCCAAGAATTTTAGAATCTGAAGATATAAAAAAACCTGAAGAGGCAGAGGAGATGCCCTCTTTAGTAGATTTCAGACCTGATGATTTTGCTGGGGCGCACAAAGAGTCTAATTGGCTATTTCCTAAATTTGCTGAGAAAAAATTAATTAAAAAAATTAATGGGATGTTTTCATTTACTACAGACGGTAATCCTTTGATGGGAGAAACTTCAGTAAAAGGTTTGTGGACGGCAAATGCTGTTTGGATTACGCATAGTGGCGGTGTTGGAAAGGCAATGGCAGAATGGATTGTCAATGGCGAACCTGAACTTGACGTTCGTCAAGGTGATATAAATCGTTTCCATCAGCACCATCACGTCAGAAAATACTTACGAGCACGAGGAAAACAAAATTACAAAGAGGTTTACGACATCATTCATCCTTTACAACAAATGGAGCAACCAAGACCACTTAGGAGAAGTCCTTTTTATAATAGATTAGAGGGCCAAAAAGCTTATTTTTTTGAAACTATGGGATGGGAGCGTCCGCAATGGTATGAGGCTAATGCTGATTTAATTAAAGGAAAAAACTTTCCTAATCGAACTGGTTGGGCTGCAAAATATTGGTCCCCAATTCAAGCAGCAGAACATTTAGTTACAAGACAAACAGGTGCTCAATTTGATATCACTGGTTTTGTAAAGATTGAAGTAAGTGGTAAAGGTGCCTTAAAGTTACTTCAAAAAGTCTGTACAAATAATATTGATGTTCCTGTTGGAAAAGTTGTCTATAGCGTTATCTCCAATATGTATGGTGGAATTAAAAGTGATCTCACTATAAGTCGATTAGAAGAAAACAAATTTTGGGTTCTAGCAGGAGCAGGAAATGGTATGATTGATATTAATTGGCTTCGCTCTAATGCTCCTAATGATGGAAGTGTTCAAATCATTGATTGGACTTCCGCTTACGCAGGTATTGGTTTGTGGGGTCCAAATTCTAGATTAGCTCTTCAAAAACTTTGTGATGATGACGATGTTTCAAATGAAGGTTTCCCATTTTTTAGTATAAAAAGAATTTCAATTAGTAATGTTCCATGCGTAGCGGTAAGAATATCTTACATAGGTGAGTTGGGATGGGAGATTTACACTCCTACAGAATATGGTTTAACTTTATGGGATGAGCTTAGAGAAACCTCAAGAGAATTTAATATGATTTGCTCAGGAGCTGGTGCCTTTGAGTCTCTTAGATTAGAAAAAGGATATAGATCACTTGGCTCAGATATTCACACAAATTATAATCCCTATGAGTCTGGTCTAGGTTTTACTGTTAAGTTGAAGAAAGATGAAGACTTTATTGGTAAGTCTGCTTTACAAAAGATTAAGGAAAAACCAGTTCAAAAAAAATTAACTTGCATGATTTTAGAAGACCCTGAGGGGATGGCTTTAGGCACAGAACCTATTTACAGTGACGGCAAGGCTGTTGGTTATGTTACAAGCACTAATTATGGATATTTTGTAGATAAACATATTGTTTACGGCTACCTCCCATCAAATTTATCAGAAAATGGGACAGCTTTAGAATTAGAATATTTTGGAAAAAGATATCCATTAAAGGTAACTCAAGAGCCTTTGTTAGACCCAGAAAATAATAGATTAAAGTCTTAATTGTTATAGTTTAAAATTATGAGCAAAGATAATATCGTATCTTTATTAAACGGTTTTACAGTCGAACTAAATCCAAAAGTAAGACATAAATTAAATTCAATTCCACTAGATAAAAAAAATAATGTTTATATTACTTATCTTCCTGACGCTACTGAAAAAGATATTTTAGAAACAGTTGAATTTGTTTCTAATCAAAATTTAGTCCCCATTACTCATTTACCTGCAAGAACAATGAAAGACCTGGAACATGTTTCAAGTTTTTTGAAAGAACTTAGAAAAAGAACTGATAGTAAAAAAATATTAGTTATTGGAGGTGGAGGTAATCAAAATGGATCTATCTCCTCTTCTCTAGAAATATTAGAGTCTAATTTGCTAAATGATAACGATTTCACTGAGATTGGTGTTGCTGGACATCCTGAGGGATGTCCAGATATAAATCAAGAAACTATTAATGACTTTTTAAATAAAAAGTATGATCTTTCTAAAAATAAAAATTTAAATATAGAGTTAGTAACACAGTTTTTTTTCAATGCGTCGCCTTTCATAGACTGGTGTCAGGATTTAAAGGCTAAAAATATTAATTTACCAGTAAGAGTTGGTTTCCCTGGTCCTGCATCATTTAAGACCTTACTAAACTTTGGAATAATGAGTGGGGTGGGAAATTCGATAAATTTCCTAAAAAAAAACTCCTCTAAAGTAACTGATCTTCTCACGAAAACATCTAATGATGATATGCTTATTGAATTAGCTAATTTTGCTCAGGGTGAAAACTCACTAAAAAGCTTTCACTGTTTTCCTTTTGGTGGATTTGAAAAAACTTGTTTATGGTTAAATGCTGTTCAAAGTGGTGAATTTACAATTGATAATAGTAAAATAGTCCTCCACAAAAAAATTTTTTAACCATACGATTTTGATTGCATACTACAGAAAAAGAAATTAATTTTTTTCCATTGCTACAATAGCTTTACTGGAGGATAAATGAAGCTAACACAACCAAGCACAGTGGACCAGTCAGACAGACAAGTCCCTTATAACTTAAGACAATCTGGTCCAACACCACAACAAATGTTGATTTCAACAAGAGTTAGAAAATCTGCCTATTGGCATTTATCAGTAGAGGCTGGATGTTGGAGATGTACTGTTTACAATCGAATGTATCATCCTAGAGGATACGTAAAGCCTGAGGATGGTGGTGCAATGGTAGAGTATGATGCACTTGTAAATCATGTAACCATGTGGAATGTCGCTGTGGAGAGACAAATTAGAGTCAAAGGTCCTGATGCACTAAAATTTACAAACTACGTAATTACAAGAGATGCTTCAAGAATTGAAGTTATGAATGGTAAATATGTAATTTTATGTAATAGCAAGGGAGGAGTTTTGAATGATCCAATCTTGTTAAGAGTTGCTGAGGATGAATTTTGGTTTTCTTTATCAGACTCTGACATAATGTTTTTCCTACAAGGTGTCAATCATGATAAAAAATTTAATGTTACTATTGATGAAATAGATGCTGCACCTGTTCAAATTCAAGGACCTAAGTCTGTTGATTTAATGGCAGATCTTGTGGGGGAGGCGGTAAGAGAAATTCCATATTATGGTTTGATGGAAGCCAAAGTAGGAGGAAGAGATTGTATAATTTCTCAAACAGGATTTACTGGTGAAAAGGGTTATGAAATTTATCTAAAAAACGCAACTCTTTATGCTGATGATATGTGGTATGCAGTTCTAGATGCAGGTAAAAAACATAATTTAAAAGTAATTGCTCCTGCCCACCATAGAAGAATAGCTGCAGGAATTTTATCTTGGGGTCAAGATCTTGACTCAGAGACTTACCCATTCCAGTGCAACCTAGGATACCAAGTTCCAAGAAAAAAAACTGATGATTATATAGGTAAAGATGCTTTAGAATCTATGAGAGCTAAAATGGAAGCTGGAGAAAAGCCTTACAGCAATCAGTTAGTTGGCTTTGCTCTAGGTGGTAAACCGATAGATGAATATGCTCCTGATTTTTGGCTGGTTTCTGAAGATGGTAATACACCAGTTGGATACTTAACTTCTCCTTGGTACTCTCCTGAATTAGAGACAAATATTGCTATGGGATATGTTCCGTATGAAAAAAAAGATATTGGAAACAAATTCAAATTTCATTTACCTGATGAATATTGTGATACTCCTGGTCAGCCCGTTGATGGGGAGATAGTAGAAATACCTTTTAGACCATCTGTAAATCCTAATGCAAGAGAAATTGCTAAATCAGAGGGCAGAGATACTGCTTACTAATATATATAATTCTAAGCCCAGTTTTGTAACTGGGCTTTTTATATTTGAATTTTAAAAACTAGCTGTAATAATCTATCTATGAATGTGGCGAACATAGTTAATAGTAAAAAACTCTACAGTCTCTATGACCAAATTTTTGATTACTTTAATTTAGTCATTTATGATTTAGAGTCTAAAATTGATACAAGTTTTGAATATAAAAATATTAAAAATAAATTAGAAACTTTTGCTGATAATCACTTTAAAAGTGCTCTTAATGATTTCAATAGAGAGATACAAAAACTGAAAGATCAAATTCCTGAAGATTTTTCTAAAATTGAGGAATTATCTTGTGAAATAAGATTGTATTTTAATTCATTTTTAGAAAAAAAAATTTTTGACGATAAAAAAATTAACGATCTAAAAAATAATTTGAAAAAAAGTATTGATAAAATTATTAAAATTTCTTCTTAAAAGGAATTAAAAAATAAATTAATGGGTATTGATCTCTTAATTTTAGCGTGTCTTGTCATTACAATTATTCTTATATTTGTGACTCTATTGAAAATTAATTATAAACAAAAAAATAATCAAGAATTAAATCTTAACCAGATTAATCAAAATTTAGAAAATTTATTTAACAAAACATTAGAACAGTCCGGCTATGTTAATTCTAAAATTGATGAAATAGGAGATCTAACAAAAAAAATGACAAATGCAATGACTGCTAATATCGCTGATATGGGGGATATGGGGGAAGCAATACTTGAAAATATTCTTCAAGAGTGTGGGATGACAAAGGATAGAGATTATAAAACACAATTTACTGATAAGAATGAAGAAGGTCAGATTTTTAGACCAGACGTGGTTATTTTTTTACCGGATAATAGAAATATAATAATCGACTCTAAGGTACCTATGAAAGATTGGTATGAGTTTCAAAATTCAGATGATAATCAAATAAGGGAAAAATCAATCAAAAACTTTGTAAATGCTTTAAAAAATCACATAAATTCAATAAGCAAGAAAGACTATACAAATTTATTAAAAATAAACTCTCCTGATTATGTATTCTTATTTATGCCACATGAACATGCTCTTATAACGGCACAAAAATATGAACAGAATATCGCTAGTTATGCTCAAGAAAAGCATGTAATTATTGTAGGGCCATCAACATTAATCATGTGTATGAAATTAGTTGAAAGTATTTGGCGTCTAGAAAAACAAAATAAGAATTCTAAAGAAATTGCAGAGATTGCTGGCAATATGTTTGATCAAATTGCTAAAACAATAAACTTACTTGAAAAAACTGAGTCCTCCATTAATAAGTCTTTTGAAAATATAAATATGACAAAAAGTTATATTAAAGAGGGTAAAAACAGTTTGTACAGCAAGGCAAATCAAATGAAAGAACTAGGTGCAAAAACAAAAATTGAAATAGAAACAAAAGAATGAAAATACTTGTTTACAGCTTTAATGATAAATTAGGTGATGGTTTACAAAAAGTATCGTTCCTCCAAAAGTTAAAGGAAATATACCCTATTGCTAGTATCACATATACTACAACACAAACTACTACTTTAAAAAAAGTATTATATCCACTTTTAGAAAATGTAGTAGATGAATTCATTGAAGAAAACTATATCAGATCATCAGTTTACGATTTATTAAAAATTAATAAAATTTTTAAAAAAAAACATTTTGACTTAATTATAGATCTTCAAAAAGTAGTAACCAGAACTTTGAACTTAAAAAAAATTAGCCATAGTAAATTTTTCAGTACATCAGCAAATTTTTTATTTTCTGATATAAAAAATTACCAAAATTTGGATTTTAAAGGAATATATATTGAAAGATTTTATTATAATATTTTAAGCTTGATCTCTAACGAGAAAATTAAAAAAATACAAGATATTAATATTCCTTTTTACCAAACACCTAAAATTATAAACCAAAAAAAAAAGAAAATTATTGGTATTGCACCAGGTGCTGGTGATCCTATAAGAGAATGGGGATTTAAAAACTATATTGAAATTGCAAAAAAATTAAGAGCAGAAGACTATCAAGTGAATTTTTTCTTGGGGCCAAACGAAAAACAATATTTAGATATTTGTAGATCATTTAAGTTCAACTGTCCTGAATGGGATGGAGAAAAAATGATTTCAAAAAGTATTCTTTTTATTATGAATTTAGCAAAACAAGTTGATTGCTTGTTATGCAATGATGCTGGAACATCTTGGATTTTTGAATTTGCTGGGGTAAAAACTTTTAAGATTTTTGGTGTTACAAGTGAAAGAAAATTTGCAAGACCAGAATATTGTAAAACAATACAAGTAAAAGATTTTGGTTATAATACTTTACAATCTTTTCCTGTTAACCTATATCAAGAAGAACTTAACAAATATTTAAAAACTTTATGATCAAACAAAAAAATATACTTGTAACTGGAGGGGCAGGATTTATTGGCTCAAACTTAGTAAAATTTATTTTAAAAAAAAATCTAGCTAGAAAGATTATTGTTTTAGATAACTACTCATCAGGTTCTAAAATAAATCATATTACTAATAGCGCAATTATCTATATCAAAGGTGATACTAAAAATATACTTACCAACAAAAATATTATTAAACACAAAATTGATTTAATTTTTCACTTGGCAGAGTTTTCAAGAATTGTTCAAAGCTTTCAATACTTTGAAAAATGTTGGGAATCAAATATGCAAGGAACAAAAAAAGTCATCGAATTAGCGTTACTAAAAAAAGCTAAATTTATTTATTCTGCATCTTCGAGTAAGTTTGGTCCAAAAACAAATGAGTTTCTATCACCATATGCTTGGACCAAGGCTAAAAATGTCGAATTGATTAAATGTTATAAAGAGTGGTATGGTTTAGATTACGTTATTGCTTATTTTTATAATGTTTATGGACCTAATCAGATTAGGAAACACCATATGTCAGCAGTAATCGGAATTTTTGAAGAGCAATTTATAAGTAATAAACCACTCACAGTAGTGTCTCCAGGCAGCCAAAAAAGAGACTTTACCCATGTGTATGATATTGTCGAGGGCTTTATCAAAGCTGGTTTTTACAAAAAAAATCAAGAATATCAATTAGCATCAGGAAAGCTTTATACAATAATGCAGGTTGCTAAGATGTTTGAGTCGAAAATCAAAGTAATACCTCAAAGACCAGGAGAGAGATTTTCATCAAAAAGAGATAATTTGTCAAAGTCTAAAAAGGAATTAAATTTTAAAATAAAATATAATTTGAAAAAATATATTCAAGATTTTATAAAAAAGCATAATAATACCTAAATTACACTCTCATTCCTAACATCTGCATAGGATTTTACTAAATGATGTCTAACACGGCATCCCTTCATAGAAAAAATACCTTTGCTATCAAAATATATACCTGATTGGACAACATTCTTACAATCAGAATTCTCAAAATAATTTCTTACTACTTTTGTAAATTGCCCAGTAGCAGTTAAACTTAAAACTGCAGTTTTGGGTTTATGAAATATTTTATTTTCGTAAAACTTATAGTCATTTACTATATTTTTAATCATCATTTTAGGTATTAAATGATTTTTTTTAAATCCTAAACCCCAGGTTAGAAAGTTATTATGAGGAAATTTTAATAATGAAAATATTTTTTTATCTGGAGGAATAATACATTCAACCGGTTCATTGGACAAAAGTGCTTCAGTATTTTTTTTATGAAGGGATACTAAGGGAACTTTACACCCTTTACTTATGTCAAAATAATACCCACCTCTTTCAAATAAAATACAGTGTCTAAAGATGTCAGATTCCATTACTCCAAATTTAACTTTTTTATACACCTGGTAGATTTCATGTGATGACCAATATTTTTCCATATACCGATCTCTTAAATTTTTATCATATAAGATAAAATTTAAATTCTTATTAACGTTTCTGAATTTTAATATTTCCTCAAAATGTGTTTTTCCAAAAAATTTATTTTCCCAAGTCTGATAAACGTACGGTGGTATAACTTGATCTATCGTTCCGTCAGAGACTTGATCCTCAAGCTCTTTTAAAGGATATTCTGTTATTCTTTTGATATAATAATCAAAGAATTTTTCTATTTTCTTTAAACTATTCATGATGTTGGCGGAGAGAGTGGGATTCGAACCCACGATAGAGTTACCCCTATACACGCGTTCCAGGCGTGCGCCTTAAACCACTCGGCCATCTCTCCAAAATTTAATCATTATCGCCTATTTTTAATGCCTCAAAAAAGGCTGTCTGAGGTATCTCAACATTACCAAATTGTTTCATTCTTTTCTTTCCTTTTTTTTGCTTTTCAAGTAGTTTTTTCTTTCTACTTACATCTCCTCCATAAAGTTTTGCAGTTACATCTTTTCTAAAAGCTTTGATTGTTTCTCTTGCGATAATTTTTCCATAAATAGCTGCTTGAATGGGAATTTGGAAATTTTGCCTAGGGATCAAGTCTTTAAGCTTATTACATATTCTCCGACCAATTGTTTCTGCCCTTGTTTTATGGACAATATTTGAAAATGCATCTACTGTCTCCAGATTTACTAAAATATTAAGTTTTACTAAATCGCCTTGGAAATAATCATAAACTTGGTAATCAAAACTAGCATAGCCTTTAGAATAAGATTTTAATTTATCGTAAAAATCTATCACAATCTCATTTAATGGAAGCTCCATTTCTAAAATTGCTCTATTGTTTTGGATATTTAAGTTTTTTTGTTTACCTCTTTTTTCAATACAAAGATTTATAACAGTTCCTAAATAATCTTGTGGAACAATGATTGTTGATTTAACCCAAGGTTCTAAAATTTGATCAATTTCCGCAGGATCAGGAAGTTCCGATGGATTTCTAATAATAAATTCATTTTTGTTTCTATCTATTACTTTATAAACAACACCAGGTGCTGTAGTAATTAGATCAAGATCAAATTCTCTTCTCAGTCTTTCCGTAGTTACCTCTAAATGAAGTAACCCAAGAAAGCCACATCTAAAACCATAACCCAATGCAGCACTAGTTTCATTTTCATAAGTGAAGCTAGAGTCATTTAAAGCTAATTTTTCAAAACTTTCCTTTAACCTTTCATAATCTGATGTATCTACAGGATAGATTCCACAAAATACAACTGGTAAGGAGGGCTTAAATCCAGGAAGTGGTTTAATTTTTTGGTCATTTAATTCAGCAATTGTATCTCCAACTTTACAATCAGCAACTGACTTTATACTCGCATTAATAAAACCTATTTCTCCTGGACCAAGCTCGTTACAATAATTAATTTCTGGACTAAAATATCCAATTCTATCTATATTGTATTGTTGATTGTTAGATAGAAACTTAACCTTCATTCCTTTTTTCATAACCCCATCAAGAATTCTGACTAAGACAGTCACACCTAAATAATTATCGTACCAACTATCAACTAACAGGGCTTTCAGATTCTTTTCATTTGTATTTGGAGCTGGTAGTTTTTCGATAATCTGATCTAACAAACCTTCTACACCTAATCCTGTTTTTGCAGAGACGAGGTGGGCTTCTGAAGTATCTATTCCAATTGTTTGCTCAATGTCTTCTTTTACTCTCTCTGGTTCAGAGGCAGGAAGATCAGCTTTATTAAGGACTGGGAGTATTTCATGGTTGACATCAATTGCTTGATAAGCATTTGCAAGTGTTTGAGCCTCAACACCTTGGGTACTATCAACTACAAGAACTGAGCCCTCACATGCAGATAACGATCTTGAAACCTCATAAGAAAAATCCACATGCCCAGGTGTGTCAAGTATATTTAGCTGATATTCATCTCCATTTTTGTTTTTATAATTCAATCTCACAGTTTGTGCTTTTATAGTGATACCTCTTTCTCTTTCAATCTCCATTGAGTCAAGGACTTGGTCTTTTTTAGTTCTGTCATCCATACCTCCGCAAATTTCAATAATCCTATCTGCTAAAGTAGATTTACCATGATCAATATGTGCTATAATTGAAAAATTTCTTATTTTAGAAATTTCCATTAAGTTCTGATTTTTGCTTTAAATTTATTTGATACTTTTTCTAAAATATTTTTATGAAGCTGTTCTAAGACTTTTTCTTCGAGAGTTTTTTCTTTCGATTGAATAGTAACTCTGAATGTCACACTTTTACTACTATCTCCTAAATCTTTTGATTCATAGAGGTCAAAGAATTCCACATTCTTAATTAAGTTTTTATCTATACCTGTGACATATCTTTGTACTTCATAAAGGTTTTGTTGTTTTTCGAATATAAATGAAAAGTCTTTTTCACTGAACTGAAATTGAGAGTCTGAGATATTGATAGAATTAATTCTAGATATAGTCTCTATTGGGAGATTTTCAAAAAACAATTCAATTGCATAGGTATTTTTAAGTTTAGAAAATTCCTCCATAATTAAAGGGTGAACTTTTCCATATCTAGCTATTAATTTTTTTCCCATATGAACCTCTGCAGATTGTCCAGGGTGATAGATATTTGAAGTTGATCTTGAAATATTAAACTGTTTTATATCAAAGTTTAATGAACTAATTAATTTAGATGAGAGTTCTGTTAAAGAGTAAAAGTTAAAATTTACAGATTTATAAATTGAGTTTGTGTCATCTTGAGATGAAATAAGTAAAGATAGAATATTCTCTTGAGATTGTGATGAATTATAAATAGGTCCAATTTCAAATAATTGAATATTTTTTATTCCTTTTTTAAAATTTAACTCTGCACTTTCTAAATGATTAAAGATCATTGAATTTCTCATGAAAGATTGATCGTCACTAATTGCATTAGATATTTTTAAGGATGTATCACCTGTGAGGATTTCTTGAGCTCTGTCTGAGTGAAAAGAGAAAGTTATAACTTCTGAAATTCCATTAGATACTAAGGTTTTTTTAAGTTTCGATATTGTTTTAAATTTCTTATTAACTAATGAATTTTCAATATTATTAATCTCATCTTTTGATGAGGGGGGTACACTTACATTGATATTATCGTATCCATAAATTCTTATAATTTCCTCAACAATATCAATATTATTTTTAACATCATTTCTCCACGATGGTACCAATACATCGCATTCATTATCACCTCTCTCATTAATTTGAAATTCTAAGTCTTTTAAGATTTTGACTTGTATTTGTGGTTCTAAATCTAAACCAATTACCTTATTAAAATAATTAAAGTCATATTTTATTTTGTGTTCATTAGTGTCTAATTTTCCAGCATCAGTATTTTTACTAACAGATCCTCCACAAATTTTATTTATCAGGTAAGATGCATATTCTAAACCTTCAAGGACCATATTTTTATCTAAACCTCTTTCAAAGCGGTACCTGGCATCAGAATTAATTCCAAGAGATCTCCCTGTTTTTGCCACACTATTTGGATTAAATATAGCTACTTCTAGAAACACATTTTTGGTATTTTCTGTGCATCCACTGTGATCCCCTCCAATAATTCCCGCAATCGCTAGAGCATTATTACTATCAGCAATTACAGTTGAGCCAACATCCAAAGTGTAATCTTTATTATCCAATGCAAGAATTTTTTCATTAGAGTTTGCAAGTCTCATATCAAGTTTTTTTCCGACTTTATCTGCATCAAATACATGCAATGGTCTACCTAAATCGACAGTAATAAAATTTGTTATATCAACTAGTGCATTGATTGGTCTTAGTCCGAGGCTAATTAATTTCTTTTGCAACCATTCTGGAGACTTTGTATTATTTACATCTTTAAAGTATCTACTAACGACATACTCACAGCTATTATCATCATTTTTGATACTCCAACTAATTGGGCTTTCAAATTCTAATTTTTTTATTTTTTCGTATTTTAATGGCTTAAGTTTTCCCATACCTTTTGCAGAAAGATCTCTAGCAACTCCTCTAATACTGAGACAGTCTCCTCTGTTAGGTGTAATGCCTATCTCAAAAATAGGATCATCTAGTTTAAGTGCTTCTACTGCAGAGGTACCATTTTTAAAGTTCTCTGACAGCTCGATAATACCTTCGTGATCATCGCTCAAATTAAGTTCTCTCTCTGATAAAAGCATTCCTTCAGATATTTCACCTCGAATCTTGCCTTTTTTTAAATGTATTTGTGTTCCAGGAATATACATTCCTTCTTTAGCAAATATTCCTTTTAATCCCTTCTTAACATTATTTGCGCCACAAATTACTTGATAAGTATCAGCTCCGTCATCAACTTTACAAATGTTCAATCTATCTGCGTTAGGATGTTTTTTAAAATCTTTAATTGTTGCAACAACAAATTTTGAGTATGAGGAATAGTCACTTAAACTCTCCAGTTCAAGGCCTATATTTGTGAGAGCGTCACCAATTTCAGTTGCATTTTTATCTGTCTCTAAATGTTCACACAACCAACTATAACTGAACTTCACTAAAAATCTCCAATGCTAAAACCGTTATTAGCAATCCAATTTAAGTTTCCACTAAAAAATGATCTTATGTCAGTTAGACCATATTTTAACATTGTAATTCTATCTAAGCCCATTCCGAATGCAAAACCTTGAAAATTTTTTGTATCAACATTGCAATTTTCTAAAACTATAGGATTTACCATTCCACATCCAAGTATTTCAAGCCAACGATCACCTTGACCTAATTTAATCTTGTTGTTAACTATCTCATAGGCGATATCCATTTCTGCAGACGGTTCTGTAAAAGGAAAATAACTAGGTCTAAACCTAACTTTTAAATCCTGCACATTAAAAAATTGTTTACAGAATGCAATCAAGGTTCCTTTTAAATCGCCCATGTTTGCATTTTCATTGATAAACAATCCCTCAACCTGATGAAACATAGGAGAGTGCGTTGAATCTGAGTCACACCTATAAGTTCTTCCAGGAGCTATTATTTTAATTGGAGGTTTTTCATTTAATAAAGTTCTGATTTGAACTGGACTTGTGTGTGTTCGCAAAACGAAGGGTTTTCCATCTTTATCCTTATCATCAATATAAAATGTATCTTGCATTTCACGGGCAGGATGGTTTTCAGGAATATTTAATGCAGAAAAATTAAAATAATCTGTCTCAATGTCTGGGCCTTCAGCAACTGAGTAACCCATTGATCCAAAAATCGTTATAACCTCATCAAATGTTTTTGATATTGGATGAACCTTTGGGGAAATTGAATTTGGTGGGGGAAAACTAAAATCTAAAGATTCATTTCTTAACTTAGAGTTAATTTCTTCAACTTTTATCTGATTAAATTTAATCTTAATGAGATTATCAACCTCACCTCTTAATTGATTTAATTCAGCACCTGTAGATTTTTTTTCGTCTAATGATAAATCTTTTAGACTTTTAAGTAACTCTGTAATTTTTCCTTTTTTTCCTAAATAAGCTACTTTAACATTTTGTAAATCAAGTTGATTAGAGCTTTGCTCTATTTCTTTTGTAGCTTCATTAAGGACTTTTTTAATGTCCATTTTAAATTTTAAACGGCTATATTAGCCTTAGCTTTCTCAACTATTGTTTTAAACGCAGCTGGTTCATGAAATGCAATTTCAGATAGAATTTTTCTATTAATTTCAATATTTGCTTTTTTTAATCCATCAATAAACTTGGCATATGTGAGGCCATGCTCTCTAACACCAGCATTAATTCTTTGTATCCACAAACCTCTGAAATCTCTTTTTTTATTTCTTCTATCACGGTAAGCATATTGGAGTGCTTTATCCATGCTTTGTGTAGCTACACGGTAGACATTTTTTCTTCGACCGCGATGACCTTTTGTAAATTCAAAAACTTTTTTATGTTTAGCTCTTGCTGTAACTCCTCTTTTTACTCTTGGCATATTATATCTCCTTTACCTATTTGGAATATGGCATCATTGATTCAATTATTATTGATGCAGACTTTGATAAGACTCTTGTACCTTTAGAATTTCTGATAAAAGAATTTGTTCTTTTGGACATGCCATGGCGTTTGCCAACGCTTCCGACTACTAGTTTTCCTGATGAGGAAGTTTTAAAGCGTTTTTTAACGCTACTTTTTGTTTTTAGTTTGGGCATTTTATCTCCTTTTGAGTGAACTAATTAGGTCTCAAGGCATACCCTTGTTTAAAAGCCTGTTCGACCAGTTGAGGTCAATTAAATATCATATAATTTATTTAGGCGCAACAACGAGGAAAGCTTGTCTTCCTTCAATTCTAGGTTCCATTTCAACTCTAATAAGTTCACCAAGGTCTGTTTTAACCCTTTTAAGCATATCGATACCCAAATTAGAATGTTCCATTTCCCTACCCTTAAACCTCAAACTAAATTTAACTCTATTTCCCTCTTTTATAAACTTCTGTGCATTTCTAATTTTGACTTGATAGTCATGCTCACCAGTACCTGGTCTAATTTTAAGTTCTTTAGTTTCAATTACTTTTTGTTTCTTTTTTGCCTCATTTTTCTTCTTTTGTTCTTGGTACTTAAATTTTCCATAGTCTACTATTTTACAAACTGGGGGATTGTTATTTGGAGCAATTTCAACTAAATCCATGCCTCTACCTTTAGCAATGTCTATAGCTTCATTTTTTTTCATAACCCCCAATTGTTCACCATCGTCTAGAATTACTCTTACGTCAGCTGCAGATATAAAATTATTTATTTTATGAAGATCTCTTTTACCACGAAAATTATTATTTCTTTGGAAGGGTCTATTCAAAATATTATATGTAAAAAAAAGATAAGGAGGTTTGCAATTAATAATATCCTAGGGATTGCTTAAATAAAATCATTTTAGGATTATTAACAAAGATAATTCAATTGTAAATATAAATTATTTTAATATTTGTTCTATTTTATTAATAATAATGTCCACACTGATATTTTTTACGTTAGATGATGTAATTTTATGCACATTATCTCCGAGTGGATAGCACGATCTCGAAATATCATTGTCATTTGCTATCCAAATAACATTTTTATTTGTAAGACCAGCAATATGAGCTGGCCCGGTATCGTTTGTTAAAATTAACTCAGATGTCATACATAATTGATAGAAATCCTCTATCTTGGAATCGTTAATTTTATTTATAGACTCAGGACACAATTCAATAATTTCATTTATAGTATTCAAATCCAAATTGGAGCCGGTTAAATAAATTTCATACTTTCTTAGTACTAAATATTTAGCTACTTGGGCAAATTTATCTGAAGACCATTTTTTATATTCACCAGATTTTGATGCCCCAGGTATAAAAATTACTTTTTTTGAAACTTTCATATCATCTTTTAACATCCAACTTAAGTCAGGTCGTAGAAATTGATTTATACCCAAGTGTTTTAATTGATCTTGATGATTTTTTGAGATGTGTTGAATACCAAGTTTTTTTTGCACATATTTATAACTTGAAAATTTCCTTGCAGATAAAATTTTACACTTTGTAAATATTTTTAAAAAAAAATTGTATATTTCAGTTCTAGTTGAATTTTGTAAATCAATTACCAGATTAATTTTTTTTTCTTTAACTATATTTAAAAGATTATTTACTGATGAAAAGATTGCTTGTCTATTATCAATTAAAATCTCATCAACATAAGGTAAATTTATAAAATTTTTTTTATAATTAGACTGAGTAAGTAAATAAATATTGGAATTTTGATAATTTTCTCTTAATGTTTTCATAGCTCCAAACGAAATGATTAAGTCACCCAAAGACCCATGTTTAATTATCAAAATATTCATGAACTAATTAACTGATTATAAACCTCTAAAGTCTTTCTACACATCAGATCAGATGAGTAATTTTTTTTTATATAAGATCTGCCTTTTTTGGAAATTGATTGATAGTTTTTTAAAGCGTATTTAAAAGTTTTTTTAAAGGATTGAAATGAATTTACATTAAATAATAAATTTCTATCAAAATAAAAAAGTTGTTCTTTAGTACCTCCTTGATTAGGAGCAATAATAGTTTTTCCTGACGATAAAGCTTCAGAGATAGTTCTTCCAAAACCTTCAGGTCTTTTAGAGATATTAATAATTAAATAAGACTTTTGATATAATTTATTAATTTCTAAAGTTGGTTTATGAATTATGACTTTCTCAGATAAATTGAGTTTATTTATTAGTAATTGTATTTTCTTTTCTTCTTTACTTTGATTTGAAGATATTAAATGAATTTTAAATAGATCTTTATACTTTTGCTCTAATAATGAGAAATAATTAAGTAATAATTCGTGTCCTTTCCAATTTGATATTCTTGAGGGTATAAAAATATTTTTATCAATAATTTTTTTTTTTGATAGATGAAAATAGTTAATATCTATACCTCTAGGAATTACATGTATTTTAGTTTTTTTGGGGTAGTAGTTTTCATATGTTTTTTTTACAAAATTAGAATTAAATATAATAGTGTCGCCTTTTAATAAATAACTGTTATACCAATCTTTTAACAAAGACTTAGACTCATACTTGTTGTGAACACTAGTTACAACTTTGATATTTAAGTTTTTAATAAAATTTATAAGAAAAAAAGCAGGTGCTCTGGATGAAATGTGAACTAAGTTTATTCTTTTTTTTGTAATTAATTCTTTAATCAGTATTTTTATTTTGTTTTGGTCAAAAATATTTTTAAATCTTAAATTATTAATTTTTATAATTTTTAGACCTTTAATATTAAAGTTCTTATCACTGCTTTCACATAAAATATAATTTTCAATTTTCTTTTTATTAAGGTAATTAGCAATATCCCTTACTCCTGTCTCAATACCTCCAATACCCATAGATGGAATTATTTGTAAACAAGTAATTTTTTTTGTATTTTTAATCTGTGTCAAAACAAAACTTTTTTAAAAAAGATAATTTAAAAATATCTTATAGATACTACAAAAGAAGTAAAAAAACTCTTATCTTTTTACATGGATTATTATCTGACATGAGTGGTAAAAAATCTAATTTTTTAAACAATTATTGCAGAAAAAATAACATTTCATATTTGTGTTTTGATTTTCAAGGTCATGGTCGATCTAGTGGTGAATTTACTAATTTTGGGATTAGTGATTGGTATGATGACTTAGATAATATTGTTAAATATTTAAAAATAAGAAATTTCATTTTAATAGGAAGTAGTATGGGTGGATGGGTTGCAATCATTTATGCTTTAATGCACCCAAAAAAAGTTACTAAACTTATTGGTATTGCTCCTGCGCCAGATTTTACTGCTAAGTTAATTTGGGAAAATTTAAATATTCATCAGAGAAAAAAAATAAAAAATAATATAATTGTTAAACAAAAAGTTAGTTCTGATTTTGCTTACTATTATTCCCCAGCATTATTTAATAGGAGTAAAAAATATCTTCTTGAAAAAATTAAGGGTGATTTTTTGGGAGAAACTATTTTCCTTCATGGGGGTCAAGATAAAGCAGTACCTTATGGGTATAACGATAAATTTAATTTGAGTAAAAAATTTAAAAACTTTAAAAATATTTTAATTAAACATGCTGATCACAGCTTGTCTGATAAAGAAAGCTTAAAAACTCTATCTAAATTTATTTAGGCTATTTTTGATTTTTTTGTAACTGGAAATTCTAGTTTATCAATCACTTCATCAGGTACCACATGGGCAAATTTTTTGATTTCAGAGTCATAATTTTCAATAATAAACTCAGCTCTTTTAGATTTAGTCTCTTTGTAAAAATCTTTTAAGAGATCCAGAAGATGGTTTTTCCAATCTTGATTATCAACTTCATATAAACTTATAGTTTCCATATTCATTAAATCAGAAATATTTTTTTGATCAGAATAAATAAAGGCAGATCCACCTGTCATTCCTGCACCAAAGTTATCACCAATATTTCCCAAAATAATTGCAGAACCTCCTGTCATGTACTCACATCCATTAGCACCACATCCCTCAACTATGGCCAATGCACCTGAATTTCTCACACAAAATCTGTCACCTGCTTGACCAGATGCATACAATCTTCCATCAGTTGCTCCATAAAGAGTTACGTTTCCTATGATAACATTTTCATGGCTTGGTTGAGTAAATGAGTTTCTTGGCTGAACAACAATTTTTCCTCCAGAAAGACCTTTGCCTACATAGTCATTAGCATCACCAAAAACTTTCAATGTAAGTCCTTTGACTGCAAACGCCCCCAAAGACTGGCCAGCTGAACCTCTCAGTTTGAGAGTCACATGATCTTCAGACAGAGAATTCATTCCATATTTTCTTGTTATAACAGAGGAAATTTTGGTTCCAATTGTTCTTAATGTATTTTGTATATTATAAGTTAATTCAATTTTTTGACCTGAATTAATAAAATCTTTGCCATCTTTTTCAAATTGATCATCTAAGGTCTGCGGGACTTCATTCCTTTTTTTCTCAGAATGGTAATCATAGATCTTACCATCGTCAATTTTTGTTAATATAGGATTTAGGTCCAGATTATCTAAATCACTGGACCCATAGTGAATTTGAGATAATAGTTCTGTTTTACCAATTATATCTTTCAAAGATTTATAGCCTAAAGAAGCTAGTATCTCTCTAACCTCCTCTGCAATAAAAGAAAATAAGTTTACAACTTTTTCAGGTGTTCCACCAAATTTTTCACGAAGTTTTTCATCTTGAGTACAAACACCTACAGGACAAGTGTTTGAGTGACATTGTCTTACCATAATACATCCCATTGCAACAAGTGAGGCTGTACCAATTCCGTATTCCTCTGCTCCTAGTATAGCCGCTATAACAATATCTTTTCCTGTTTTTATACCACCATCGGTTCTTAGAAGAACTTTATCTCTTAATCCATTCAAAGCTAAAATTTGATGCACCTCACTGATGCCTAACTCCCAAGGAAGACCAACATACTTAATACTTGACTGAGGACTTGCCCCTGTACCTCCTGAATGTCCAGATACCAGTATTACATCTGCTTTAGCTTTTGCTACACCTGCAGCGACAGTTCCTATTCCTGATTGTGCAACTAGTTTGACACAAACCTTGGCTATGGGGTTAATTTGTTTTAAATCATAGATAAGTTGAGCTAAGTCCTCGATTGAGTATATGTCATGGTGAGGTGGAGGGCTGATGAGTGTTACACCTTTTGTACTATGTCTTAGTTTAGCTATTAGATCAGTGACTTTAAAACCAGGTAACTGTCCACCCTCTCCCGGTTTAGCGCCTTGTGCAATTTTAATTTCTAATTCTGAACAATTATTTAAATACTCTGCAGTTACTCCAAATCTTCCACTCGCTACTTGTTTAATTGCTGAACTTGGATTATCTCCATTTTTCAATTTAGAATACCTTCTCGAGTCCTCACCGCCCTCACCACTATCTGACTTTGAGCCTATTCTATTCATTGCTACAGCTAATGTTTCGTGAGCTTCAGGGCTAAGAGCCCCAAGAGAAATCCCTGGAGATACAAAGCTTTTTCGTATTTCAGAGATGCTTTGTACGTTATCGAGATTTAAAGAATTTTTACTTTCATTAAACTGTAAAAGATCCCTGATCTGTATTGGTTTTGAACTATAAATTCTTGAAGTATATTTTTTATACAAATTATAAGAGTCTCTAGTAACTGCTTCTTGAAGCATGTGTATTGAAACACCCTCATATGCATGTGCTTCGCTGTTGGTTCTAAACCTATATTCTCCACCTATATCTAGTATTGTATTATCAGATTTAAAGGATTGCTCATGCTGTCGCCTTACTCTCTTTTCCAATCCATCTAATCCTATTCCAGATATTCGTGAGGACATACCTGGGAAAAAACTCTCAACCATACTTCTACTTAAACCAATTATTTCAAAATTCCTTCCACCACGATAAGAGCTAATAACAGAAATACCCATTTTGCTGATTATCTTTCTCAATCCTTTCTCTATGGATTTTTTGAAGTTTTTTATGAGTTGAGGATAATCAGTACTTTCATAAATTCCTTTTTTAAATCTATCTGAGATAAGTTTTTCGACTAATGAAGCATTAACTGTAGTAGCTCCAACGCCGATAAGTACAGCAAAGTAGTGAACATCAAGGCATTCTCTTGAGGAGACATTTAATGAAGTAAATGTCCTTAAATTATTTTTGATTAAATAACTATGCACAGCACTGGTTGCAAGTATCATTGGCAAAGCAATTCTGTCAGTATTAATATTTTTATCAGTAATAATTAAATGTTGAGAACCAGATCTAACAGCCTGTTCAGCCTCAGAGCATATTCTTTGAATTTCATTTAAGAAATTTGTCTCTTCATTTATATCATATGTACAATCAATCTCAGTTGTGAATTTTGACAAATGGCTTTTTAGAGTTTCAAGCTCGTTATCTAATAATAAAGGGCTTTCTAAAAGTACCAAATTGCATTGTTCAGAGTCTTCTTCTACGATATTTCCCAAATTTCCAAGTCTAGTTTTTAGACTCATCACCACTTGTTCTCTTAGGCTATCAATAGGAGGGTTAGTTACTTGGGCAAAATTTTGTTTAAAGAAACTATGAAGACCTCGGTATCTTTCAGTTAGTACACTTAGGGGTGCGTCGTCACCCATTGATCCAATAGCCTCTTGGCCTGTTTTAACCATAGGGTCTAAAATTAAATCAAGAGTTTCTAATGTTAAATTAAATGATTTAGCTATTTGAAAAACGTTATCTTTCTCCTCAGATGATGGGTTATATATCTTGTCTTTAGATAAAATATTATCTAATTTAATTGTCTTTTTATTCCATTCTGAGTAATTATTTCGGCTACTGAGTAGTTCTTTTAATTCAGAGCTTTGATAAAATTTATTCTCTTTATAATTTACTGCGATTAATTCACCAGGTCCAACTCTTCCTTTTTTTAAAATATTTTTTTCATCAATATTAATCATTCCCACCTCAGATCCTGAAATTAATAGGTCGTCATCTGTTAATATGAACCTAAGTGGTCTTAAACCATTTCTGTCCATACCAGATATTATCCAATCTCCAAAATTTCCACAGACTGCTGCTGGTCCATCCCATGGCTCAATTACAGCGTTGCAATAAGCATACATGCTCTTTAATTGATCAGACAAATCAGAACGATTTGACCAAGACTCAGGAATTATCATGGATTTTGCCATTGGCATGTCTCTATCTGTTTGAACAAAAAGCTCAAAAGCAGCATCAAGAGATGCAGAGTCAGATGCATCTGAGTCAAGTATTGGTTTTAAATCATCTATCCTTTCGTTAAAAAAAGGGTGTGTGATTCTTGGCTCATGCGCACTCATCCAATTTATATTTCCCTTTAGAGTATTGATTTCTCCGTTATGTGCTAAAACTCTAAATGGTTGCGCCAAAGACCATGTAGGAAATGTATTTGTGGAATACCTTTGATGGTAAATGGCAAATTTAGATTTAAATTCATCATCTAATAGATCTGGATAGAATTCAGATAGCTGTTCAGCTAAAAACATACCTTTGTAAACAATTGTTTCTGTCGATAAAGAGCAAATATAAAAGTCATTAATATTCTGAGATTTAATCTTGTTCTCTATCCTTCTTCTTGTTAAATAAAGTTTTTTTTCAATATCAGGAGTGGTTTCTTTAGGGGAAAAAATTATTTGTTCAATTTCTGGTTTAGTGTAATTAGCTTTTTCACCAATGATCTCTGTATTAACTGGGACTTGTCTCCATCCAAAAAGATTCATTCCAGCTTTTATAATTTCATATTCAACGATAGCTCTACATTTTTCTTGTGCGCCGAAATCTCTTTTTGGTAAAAATATCATACCTACACCTAATATTGAGTCTTGGCTCGTTCTATGACCCATTTTTAATACTTGCTTACTGAAGAAAGAATTTGAAACTTCTAACATAATCCCTGCACCATCACCAGTTTTACCATCAGCGTCAACCGCACCCCTATGGAATACAGCCTTCAGTGCCTCGACACCTTTTTCAACTATATCTCTTCTTGACTCACCTTTGATTGAGGCAACTAAACCAACACCACAATTATCATGTTCATGTTTTTCATTATAGACGTGTTTATCTTTTAGCTTTTGCTTATTTCTTTTGTAGATTTCTAATGTGTGATCTTTCATGATGCTTTTTTTATTTTTGAGCTTTGTAAGAAATTATGAATTGATTTTGCAACTTCACGGCCATCATGGATTGCCCATACAACGAGTGAGGCTCCCCTAACGATATCTCCAGCAGCAAAAATTTTTGGGTTACTTGTTTGAAATTTTTTAAAATCAACTTTAACTGTTTTCCAGCTTGTTAATTCAATATTTGTTTTAAAATTGTGGTTCAAATCTTCAGGTTCAAAACCTAGAGCTTGGATAATTAAGTCACTTTTTATTTGTTTTTCAACACCTGTATCAACTGGTTTTCTTCTTCCACTCTCATCAACCTCTCCTAAGGCAGCGACTTTGTATGTCATACTTGTTGCAGTAGAGTTATCGCTTATAATTTTAGATGGGACAGATAACCAATTAAATTTAATACCCTCTTGTTCTGCATTTAAAACTTCTCTTGCTGATCCTGGCATGTTTTCCTTATTTCTTCTATAAAGACAAGTAACTTCCTTTGCCTGTTGTCTAATCGCTGTTCTAACACAATCCATAGCTGTATCTCCGCCTCCAATAACAACTACATTCTTATTTTTTGCATTGAGAAACTTATTATTTGATGGAGAGTCACCTAATCCGGTTCTATTGCTCTCAATTAAGAAATCTAAAGCAGGAATGCTATTGTCTACTGATGATGTATCAATATCTAATTTTCTAGCCTTATAAACACCAGTTGCAATTAATATTGCGTCATAATCTTTTTCCAAATCTTGAAAAGAGATATTTTTTCCAACTTCCTTATTTAAATTAAATTTAACTCCACTCTCTAAAAGCCACTCTGTTCTTCTTTCAACAATTTTTTTATCCAATTTAAAATTAGGTATTCCGTAAATCATCAAGCCACCTGCTCGGTCATTTTTTTCAAAGACATCTACTTGATATCCATTTTGAGTTAGATAGGCTGAAGCGGCCATTCCTGCAGGGCCAGATCCTATAATAGCCACTTTTTGTTTAAATTGATTTTGTGAAGATAAATTTTTAACCCATCCTTTTTCCCATGCTATTTCTGTTAAGTATTTTTCTAAATTACCAATTGTAATTGCACCGAAGCCTGCCTGTTCGACAACGCAGTTGCCCTCACACAATCTATCTTGAGGACAGACCCTCCCACATACCTCTGGGAATGCATTTGTAGAGGCAGATACTTGATAAGCTTCTTCCAATCGGCCTTCTGCGATGTAACGAAGCCAATCTGGTATATTGTTATTTAAAGGACAATGAATTTGACAATATGGTATTCCGCATTGTGAGCAC
Source organism: uncultured Alphaproteobacteria bacterium (assembly GCA_902598275.1). Classification (GTDB taxonomy): domain Bacteria; phylum Pseudomonadota; class Alphaproteobacteria; order HIMB59; family HIMB59; genus HIMB59. Next base: position 52,845 of record CACKAZ010000002.1, read on the forward strand.
CTTGAAGATTGTTCTACAGAGTCATTTTTATCAAACTGACTGTAAATCTCCTGAAAATCCTTTATCCTTTTCTCAGGTTCAGTTTTAGATGGATTCTTCGGTTTTTTTTTATGAAACTCTAACATGATAATAAAATATTACTTTATTCTCCTACAAATAGATCGGATAGTATTAGTATAAAGATTTTAAGACTTAGTAAACCAATAAATGATAATAAATTATGACTATTAATGGTATTTTTGATATTTTTTATGGTCTAATACAAGGGATTACAGAATTTATCCCCATTAGTTCAAGTGGTCACCTAAATATCATAGAAATACTTTATAAGAACATAGAATCAAGAAACTATTTATATGAAACATCTACCCACTTTGCCTCTTTGTTAGCATTATTAATATATCTGTTTGTGCATAAACATTTTTCAAAATCAAATATTAAAGCCAACTTTAAGGTAATAGTTTATGCAACTATACCAGCAGTTTTTCTGGGCATAATACTAAAATTTTATAATTTAAGTTTTATTAGCTTAGAGATAATAGGATACACCTCAATTATAGGAGCAATACTGCTCTATATCTCAGACAAAACAAATAAATTTAAATTTGTTATTAAAAGCAAAAGCACCAAATTTATTTTAGCTGGTTTTTTTCAGTGTCTTGCCTTTTTACCAGGTTTTAGTAGAGCAGGGAGTTGTATCATTGCCTTTAGGTTATTTGGAGAAGACCGTAAATATTCCTCTATATATAGTTTATATATGGGTATACCCATAATTGGGTTATCTTTTTTTTCAAATATAAGTGATTTTGAAAGTATTATTATTAATAAGGGTCTATTTATAGTTTTTTTTTCTTCATTTTTTGCAGCTTATATTACAATTTCTTTTTTTATTAATTTTATAAATAAAATTGGTTTCACACCATTTGTTGTTTATAGAATTTTTATAGGCATAGTCTTGTTGATTTATGTTTATTAAACTCTATCAATAAACTTTTTAAGATACTCTGAAGTAATAATTTTCATATTTGACAGATCTTGTTTCAATATCTCGGTAACTAATTTTTGACTTCCCTCTGATATACTATCATGTGAAAGAGTTACATACTGATCATAAGTAAATAAAGGTTTAGGAAGTTTTTCTAATATTTTGCCTTGAAGGATTGCGAGAAAAGATGGCATATAAAAAAATCTCTCTTTTTTTTTTAAAGACATAAATATATGAGTTAAAATTTCTTTAAAAGTAAATATCTCATTACCTACAGCTGCTAAATTTGAATTTTTGTATTTATCAAAATTATTTAATAGATTAAAAATTAAGAGAGATAAGTCGTTGACATAAATTGGTTGGAATTTAGTTTTTCCTTTTTTTATTAATGGAAGGAAAGGTAGTATTTTAGCCATCTTACCAAATAAATTAATAAAATTATCCTCTTCACCATAGACTGTACTTGGTCTTACAATAATATGATTGGTGTTATTATTTTCAATAAATTCTTCACCCATTTTTTTGCTAATTAAATAATTTGATTTGGTTTGAAAAGTTGAACCTAAACTTGAAACATGAAGAAATGGTTTTTTAAATAATTCACAATAACTAGCAATTTTTTTTGGTAATAAGTAATGAGCTAGTTCAAAGGATAAATTATTTTGTTCATATAAAATTCCTATCAAATTAATTACTAAATCTGATTTCTCTATTAAATTTTTAATTTCATCTAAATTATTAATATCAAATTCAATTATTTCAATCTGTCCTGTGTCTCCTGCAAGTATATTTCTTTTAACCCTACTGGCATTTCTGACAGGACATATAAGCTTGTCACCATTTTGTAAGAGTCTTTTTGAAATACTTCTTCCTATAAAGCCTGTTGATCCAAAAAATAAGATATTTTTGTTTTTCATTGTATTATCTATCTTATATAAATATATGTTCTAGGATGTCAAATTATCAATTATTTCATAATGATCTACCAAGCAAAGTTTTAAAATCATTTAAAGGAGATATATCTATCGATACTGAAACTCTTGGTTTAAATATTAAAAGAGACAGGCTATGTCTAATACAATTAAGAAATGAAACAGATAAAAAAGTGTATCTAATTAAATTTGAAGAGGATTTATCACCAAAATTATCAAAGAACTTAAAAACATTACTAGAAAATAAGGATCTTACAAAAATTTTCCATTTTGGAAGATTTGATATGGCAGTATTAAAAGAAAATTTAAAAATTAGTGTAAAAAATATGTTTTGTACAAAGGTTGCATCAAAATTAACTAGAACTTATTCATCAAAACATGGTCTAAAAGATCTAGTTTATGAAATATTAGATATTCAATTAGATAAAACAGAACAGTCATCTGATTGGAGTAAAAAAAAACTTACCAAAAAACAAATAGAATATGCAATGAATGATGTTTTGTATTTATCAGAAATAAAAAACTCTCTTAATGATAAATTGATTAATCAAAGAAGATTTAAGCTGTTTAAATCAATAATGAAATTTATGGAGATAAGAGTTGAGTTAGATTTACAAGGATGGGAGGGAATAGATATTTTTGCCCATAAATAAAATATGAATAAATCTAAAATCAAAAAAGTTGGACAAGAAGTAATAAAGTTAGAGTCTATAGCATTAGCTAAACTATCTAAAAATTTAAATAATGATTTTGTAAAAGCTGTTGAATTGATATCAAAACAAAGTGGTAAAATAATTATTTCAGGACTAGGAAAAAGTGGAAATATTGCTGGCAAAATTGCTGCATCATTTACTTCAACAGGAATACCAGCCATATATTTAAACCCAGTTGATGCAAGTCATGGTGATATGGGAATAGTTGAAAAAAATGATGTTCTGATAATCTTATCTAATTCTGGAGAGTCACATGAATTAGCAGATTTAATAAATTTTAGTAAGAAAAAAAAAATAAAGATTATTTCAATAACTTCAGCAAACAAGAGTTTATTATCAAAAAATTCAGATATTTGTTTAATGTTACCTGCTCATTTAGAAGCTGATAAATTGCAAACAATTCCTACTACTTCTACGACAATGGCTCTTGCGCTCGGCGATGCTCTTTGTTGCTCAGTATTAAGCCTGAGAAAATTTGATAGAAAATCTTTTAGCGAGCTTCACCCAGGTGGAAAAATTGGAAAAAAATTAAAAACTTTAAATGAAATAATGGATATTGATATTCCTATTATTCAATCAAATTCATCTATAATTGATGCGGTTTTAGTTATGACTGAAAAAAAATATGGTTGCGTTGTGGTATTAGATAAAAATAAAAGAATAAAAGGTATTATTACTGATGGTGATTTGAGAAGATCAATTACAAAAATTAATATGAAGGAAAAGGCAACTAGTATTATGAAAAGTAGACCGATAGTGGCAACAAGCGATTTATTAATTTCCTCAGCTATTGTTCTTATGAATAAATATGCAATTACAAGCCTTATTATCGCTAGCAAGAATAAGCCAATTGGTATTGTTAATTTGAAAAAATGTCTAGAAAATGATTAATTATTTAATTAAAAAAATAATAAATATTTTAATAATTATTATTTTATCAATACAATGCTATATATATTTTTTTAATCAAAAACCATTAACTAAAAACTTCAGTCAAAAAACAATAACTGTTGAAAATTTTTCAAGTATTGTTTTAAGTAACTCTGGGATTACTAAAATTGGATCTGAAAAATTAAATAAAATTGATGATGATAATATTTACCTTGAGGGAAAATCATACCTTGAAAATAAAAAATATAAGATTTATGGAAAAAATATATCAATCAATCTTTCTAAAGAAATATCAAATAGTAATGAGTCTGTTGAAATAATTAATAGTATGGGTTTATTAAAAGCACAGGGTTTTAAAAATCTTGATTATGATGGAAAAATATTTTTTGAAGGTAAGGTGGAATTTGTCATTAACAAATAAATTATTTTTTTTTATTTCATGTTTATTTTTTTTTTCAAACGCAAACACTGAAAGTTATGTGAAGGCAGGGGAAAGCCTTATCTGGGACTCAGAAAATAAAAGCTACACTGCAAATGGTGATGTAGAGTTTAAAAATGATAAATTTATAGCCTTTGCTGATAAAATGATTGCTAATTATATAGAAAAAAATAATGATGAGATTTTCACAGTAATTGAGCTTTTTGATAATGTCGTTATTGAATTTAAGGAAGAAACTTTTAAGGGTAATTATGCTATATACACACGTGATGATAATATTATAAAACTTACAGGCGATGTATCAATTGAATCCCCAACAAGACTACTTACAGGAAATGAATTAATAGCTGATATAGATAATAACAAAAGAATACTTAACTCAGCTAACAAAGAGTCTCTTGTTGAAGTTTTATTAGAAAATAATGCAAAAGATTAAGCTGATCAAAATAAGTAAAAGTTTTAAGTCAAAAAAAGCACTTAATAATGTAAATATCGAGTTTGATAACAATCGGATTAATGGCTTACTTGGACCAAACGGTAGTGGCAAGACAACTCTTTTTAACATAATAGCCGGTTTTTTAAGTCCTGATTTAGGAATAATTCAACTAGATGAAGTTGTTTTAAATGAAAAAAGTCTAAGCTCAAGAACAAAGCTAGGTATTTCATATTTACCACAAGAAGCATCAATATTTAGAGATTTAAGTGTTTACGATAATATTTTTTCAATAGCAGAATTATTTCATAATAAAAAAAATTCAATTAAAATAACAGAAAACTTAATTAAACAATTTTCACTAAGTAGTTTTCAAAAGACAAAAGGAAAATTATTATCTGGTGGTGAAAGAAGAAGAACTGAAATTGCAAGGGCACTAGCTAGTAATCCAAAATTTCTTTTACTTGATGAACCCTTTGCTGGTATAGATCCCATAGCAATAGAAGAAGTCAAATCAACAATTTCATTATTAAAAAAACTGAATATTGGAATTATTGTAACTGACCATAACGTCAAGGAGGCGTTGAGTGTTGTTGACTTTGGATACATAATTTACAATGGAGAAATTATAAAATCGGGGAGTCCTAAAGAGATTACATCTGATAAGTTTGTGAAGAAAATTTACTTAGGTAATAATTATAACTAGATTTATGTCTCTTAATAAAAGAAGTTTAATTAAGGGCACATATTTCCCTCCTGGTGATAAATCAATTAGTCATAGAATTTTAATTTTAGCAGGACAGGTTGTTGGTAAGTCTAAAATTTCTAATTTATTACAAGGAGAAGATGTAATTAATACGCTAAAAGCTATGAGGCTATTAGGTGTTAAAATTATCAAAACAGGTAATCATTATGAGGTTTTTGGCATTCCTCCTGGTGGATTAATTCAGCCCAAAAAAATAATGGATTTTGGAAATTCAGGAACTGGAATTAGGCTTATATCTGGCTTGATTTCATCTAACAATATTGAAGTAAAATTAATTGGAGATAGTTCTTTGAGCAAAAGACCTATGAAAAGAGTAACAGAACATTTATCTAAAATTGGTGCAACAATTAAATTAAGAGGCGAAGCATTTCCTCCAATTAAACTGAAGGGAACTGGTAACGCAGTACCTTTAACGTTTGAAATACTTATTCCCTCTGCACAAATCAAGAGTGCTATAATGCTATCAGCTTTAAATACTAATGGGACAGTAAAAATTAAAGAGTTTAAGACTACAAGAGATCACACTGAAAATATGCTTAAGTCGATGGGATATAATATTAAAGTCAAGGAAAATTCTCTACACAGACTTATAGAGATGAAAAATAACCAAGATTTAAAAACAATAAATTATAATGTACCCGGTGATCCGTCTTCGGCAGCATTTTTTATTTCAGCTGCTTGTTTAAAACCTGGGTCTAAACTTATCGTTAAAAATATTCTTTTTAATAAAACAAGAGTGGGTTTTATCAAAACCTTAAAGAAAATGGGTGGAAATATAAAAGTAATTAGAAAGAGAAAAATTCACAATGAGTTAATTGCCGATCTAAGAATTGAACAAAAAAAAAATTTAAATTCAACTACACTGGAAGCTGTTGATGTTCCATTACAAGTTGATGAAATTCCAATTTTGTCTATAGCGGCATCTTTTGCAAATGGACTGTCAATATTTAGAGGTTTAAAAGAACTTACAGTCAAAGAAAGTAATAGGTTGTTACTTATACACAAAAATTTAAAAGAAATTGGTGTTAAATCTGAAATTATAAATTTTGATTTATATATTTATGGCAATCATAATTTAAAAAAAGGCGCTGGTGTTATTAAACACGATGATGATCATAGAATATTAATGTCTTTTTTTATTGCAAATATGATTTGTAAAAAAAACAATATAATAAAAGATAAATCCTGTGTAAAAACAAGCTATCCAACGTTTTTCAAACATATATCTCAATTTAGTAATTAATTTTTCTTGAAAAACATTAATAAAACTTTAAAAGAACCTAACTTAACTTGAAAGGTAAATAATGACTTATGATATCTAACGACGAGTATAGCAAATTGCTAGACCAACAATACGATACTAAAAACACAATCGCTGCAAATAAAATAATTTCTGGAACTATTCTTAAAATAAGTGACCAACACATAACAGTTGATATTGGATATAAAAGCGAGGGTCAAATTCCCAAAGAAGAATTTCTTAATACTGGATCATCAGATGATTTGAAAACTGGACAAGTTATTGAAGTATTTGTCGAAAAATTAGAAGATAGAGAAGGAAACGTAAAAGTTTCTCATGAAAAAGCAATCAAAATGAAATCATGGGAAAAGCTTCAAAAACTTTATGATAATAAAGAAAGAGTAAAAGGTTTTATTGTTGGTAAAGCTAAGGCTGGTCTCTACGTAAAAATTATGGGCACTAATGCTTTTTTACCATTAAGCCAAATTGATGTTCGCCCCGTCAGAGATGTAAGCCATTTAATAAAGACAGAGGAAACTTTTGAAATTCTTAAAATGGACTACTCAAAAGGTAACATTGTTGTCTCAAGAAAAGCAATACTTGAAGAAAAACAAAAAGAAATAAAAAACCAAATTTTAGAAAAGTCTCAAAGCAACTCAGTTGTTACTGGTAAGGTTAAAACTTTTACAGACTATGGCGCTTTTGTAGATTTAGGTGGAATTGATGGCCTAGTTCATTTGAGTGATATTTCATGGAGTAGAATTGGTCACCCTTCAGATGTACTGGAAGTTGGAAAAAAATATGAATTTAAAATTCTTAAAGTTTCAGACGACTCAGATAAAATTAGTTTAGGTTATAAACAATTAAAAGATGATCCTTGGGAAAAAATAGAAGAGAAAATTACTCTTAATGAGATTTATGACGGAAAAATTACCCATATAACTGATTACGGTGCATTTGTTCAACTTACAGAAAAAGACTTAGAGGGATTGGTTCACTCCAACGATATCAGCTGGACTAAAAAAAACATACATCCAAATAAGATCTTAGAAGTTGGATTTAATATCAGAGTTAAAATATTAGAAATAGACAAAGAAAAGAAAAGAATAAGTCTTGGAATTAAACAAACTGAGCCAAATCCATGGGAGAATATTCTAAATGAATACAAAAAAGACCAAATTATTGACACAGAAATCAAGAACATTACTGAGTTTGGTATTTTTGCAAAGCTTAATGACAATATTGACGGTCTAATTCATAAAAACGATCTATCATGGACTGACTCTAATGGTGATAGAACCTTAAAAAAATATCAAAAAGGTCAAAGTATTCAGGTTAAAATTTTAGAGATTGATCCTGAAAAAGAGAAAATAAGCTTTGGTATTAAACAATTATCTACCGACCCTTTTAATGAATTTTTTAAAGACAAATCTAAAGGAGATATTGTATCAGCTACAATTTCTAAAATTTCTAATAATGGAATCGATGTTGAAGTAGCAAGCTTTATCGAAACAACTATAAGAAGAAAAGAGCTCTCCAAAAATAAAGAAGAGCAAAATATATCTAGATATAATGAAGGTCAAAAGATAGACGCTAAAATAAGTTCTATTGATCTTACAAATCGAAAGTTTGCTCTTTCAATAAGACAGCTAGAGATAGATGAAGAACAAAGTTTGTTAGAAAAATATGGATCTAAATCCTCTGGTTCAGTTTTAGGGGATATTCTAGGTAAGGCTTTGGATGAGGATAAGGACTCCAAAGAAGAATAAGTCTGATATTTTAAAGACTTATTTGCAATCTGAAACCGATTTAACATCTAAAATAAATGAAGCTATATTTAATAGGTTCTTCGAAATTTTAGAAAAAAATATTTCTGATCATATTTCTATCGAGCTAAGAAATTTTGGCGTTTTTAAGTCTAAATTTATGAAATCTAGATATGGTTCTGATCCTAGAAATAAGAAAAAAATATATATACCCTCTAAATGGAAAGTTACATTCAAAGCTAGTGAAAATATCAATAAAAAAATAAATGAAAAAATTTAAATCTTTTATAGCCTTAGACCTAAAATCGAATACTCAAAATATTAGTATTGTAAAGAAACTATACCGCTATGTTTATGGTTTTAAAGTCGGGTATAGATCTTTTTATAATAATCGATCAAATGAGCTTATTTCAGAAATCAAAAGGTCGAAATGTAAATTATTCCTTGATTTAAAACTTCACGATATTCCAAACACAGTTAGCAGTGCGATAGACTCTTTATCGAATATAAACCCTGATTTTCTTACCTTGCATATATCGGGAGGTAAAGAGATGATGAAAGCTGCATTAAACTCTGTTAAGAAAAATAAACTTAAAACTAAAATCTTAGGGGTAACCTTATTGACGAGCTTAGATGGAAAAGATAGCGAAAAAATATATAAAGAGGGAAGTACAAAAAAACTTGTAAAAAAATTTACTGAAATCGCTAATAATGTAAATATTCATGGCCTTATTTGCTCAGGTGATGACCTGAGAGTTTTAGGAAAATTCAATAAATTAATTAAAATAACACCAGGTGTTAAAATGTTTGCTAGAAATGATGATCAAAAAAGAGTTACTTTTGCTCATAATGCTATACAAGATGGTGCAAGCTTTGTTGTAATAGGAAGAGAATTAATAGAAAGCAAAAAACCTTTAGAATTATTAAAAAAATATGGCGAACAATATAAAAATAAAAATTTGTGGACAAAATAATCCAGCCATTATTAATCACTGTCTAGATTTAAATATTTCCTATCAAGGGTTAATTTTTTATGAAAAAAGTCCAAGGTTTATAGATATAGAAACACTAGCTCTTGTTAACCAATATTTTAAAACACATAAAGATAAATTTGTGGGTGTTTTTGTTAATCCTTCAATTGATGAAATTAAAAATAAATTAGAAGTTTTTGATTTTGATACAATTCAACTTCACGGAGATGAAGATCAAAACTTTATAAGTGAAGTTAAAAGTAATTTTAAGAAAAAGATATATAAATCAATATCACCAGACGATTTTAAAATAACTGAGTTAATTGATGTAGATCAGTTCCTCATTGAAGCTAAACCATCTTCAAATCAGATGCCTGGAGGAAACAATACAACTTGGGATTGGTCTGATTTTAAAAATAATAAAAAACTTCCTTATATTTTATCAGGAGGTCTAAATGTCACTAATATCAAAAAAGCAATTAGCTTAACAGGTGCGGATTTTGTTGATATAAATTCTGGTGTAGAGGAACAACCAGGTGAAAAAAGCCTTACTTTGATAGATGGTATTATTTCATCAATTTATAATTAATGAAAACTTATAAACAACCTAGCACTGTTGGAAGATTTGGTGAGTTTGGTGGCATGTATGTTTCTGAAACATTAATGCCCCTATTATTAAATTTAGATAAATCTTACAAAAAAATTCAAAAAGATAAAAAGTTTAAAAAAGAGCTAAATGATCTTTTTAAAAACTATGTGGGCAGGCCCTCCTCTTTGCACTACGCTAAAAATTTATCTAAATATATTAATGGACCAAAAGTATATTTTAAAAGAGATGAGCTAAATCATACAGGAGCCCATAAAATCAATAATTGCCTAGGACAAATACTCCTTGCAAAAAAAATGGGGAAAACAAGAATTATCGCTGAGACAGGTGCTGGACAACACGGAGTTGCAACAGCTACTGTTTGTGCGCTTTTTGGACTTCCTTGTTATATCTACATGGGTTCTAAAGATATTGAGAGACAAAAACCAAATGTTTTTAGAATGAAGCTTCTGGGTGCCACCATTATTCCTGTAGAGTCCGGAAGTAAATCTTTAAAAGATGCGATGAATGAAGCTCTAAGAGATTGGATTAAAAACGTCAGAGATACTTTTTATATTATCGGTTCCACTGCAGGTCCTCACCCCTATCCAAAAATGGTAAGGGATTTTCAATCTGTAATTGGAAAAGAGGCGAGAGAGCAAATATTAAAAGTAGAGAAAAAACTACCAGATTATTTGATAGCTTGCGTTGGAGGAGGATCAAATGCAATGGGTTTATTTTATCCATTTTTAAATGATAAAAAGGTAAAGATTATTGGAGTTGAGGCAGCTGGTAGAGGCGCTAAAACAGAAGAAACAGCCGCAACAATGACCTCTGGAACTCCTGGTATTTTACATGGTAGTTATAGTTACGTATTACAAGACAATGATGGACAAATAAAAGAAGCACATTCTATTTCTGCCGGTCTTGATTATCCTGGTGTAGGGCCTGAACACTCCCACTTAAAAGATATTAAAAGAGTCAAGTACTTCGGTGTAACTGATAAAGAAGCTCTTGAAGCATTTCAAACATGTTCAAAACTAGAGGGAATTATTCCTGCACTAGAACCCTCACATGCTCTAGCCTACTTAATTAAAGCATTTAAAAATAAACATAAAAATAAAGTTGTAATTTTAAATATGTGTGGACGAGGTGATAAAGACTTATTCACTGCTGCTAAGGCTATTGGATTTGATGCAGATGAATAATTTAGACACTCTTCCTAAAAAAAAAATACTCTCCTTATTTATGACATGTGGATTTCCAACTTTGTCTCAAAGTAAAAGAATCTTTAATGAAATGCTATCTCATCAACCTGATGTTATTGAATTTGGACTCCCCTTTTCTGATCCGATGGCAGATGGGCCTATTATTCAAGAAGCGAATAAACTTGCACTTAGCTCAAACCTGTCAACACAACAATCACTAAATTTAATTAAAGAATTAAGTAAATCTAAAAACAATACTTCGTTTGTGATTATGTGCTATTTAAATACTGTTCGTAAATTTGGTGTAGATAAATTCATTAAAAGTATAAAAAATATTGTTGACGGAATAATTATTGTAGATTTGCCTTTTGAAGAAGAAAGTGTAATTAAAAAGGCTCTATCTAAAAATAATATTCATTTGATTAAGTTAATCTCACCGATGACAGATAAAAAAAGAGCTCAAAAACTTTTAAAAGGTTCAAAAGGTTTTATTTATTATATATCAGCAACAGGAATTACTGGCTCAAATAAATTAGATTACAAAGAGATCAATAAAAATGTTAAATCTCTAAAAAAGATGTCAAAAATTCCAGTTTTAGTTGGGTTTGGTATAAAATCTAAAAAGGATGTACTCGAAATATCAAAAAAAACTAATGCTGATGGTGTTATAATTGGTTCAGCTCTTATACAAAAATATTTTGATTTAAAAATGGATATCAATAAATACCTTATTGCTCTAAAAAAATTTATTAAAGAGGTTAAAGTTTAAAATGAACTGGTTAACAGATTATGTAAAACCTAAATTAAGTTCTCTTGTTACTCGAAAAGAGCCCCCCTCTGATTTATGGACCAAGTGTGGTTGTGGAGAGAGAACTCTTTATGTCAGTGATTTAAAAGAAAATCTGAATGTTTGTTCCTATTGTGACTACCATATGAATATGGATGTTAATAGCAGATTGAAAAATTTATTTGGCGATAATTCTTTTGAGCTTATAGAAGTACCTTTTGAAAATAATGATCCTTTAAAATTTAAAGATCTTAAAAAGTATTCAGATAGAATGAAGGCTGCACAAAAAAAAACTGATCAAAAAGATGCTGCTATTTTAGCTAAAGGTCAAATTGGAGATACTAAGGTTGTAGTTTTTATTTTGGACTTCAATTTTATGGGAGGTTCTATGGGTCAATTTGTTGGCGAAGCATTTAAAATTGGTTGTCAAAATGCTGTTGATTTAAATTGTCCATTCATTTCAGTTGCTTCTTCAGGTGGTGCTAGAATGCAAGAGGGTATCGTAAGTTTGATGCAACTTCCTAAAACGGTTGCTGCTGTGAATATGTTGGATCAGCATAAAATCCCATATATTAGCGTGCTTACTCATCCAACTACTGGTGGTGTTAGTGCTTCATTTGCCATGCTTGGAGATATCATTATTGCAGAAAAAGGAAGTATGATTGGTTTTGCTGGCAAACGTGTTATTGAAGAAACGATTAAAGAACAGTTACCTGAGGATTTTCAAACAGCTGAATATCTTTTAGAGCACGGGATGATTGATATGGTTGTTCATCGTAAAGAATTAAATCAATCTCTCTCAAAAGTTTTATCTTTTGTAAAAAAATAAGATCTTGCAAGATCCCATTTTTCAAAGACTACTAAAACTTCACCCTAAGTTTTCTGACTTATCTTTAGGCAGAATTAAAAAGCTCCTTAAAAAAATAGATTTTGATGAGAGTTTATTACCAAAAGTAATTCATATAGCTGGTACTAATGGGAAGGGTTCAACAGCAGCAATTTTAAAGTCAATACTCAACCACCATGGATATTCAACACATGTTTACTCTACCCCACACCTAGTAAAGTTTAATGAAAGAATACAATTAAGATCAAAAGATATTTCCAATCAAAAGTTATTAAAATATTTAAGATATTGTGAAAATATAAATGATGGAAATTTAATTACTTTTTTTGAAATAACTACAGCGGCAGCGTTTAAAGCTTTTCAAGATCATAAAGCTGACTATTTAATTTTAGAAGTGGGACTCGGAGGAAGGTTTGACGCTACAAATATAATCAAAAAATCAAAATTTGCAGCTATAACTCCAATTTCCCTAGATCATCAAGATTATCTTGGTGCTTCCTTAAATCAAATCGCATTCGAAAAATTAGGTATTTTGAACTCAAGAAGTACGATTGTTGTTAACAAGCAAAAGTTAGGAGTTATGAATTATATTAAGACTCAACTAAAGAAAAGAAAATTGAATGCAGATATTTATAATGATGAATGGAAGATAAGATCTAAATATTATATATCCGATAAAGCAAAGATAGATATATCAAAATTAAATTTATTGGGTTCACATCAATTAGTTAATGCTGGATTAGGAATACATTTAGCAAAAAATATTTTAAAAGATGCGTTTGATAAGGAAGTGACACAAAAAGCATTAACAAATTGTCAATGGCCAGGAAGATTACAAAAAATTAAAAGTGGCGTGTTAAAAAGTAAGATTAAAAAATTCAAAGATATTTATTTAGATGGATTCCACAATATAGATGGAATGAAAGCCTTGATTGCATCATTAACTAAAAATAAAAAAATATTAATATGCTCTTTTTTAAATAATAAAAAGTATTTGCAAATGCTTACTAGTTTGTCAAAACACTTTAATAAAATTGTGGTAGTTAAAATGGATGAAGAAAATTCTATTACTAAAGAACTATTGCCCAAAAATCTCTCTTTATATTTTGCTGACTCTTTAGAGCAGTCTTTTAAAACTATTAATAAATTATCTTCAAAACAGACATCTGTTTATTTTGGAGGTTCTTTGTATTTTATTGGTGAAGTTATAAAAAAGAACCAATCTCGAAAATTAAGTTAGTTAATATTATTTTTTAAAGGCAATCTATTTGATCTATTTTTATGAGATTAGGGTAGATATTGATGATTAACCTTAATCCTCCAAAAACCATTCTTGTGGTTAAACTGCAAGAATGGTTCTCCTCAGATCTTAGATTTATTTTTATAATATAATAACAATGCCATCGTTTCGTATGCGATTTTCCATAATTGCTTAAAAATTGGTAACTTTAAAAATGATGACAAATATTTCCATCTGGGCATGGTATCCCACAAAATTAAAAATGACTCTGATCCAGAAATCAGCCTACCCTGATGGTAAACGTGCATTCTTCTGAATAAATCTTTTTTTGAAAGGTGATTTATATGTTCATCTCTATCTTTGGAGATATCAACATAGTTTATATCACATGTTTTTTTTTTATAATGAGTTATTTCAGCATTACAAATATTACATGAACCATTGAAATATACTTTCATTTTAATTTACCCTTGGCGGCACTGTGCCATCTTTCAATAAATCGTAACCCTTAATAACAGCAGGTCTAAGTGCAATTTTATTATACCATCTGGTCAAATTTAAATATTTATTTAAACCAATATCGTGGATTGGATGTCGTGCTATCCAAGGGAATGTTGCCATGTCAGCAATTGAATATTCTCTTGCTAAATATTCATTGTTAGATAAATGATCATCCAAATTTTTGTAAATAGTTTCTGCTATTTTAAAATATCGTTGTTCTCCAAATTCACTTTTACCTGGGTTGTAATGATGAAATTGATGATGCTGACCTAACATTGGTCCAATATAACCCATCTGTGCCATCAGCCATTGAGTCGTTAAATTTTGATTTAAACCATAAAACTCTCCAGAGAAGTTTGCTAAATATATTAATATCGCACCAGATTCAAAGATAGTCTGGTTTTCATGTCTGAGCACTGGAATTTTTGAGAAAGGTGAGATTTTTTTAAAGTCTTCGTGGAACTGTTCTCCTTTGTTTAAGTTAATAAAAGTAATCGAGTAATTTTCATTGATCTCCTCTAACATTATTGAAATTTTTCTAGCATTTGGAGTTGAGTCTGCAAATAACTCAAACATCTAAATAAGGCTCATAATGTATTTATGAACAAAATATCCAATCACTAGCAAAGTTAATCCGATCAAGTAAATTAGCCAAAAATTCATATTAAGATTTTTTGCGAAAAAGAAGGGTAAGAAAAATAAATATGAGACAGGTACCCCAATTAGAATACTTTTAGCAAAAATTACTGTATTTTCAGTATTTTTATGCTCTAAGAAAGAGAAGGCAATTGCGATAATACTCGCAATTGGAAGAGCGATAATAAATCCAGATAACTCTGGTTTTTTACCAGAAAGCCAGCTTGCAAATGCAATCACAAGGGCTGCTAATATTACTTTTAGAGCAAAAATCATATTCAATATTTTATACTAATAAATAAAAATTAAAGATTATTTTCAGGAACTAAGAACGTTGTAGAGGCCCAGTCACTATGCCAGATTGGTTCTTGTTCATCAGGTTTTGATTTTAATGGATAAATGACAACTGAGTCTAATAGATACTCCTTACCTTGTTCTATTTTAAAAGTAAATTTACCCTTCTCATCTGTTTTGATATTTGAAACAGACAATTTAGAGTTTTTATATTTTGAGAAAATTGTAACAAGCTTATTTGGAAGGGGTTTTTTTTTATAATATAAAGTTGCGCTGATTTGATTAGAGTCAAAATTTATATAAGGGTTTTGATCTAAAACAAATTCAAATAAAAGCCCTGTTTTTTTATCTTTTCCTTTACTGCCACTACTTGTGGTAATTAAAGATTTTGCATAACGCCGATAACTCTCAATAAAATTACTTTGGGGGAAGTCTTTATCTAAATGAGTTTGTATTAGTTGTTCATAACCCTTCTCAGAAACAAAATCTTTAAATTTTTGAAATTTTTTATAATTTACAAATTTATCAGTAGTTTCGTGATAAATAATTAATAAGTCTTCTAACTTTGTCTTTGTGTTTAATGCTGGTACATCTCCAAGTATACCTTTGACTTTTTCTTTTTTATTTTTTGATCCAGATAGAATTTTAAAGATTTTAAAATCTTGCGGATTATACATTAAGGCCATGCCTTGAAATTCTTGTCCCACTCTTAAGTGAGCATTTATGATTTTATCATTAAGCTGGTATTTGGTTGGCTCAATCCAAAATTCGTGAGCACTTGCTTGAACAAAGCAAGCAATGAGGAATGAAAAAATATAAAGAATTCTTAGGTGAACTTTGGTAAACATGACTAAATGATTAAGTACTTATTTTTTTTAATTCTTCTTTTAAGCCCTCCTCTGCATACACATGAAATTAAACCTGCGATCGTAGATATTACCATTATAGAGGAAAATGCTTCAATTGAATTTAAATTGAATGCTGAAACTGTGCTGTCTGAAATTGATGCCTCTATTTATGTTGATACAAATAATTCCCCTCAGTCTCAAAAATATGATGAATTTAGGGCCTTTTCTGTTCAAGAAATAGAAAAGTTAGTATTAAAAAATAAGTCTAAATTTATTAATAAGATCCAAATCAATAGTGAGAGTGAGATTATTCCTCTCTTACTAAACAAAATAGAGATGTTTGATGAGGCAAACGATGAGATGCCGAGAGATACTATTTTATATCTCAATTTCGATCTTAAAGACTCTTCTTCGTTTACAGTTCAATTTGATAAAAAGATAGGACCTGTTGTTATTAGACAATTTGAAGATTTATCAAAAGAGTCTGTCTTGTTTACAAGTTATTTACAGCCTGCTGAAAAATCACCCCTTTTGTCCCAACAGTCACAATCCTCAGTAGGAAAAACAATAATTGAATATTTAATTCTAGGAATAGAGCACATAGTTCCTAAAGGGCTAGATCATATATTATTTATTATAGGTATCTTTTTTTATGCAATTAAATTTAAACCTCTATTACTTCAAGTTACCATGTTTACACTCGCACATTCTATTACACTAATTCTTGCTAGTTTTAATTTAATCTTTATCCCTGCAGTAATTGTAGAACCCTTGATCGCTCTATCTATCAGTTATGTCGCAATAGAAAATATTTTTCAAAGACGTTTGATTGTTCCTCGTTATGTCATAATTTTTATCTTTGGATTAATTCATGGTTTAGGTTTTGCTTTTGTTCTTGGAGATATCGGTTTGAATACAAGTCAACTGGTAATGAGTCTGATTTCATTTAATCTTGGAGTTGAAGTAGCTCAAATAGCAATCATTATTCTTGCATCAATGATTTTTATTCTACCCTCACGCCAAAGTTGGTATCGAGCATTTTTGCAAGTTCCTATTTCTGTTATGATCTCCTTAATAGGTTTATATTGGTTTATTGAAAGGGTATTCTTTTAGAAGTTTATTTTTATAGTCCCTAAAATTGATAAAGATTTATCTGCAATCACAATTTCTCCTGAATTTGGATAATAATCAAGAAAGCCGCCGACTATCACATAATGAGTGACGAAAACTAGGTTCCCCACACTATCGTCCCATCTATTGATAAATTCACTCAATTCCAACATTTGTTTTGTGTGATTTTTTTGGTACTTACCAGAAAACGTAGAGTTTAATGCACTAAAATTCTCAAAATCTCCAAACGCATACCGAGCTGTATCTTGGCAACGGCACCACTGACTAGAATAGACAAAGTCTACCGGTATAGAATATTCAATAAATAATTTGCCAATTGTTTGGGATTGATGAATTCCTTGTTGATTTAAATTTCTTTGTGTTGAGCAGTCTTCTAGTTCAAAGTTATCAGGATCTCCACCCCCTGGGGCATAAGCGTGACGAATAAAAACTACTTTACCGCCATCTTTTAACAAATTCCAACTGATCTCGTTGGAAAAAGAATGGGGAATAAATAAAAAGGAAAAAAGTAGAAATAAATTAATAACTCTCATTGTTGAGAGTGATACTGATGATAAGCTTGTTTTTTAACATCATTCCAATACTGATCTGCTTCTTCAGCTGTATATTTACCATAAAGTTGCATCCAAAGTTCAGTGGTCACTAAAGTCAAAGCCTCGTCTTTCTCTTTCCATTCATCATAAAACCATGGGTCCATAGAAGGCTCGACTCCTTTTTGAGAGAAATATTTTGCCTCAAAGTTTTTTCCATCAGTCTCAACGGACATTATTTTAGGAGCAAATTCTACGTCTTCAAAAAAACGGATGCGTGCAATATCATCGTCAGTTAAACCACTAACCAATATTCCATCAACGCCCGTGTAGTTATCACCAAAAATTATAACTGGAAAATTCTCATCAATGACAAGGCGTAGTTCGCTTTTAGGTGCAAAAGCAGGAATTTTATCTAAATGATTAGACGTCTTTCCAATTACTTTTTCTAAAACTGGAATAGAACGAAGTGTGCCGTAAAAAAAATAATTTCCCATAATAGTTTTAAAAAAATTCAGGAAGTGTTACTTGCTTTATCTTCATTTCTTCAAGGAGTATGCAAATTTGTTCAGATATTTCAATACTATTTGGTGTGTCGCTATGTACACAGATTGAATGTATGTCTGTTTTTAAAGTATCCCCTGCGCGCGAAATAATTCCCTTTTGTATGAGCATTGCCCGAACGTGTTCGCTGGCACTTTTAGGATCTGTTATTAATGAGCCACTTACAGAACGAGGTGTTAGTGTGCCATTACTCTCGTAGGTACGATCTGCAAAAACCTCGAGAGCTGTAGCAGTGTCACTCTCAAAGCTCATTTTTGCAAGTTCACTTAAAGCTGGCGCAAGTAATATTAAAGAAGGATAATTTTTTTTTAAGTAGCCTACTATTTCAGCAGAAAGATCCTGGTCAACACAAGCCATATTACTGAGAGCTCCGTGAAGTTTAATGTGAGTTACTGTAGCTCTCATTTCTAATGCAAGGTTATGAATAAAAAGTAATTGATCGTTGAGAATTTCATGGATGAGTTGCTTATTCCAGTTAATTTGTGCCCGTCCAAAGTTATCTCTATCTAAAAACGAGACATGAGCTCCGATTGAAACATTTTTTGTATTACAGTAACTAAGTGCTTTAGAAACAACTTCTTTTGAACCCCCATGAAATAAACATGAAATATTGGCAGAGCTAATTTTGTCAATTAGTTGCATATCAACAGACTCATAAAAACTATGATCTTTTTCTGCTATATCAGAATTAAAATTAATTTTATTCAAATGCACCAAAGTTACATTAAGATATTAGAGTGTATTTCAAAGGAATAAATTCTTATGGGGACCGAGGGATGCTCCTAGATTTTGGTGATGACTCCTCAAAATCTATATCGATAGAGGTGAATAAAGCATTTTCCACTATTTCAAATCTTGGACTGCCTTTACTTAATATAATTCCTTCATTTAATAAAATTGTGATCATTTTCGAAAATTCTGAAATACGCGATCAAAATAAAGAAAAAATTACTTTAAAGATGAGTGAAATAAAATCTCAATCTCATAAAAGTGACAATAAAACATGGAAAATACCTGCCTGTTATGATGAAAGTTTCGCTTTGGATTTAAAGTTAATTCAAAGACTTCATCAGATAACAAAAGAAGAGATAATAAATCTCCATACCTCTGAGAGTTACTATACTTATTATATAGGCTTCATGCCGGGATTTCCGTATCTGGGCGATATCCCTTCTCAATTGATTACACCACGATTAGCTACTCCAAGAATTAAAATTCCTGCTCGATCCATTGGAATAGCTAAAAACCACACTTGCATATATCCAAAAATATCACCGGGTGGCTGGAATATTATCGGACAAATACCCTTCGATATATTTGATCTTCAAAACCCTAACCCCTCTCTTTTTTTACCCGGAGACAAGGTAAGTTTTTACTCTGTCAGCAACAAAGAGTTTCAGCAAATCCAAAAGAAACATTTTTCAATTAATGAATTGATTAAGGAGTACTCCTCATGAACTCACTTGTGATCAGCCGTACAGGGACTCATTTAACTATTCAGGATTTTGGAAGATTTCATTATCAACACTTAGGGGTTTCCCCCAGTGGGGCTATGGACCAGCGAATTATTAAAGAATTAGAAAAAATTATACCACTCCATCATAATCAATTTATTGAATTTGCCTATGTGGGACCCTCAATAAAAGTAAAGGAAGGTTCTGTAAAGGTTTGTGTCGGTGGAAATTGTAATATGAATATACAAAAAAATAATGGTACTCAACTTATATGCCAACCCTATAAGAGTATAAATTTATTTGAAGGGGATGAGTTAAATATTCATAATACAATCGACTCTGTTTATGGTTACATCGCCGTTGAACATGGGCTTGGGTTAAATCCTTGTTTAAAAAGTTTCTCTACCGATACAAAGGCAGGAATTGGCTCTATCAATAGGCCGTTGGAAGTTGATGATACCTTTGAAATTCTGGAAGATGTGAGTTCTTGGGATCATCTATCCATACCAAACCCTGCTCACAAAAAGGAGACAAACTTTAAAGTTTATCCTGGTCCTCAACTTCAATTTTTTACAGATCAGGCTCTGCAATCGTTTATTAGCAGTACTTTTACAATATCGGCTCAAAGTGATCGGATGGGTATCAGGCTCCAAGGAGAGGCCATCCTCAGCTCTGAGTCACACGATATTTTGTCTGAAGGTATTTTACCTGGGTCTATTCAAGTACCCAGTGATGGGCAGCCTATTGTATTAATGCGAGATATCCCGTGCACAGGTGGATATCCAAAGATTGCAATTTTAAATGGAGAAGATATTTCCAAAATCTCTCAACTTCCCCCTGGAAGCCAAATTACGTTTGATTTACAAACAATCTATTAGCCAAATTTGTATGTATAACTAAAAATGAAAATTTCAAATATTCAAGATCTAATCCCCTCATCGACTAAATCAAATAGCTCTTTAGCCTCAAGGCAAGATGCTTTAGAAAAATTTAACTCTTTTAATCCAGCACTCTATGCAAGGACCAGAAACTTTCTCAATGGACAAATTTCAAGATTATCTTCTCACATCAAACATGGAATTATTTCAAATAAAGAGATCTATGAACATGTTCGAGATAAATATGCTTTTAATGAGAGTGAAAAATTTATTCAAGAATTAGCATGGAGAGATTTTTGGAGAAGTTACGCCTATCATCATCCCGATCAACTGTGGACAGATGTGGAGGAATATAAAACAGGTTTCCAGGCACACGAGTATCAAGATGACTTACCTGAAGACATCATATCTGCAAAAACTCCAACACAGGTAATCAATGTTTTTATCGATCAGCTTCTTACTACTGGATATCTGCATAACCACTCGCGTATGTATTTGGCCTCTTATATCGTTCATTTTAGAAGAGTGAAGTGGCAGGCAGGGGCAAAGTTTTTTCTCAGTCATTTACTAGACGGTGATATTGCGAGTAATAACTTTTCGTGGCAATGGATAGCGAGCACCTTTGCAGGAAAGCCCTATATTTTTAATTTAGAAAATGTCCATAAATACTGCCACCGCTCAATTGAGATTATTACAGAGAAAAACCAAGAAATAGATGGAAGCTATGAGGAGATTAGTGCGAGGCTCTTTCCCAACTTATGAACCTGATCTATTTATATGATGAGTTCATGAGAGTGCCTCTAGGCATTGAGGGAAATCTTGTATACATCTTTGACAATGCCTTGAGCGAAGGCTACGAGCTCAGTGAAAAAATCATTGAAAGTAGATACTTTATGGCCAAAGAGGCTGGAGCTGAGATATATCAAGGAAACACATATAAAATTTTGCAAGAAATTCATAGTCAAAATCCCATATCAAAAATCACAACCAAAGCTACTTTTAGGCCTGTTTACCAAGAGTTATTTCAAAAGCTTGGTGATGCGTATGACGTGGAGCAATTGCCCGACTACTTCTTGTTACAGGATAACTATCTTCATCCTGCAAAAAGATTTTTTCAGTATTGGAACAAAATCAAGAAAAACTTAAAATACTAGAGATGGCAGAGAAGTGTAAATACTGCGAGGGAGAATTATCCGTCATGGATAGCGTCTACATTGAGTCTGAAATTCGAACAGCCCCAAAGAAGGTACAAAACCTAATTAAAAGTCATCACAATCTTGTCTGCTATATGTGCTACAAAAAGCTAAAAGCTATCAAAGTTATTAATACTGAAGATAAAAATAAAAAAGTTAATTAAAGTTTTTTGACTGTTTCTCTTAGTTCGTACTTTTGAATTTTACCCGTTGACGTTTTTGGCAAGACTTGGAATACAAAAGTTTTAGGCATTTTAAAACCTGCTAAATGCTCTCGGCAAAATTTCTTGAGCTCATCTTCCTCAACTGTTTGACCGTCGGCCAATTCTATAAAAGCACAAGGTGTCTCACCCCACTTTTCATCAGGCCTCGCGACAACCGCTGCTAGTGATACGGCAGGATGCCTTGTAATGATATTTTCGATTTCCACTGAGGAGATATTTTCACCCCCACTAATAATAATATCCTTTGATCGATCTTTAACTTGAATATATCCACTGGGGTGCATTACTGCCAAGTCTCCGGAGTGGAACCATCCACTTTTCATAGACTCTTTGGAGGCCTCTTCGTTTTTATAATATCCCATCATCACAGTATTTCCTCGGATCATAATCTCACCCATGGTTTCTCCATCAGAGGGGACTGGTTCGAGTGTATCGGGATTCATAACCGATACCATTTCGGTGTGGGGATAGCGGACTCCTTGATAAGCTTTTAACTCAGATCGCTTATCTTCCGCTAAACTATTCCAGTCCTTATTCCAAGCACAGTGAACAACGTGGCCATATGTTTCTGTCAGACCGTAAACATGCATAACCTCAAAGCCCAAGGACTCCATTTTTTGAAGAATTGAACTGGGCGGCGGAGCTCCCGCAGTCATAACATAAACCTTATTTTTCAATGCCTTTTGATCATCAGCTGGAGCGTTGGCGATCATATTTAAAACAATCGGAGCTCCTCCAAAATGTGTTACTTCATATTCGTCGATTAATTCAAATATTTCTTTAACGACAATATTTCTAATAAAAATCACACGCGCGTGCAGCATAGCCAAAGTCCACGGATACCCCCAGCCGTTACAGTGAAACATAGGAACGGTATATAGATACGTCAGGCGGTTGGGCATGTTCCAGGCGCTGATACTTCCCATCGACATTAAATAAGATCCTCGATGATGATAAACGACACCTTTAGGATTTCCTGTTGTACCCGAAGTATAGCTCAGTGAAATTGCTTGCCACTCATCATCTGGTCTAATCCATTCAAATCCTTCATCACCCGTTTCTAAGAAACTCTCATATTCTAATTTTCCTATTGCAGGGATATCTCCGAGGTTCGCTTGTTTGTCGTCAATGTCAATGACCATGATCTCTCGGTCAACTTGTGCTAGGGCATCAACAACAACATTGTGAAACTGTCGGTCCACAATAAAAACTTTACAGTCACTATGATCTAGGATGTAAGCCACAGTTCTGGTGTCGAGGCGAGTATTGATTGTGTTCACAACACCCCCCGTCATAGGCACAGAATAGTGTGCTTCAAACATTTCAGGTGTATTGGCTGCCATAATAGAGACAACATCACCCTTACCAATACCTACTTTTGTTAAAGCGCTCGCAAATCGAGTACATCGATCATAAACCTGTCTCCAAGAATATTTTCTCTCTTTGTATACTAAAGCTTCGTAGTCGGGATAGACGTCTTTGATACGGTCTAGGAAACTGATGGGAGTTAAAGGAACAAAGTTTGCATCATTTTTATGCATTCCTTGTTCAAAATTACTCATTAGTTTTTTAGTCTTCTACCTGTAGACAACATTGCATGGATCCTATCCCTCGTCTTATTGGATTGTATTAAATTTATCAAAGACTGTCGCTCTAAATTATATAAGTCCGCTTCAGTCAATTCCTTTGATTTGGTTGTATCTCCACCACTAAGGACTTGCGCTAAATGCAAACCAATATCCACATCGTAGCCAAAAATAATGTTTTTTTGCTCCAAACCTAACAAAACTTGGTGCATTTTCTCTTTTACCTCAGGGCCGCTGAGAACGAACTTTGGCTTTTCTGGAGCGGAGTAACCCTCTTTTAAAGAGGATACTTGTTTGAACGCTTCGACTAAAAGATTATCTCGGTTCAAAACAAAAATATCACTGTCTAAGAAAAATTTGTGTTTTTTAGCTTGGAGTGGAGAGTGTGCCATCAGCCCATACCCTATAATATCAAATACTTGAAGGGCTGCTTGATCGTGATCGCTTGTATATTTGCCGTCTTGCACCCATCTCCATAGTAGTTCTTTACAGCCTCCACCGCCTGGTACTAGACCCACACCTGTCTCAACTAGGCCCAGCGTACTATTCATGTGAGCGACCATTTTAGAAGTTTGGCATGCTACTTCAAAACCTCCTCCAATAGCGAGTCCTGCTACAGCACTAACTGTGGGCTTGGTTGCGTATTTCATTTTTTTACATGCAGATTGAAAATCCGATAGGTATTTATCAATCCCTTTCCAGTCTTTCACGTCCGCTAAGCCAATCATGGTATTTAAATCAGCACCGGCGGAGAAATTCATTGCCTCATTATAGACGACAAGGCCTTGATAATTATCTTGCTCAAGGCGATCAACTGACTCCTCTAATATTTTCATCGCATCTGCATTCAGAGCGTTTGCCTTGGTGTGAAATTCACAACACAATATTTTTTGTTCACGCGTTTCGTCAATAAACTGCCATATCGTAGCTGCAAAATTTCTAGATAAATGATTAGCGTATTTTTTGTGATCACCTAGTCGACGTACATCCTCTCCTCGAGAGATAAACTTCATGCCCACCTCATGATCATAAGCTCGTGAGGAGGTGGAGTCGTAAGGCTCTTGTTTTAGTCCAATCATGGTTTTTAATAATTCGGGGACTTCTTGTTTTTCATCCTGAAGTCGTTGAACAAATTTGGTGAGCCCGTACTCATTCAATAATTCAAATGGCCCTTCATTCCAATTAAATCCCATGCGAAGTGCATCATCGATGTCTGTCACATTTGATGAAACTTCAGGGATGCAAAAAGCGCTGTAATTAATGATTTTGGCGAGTACTGCAAAAGCATATCGGCCATATTCACTATCGTCATCAAGAAGGGCTTTAATCCCCTCTTTCTCAACTCTTCGAGCAATTTCTAAATCGACTTTATCGAAATCATAATAACTCATATCTAAGGTGTTCATCGCCTTGACGATTTCATCATTATCAACGATTGTAGTTTGATAAAAACCACCAGGACCCTTATTTCCATTAAATCCTTTTTCAAGCAATTTCTCGACTAAAGGATGAGGTGCGACCACATCCATGAAGGGATCATTTTCTTGTAATTCTTTTTTAAAGCTTGCGAGTACATCTTTCATCAGATCAATTCCAATAAGGTCGTACAATCCAAACACACCTGTTTTAGGAATTCCTAAAGGTCGACCAAATAATGCATCCGCGATTTCTACTGGAAGACCTCTCTCTAAAGCTTCATACATCGCGACCTGCATCGCGTACACACCGATGCGGTTACCGATAAAGCCTGGGGTGTCGTTACAGTTAACAATTCCTTTACCCAGTTCGTTTTGACAAAAGTCACGAAGGCTGCTCATCTTGTCTTTGTTCATGGTTGGTGTTTCAACAATCTCTAATAATCTCATGAATCGAACAGGATTAAAAAAGTGAGTAATACAGAAATCAGCTTTCAAGGTATCTGTCATTTCTTGAGTCAAAATTGAAAGAGGAATGGTAGAGGTGTTAGATGAAATGATGGAGTTGGGGCTACGAACTTTGTCTATTTGAGAATAAAGCTTATGCTTGATGTCTATACGCTCAACAACTGCCTCAATAACCCAATCTGCATCTTTGATTTCATCAAAATCATCTTCGAGATTACCAGGTTTAATATATTCTAGACGAGACCGCTCTACTAAAAGTGGGGGGTCTGACTTTTTAATAATATCAATAGCATTTTCAGAAATTTGGTTCGGCTTGTCTTCTCCTTTTAGATCAAGCAAAACAACCTGACGACTTGAATTTGCTAAATGCGCAGCAATACCGGAGCCCATAGTACCGGCACCAATCACAACTATTTTGTTAAATTTACTCATAATAATAAGACAGGGATAATAGCAAAAAAGCTTATATAGTTAAGACCTTTTAGGTCTAATTTAAGCTTCAAAATCGCTCATTCCATCAATCGAGGATACAACCATCAGGCTTTCAATGTATCTTTTTTTACCACAATCGTAACAAATTGTGATCATTTCATCGTTGATTTTATTGATATATTTCTTTGAGACTTCCTTAAGATCTCCGCATTCGGAACACTTATTATATGGTATCTGATCTTTTTCAATTAGTTCCTCTTTCCCGTTCCACCAGCCCATATCTATTACTATCATAGGTAAAATATTCTTTGGAGATACATGCGCAAAAAAAAATAAAAAAGTTGTTTATAACTCAATTTAAATTGGATTATTAAGTTATTGCAAATTGTAAGTTGAAATATTACATTTCATTTTCACTTGAAAAATCGCTCAGAGGAGGATGAAGTGGCTGATATAAAAATAGATAAGATAGATAAATTTTACGGTAACGTTCAAGTTATCAAAGACGTTTCATTAGAAATAAAAAGTCAATCATTTACGGTTTTAGTTGGTCCCTCTGGTTGTGGGAAATCAACTATGCTCAGAATGATTGCAGGTTTAGAGGATATAAATTCAGGAACAATTTCGATAGATGGTACAGTTGTAAATGAGCTGCCTCCAAAAGAAAGAAATATTGCAATGGTATTTCAATCCTACGCTCTATATCCCCACATGACTGTATTTGACAATATGGCATTTGGATTAAAATTAGAGAAAAGATCAAAAGAGGAAATAGATGAGCGTGTTCAAGAAGCTGCAAAAATTTTGCAAATTGAAGAATATCTCAGCAGAAAACCAAAACAATTATCTGGTGGTCAAAGACAAAGAGTGGCCATTGGAAGAGCTATTACTCGTAAACCAAAAGTATTTCTATTTGACGAACCACTGTCAAATTTAGATGCCGCACTGCGTGTTCAAATGCGTGTTGAACTTGCCAAACTCCACGATAACTTAAATGCTACTATGATTTACGTTACACACGACCAAACTGAGGCTATGACTATGGCAGACGATATTGTCGTTTTAAATGAGGGTGTTGTTTCTCAAAAAGGGTCACCTTTGGACTTATACAACGGCCCAAATAATTTATTTGTTGGAGGCTTCATTGGTTCTCCTAAAATGAATTTTATTTCAACTAAAATAACAAGCAAAAGCCAAGACAAGACTGAAGTTGATTTAATGGGGTCATCGACCATAAACATATCAAAGACTTTATCTTCTGCTAATGAGGGAGACGCTGTGATGCTTGGCATAAGGCCCGAACACCTCATTATCAATGAAGAGAGTGATGGCAGCTGGGAGAGCAAAGTCTTCGTTGTTGAAAAATTAGGGTCTGGAACTTTCCTTTATCTTGAAAAAGAGGGAGAGCCTCTTGTGGTTCAAACTGATGGTGACTCGAATATTAAAGTTGGAGACACAGTTAAAGTAGGATTTTCGGCATCTCGTTGTCATATTTTTGACAAGTCAAGCCAAGAAGCCTTCAAATAAAAATTGTTTTTTATCTTAGTTTAGGATCTATTTTATATTAATTATCTTGATGTGTATCCACCGTCTACTACAAGTACTTCACCGGTGACGTAGCTTGATGCAGGACTACATAAAAAGAGTGCGGCAGATGCAATTTCGTCTGGTTCTGCCATTCTGTTCATTGGGGTGAGTTCATTCCATGTTGGATACCAATGCTCGTTTTCTTTTGGTAAATTAGTCATTTCTGTTCTGACATAACCGGGAGCAATCGCATTCACTCGAATGTTTTGATTGGCATAATCACTCGCTAAACTTTTCGTCATCATATGGACTGCAGCTTTTGATGCATTGTAAGCTGTTTGAGGTTGAGGAATGTTTGAAACCAGTCCTGAAATAGATCCAATATTTAAAATAACTCCTTCGCCCTGTTTTTTCATTGGTGGTATTGCAGAGCGACACATACGAAAAACCGCATCAACATTAAGATCCATAATTTTATCAAGTAAATCGTCATTAAATTCTTCTGTATCACCATGTTGAGCGACACCAGCATTATTAACAACGATATCGACTCTTCCATGTTTATCTAAAGTGTGGTCTATGGCTTTTTGAGGAACTGATCTATCGATTAAATCCCCCTTATAAAAAGAAACATCATAATTAGCTTTTTTTAGTTCTTCTATTCCTCCGAGGGGATCTGTTCTATTTACTAAAACTAATTTTGCACCAACCTCACCGAGAGCATGAGCTATAGATAGCCCAATTCCCCTTGTGCCTCCTGTTATAAGAGCTACTTTTCCATCAAGTTTATATTTATCTAAAAACATTTTTTTACAACAATATACTTATCACATTAAATAAAATAATGACATTTTAGGGAAAATGCTAACGAAAACTAATGTTTTCACCAAATCCCATGATGTTTACATTGTGAACATATGTAATATAATTGAGACGTTTTTATATCTTGATATTAGTTTCAACTAATTAAATATAAAAACATTCTTATAGGAGGAAATAATATGAGAAAAATACTATTTGCCTTAGTGGCATCCATCTTCTCTTTTTCAGCAATGGCTGGCGGTCATGCTGATTGGTTTAAAGAAGCTGGTGCTCCTTACAAAGGCACAGTTCTTCAAGGTGTAGCTGAAAATACACCTCCAGGACAATTTGCTGGTGAAGTTTTAGCAAAAGAATTTGAAAAACTTACTGGCATCAAAGTCCAATTAGAAAATACATCATGGGATCAGATGTATGATAAAGCAATTAAGGATATGGAAGCTAACTCAGGTATCTATGACTTTGTTTATATTGAACAAGACATTGTCTATGACTACTTAAATAGAGACTTCTTAGTTAATATTACTGAAGGCTTAGCTAATAATCCTGATCTTCAAGCACCTGGTGTAAGTTTAGATGACTTTACAACTTTCATTGATTATTTCAAAGATGGTTCAGGTGATGTATTTGGTGTGCCAATGGAAGCATTCATTAAAGTATACCTATACAGAAAAGATCTTTTTGAGAGAGCTGATGCAAAAGCTCAATTTAGAGCACAATATGGTTATGGCCTAACTCCAGCTACATCTTTTGATCAATACAGAGACAATGCTGAGTTCTTTACACATTTCTGTGCTGAACAAGGTATGGAGTGTTGGGGAACAACCGTCCAAGGACACACTGGTCACCCAGCGTCAACTTATGAATTCTTAGAGTCAATCGCACCTTCTTTCGGTTTATACAACTGGGGTGTAAATATGGACTCTTATCAATCATGTGTTGAAAATGGTGGACAGTTAAACGGTGGAAGAGCTAAAGCTGCTCTTAACTTCTGGACACAATTATTACCATTTGCACCACCTGAAGCTTTACAAAGTACATGGAGTGAAGTTGGATCATCTTTTGCTGCAGGAAGAGCTGCACAAGGATGGGTATATGGTGAAAATGCTGCATGGATTGCAACAGATGCTGAAAAGTCAGCTGTTGTTGGTAATGTTGGTGTGATGTTACCTCCTACTGCACCAGGTGTTATGACACAAGCTGCATCAGGAAATGGTTACATTGGTTACTATGATGGAGGTGCCTATGGTATTCCTCACTCATCTAAAAACAAAGAGGCAACTATGCTTTGGTTGCAATATGTTGCTTTAAATGAACACCAAGCTGATTGGGCTATTGCTGGCGGACGTATCACACACAAAGGTACATATGCTGACCCTAAAGTTATGGCTGTTGACGAGCAAGCAGATGGTTACTTTACTCTTATGAGAGATACTGGCTTTTTATACGCTGGTGCTCCTCCGTTCCCATTCCATGGTGCGGGAAGAGGTGCAATTGACCCATTCATTTACAGCGCTTTAGCAGGTGAAATGACACCTGAAGAAGCTCTTGATGGTGCGTGTCAAGCTTTAGACACAGTAATGTCTGACCTTGGTTACCAAAACTAAATAATATCTTAAAGAAGGGAGGTGTTCGTGCCTCCCTTTTACCTTAAATGCTGTCTAAAAATAAAACTGGTTGGTTACTTTTATCTCCAACAATATTAATTTTAATACTAGTCGGCTTAGTTCCTTTCTTTTATGTATTATATGTTGGCTTCTTTCAATGGAACCCTCTGGCCGTTGACCCATCTCTTCAATTTGATGGATTTGCTTCGAACTATAGAAGACTTATTTTTGACGAAGTCTTTCTGGAGTCCATATGGCGTTCCATACAATTTTCAGTTGTTACATTAACTATTGAGCTAAGTCTTGGCTTTTTACTAGCTCTGTCTTTATTAAGTTCATTTCCTTTGAAATCATTTTTTAGAAGTGTTCATACCTTACCCTTAGTTATTGCCCCTATTGTTGTAGGATCAATATTCAAATTATTCACAGTCCAAGGATTAGGGCCACTACCTCACATATTAAAAGATTATTTTGGATATACACTCAATTATGGATTGAATGCTGATCAAGCTTTTTGGATGATTGTGATAATGGACGTATGGCATTGGACACCATTTGTAACCTTAACATTATTGGCAGGATTAAGTGCTTTACCTCAGGACCCCTACGAGTCTGCTAAAATAGATGGAGCAAATAATTTTCAAATTTTTACATACATAACTATTCCTATGATGGTTCCAGTTTTAATTGTTGTCATTTTTATAAGATTAATGGATTCATTAAAGATTGTTGATGAGGTTTGGATGCTCACAGGTGGTGGTCCAGGATATGCGACACGATTTACAGGTATTCATATTTGGAAAGAAGTATTTGAAAAAAGATATTATGGACTTGGCTCTGCGATGTCGATTTTATATTTGTATATTACAATTGTTATTTGTTGGGTCTTATACAGTGTAATGGTTTCAAGGGGAAAAAATGAAGACTAATAAAGCTTTTGCAAAATTGGGGACTACTTTTCTCTGGAGTATTCTTACAATCATCACTCTTTTTCCTATTTACTGGATGATTTTAGTTTCTACAAGAACACCAGTTGAGTTATTTGGAAAGCCAGATCTAAGCCCAACATTTTTTGAAAAGGTTCACTGGAAAAATTTTACAAAACCTTTTCTTGATGGAATTTACTCGGATTATCTTTTCAACTCAATTATAGTTGCTACCTCAAATGCTGCTTTAGTCACAGTTCTTGCATTGATGGCTACTTATGCACTCTCAAGATTTAAGCTACCAGGATCTGAGAGCATATTTTTTTGGACTATGACTAATCGAATGGCACCTCCTGCAGCTTTTTTACTACCGTTGTTTTTATTATTCTCTACTGTTTTTAAATTTGGTGATTTTACTTTGTTTGATACAAAAATAGGTTTGATTTTATTATATTGTGTTTTCAATTTACCTTTTGCAATATGGCTCCTAAAGGGAATTATTGACGGAATACCCAGAGAATTAGATGAGGCTATGATCGTAGATGGAGCAAGTTTATTTACAATATTTAGGAAGCTAATAATACCGTTGGCAGCTCCTGGTATAGCAGTTACATCTTTATTAAGTTTTCTATTTGCTTGGAATGAGTACTTATTAGCATCTACATTAACGAGTGTTTATGCAAGAACAATACCAACAGGATTATCTGAATTTGTTACTACTACTGGAACTAACTGGGGAACTATGGCTGCTGTTGCATTAGTGTCTATGATCCCTGCTTTGCTTTTTTTGTTTGCAGTTCAAAAACATATTGTAGCAGGTTTAACATTTGGAGCGGTGAAAGGTTGATATGAAAAAAAGAGGTTTTATTCCCTTAAATACCAATTGGTTTGATAGGTTATTTATTGGGGTAATAAGTTACATTGCATTACAGTTATTCTGGATGAGATTTCTGGAAAGCATTGTTTCTTTAAATTTTGCAATAGGAATAGGTATATTGTGGATAATTTATGTTATTTGGAAAGGCTAAATAGAAAGGAAAAAATAATATGAAGGCACTAGTATTAGAAAAACAATTAGAATTGAAATTACGCGATATTGATTTGCCAACAGAGGTTGGTCCCGATGATGTAAAAATTAAAATGCATACTGTGGGGATCTGTGGATCCGATATCCATTATTACGAACATGGAAAAATTGGACAATGGAATGTTGATGCACCTATGGTTTTGGGGCATGAAGGTTCTGGTACTGTAATTGCAGTTGGTGATAATGAAAAAATTTTAAAAGTAGGTGACAGGGTTTGTATTGAACCACAGGTCGTTAGTAAAAAATCAAAAGAATACAAATTGGGTATGTATAACTATGACCAAAAAGTTAAATTTTGGGCAACTCCTCCGATACACGGCTGTCTTGCGCCTGAAGTTGTTTTTCCTGGGGATATGGTTTTTAAAATACCTGATAATTTATCTTATGCTGAAGGAGCAATGGTTGAACCTCTTGCAGTTGGAATGCAGGGTGTCACTAAAGCCAAAATTAAACCAGGGCAAATTGGTTTAGTTATGGGCTGTGGACCTATAGGTCTTGTCACAGGATTGGCAGCGTTAGCAGGAGGATGTTCAAAAGTCTATATTGCTGATGTACTAGGTGATAAATTAAAGATGTGCGATCACTATCCTGACTTGATTCCAGTTAATTTAACTACCGAAAATTTATCTGAGAGAATTATGGATGATACTGGTGGTTGGGGAGTTGATCGTTTTTTTGAGTGTAGTGGTGCAGTCAAAGCTTACGAGTCAATTTTTTCATGTTGTTCACCTGGAGCACATGTCGTGCTCATTGGTAATAATGCAGAACCAGTGCCAATGAATTGGGCCATTTTGTTTGCTAAGGGGTTAGAATATCAAACTGTTCATCGATACTCACATCAGTATGAACCTTCAATTAGACTATTAGGAAGTGGAAAAATTGATGTAAAACCAATGATCACTCATACATTTAAGTTTGAAGAGAGCGTTGAGGCTTTCGAAAGAGCGGCGGAGCACAGACCAACTGATGTCAAACTTCAAATTAAGGTAGATGAAGGAAATTAATATAGCTTTAAATAATACCTGAGAATATAAAGAAGAAACTATCTTGTAGTGTATCCACCATCAACTACTAGTACTTCACCAGTAACGTAGCTTGATGCAGGACTACATAAAAAGAGTGCAGCAGATGCAATTTCGTGAGGTTCTGCCATCCGTTGCATAGGTGTTTGTTTATCCCAGGTGGAGTACCAATGCTCATATTTTTTTGGTAAATTTGTAATATCCGTTTTCACATAACCTGGGGCAATAGCATTCACTCGAATATTTTGATTGGCATAATCACTCGCTAAGCTTTTGGTCATCATATGGACCGCAGCTTTGGATGCATTATAGGCCACCTGTGGTTGAGGTATGTTAGAAACTAATCCTGACATTGATCCAATATTTAAAATAACTCCCTCCCCTTGTTTTTTCATTGGTGAGATTGCAGATCGACACATACGAAAAACTACATCTAAATTAATATCCATAATTTTATCTAACATATCATCATTAAATTCATCCGTGTCCCCGTGCTGAGCTACGCCAGCATTATTAACAAGGATATCGACTCTTCCATGTCTTTCTAAAGTAAAATCTATAGTTTTCTGTGGTACAGAACGATCAAGCAAGTCACCCTCGTAAAAAGACACATCATAATTAGATTTTTTTAGTTCTTCTATTCCACCATTTTTATCTTCTCTATCGATTAAAACTAATTTTGCACCAGCCTCACCAAGAGCATGGGCAATGGATAGGCCTATCCCTTTTGCACCTCCAGTGATATGGGCAATTTTGCCATCTAATTTGAATTTATCTAAAAACATTTACCCCCCAGAATTAAAATTAATATAATATTTAATATAATACATGAAAACTTTTGATTTCATAATCGTCGGCGGTGGAACTTCAGGTACTATTACTGCAACAAAATTAGTTGAAAATGGTCATTCTGTTCTTCTAATAGAAGAAGGTGGAAATAATAATAATCCTTTATTATCAATGCCCGCTGGATGGATACCAATGTTAGATGGAAGTCCCTATTTAAAATTCTATAAGTCTATTGTTCAGCCTCAACTTAATAATCGTCAACATGATATTGCACAAGCAAAAGTTCTTGGTGGGGGCTCCTCTGTTAATGGAATGGTTTATATGAGAGGTAAGCCGTCTGATTATCAAAAATGGGTAGAAGAGACAGGTGATGATAGATGGAGTTGGCAATCATTATTAGAAAGTTATAAAAGATTGGAAAATAATCAAAGATTATCAGGTGGTTTTCATGGATCTGATGGGGCAATTAAAGTTTCTGACCCAGGATATGTAGCCAAAGGTTCGGATTTGTATATTAAGTCAATGCAAAATTTAGGATTGCCTTATAATAGAGATTTCAATGATGGCGAACAGTACGGAGTGGGTTTAATGCAATACACTATCGGTGATGGAAAGAGAAGTGATACGGTGTCTACTCTTCTAAAACCTTTATCAAATAATAAAAATTTACAAATAAAATTAAATACTATTGTTACAAGAGTTATTATAGAAAATAAAAAAGCAACTGGGGTAGAGGTAATATCCAAAAAGAAAGTTGATAAATATTATGGAAAAGAAATTATTCTAACTGCTGGATCTTTGGTTTCACCAAAAATATTGATGCATTCAGGCATTGGTGAAGAAACTCAACTCAAAAAGTTTGGAATAGAAATCAAAGAAAAATTAGAGGGTGTTGGCAAAAACCTTCAAGATCATCATGAGGTTCCTTTTATTTCAAGAGCAAAAAAGGGGTATGGATATTTTAGACAAAATAAAGGATTAAGAATGATCAGGAATGGAATTCAATATTTGTTGTTTAAGTCAGGGCCAGTAACATCAAACGGTGTTGATTGTTGCTCATTTTTGAATCCTGATGATTTAAAAAATCAAAATGAACCAAAAGTAAAATTATACTGTGTACAAATTATGTATACAGATAGAGACACAAAAGGAATTAAACCCGATCATGGTGTTACTTTAACTCCATGTATTATGAATCCGAAGTCCAGAGGAGAAATAACATTAAACTCCTCTAATCCTTTAGATCTTCCAAACATAAACCCTAATTTTTTAAGCAATGATGATGATATTGAAACATTTATTTCCAGTCTTAAACTGGCAAGAAAAGTTATTAATACAAAACCCTTATCAGATATAATTATAGAAGAAATACTTCCTGGTAAAAATGTCAATGATGATCAATCGCTGACAAATTATTGTAAAAAGATGGTCAAAACTAATTGGCACCCAGTTGGAACTTGCAAGATGGGAAAAGATAGTGATGATATGGCCGTTTTAAACTCAAAGCTTCAAGTTAAAGGTATTGAAAATTTGAGAGTTTTTGATGTGTCTATGATGCCGAATATTGTTGCAGCTAATACAAACGCACCTGCGATGGCAATAGCTGATAAAGCTACTGATATTATGCTAGAAAATTAGCTTTGAACTCTGAGTCCTTAGATAATCAGTTACTACTTTTAAATGAGAGTAACCTTGAAGCAATTCAAAAACCAATTTTAAAACCAAATTATATTCGATCAAATTTAACTGCTGGTATTTTACATATTGGAGTCGGAAATTTTCACAGAGCTCATCTTTCTTGGTACTTGCATCGACTTATGCAAAAAGATTTAGCAAAAGATTGGGCTATTATTGGGTCTGGCATTACAGAATATGATGTAAATATGAGAGAGAGGCTTCAAGTTCAAGATTACCTTACGACTCTCATTGAACTAGACCCTAAAGGAAATCAGTCCTGTGAAATTGTTGGACCAATGATTGGATATGTACCAGTTGAAAAAAATAATCATAAATTAATCAATGCTATGTCAGACGAAAAAATTAAAATTGTTTCGTTAACTGTAACTGAGGGAGGATATTTTTTAGATGAAAATGGTGGGTTTGATATTAAACACCCCGATATATTAAATGACATTAATAATCCTGATGCTCCAAAAACAGTATTTGGGGTAATTGTTTCGGCATTGAGGAATAGAAAGAAAAATGATGTTGGACCATTTACTGGCTTGAGCTGCGATAACTTAATTCAAAACGGCAATAAACTAAAACAAGCTGTAATAGGGATAGCTCGGGAACAAGATTTAGAATTATCTGAGTGGATTAATAAAAATTGTACTTTTCCAAATGCTATGGTTGATTGTATTGTTCCACGCACTGGGGAAGTTGAAATAAATATTGTTAAGAATTTGGGCATTGAAGATCATGTTCCTGTTTCACATGAGAATTTTCGTCAATGGGTGATTGAGGATAAATTTTGTAGAGGGCGTCCTCCTTGGGAGAAAGTTGGAGTTCAATTCTCAGATAATGTTCATGGTTATGAGGATCAAAAAATTCGAATTCTTAATGGAGGTCACCAAATCCTAGCCAATGTAGCTGAACTTTTAAATATTAGTACTGTAAGGGATGCAATGAGAAACAAAAATATAAGCGATTTATTGGAAAAAGTTGAAAAAGATGAAATTATACCTCATATAAAACCAGTCCCAGGCTATACTCCGTTAGAATACTTCAAACTTATCGCTAACAGATTTTCTAATCCATCAATACAGGATACTATCAGACGTGTAGCATTTGACGGATCATCGCGTCATTCGGGTTTTATAGTTCCATCTATAAAAGATGGAATTGAAAATAGTACTTTGATTATTGGACTCTCTCTGGCAGAAGCTTTGTGGGCGCGAATGTGTGAAGGGACTCGTGAAGATAGTTCTGTTATTGAGCCTAATGATCCTTATTGGGAAAAATTAAATGCCTGTGCCAAAAAATCTAGAGAAAATCCCTTAACATGGTTGGAGCAAAAGGATATTTATGGAGATACCTCTGAAGATGAAGGATTTAAAAATCATTTTTCTAAGTGGCTAACAATGATCTATGAACAGGGTGTAGAAAATACTCTCAATGAATATCTAAAATAAATCAGTTTAGTTATACAATACCTGAAGAGGAACCACTCTTATTTTTCCTTGTGAGTGATTTTTTCTTCTTATAGTCAAGTGTACGATAAGTACTAATTGGATCAATTGAGTTACCATTTTCATATCTCGCCATAGCGACTATGGGACTTACGTCTGTGTTGAAGGCTGTTTTTAAAATTTGCATGGATTGAATGGCGTCATTGTTATCTTGAGCTTTATCTAAGAGTGAGTAGTTGACAAGCAATGACTTTGCATATGAATTGACTATTTCGTTTGCACTTAATATTAAACTTTCAATAGGGTCAGTAACATTATGTGATTGATCGATCATGTATGCGATATGTTTAATTTTATTATTTTGAGAAGCCGCAGTTAGTTCATTAAAGATTAAAAATAATTCATAGGGATTAATAGACCCTGCATCTAAATCGTCATCTCCAAATTTGCTATCATTAAAATGAAACCCACCTAATTTATTAACATCAATTAATCTTGAAACAATCATTTCGATATTAGTATTAGGAAGGTGATGTCCTAAATCAACTAAGCACATCGCCTTATCCCCTAATTCTTTAGCACAGATATAACTAGTGCCCCAATCACTTATGACAGTAGAATAAAAAGCTGGCTCATAGGGTTTATGTTCTAATAAAACTGTCCAATCTTCAGGAAGGTAAGCATAAATTTTTTTCATGGAGTCTATGTATCTTTCCAACGATCTTGAAAAACTTATTTGTCCTGGGAAGTTACCTCCATCACCAATCCATACAGTTAACCCTTTAGATCCAAGGGCTTTACCGTTTTCAATGGATTTTGTATTTACCTCTATAGCTTTATCTCTTATTAGAGAACTTGAGTTAGTTAAACTGCCGTATTTAAAGGTTTCTTTTCCATCTGCTGGATCTTGAAACGTATTAGAGTTTACAACATCAAAGCCTATGCCATATCCGTCAGCAAATTCTTTTAACTCAGAAAAATCATCTACGTTATCCCACGGAAAATGTGGAGACACTTTATTTGTAAAGCCGATCAAATCATTGATTACCGCACAATCTTCAATTTTATCATAGATATTTTGAGGTTCTCCTATTCCAGGAAAGCGAGCAAATCGTGTTCCACCAGTTCCAACTCCCCAAGTGGGAACTGCTACTTGAAACTTCTTTACTTGATCTAAGATTAAACGAATATCTACGTGATCCTTATTAAATTTTTTTTCTAAATATTCAAAATCAAAATCAAGAGAAGATTTTATTGACTGATTGTTCTCGCTAATAGTTTCTTTTTTTACAGCTTTAAACATCGCTACCCCATCCCATAGCAGTCATAAATGCATTATGCTCTGATGTTGTGTCCAGCCTTGATAACTGTGCAACAATATTAATATTACTTTTCAAGACAATTGAATATGGTTTTTCTCTTGGTAGTTTTTCATTATTGACCTCAATATCATCTAATCTGAGATGGATACTTCTTTTACCTCTCAATGTGAAAGTATAATTTTCTATAGGATCTTGGTCTTCATATAAAAAATCTAAGACTATATTTGCAGGATTTTGATCATAATTGATAATGCATAGAGACTCATGACCATATTGATCTCCATGATTTGTTGTTTTATAAGGATGGCCCTTGGCAGGTAAAAACGCATCAGGGAAAGCCCAAACTTTTTTTCCTAAAGACTCACTCATTTTTTCTCCTTAAGGTTCTCACAAAAGATGGGAAACCAATACTTAAAATTAAAAGTAATCCAGTGAAAATTATGATACCCACTCCAGGAACGTTTAGCAATCCCAATCCAAATGATAACATCCCAAGGATAAATATTGAAATTACAACTCCCAAAATTGATCCAGATCCGCCATAAATGTATACGCCACCTAAAACGACCATTGTTATAATTTCTAATTCCCACCCAAAAGCAATATTTGGACGAACACTAGATAGTCTTCCAGATAAAAATATGGCCGCTATAGCGGAAAATAGGCCATTAAGAGTAAAAAGGACAAAAGTATATTTATCTACAGCAATACCGGTGTATTGAGCCGCATCAGGGTTATTGCCAATTGAGTAAATTTTTTTTCCAATGGAAGTTTTATGTAAAATAAATGCAAAAACAAATGCTAATAAAATAAATGTAAGAAAAGCGTATGGAATATAACCATAAAGATACCCACCTCCTAATTTACCTACTAGTTTTGGAAACTTGTTATAATAAGAGTCCTCTAAGAAAGAATAAGCCAGACCCCTAAATAGGGACATTGTACCAATAGTTACTATAATAGAAGGAATTGCGAATTTAGTAATGATAGCTCCATTAAATGCTCCACACAAAGCTCCACTTAACAATGTTAATAATAAGACCAACCAAGTGTCGTAACCAAGGCTTGTTGTATATCCTAAGACAACAGAAGAGACTGCTATAATAGATGCAACTGATAAATCAATCTGTCTTGCAATAATTACAAATGTCATTGTTAATGCAATAATTGCTTTTTCGCTAAAAAGAAAAGTGCTGTCGATAAGATTATATAAATCTAAAAAATAAGGCGAGATGTTAGAGTTTATGATTAGAATGGAAACTAGAACTACAAAAAGAATAAATTCTTTTTTGTATAAAATATCTAGTAATTTAAAAGGTGGTTTATCTGGTATTATGCTCATTAGTTTTCCACCATTATTGTTTTTTCTTTTCGCTGCTCAGTTTTCGTATTTATAATTATAGCTAATAATATTATTGCTCCGGATATTGCTAATTGCCAAAACTGAGAAATATCAACAGCTGGTAAAGCATTTCGAATTAGGCCTATTAGAAGGGCTCCTAAAACACATCCCAAAACTGTTCCGACGCCTCCCATAACACTAATGCCTCCAACTACACACGCAGAGATGACAGTGAGTTCAAATCCTATTGCTATTTGAGTAGAGGCTACAGAATATCGAGCAACCCATAAATATCCGCATAATCCTGCAAAAAATCCTGATAGTGAATATGCCATTATAATGTATTTATTTTCATTAATTCCTATGTATTTCGCAGCATCTGGGTTACCTCCAAGTGAATATAGGTTTCTTCCAAAGCGAGTATGATTAAGCAATATATATATGACTATAAAAACTAAGACTGCTAACCAAAATAAGAATGAAAGAGATAAAAATTTAACGTGTATTAAAGCTAAAAAGTCTTCAGAGAATTCATTTGAATAAACTTGCTTACCATCACTAACAAAATAAATTAAACCTCGATAGATACTTAATGTTCCCAAAGTAGTAACAATGAAAGGAACTTTTAAAATAGCAATAGAGATACCATTCAAAACACCTAAAATTGTTCCAATTACACAAGAGAGAGCGATGAAATAGTAAACTGGTAATTCTGGATGGACAGTCGAAAGCAATGATATAAGCATTCCAGAAAGTGCAAGATTAGATGCTACTGATAGATCAATTGCACGAATTAAAATTACAATCATCTGACTTAATGCAAGAATAATTAGTATTGAAGTATCAGTTAAAACATCAGAGATACTTTTTGGGGTTACAAAAAGTGGGTTAGCAAAGCCCACCGCAATTAATATAATTAAAATAATTGAGAATAAAATGAAATCTCTATTCAATAAAATTTTTTTCATGACTCTCCACTTGCTAACTTGACAATTTGTTCTGAAGAGGCCTCTTTAACATTTAAAATATCTTTAATGAGCCCTTTGTACATCACCACAACTCTATCACACATACCTAATATCTCAGGTAACTCAGAAGAGATCATCATTATAGACATCCCCTCTTCTACTAGCTCTCCCATAAATTCGTGGACAGCAGACTTAGATCTTACATCAATGCCTTTGGTGGGCTCGTCTAGTATCAATACCTCAGGTTTTGTTGAAAGCCACTTAGCTATAACAGTCTTTTGTTGATTCCCTCCTGATAAGCTTTGAGTTAATTGGCTCCAATATGAAACTTTAATATTTAATTTTTCCTGCATGGCAGCTGAGTTTTTTATCTCTTTTAATGTATTCATCACATAAAAGTTAGAGTTTCTATCCATGACAGCCATATTAATATTGTCTTTGACTGACATAAGGCCAGTCATTCCCAACTGTTGTCTTTCCTCTGACAGATAAACTATACCTTGATCGATAGCATCACTCGGTTTTCTAATTAAGATTTTTTGATCTTTAAATAGTATCTCTCCCTCATCTAGTTTTGTAATTCCAAAAATGGATTTCATGATTTCTGTTCGTCCAGAGCCTACTAAACCATAAAATCCTAAAATTTCTTTTTTTCTAAGATTAAAATTAATATCTTTGAATTGTGTTTTTTTGAATAAATTGCGAACTTCAAAAATTTCATTTTCTATAGTCACATTGTTTTTTGGAAATATTTGATTTACTTCTCTACCGGCCATGTAAGTTATCAGTTGATCTTTGTTAGTATTTTGTATCGAGTCTGATTTAATTAATTCACCATCTCTTAATACAGTAAATTCATCACAAACTTCTATTACCTCATCTAATTTATGCGAAATGAATATGATAGATTTATTTTGTTTTTTTAAATTTCTTATAATTGTATAAAGTTCATTTATTTCTTTTTGTGAGAGAGAAGCAGTGGGTTCGTCCATTATTACAATG
Organism: uncultured Alphaproteobacteria bacterium; assembly: GCA_902598275.1. Taxonomy (GTDB): domain Bacteria; phylum Pseudomonadota; class Alphaproteobacteria; order HIMB59; family HIMB59; genus HIMB59. Next base: position 94,345 of record CACKAZ010000002.1, read on the forward strand.
TCAGCATCATGAATAAGTGATCGTGATATTTGAACAATATGTCTTTGAGCAATACTAAGGTCTTTAATTTTTTCATTTGGCTCAATGTTTGCTTCAAGATCTTTAAGTAGCTGATTTGTTTTATCTTGCATTAAACCCCAGTCGACCAAACCATTAGATTTAGTTATATGATTACCAATGAAAACATTTTCTGTTACTGATAATTCATCGAACATAACTGACTCTTGGTGAATAGCTGAAATACCCAAGCTTAAAGAGGCGCTAGGATCAGGTATAGATTGTTGTTTGTTATTTAAATTTATTATCCCGCTATCGGGTTGGTAAACACCACATAAAATTTTTACTAATGTGGATTTACCAGCGCCATTTTCTCCTAAAAGTGCATGAATGCTATTTTCTTGGAGATGAAAATCAACGTTTTGGAGTGCTTTTACTCCATGAAAATTTTTTGAGATATTTTTAAGCTCAAGTTTCATTTGTAAACACACGACCACTTAGTGATCGTGTGTAAAAATATATATTTAATTAAAAGATTTCTGCGAACTTATCGATATTTGAAGCATCAAATATAAATGGATCTGCCATTGCTGCATTATTACCTGCGCCTATGCAAATTTCACCCATTCTGCCAGTTGGAATACATTCTCCTTCTTGACCTGTGTAAGCACCAGTTGCAATTTGATGTGATAAATAAACAGCTGAGTAACCTAAATCAATTGGATTCCAAATACCAAATTGAATTGCAGCACCACTTTTAACATGTGCTTTCATTTCACTTGGGAGCCCAAGACCAGTCACAAATACTTTTCCAACCAATCCTTGATCTTCAACAGCTTTTGCTGCTGCTACGATACCAACAGATGTTGGAGCTATGATGCCTTTAAGGTTTGGATGTTTCTTAAACAAACCAAGAGCTTCTTGATAACTCTTATCGAAAAGGTCATCACCATATACAGTATCTACCCACTTCATCTTGGAGTATTCTGGCTTTGCGTGTTCTTTTTTCATTTCTTCTATCCAAGCATTTTGATTTGTTGCCTGACTAGTAGCACTTAGAATTGCAAATTCACCCTCATCGCCCATAGAATTTTTCATCCACTTAATATTTGATGAGCCAATAAGAGCGGTATTAGATGGGTCTAAGTTCATAACTCTTCCCTCTTCAGCGATACCAGAGTCCCAAGAGATAACTGTAATTCCTCTGTCCATAGCTTTTTTACCAATTGAAGCAAGAGCGTCCCTATCATTAGCAGAGATAGCAATAGCATCAACTTTTTGAGCTATTAAAGAATTAATAACTTCAATTTGAGCTTCAGCAGTAGTAGTAGCAGGGCCGGTATAAATAACTTCAACTCCGCCAATTTCTTTCGCAGCTTCTTCACCACCTTCGGCAGCTGCCTCAAAAAAACCAATACCTAAACCTTTCACCACTAACGCAATTCTCATATCAGCTGCATTAGCACTAAAAGCAAACAGGATTGATGATATTATTCCTAAAAATAATTTTTTCATTTTTTCCTCCTAATATAAAGTATTTATATTATTCACCCTATTTAGCTTTAAATCAATTTATTTTGGGAAGTTTTAGCATAATAAATTATTTTTTAATAGATTTTATGAAAAAAATGATTTTTATTTTTTTTTTATTGAAGGTTATTTTTTTTCAATTAAAAATGTCGCATGAGATTTCAAAAAAACGTAATAAATAAATGGGATAATAAATTTAATAAATTATCTAAACTTGATCAGCTAATAGTAAGATCGAACCTACTAGGGGGAGATTTAAAAGTTACCAACTTTGGTGGAGGAAACACCTCCTCCAAGATTTCTGTGAAAGATCCTATAACAAAAAAAAATGAAAAGATTTTATATGTTAAAGGGTCAGGAGGAGATTTAGGTTCAATTAGAAAAGATGGTTTTGCAAGTCTTTATCTGGATAAATTTTATAGCCTTAAAAATATTTACAGAGGCTTTAATCATGAGGATGAAATGGTTGGATATTACCCGATGTGTACGTTTAATAATAATCCAAGGGCTGCCAGTATTGACACACCACTTCATGCCTATGTACCTTACCCTGAAGTAGATCACACTCATCCGGACTCAATTATTGCCTTAGCAACAATGAAAAATGGAAGAGATATTATTAAAAAGGTTTATGGAGATAGTGTTGGCTGGATTGATTGGCAAAGACCTGGTTTTGACCTAGGATTAAAAATGGAAAACTTAATTCATAAAAATAAAGGTATTATTGGAATAGTTCTTGGTCATCATGGATTATTTACATGGTCGAATACAAGTAAAGAGTGTTATTCAAATTCTGTAGACTTAATAAAAAGAGCTCAAGTGTATTTAAATAGCTCTATTAAAAAATATTCATTTGGAAAGCCCATGTACAAGAATAAATCAAACCCTGAATTCGAGATAAAATTAATAACAACTATTCGAGGAAGTCTCTCCAATGAAAACTCAAAAATTCTTCACTTAGACAAATCAGATATCGCCTTAGAATTTGTTAACTCAACAAATTTAAAAAAAGTTGCTGCAATTGGAACTTCTTGCCCTGACCATTTTCTTAGAACAAAAAGATTGCCTATGGTTTTACCTCCCTTGTCTGAATTAATTAAAAATGAAAATAAAATTCACAGTATCGTTAAAACATATTTAGAAAAATATAAAGAAGCATACACAAAGTACTATAATAGAAATAAAAGCAAAGGATCTCCTAACCTTAGGGACCCCTACCCAGTAATAATTCTAATACCTGAGTATGGAATGATGTCTTTTGCAAAAAACAAATCAACTGCCCGTATATCAAGTGAGTTTTTTTGTAATGCAATGAATGTGATGAAAGGTGCGGAGGGTATAAGCAAATATACAGGACTTACTGAAAAAGAAGCATTTAGAATAGAATATTGGGAATTGGAGGAAGCAAAATTAAGAAGAATGCCTCCAGAAAAAGAGTTAGCTGGAAAAGTAGCTCTTATTACAGGTGCGGCTGGGGGAATTGGGTCAGCTACTGCAAGAAAATTTCTTAGTGAGGGTTGTTGTGTAATTTTAACTGATATAGATAAAAAAGCACTTAATACGAAACAGGAGGAGTTTAGTATAGAATTTGGCAGAGATGTTGTTCATTCTATATTAATGGATGTTACAAGCGAACAAGATGTTAAGAGAGCTGTATCAAATAGTGTAAATACTTTTGGTGGTATCGATATACTAGTTGCAAATGCAGGATTTGCATCCGCAGCACTATTTGAAAAAACATCTTCAAAACTTTGGGATAAAAATATGGATATCTTATCAAAAGGATGTTTTTTAATAAGTCGTGAGGTATATCAAAAAATGATTGACCAAAAAAATGGAGGCTCAATTATATTTGTCTCAAGCAAAAATAGCTTAAATGCATCAAAGGGAGCATCAGCTTATAGTGTAGCAAAAAGTTCTTTGCTTCACCTTTCTAGATCTATTGCGCTGGAGGGTTCAAGTCATAAAATTCGTTCAAATGTTGTAAATCCTGATGCTGTTATTCAAAACTCAAAAATATGGCAAGGTGAGTGGACTAAACAAAGAGCAATCAGTAATAAAATTAGCGTTAATCAAGTTGAAGAATTTTACAAAAACAGAAGTTTATTGAAAGTAAGTATACTTCCAGAAGATATAGCCGAGGGAATTTACTTCTTTGCAAGTTCCAAATCAAAAAAATCAACAGGAAATATTATCAATGTTGATGGAGGTAATATAACATCATTCACTAGATAATGGTGTCTTCTAATAAACTAAATATTGTCCTCGATATTGGTAAAACAAACGTTAAGTTAACATTTGTTAATAGTTTAAATAATAAGACAATAAAATTTTTTAAAACAAAACAAAAAAATATTTATAGACATGGTATAAAAATTTTAAATTCAAATTCTATATTTGAGTGGGCACTAAAAAAAATTACATATATTGGAAGAAAACACAATTTAGATAAATTTGTTTGCACTGCTCATGGAACTTCTATTGCTCTTATAAGTTATGATGATAAAGAGCTTTTGGCTTGTACTGATTATGAATATAAATTTGATAAATTATTTAATAGTTATAAGAAAATAGCACCTAAATTTAATGAGAGTTTCTCCCCTTTTTTAGAAAATGGACTCAATATAGGTCAGCAAATTTACTATTTATATAAAAGAAAACAAAAGCTTATCAAAGAAACAAAGTACATCCTTAATTACCCTCAGTATATTGTATGGAAACTCACTTCTAGTTTTTCATCTGAGATATCATATGTAGGCTGTCATACGCATTTGTGGGATTTTAAGAGAAATAAACTCTCCTCTTTTGTAAAAAAAATTAAATTAGAAAAGAAATTTCCAAAAATAAGGAAGGCATGGGATACGATAGGACAAAAAAAAATTGGTGAGTCAAATTTAAAAATTATTAATGGGATTCATGATAGTAATGCGTCCTACTTATATTTTAAAAATTCAGATATCAAAAATTTTACCTTGGTTTCAACGGGAACTTGGTACATCATATTTAATCAAAAGACACCTTTAAAAAACCTTAACCCTAGTCTTGACATGCTAGCTAATATTGATGTTTTTGGAAAACCTGTTCCAACTATGAGATTTATGGGTGGAAGGGAATATGATCATTTAATGGGAGTATTTAAAATTTCAAATAAAACTAGAGCTATAAAAAATTTTAGTTTTCATAACTATTTGATTTATCCTAGTTATGCATCTGGTGGAGGATTTTCAATAAATAAAATTAATATTGGTTTTTATGAAGGGCTAAACAAAAGTCAAATTTATTATCTAATTTGCTTATATATTTCCTTTGTAATTAATTTTTGTTTAAACCAAATGAGATCCTCTAATACTATAATTCTTGATGGACCAATTACTAAAAATATTACAATTATGAATATACTTTCATCACTGAGAATAAAACAAATAGTTCTAAAAAATAAGAGAGAAATAGGAACTACTCTTGGAGCTACAAATTTATTTAATATTAAGAAAAAAAATAAATTACAAACAGTTGTTATAAAAAAGTATCAAAATCAATCTCTTCAAGCTATTTACAAAAATTGGGAGCAGAACCTTTATAAAAAAGAGTTATTTAGACATTCTTAATTTTTGTTTAATATAAAAATATGTTCAGTAGCATTAACAATTGTCACAACTTTGAAGATTTTCGAAATCTAGCAAAAAAAAGACTTCCGTCACCGATATTCCATTATATTGATGGCGCAGCTGACGATGAAGTAACTTTTCGAAGGAATACCGAAGCATATGATAAATGTGACTTAATTCCTAATGTGCTAACCGGTGTAAAAGATATTGATATGTCTACAACTGTAATGGGGCATAAAATAGAAATGCCAATTTATTGCTCCCCAACAGCTTTGCAAAGGTTGTTTCACCCTGATGGAGAGATTGGGGTTGGACTGGCAGCAGAAAAATTTGGAACAATGTTTGGGGTTTCTTCTCTAGGAACAGCGAGCATTGAGGAAATATCTAAATTAATTTCGACTCCAAAATTATTTCAACTTTACGTGCATAAAGACGAGGGACTAAATAATTATTTAATTGATCAATGCAAAGAACATAATTTCGACACGATGGCCATTACAGTTGACTCAGCTGTTGGTGGTAATAGGGAAAGAGATTTATATACCGGTTTTACAATTCCATTAAATTTATCTTTAAAAAGTATAATGAGTTTCGCTACACACCCTGCTTGGGCCTTTAATTATTTCACAAAACCAAAATGGGAATTAAGTAGTTTAAAAAAGCATGTAACTGAGGGCACCAATGTAATGACCAGTATTGGCGATTACTTTACAAAAATGTTAGACAACTCCTTATCTTGGAAAAAGATTGAGGACATTAATAAAAAATGGGGAAAGCCTCTAGCTATCAAGGGTATTATGTCTGTAGACGATGCCAGGAAAGCGGTAGATGTTGGAGCATCTGCTATTATGATTTCCAATCATGGTGGAAGACAATTAGATGGATCTCGATCTCCTTTTGATCAACTTGAAGAAATTGTTAATGCCGTTGGTGATAAAATTGATGTGATATGCGATGGTGGCATCAAAAGAGGAACTCATGTTTTAAAAGCTCTTTCATTAGGTGCTAAAGCCTGTTCGGGAGGCAGAATGTATCTTTACGCCTTAGCTGCAGGGGGTCAAAAAGGGGTTGAAATAGCTTTGAACAATCTCAAAAAAGAAATAGAGAGAGATATGATTTTAATGGGAGTTTCAAATATTAATGAGCTTTCAAAGAAAAACCTAAGATTTAGGTAGCAATCATTATTGTTTTGTTAATTCTCTAATTAAAATATTCAGGTCACTAATAAATATTCCTTGATCTATGGACTTATCGAAGTACATGGTGCAATGGTGTCCCAAAAAGTATTCATTTAAAAAATTCAAAACATTTTCTTCACCCCTCCAAGTTTTACTAAAATCTACAGATGCTTGAAAAAAAGAGTTTAACGACTGCTCAGAGCAATCATTCCAAAAAGCAGGACAGTAGTTAGTTCCGTCTCCTTTAAATAGATTGATGTATGCATCCAACACTAGGATTTCAAAATTAGGGTAATTAACTTTTTTGTATTGACTAATATCAACACCATTTAAGTCAGTTAAAAACTGTTTTGATTGCGAGTCATAATACAAGTCATAATTTAAAACTTTAGCTCCTTCAAAATTTTCATTGAAGAAGAGTATAATTTGATCTCGTGTCTCAATCTCTTCAATCGGATCCAAAGACCAGTAAACTTCTTCTAGGTAGCCAACACAGTAATCTTGATCCAACGAATTAGAAAATAATTTTGAGGAAATTAAAATAGTAAATATGAAAATGAAGAGCTTTATATACATTATAAAAACTTATCAATTGAAAAAGCTGGACTATTTGATGTCTCACCGTTTACTAGCCCAGTGATTACTTTTCCAGTAATAGGGCCTAGAGTCCAACCTAAGTGATTGTGTCCAAAGCCGTAGAAAAGATTTTCAAGTTTTGGGGACTTGCTAATAATTGGCAAACAGTCTGGAAGGGTCGGCCTATAGCCCAACCATGAATTTTGATAATCTTGAAGTTTTGGAATGAGTTGTTTAGCGTAATGATTAATATATTTTAGCCTAGACTCATTGATCTTTTTCTTCGTACCAGCTAGTTCTACTGTTCCCGCAGCTCTAATTCCATATTCAAGGGGAGTCAAGTACATACCGGACTCTACCAAACAAGTTGGACGAGTTAAATAATCTTGCATTCCAAGAAATTCTAAGTGGTACCCCCTTTCTGTTTCAAGAAGTATCCTTTTATTTTCCAGTTGATTGACTAAATCATTTGAAAAGGCACCACTGCAAATAACCACGCAATCAAAATCTCGATTGTTGATCTTAAATTTTCCGTGACTAGGATTTACTGAGAAAACTCTCTCCTTTAAAAATTGCCCACCTTTTTCAAGAAACTTCAAAAATAACTTATTTAATATTTTATCTGGATTTAAAGTGTGGTGGGCACGAGGGAAATACCAGCCCCCTTTTATACTTTTGCTTAAATTGGGTTCGAGATCCAAGATCTCAGCTTTAGAGAGACTTACTTGTTCAACATTGTTTTTTTTTCTAACTTCTATTTGATCAGGAGTTGGCTTTTCTTTCTCATTCATCCAAACATATAAAACTCCTTTATGAGTGACTAAATCTGTGGCACCAATTTCAGTCAATAAGGTTTCATAAGATGGCAAGGCATCCTTTAAAAGGCTTGTCATTTGCTCTGCTGTATAGTTCATTGATTTTGAATTACAGTTTTTAAGAAATTTGACAATCCAAGGGAGCATTTTAGGTAAATAAGACCAACTTATGTTTAGAGGTGAGTCACTATAAAAAATATAGCGCAATAAATTTCTCCAAATATCTGGTTGGTTTAGTGCCGGAACTCCATAATCTGCAATGACGTTTGCGTGCCCCCTCGAGGTTCCTGAACCTGGATCGTTTTGATCAAAAATTGAAACGTTATGACCTGAGGACTGTAAGTAATAGGACGTACTCAGTCCAACTATACCCGCCCCAATTACAGAGATATTTTTAACATTACTCATTAATTACTTCTTCGATAATCCCATGGATATTGAAATTCCATGGACCACATACCAAGCTTATTGAATTTGGCATACTCTTCGTCTTCTATATATTTGTCAGAATATTTTCTGTATGCAAATGCAAAACCCTCTCTGACTAAGTAACTACTCAAAGACTCTCCGTTAACAAAGCACTCGCCTAATACCCTTTCATAAAAATCTTTTCCTTCATCTGTGCAACTGATTTTATTATTTGTAACTTTTTGAATTAAAAGATCTCTTGATATTTTTCCACATGCTACCTTTCCCTCACTTGCAACACATGTTTGGTTTATTTCAGGAGCGTCTATTCCACTAAAGCGTATTTTCACATCACCTAATTTAATTGTATCTCCATCAATGACGGTGACATGAGAAGCAATAAGATTATTTGAAAATAGAAATAAAGAAGATAGTGAGCATAAAATGAAAATTTTCAATGACACGCAATATTATACTTTTTTAATCTCCAGTAATTATAAGGCCAAGGGGTAATAAATCCTACAAAAAGCATTATTGGAATTACCCACCATGTAAGCATTGCCCCTCCAGTTAAAATAACGTCAGTGACATTCATAGCTATTTCCATAGAGATCATTGAAATGAAACTCATGCCTAAAGCTGTTTTTAATGCTTGATTAAATTTGAAGTTCTGTCGAATTAAAACAATCGTCTCAAGAACTATACTTGTAATTAATCCATTAATTATCGCAAGTATCATAATACTCATCACTGGCCAAGGGATTTGGGTTATTTGAAAATATAAAATAGTTCCAAAATCACCTAGAGAGCATCCTATCAAGCACCAAGATGTATTTTTTGCACTTTTTTTCCAGGTATGTTTACAGTGCCAATGAAATGTGGATATCGCGTGATTCATGATTAATTAGGTATACAATTATTTTATAGGTAAATTAAATAATATTAGATTTTTGCCCTTTTTGAATTAAAAACATTGATTTAACAAGCATTTTACATATTCCATATATGCATAATGAAAAGGCTTTTAGCTGTTTGAAATCATATTTAGTTTGTTACATTTTATAATCAAATTTTCTAGGAGGAGGATTTCTATGAAAATATTAAAAACGCTTACAGCAATAATTGCACTTTCTCTATTTGGGGCAAGTTATGCAAATGCTGGTTCTCACGCATATTCAGGCCCTGACCTGTCGGGAGAAAAATTAACAATCTTTGGTCCTTGGTTGGCACCACAAGATGATGATTTCAGGGATGTCATATCAATTTTTGAAGCAGCAACTGGTGCCTCTGTCGAGTACGGGGGATCTGATGAGTTTGAATCAATTATTAATATTGACTGTCAAGCAGGAAGTCCAGCGGATATCGCTGTATTCCCTCAACCAGGATTAGCAGCAAATATTGCAGCGACTGGTTGTTTATCTCCACTAGGTGATGATGTTAAACAAATGGTTCTTGATAACTATGCTGCAGGGCAATCTTGGGTTGATCTTACAACATATAAAGATCAAACTGGTTTTGAAAAGTTTTTTGGTGTTTTTTACAGAGTAAATGTAAAAAGTTTAGTGTGGTACTCACCAGATAACTTTGAGGATAACGGTTATGAAATCCCTACAAGTATGGAAGGGTTATTAGCATTAGCAGATCAAATGGTTAGTGATGGAAATACACCTTTCTGTATTGGATTGGGTTCTGGTGGAGCAACTGGGTGGCCAGCTACTGACTGGATGGAAGACATTATGTTAAGAACTCACTCACCAATAACTTACGATCAGTGGGTATCAAATGATATGAAGTTCAATGATCAAAGAGTGATCGATGCAATGGAATTTTTTGGTTCAATTGCATTAAATGACTCTTATGTAAACGGTGGAACCAAAGCTGTTGCGACAACAGACTTTAGAGACTCTCCAAATGGGCTCTTTACTTCACCTGCTGAGTGTATGATGCATAGACAAGCTAGCTTTATTCCTGCCTTCTTTCCTGAAGGATCAGAGGCTGGTGTTGACTATGATTTCTTTTACTTCCCACCTTTTGAGTCTCAAGACTTAGGAAAACCTGTTTTAGGTGCTGGAACCTTAATGGCTCCTACCAATGACAGAAAAATCACTACTGAGTTCATGAAATTCTTGCTTCACACTGAAGCTAATGAGAGATTCATGGAAAAAGGTGGTTTTTTAACACCTCATAAGTATGTGGATGTTGACAAATACTCCAGTGAAACATTTAAAGGTCTGCATGAGATTTTAATGAATGCAACAACCTTTAGATTTGATGGATCAGACTTAATGCCTGGTTGGGTTGGAGCAGGATCTTTCTGGACAGGTATGGTTGATTACACCAACGGTAAGTCAGCTAAGGAAGTCGCAAACGAAATACAAGCTAGCTGGGAAGCTGGTCAATAAAAAAAAATAATTTTCTTATCTAAGGGCGAATAGTATATTTGCCCTTAGTTTTCTACATATTCTATGAGTATATTTTCCCTCGCAATAACTGTTCTTATTGGTGTTCTTTTTTTTGTAGCATTTTTTCACTTTTCAAACTTTTTATTAGATTATTTTAGGGTAAGAACTTCAAAAAAGTTTGCCTTAGAAAATTCAATTAGAGTTATAATTTTCATCGCACCTGCTTTTATAGTGCTATTTGTTTTTATTTTATATCCTGTCTTTGAAACTATTAGACTGAGCTTTTACGATAAGTTAGGTGAAAATTTTGTGGGATTATACAACTACTCTTGGGCAATTAAAGACCCTGATTTTAAACGTAGTATAATTAATAACTTAGGATGGTTAATAGTAGTACCAACTATGAGTACATTTTTTGGTTTAGTGATTGCAAATTTAGCAGATAGGGTCTGGTGGGGATCTATTGCTAAATCGATAATATTTATGCCAATGGCAATTTCATTTGTTGGGGCAGGTGTAATTTGGAAATTTATGTATGATTATAGGGGACCAGGCGATCAACAAATTGGTCTTCTAAATGCTATTGCCGTAGCTTTGGGTTTTGAACCTCAAGCATGGTTGACAATCCCAATTTGGAATAATTTTTTTTTAATGGCAATCATGATATGGATACAAACTGGCCTTGCTTTAGTAATTTTTAGCGCTGCCCTACGAACTATTCCTAGAGAAACATTGGATGCTGCAAGAATTGATGGCGCTAGTGAACTAAAAATTTTTTGGAAGATAATTATTCCTTACTTAGAACAAACGATCTTAGTAATCTGGACAATCATAACCCTCTTAGTGTTAAAAGTGTTTGACATTATTTATGCCATGACGAATGGGCAGTGGCAGACTGAAGTTTTGGCAAACTTGATGTATGACTGGATGTTTCGAGGTGGCGGGGATACAGGCAGAGGGAGTGTCCTAGCTTTTTGTATATTAATAGGTGTTATCCCCATATTAGCATGGAACTTATATAAGCACAGGCAAGATCAAAAAGTATGAAAAAATTAACAATAACATCAATTTTTTCACAGCTTTTATTGCTTATTTTTGTAATAGCATGGATTGCTCCGACTTTTGGATTATTTATAAGCTCTTTAAGGGATAAAGATGTCCTGGCAATAAGTGGGTGGTGGACTTCTTTCACAACAACAGAAGTAAATGAAATATATCGAACTAAAGGCAACGATGCGCAAATTAAAGAGGGAGATTATTATTACATTAAAAGTAATTTATTTAGAGAAAACAAAGGAAAAGAAATATTCCGATTTGGTGTGACTTCAAAAAATATTGATGAATATGAAGTGGGTGAAACTGCGTTATTTAAAGATGGGACTGAAATTACTGTATTAGAAAATGGTGACTATATTTGGAAATCACAAAATGAATTTAAAAAGAAAAAAGGTAAAAGAGTATTTGTATCAGCTAAGAGCCCCCCAAGTTTTACTTTAGACAACTATAAAGAGGTTCTATTTAAAGAGGGTTTAGGGCAAGCATTTCTGAATACATTTGCTGTTGCACTTCCCGCTACTTTGATACCTCTAATTATTTGTTCTTTTTTTGCGTATGCCCTAACTTGGATGAAATTTTACGGTCGAGATATTTTGTTGGCAACAATAATTGCCTCTCTTGTTGTTCCATTACAAATGTCACTAATACCTATACTAACAATTTATAATGACTTTGGTGCTCTCTTTGGAGTTGCTGCAAAATCATTCCCTGGAATTTGGATGGCTCATACAGGATTTGGTTTAGCCTCAACAACATTCTTATTATGGAATTTTTTAAAGTCCCTTCCTCAAGAAATGATGGAGGCAGCAAAAGTAGATGGTGCGACTCACTATGATACCTTTATCAAAATTGTTGTTCCTTTATCAGTCCCTGCTTTTGCCTCTATATTTATTCTACAATTCTTGTGGGTATGGAATGATCTTCTAGTAGGATTAGTCTTTTTAGACAAACACCCTAGTGAGATTATTTTGACAGCAAAATTAAAAGAGCTGCTTGGATCTAGAGGAGAAAACTGGGAAATACTCACCACTAGTGCATTTGTCTCAATGGCTGTGCCATTATTTATTTTCTTTTCTCTTCAAAGATACTTTATAAGAGGATTAGTAGCAGGATCAATAAAAGGGTGAGTAATAGAATAGTAATAATAGGTGCCGGAAGTACTAATTTTGGCCTTGGTATCGTTGGTGATTTTTTTAAGTCTAAAATTCTTTCTGGCTCAACATTGGTGCTTCATGACATTAATTCTGAAACCCTCAAAAATACCCATGAAATCGCTTTATCTTTTAAAGAGAAACTTGGAGTAGACTTTAATATTGAGTCGACAACCTCTCGAAGCAAGGCTCTACAACAGGCTGATTTTTGTCTTATATCAATAGAGGTGGGAAATAGATTTGAACTTTGGGAGCAAGATTGGAAAGTGCCCCTTCAGTATGGCATCAAACAAGTCTACGGAGAGAATGGGGGGCCCGGTGGGATGTTTCATGCGATGCGTCAAGTACCAGTAATAATAGAAATTTGTGAAGATATTGAAAAAATTTGTCCGGAAGCATTTGTATTTAGTTATTCAAATCCTATGCAAAGAATATGTCATGCATTAAATACCCGTTTCCCTAACTTAAAAATAACTGGATTATGTCATGAAATTGCTTCAATGACTCGCCAGCTACCTTCGTTGATGGAAACTGATATAGATAATATTGAGTTTGAAGCAGGAGGTTTAAATCACTTAAGTATTTTATTGAAAGCAAAATATAAAGACTCTAATAAAGATGGATATCCTTCAATTAATAAAAACTTCAAAGATTATTATTCTGATTTGGTAAATGATCATGAAGGATTTTTTTCTAATCCAGGTGCCGAAAGAGGTTTATTTTTTGAACTATTTAAAAGATATGGATATCTTCCGATTACTACAGATAGTCATTTAGGTGAATATTTATCTTGGGCTTATAGTGTTGCCGATCATGATGGTATTTTAGACTTTTATGATAAATACAAAAAAAGGTGTTTATCTTTTTTCTCCAATGACGGTTATGAGAGGTTTTTTGATATGAGTCACCCCAAGCCTCATGAGAGAGCTATACCGATTATTGAAAGTATTGTAGCAGATCTGAACATGTTAGAACATGCTGTAAATATAAGGAACAATAATTTTATTGAGTGTCTTCCAAAAGATATTGTAGTTGAGGTACCAGCCATAATTAATAAGACAGGTATACACGGTAGAAAGTTAGAGAATTATCCGGAGTCTTTTGGCTCACTTCTTAATTCGCAAGTAGGAACAATTCAATTGACAACCAAAGCTATACTAAATAAGTCAAAGGAAACAGCTATTCACGCTCTTCTAGCCGATCCACTTGTAGAAAATCCTAATTCAGTAACCTCTTTGATTGATACGATGATAGCATTTCAAAAAGAATATTTGGGATATTTACAATAGTATAATTGAATAATCTCTCTCTTCTAAAAAATTTTCCTTCTAGTTTTATCTTTGGTACCGCCACTTCATCTTATCAAATAGAAGGTAATAAATATGGTGGATGTGGCAAGTCTATATGGGATGATTTTGCCCGAAAGAAATTAAATGGAATTGATGGTTTAAATGCCTGTAACCATTATGAATATTTTGAGGAAGATATAAAACTCATTAAAGATCTTGGGTTTGACGCTTATCGTTTCTCATTTTCATGGCCGAGACTATTCCCAGAAAATAATAATGACATTAATATGGATGGAGTTGATTTTTACAAGAGGCTATTGGATAAAATTTTAGAGAGTGATTTAGAGCCATTTCCCACACTATATCATTGGGATTTGCCAGTACGTTTCTCAAAAATCGAAGGATGGGAAAATAAAGATACATGTAAGCGTTTTGCTGAATTTTCATACTTTATATCTCAGCAGTATGGGGACTTATTTAAAAAAATAGCAACCATAAACGAACCGTGGTGCGTCTCATGGCTTAGCCATTATTTAGGTGAACATGCTCCAGGTAAGCAGAATCTTAAATCAGCAGTATCAACGATGCATAACATTTTACTTGCACATGGACTATCTGTTGAAGCTTTAAAATCTAATAATTCTCATGAAATTGGTATAGTTTTAAATAATCAATATGCTGAACCCTTAGATCAAAAAGAAGAAAATTTAAATGCAGCAAAATTATTTGATAGTATTCATAATCGATGGTTTTCAGATGCTATTTTTAAAGGAATATATCCTGAATTAGCCTTAAGTGTTTTAGGGGATTATTTACCTAAAAACTATGATAACGATTTAAGAGCTATTTCTCATCCTCTAAAATGGATTGGTCTTAATTATTACACAAGATCTATTATTAAATATCACGAGTCTGAAGATGGTATCAATTATAAAACACTTCGCGGTTCTCTAAAAAAAACTGATATGGATTGGGAGTATTTTCCTCAAGGATTAAGCTATTTTATAAAAAGAATTAATGAAGAATATAATGATAAAATTCCAATTTATATTACAGAAAATGGAATGGCTAATAATGACAAATTGAATTCAAAAAGAGAAGTTGATGATGATGATAGAATAGAATTTTTCAATCTGCATTTAAAAGAAATTTTAAAATGTTTAAACGAAGGATTAACCATCAAAGGATATTTTGCTTGGTCTTTACTTGATAACTATGAATGGGCTTTTGGTTACACTAAAAGATTTGGTTTGGTTTATGTTGATTTTGATAATTTTAATAGAATACCAAAAAAATCTTATTATGAATTTTCAAAATATTTAATTTAGATTTATGCCTAAAAAAATTATTTTCTGACATGGCCAAAAATTGCTACTAGTAGACACGTCCTATATAAGGCTATGATAGGTAAATTTATTTAATCATTAAAATAAAGTTATAGTCATAGATGTATATTGACATAAAAAATGCTAAAGTTTTCAACGTATAATGGCTTATGTAAATCTTAAAAGTGTTAAGAAAACCTATGATAAAACTGAAGTAATTCATGGGGTGGATCTTGACATCAACTCTGGGGAATTCATTGTATTTGTTGGACCTTCAGGATGTGGAAAATCAACACTGCTTAGAATGATTGCTGGTCTTGAGGACATAACCGAAGGCGAAATATCCATAGGTGGGGAAGTTGTAAATGAAATTATCGCAGCAGAAAGGGGTGTTGCAATGGTTTTTCAATCCTACGCGCTTTATCCGCATATGACAGTTTTTAATAATATGGCGTTTGCTCTTAAGCAAGCCAAAACACCTGTTGATGAAATTAACAGAAGGGTTTTAGAGGCAGCAAAAATTTTACAAATTGAAAGTTTATTTGAGAGACTTCCAAAACAGCTATCTGGTGGACAACGACAGCGTGTTGCAATAGGTAGAGCAATCGTAAGAAATCCAAAAGTATTTTTATTTGATGAGCCTTTATCTAATTTAGATGCAGCACTTCGTGTTCAAACTAGAATAGAAATAGCTAAGCTCCATAGTCAATTAACTGCTACCATGATTTACGTAACACACGATCAAGTTGAAGCAATGACTTTAGCTGACAGGATTGTTGTAATTAATCAGGGTGTCATTGAACAAGTTGGAACTCCTATTGAACTTTATAATTCTCCGAAAAATCAATTTGTAGCTGAGTTTATTGGCTCTCCTAAAATGAATATGATCAATATACAAAATGGAGAAAAATTTGACTTGATAAATCTTAATCCTCCTGATGAAGCTTCTAAAATAGGAATAAGACCTGAACATCTTAGTTTAGCAAATAGTGGTTCCCACAAACTTAAAGGAACTGTAAGACACATAGAAAATTTAGGTGAACATTTATTGTGTTATATAAACTTAGAAAAAGATAATGAGATTACAGCTAAATTAGACGTAAATAGTGCCATCAAAATCAATGAAAAAATTAATTTAGACTGGCATCAAGATCATCAGCACTTTTTTGACTCCTCAGGTCTTTCTATTTTCTAAACATGTCAGCTAATCCTGAACTTGGGGTATGTTATTACCCAGAGCATTGGCCTGAAGAACTATGGGTCAGTGATGCCCAAAATATGATCAAAAATGGTATTAAATGGGTAAGAATAGCAGAATTTGCTTGGTCTAGAATTGAACCCGACCCTGGTATTTTTGATTGGAATTGGCTAGATAATATCGTCGATATCTTAGGAAACAGTGGTCTAAAAATTGTCATGTGCACTCCTACCGCCACTCCCCCGAAATGGTTAGTCAACCAAATGCCAGATATGGTTGCTCTTGATAAAAATGGTCAAGCTAGGAAATTTGGGTCAAGACGGCATTATTCCTTTTCCCATCAAGGGTATCAAAAAGAGAGTCAGCGTATTACACAAGCGGTAGCAGAGAGATATGGTCAAAATAAATTTGTGCAAGCATGGCAAACTGATAATGAGTATGGGTGTCATGAGACTACCTATTCTTGGTGTATGTCGTCTTTGTCTGAATTTAGAGTTTGGCTTAAAAAAAAATATAAAAATATTGATGAATTAAATAAATCTTGGGGAAATGTTTTCTGGTCTATGGAGTATCGTTCCTTTGAAGAAATTGATCTCCCCAATCTAACTGTTACTGAGGCAAATCCAACACATAATTTTGATTTTCGAAAATTTAGCTCTGATCAGGTTAAAAATTTTAATTCTCAACAGGTTGAAATAATTAATCAAAACTCTCCAGGACGTCCTGTCAGTCATAATTATATGGGTCATTTTGTAGAGTTCGATCACAGAGAAGTTTCTAAAAATTTAGATATAGTTGCTTGGAATAGCTATCCATTAGGCAACCTTCAAAATATGCAAATTATTGCCAGAGAAGATAAAC
The DNA here is from genome assembly GCA_902598275.1 of uncultured Alphaproteobacteria bacterium. Lineage (GTDB taxonomy): Bacteria > Pseudomonadota > Alphaproteobacteria > HIMB59 > HIMB59 > HIMB59. The sequence continues at coordinate 111,736 of CACKAZ010000002.1, forward strand.
AGCTCATCAATGATTGTTACAATATCGGTGATCCTGACTTTCAGTCATACCATCATGATCTTTATAGAGGGATGGGTAGATTATGGATAATGGAGCAGCAACCAGGACCAGTAAATTGGGCAAAATATAATCCTGTGCCAGTAGATGGAGCGGTTAGAATGTGGACTTGGGAGGCTTTCGCCCATGATGCAGAAGTTGTAAGTTATTTTCGATGGAGGCAAGCACCCTTTGCTCAAGAGCAAATGCATTCTGCTCTGATGCTCAGAGATAATACTCCAGCAGTTGGTAGTCTGGAAGCCCTTCAAGTGAGCAAAGAAATTCAAATGATTGAACTTCCAGCAACACAGAAATCAGAAATCGCCTTATTGCATGATTACGAGGCTTGTTGGATAACAGAGTTAGATGGACAAACTGAAGATTTCCATTACACGCGCTTGATGCTAGATTTTTACAAATCGGTTAGGGTAAATGGTGGCTCTTTAGATATTATTGGAAAAAATAATGATTTTAATGGTTATAAACTAATTATCATTCCGTCATTTGCTCATCTTGATGCAAACACATTTAAAAAAATAGCTACATCTGGAGCAAAAATCTTGGCTGGTCCTAGAACGGGTATTAAAACAGTAAATTTTCAAATTCCTGAAAACTTAAGCCTAGAAGGTCTTGGTTATCAAGTTACACGAGTAGATGCTTTACCCTATGCACTTCCAATTAAAGTAGAATGGAAAGGTAAAAAAGGTCAACTGCGCGTGTGGAGGGAGCATGGAAATAGCTCAGGTATATCCGAGGGAAACTCAAAAGATGGCTTTCCGGTTATTACTAGTGGAAACCAAGGAAGCTATTTATGTGGATGGCCTGATGAAAATTTGCTCAAAGCAATAATGGAAGAACAGATGATATCAGCAGGATTAAAACCAGTTACACTTCCTGAATATCTAAGAGTGAGACAGAGAGGAAATCTATTATTTTTTACTAATTATGGAAAAGAGATTATTGAGATACCTAATTTTTTTGAGGGAGAGATTATTATGGGGTCAAAAAATATGAAACAGGCAGATGTTACTATTTTGAAATTAGAAAATTAAAAATTTACCTAATGCTTCTTCCACCATCTACTGGTATCGTTAAACCTGTCATGAAGGACGATGCTTCACTTGCTAAAAAGTAAATTACACTTGCCACCTCTTCCGGTTTACCAATCCTGCCAATAGGGTGATTATCACGCATTCTTTTTTGATACTCTTTTGATGTTAGATCTTTTTTGAAAGAAGCGAGCATTGGGGTATCGATGGCACCAGGAGCAACAGCATTAACTCTTATATTATGTTTGGATAAATCTAAAGCTAAAGAAGCAGTAAAAGATACTATTGCACTCTTTGAGGTTGCATATGCCAACATATTTTTTAACTCCCCTGATACTGTTTATGGAAGCTAAATTTATGATGGAGGATTTATTACTTTTTTTGAGTAATGGTAAGGTATATTTACATGCTAAAAAGGTGCCCGTTACATTATTATTAAAGTGATAGGACCAATCATTCATAGAAGTTGTCTCTAAATTTCCACTTAATCTAACACCAGCACTGTTAACTAAAACATCAATTTTGCTATATTTTTTGCGGATAATAGAGGCTAGATCTCTCCACTCTCTGTTGTTAGTGATATCTATCTGATAATTATCAAAATCTTTGATGTATTTATCTTTGTTCTTTTTAAGACTCGTTCCTATAACTCTGAAGTTATTATTTAGGAATATTTTAGATGTACTTTTTCCAATACCAGACTCAGCACCTGTTATGAGGACAATTTTTTTTTTAGAGGTCAAAAATTATACGCCCTTGCGTTGTTTGCTCTTTCCAGTCTCAAAATCATCTAAGGCTTTTTTATTATCCTCTGTTATTGGATCTTGAAGAGTTGGGCTCTCCCAAAAAGCTGTTCCCTCTAACCATTCATAGCCATGAGTTTTTATTGCTATGACATATGTCTTATCTGAGCCTTTAGCTCTTTTGAATGCTGCTTCTAACTCAGATGTGGAGCTTACTGTCTCTGCATTGGCTCCCATACTTTTTGCATGACTTTCAAAATTTACAAATTGGAGATTGGAGGCTCTAGCAGCGCGAAGATTGCAAATATATTCTTTTCCACCTTTAGCTAGTTGAAGTCGATTGATAACCATG
>CACKAZ010000003.1:0-102943 GCA_902598275.1 uncultured Alphaproteobacteria bacterium
GAATAATTTAATTTTTCCTTATTTTCGTTATTTTCAAGTTGTTCATTGCAATATTTAATTTGTTCTTCAGATAGTGATATTCCTTTAACATTACACTTATAATTATTCGCAAAATTTTTACTCAAAGATCCCCAACCACAGCCAATATCCAAAACATTATCAGATGAATTAAGTAATAGTTTATCAGCTAATCTATTCATTTTATTGTTTTGAGCATCCCTCAAAGTATCATTATCTTTTTCAAAATAGGCACATGAATATTGTCTAGTTTCATCTAAAAATAAGTCATAAAGCTTGTCAGATAAGTCATAATGACTGGCAACATTATTTTTAGAACTCTTTATAAAATTGAGTTGAAACAAAGGATTGATAATAAGAAAGATTCTAAAAAAAATAGTATTTGATATTTTTTCAAGATATTTATTATAATTTTCAATCAGTAGATCTGAAAATTCAAAAAAAGAGGTATTTTCTAATTCATAATCTTTATCCATATAGCCTTCAGTTAAAACAAGCGAAGGAGCGTAGTAAATTTTTTTTAGAAAATTTTTATTATTAATCCTTAAAATTAGGGGATCATTACCATTGTCTATTAAATATTCTGTATCATCTGTTTTAATTAATATTGACCTAGATTTTATTAATTTTTTTAGGATAAATTTAAGTATTCTAAAAGACATAAGCTATAAAAAGGTTAGTAATTTTATATCAGTTAAATTTATAAAATTTTATCATATATTGATTGATAAAATGAATTAAAATATGAAAATATTTTGTAAACTAGTTAAGATAAGTATCGTAATTTTATAATATGAATACAAAAGATAAGATTGATTTTATAGGAAATTGGATTAAATCCTACGCTACTTCTAACAATTTTGAGTCCCTAGTTATAGGAATATCTGGTGGTATTGACTCTGCTGTTACTAGCACTTTGAGTGCTAAAACTGGATTAAAAACTATCGTAGCAAATATGCCCATATTAGACCATAAGATAACTAACGATAGAGGTATGTCTCATATACATTGGCTTAAAGAAAACTTTGAAAATGTCGAGGACTTAAAAATAGATTTATCTGATGTTTTTAAAAATTTTAAAAGTGCTCTTAACAAAAATAACTCAGAACACGGTTATGCTAATTCTCAAGCTAGAATAAGGATGGCTACCTTATATCAAATTGCTGCAAGTAATAACGGTATTGTAGTTGGTACAGGAAATAAAGTTGAGGATTTTGGAATTGGTTTTTACACAAAATATGGAGATGGTGGTGTTGACATATCACCAATTGCTGACTGTCTAAAAACTGAAATATGGGATATGGGTAAAGAATTAATGATCAATCAAGATATTATTGATGCTGCACCAACAGATGGTTTATGGTCTGATGGAAGATCAGATGAAGATCAAGTAGGATTAAATTATGCAGAAATTGAAGAAGCAATGATTAATGAAAATTCCTCCAATAGAGATAAATATTTAGAGATAAGAAAAAATAATGTTCATAAAATGAACCCTATACCTGTTTGTATTTTACCTAAATAAAATTTATTATAATTAATTATTAGGCTCTTTGACCAGAGGTATTGTCAAAAATATGCAGTACTGATGGAGAAATATCGAATTTAAAATGATCTCCAGCTTTCAAATTAATTTTAGATGATAATTTGCAGCTAAACTCTTGTCCTCCGACACTTGAGTAGATGATCATGTCAGAACCTAAATACTCAACTAGATTAGCTGAGCTAGAATATTCTCCTTGATCTGATATTAAAATATCATCTGGTCTAACGCCAATACATGCATCTTGAATATTTAATGAATTATTTAAATTAATTTGCATATCTGAAATTTTAGCTAATCCATTTTCTATTTTGCATTGAAATAAATTCATCTGAGGTGAACCAATAAATTCTGCAACAAACTTAGTGTTTGGTTTAGAGTAAATCTCTTTAGGAGTGCCAACTTGTTCCACTACTCCGTTATTAATAACTACAATTCTATCACCCAAGGTCATAGCTTCAGTTTGATCATGTGTTACAAAAATACTTGTTACGCCCATCTGACGCTGTAGTTTTTTTATTTCTAATCTCATTTGATTTCTGAGTTTTGCATCTAGATTAGATAATGGTTCATCAAATAAAAATATTTTTGGATTTCTGACAATAGCTCTACCCATAGCAACTCTTTGTCTTTGCCCGCCAGAAAGCATACTTGGTTTTCTCGTGAGTAATTGATCTATTTCTAATAGTTTAGCAACATCATTAACTTTATTATTAATTTCATCTTTAGATATCCCTCTATTTTTCAGACCATAAGACATATTATTAAATACAGACATATGTGGATAGAGAGCATAATTTTGAAAAACCATAGCCACGTCTCTTTCTGAGGGGTCAATATTATTAATTATATTGCCATCTAATGATATTTCACCACTTGTAATATCCTCTAAACCAGCAATCATTCTTAATAATGTTGATTTACCACATCCACTAGGACCTACAAATACAACAAATTCGCCGTTATCAATATTCAAAGATGTTTCATTTACAGCCTTTGTTCCGTTAGGATAAATTTTTGTAATATTTTGTAATTCTAAAAAACTCATTTTATTTTTCTGTTTGGATTAACCCTTTGATAAACCATCTTTGAAGAATTACAACAACTAACACAGGAGGTAACATAGATAAAATTATATATGCAAATCTCTCCCCTGTTCTAGGTAAAGCAACACCCTCATAGTTTTCTGTAAAAATTATTTTCATTCCCATCACAACGGTCCAATATTTTTCATCTGTAGTCATAATTAAAGGCCATAAATACTGACTATAACCATAGACAAACATAAAAATAAACATCGCAGCTAACATTGTCTTTGAGAGTGGCAACAAGAAATCAATAAAAAATCTCCAGCTATTAGCGCCATCTAACTTAGCAGATTCTAATAACTCATCAGGTATTGTTTTATAAAATTGCCTAAAGAAAAAAGTAGCAGTAGCAGATGCAACTAAGGGCAATATGAGTCCTGTATAAGTATTTGTAAGACCAAGATCAGATACTATTTTATAACTTGGAAAAATTCTTACCTCTAACGGAACTAACAATGTAATAAAAATTAACCAAAAAATAGGTACAGCAAGTTTAAATCTGAAATAAACTAGTGCATAAGCTGACATTGCAGAAATTACAACTTTCAGTGTAGCAATACCAAGAGCCATGATGAAACTATTCATAAACATTTTAGCTGCTGTAACTTCTTCAGACCATCCTCCTTTTTCATTGAGAACTTCGTTATAATTTTGAGAAAAACTCTCGCCTAGAAAGAATTTCATACCCTCAGTCATTATCGAGACATTATCGTGGGTTGAGGTTGCAAAAGAAAACCAAATTGGTAGTACCATTAATAAAACCCCTAATATTAAAATAATATGTGAGAGTATTTCTATAGGTTTAATTTTCATTTATTTTGAAATATCCCTTGAATAAACAACTTTTGAAGAAAGACTATTATTACTACTGGCGGTATCATTGACATAATAACGAATGCAAAACGATCGGATATAGATCCGTACATGGTCTTAAGGCCCATTACAACAGTCCAATATTGTTCACTCGTTGTCATGATTAGTGGCCATAAATATTGATTGTAACCAAAAACAAACATAAAAATAAAAACTGCAGCTATCATAGTTTTAGATAAAGGAACTAAGAAATCGATAAAAAATTTCCAACTACTCGTTCCATCTAATTTAGCTGCCTCTAATAACTCATCTGGAATCGATTTGTAAAATTGACGAAAAAAGAATGTGGCAATTGCTGAAGCTGAGATTGGAAGAATTAAACCTGCAAACGTATTTACAAGATTTAATTTTGACATAACAATGTATGAAGGCATAATTCTTAGCTCCAAAGGAACCAATAAAGTAATAAAAATTAACCAAAATATAATAGTTGCGTATTTGATTTTAAAATAAACCAAACCATAAGCGGCCATCAAAGATGTAATTACTGAAAGAGTAGCAATGCCTGTTGCCATAACAAAACTGTTAAAAAACATTTTAAGAGCTGTTATTTCATTAAAAAAACCTGATTTTTTAAATAAAACTCTTGAGTAATTTTCAATAAAATTATCTCCTAAAAAAAATTGTAAACCATTTGTGTTAATAAATAGGCTTGAATGTGTTGAACTTGCAAAAATAATCCATACTGGAACAATCATAATCAGAAGTCCGATTAAAAGAATACAATGATTGATAGTTGATGAGATATGCCTTGTCATTAATTGTAGTGAATTTTCCCTTCTATGTATCTAAATTGGAAAATCGTTATAAATAAAACGATTATCATCATCATAATTGACTGTGCGCCTGCACTACCGAGGTCTAATCCCTTAAAACCATCAATATATGCTTTATAAACTAATGTTTTGGTTTCACTGCCTGGGGCACCTATTGTTGTAGTGTCTATAATTCCAAATGTGTCAAAAAAAGCATAGGTGATATTAATTATTATCAAAAAAAATGTTGTGGGCATTAGTAAAGGAAATGTAATCGTCCAAAATCGTCTAATATTGCTTTTACAGTCTATAATAGAAGCCTCTATAACTGTTTTTTGAATGGCTTGAAGACCTGCAAGAAAGAAAATAAAATTTGCACTTATTTGTTTCCAAGAACCTGCGATAATTACATAAATATAAGCATCGAAGACATCCTCATACCAGTTAAATCCCCAAAGATTATTAAACAAATGATGTAAAAGGCCATACCTTTCACTAAAGAAATAATTTGCCATAACACCAACAACTGCAGGAGCAATTGCATAAGGCCAAATTAAAAGTGTTTTATAAACATTTTTACCATGTAGTACTTTATTAGCTTGTACTGCAAGTAATAAACCGATTGAACCAGTAATAAGGGTTATAACAAAACTATAAATTATAGTAAATTTGAAAGCTGTAAAATATGACGGATCAGAAAAAACAAATAAAAAATTATCAAAACCAGCAAACTGAGAACCAAAGCCAAAAGCATCTTGCATCGTAAAAGCATCTTTAAATGTTTGAATGATTGGCCAATATAAAAAAATTAAAAGAATTAATAACTGCGGCGCTAAAAAAAAATATTGAGAGTAATATGATTTAAATTGTACTTTTTTCATGGATGTTTAAGGAGGATATATAAATACCCTCCTTAACTAAAGATTATGATTTATAGAGTTTTTGCAAACTGTTTTAAAAGCTTTGCTGCACCCTTATCCATATTTCCTAGAGCTTTTTCGACAGAAATATCTCCGTTAAGCATTGGCTCAACATTTTCATAAATTACTTCACGAATTTGAGGCCAGTTTCCAGCTCTATATCCACCTGGAATAGTAGAACCCTCTAGACCTAATTGATCACCAACAGCTTTGTGATAAGGTGAGGCTCTGTAGAAATTAATTGTTTCTGCAAGCTCAATTCCACCTTTTGTTACTGCTGCGTAACCCGTCATGTTGTGATAGTAAAGATCCATTTCTGGTGAACCCATAAATTCAATAAATTTAGCAAGTCCTTTGTACTCCTCTTCAGTATGACCATTTAAGATCCAATTAGCAGCACCACCAATGAATGTTGGATATTCTTTACCTCCAGTTACAGAGTCCCAATATGGAATTGGATTAGTTGTAAAGTTTGGAAGCACACCTTTCATACCACCAAAAGAGGCAGCAGATCCAAACCAAAATGCAGCTTCACCATTAGTGAAAGGCGCTTGATTGTCTCCCCATGCTCTTCCTTTATAACCGTAGTAACCTTTTTCATACCACTCCTTAACTTTAGTCCAATGGTAAACAAACGCTTCTGTATCAGCAAAAAGAGTTGTTGTAGGCACATCGTCGTAACCATTATTTCCATCAGTCATTAATAAATTATGTCTTGAAAAAAAGTTTTCGGTCCAAATCCAAGGGCTGTGACTTTGAAGAAGTGGTATATAACCGGCATCAAGTATCTTTTGTGCCATACCTTCGAACTCTTCGTATGTTTTTGGAACTTCTTCAATACCAACTTCATTTAAAATATCCATATTTGCATACATTAAACAAGTAGAACTATTAAAAGGGACACCGATCATTTTTCCATCACCATCAGCATAAAAGTTTTTTATACCTGGGATGTAATTATCAGCATCAACGCTAATACCATATTTCTCAGCCATCTCTTCAAAGCCGATTACAACTCCATTTTTAACTTGTGCTACCATGATAGCTGCACCTGCGTCATAGACTTGTGAGTAGTGAGGTTGGTCCCCTGCTCTAAAAGCAGCAATTGTAGCTGCCATGTTGTCCTCATAGCTTCCTTTACCAGTAGGAATAACCATATATTCATCTTGTGAGTCGTTGAATCGATTAGCTATTTCTATGATTACATCACCTAGAAAACCACTGTTACCGTACCACCAATGAATTTCGGTTTTACTGTAACTGTTTGATGTGAATGCAAAAGAAACTAAAAGTACAAAAATACTAATTAGTTTTTTCATTATATCCTCCTATAGGAACGTTCATAAGTTCATATTATATTATAATATTTTAACTCAGGAACAGATTGGTTGTGTATAACTTATGGAAAAAATATTAAATATTTATGAAAAAATATTGAACTAGAGCTTTTTTGTTAAATATCTTAACGCATAAATAAATCCGTCTTTACCCATACCAATAATTGAACAATCACAGGCTGGGGCTATTAAAGACTTTCTTCTGAAGTCCTCTCTTGAGTATATATTAGATAGATGAACTTCGATTTTCAAAATTGATTTAATTTCTAATGAGTCGTGCAATGAAACTGAGGTATGAGTAAGACCGCCTGGATTTATGATAATTCCAACATATGACTCATCAAGACCGTTTATTTTATTTATTATTTCACCTTCAATATTGCTTTGGTAAAAATCAAGGCTACAACCAAGTGACTCTGACTCTTTAAATAACTCATTTTCTAAGTCTTTTAAGGTGAAATTTCCATAAACACTCTCTTTGCGCTTACCTAACATTTCAAGATTTGGTCCATTTATTATTGCAATTTTTTTATCCATAATTATCAATTTTATATCAAAGATTTTAACAATCCCAATACGTATTATTTATCAATATTTTTATATTTTTTTAGTTCAAATGAGCTTTTTTAATGATATTTAAGGTATTTAAAAACTAGGAGGTTACTTATGAGAAAATTTGTTATCGATATGACCATGTCATACGACTTTCAAGTCACTATTGAGGCTGAATCAGAAGAAGAAGCCAAAGCTAAATTTACAAGCACACCATTAGAACAGCTTGGTAGTTATAAATTTGGTTCATTTTACAAGACATTTAGAGGTATCAAATTAGATGAATTTGATCCAAGATTTTATAAGGACGAAGATAAAGTAAGATAAAATAAATGAGTAGAACAATTTCAGAAAATATTTTTGGTACCCATTTCTTCTCCAAATACTATTTAACTATATTAGGAGTGATTTTACTTACTGTATCATCAAAGATTTCAATTCCTTTTTACCCTATACCAATGACATTACAAACTCTCGTGGTTTATTTTATTGCAGCTTCAATGGGAATGGTTGGATTTTACTCAACTTTTATTTATGTAGTTTTAGGTACACTTGGTTTACCTATTTTTGCCAATGGTGGAGGAATTGGTTATATATTCTCTCCTACTTTCGGGTTTTTATACGGCATGGTAGTTGCTGCCTTCTTCATTTCTTTCATTTTCAATAAGGAAGTAAGCGCTAATTTAATTAAATTATCTCTGACAATTTTTATTGGTGCTCTTATAATATTTTTATGTGGTTTAAGTCACCTATCGTTCTTTATAGGTTTTGAACAAGCAGTTACTGTTGGTTTAATGCCCTTTTTATATAGTGAGTTTCTAAAGATTCTATTATCTATAGCAATAATTTTTGGCTTGATTCAAAGGGTTAATTCAAAAAATCATAAATAAACTTCAAATACAGTATTAAATATAGAGAAGTGCCTCGAGGCTAACTCTTTTCTGTTTTTACTGTAACCACCACCAATAACCGTGCATAGGGGTATTTTCTTATCCTTAAAATAATTGCATACAATTTCGTCTCTTTTTTTTAACCCCTCATCAGTAAGGTTTAAGTTTCCGAGATCATCATTGTAGTGAACATCAACTCCTGCATCATAAAATACAATATCAGGTTCAAACTTTGCATCAACTCGATCAAGAGTGTTTTTAAGGATATTTAAATATTCATCATCTCCTATACCGTCATCGATAGGTATATCTAAATTGCTTGTTTGTTTATCAAAAGGGAAATTGTTTTTACAGTGTATAGAACATGTAAAAATATCATCAATATTTTGACAAATTGAAGCTGTACCATCACCTTGATGGACATCTAAATCTAAGATTAATATTTTATTAACTTTTTGTTGATTTAGTAAGTTTATTGAAGCAAAGGCTAAATCGTTAAATACACAAAAACCAGATCCACAATCTTTGAAAGCATGATGTGTTCCCCCTGCCAAATGACATGCTACGCCATTTTCTAAAGCTAAATAAGATGTTTGTAATGTACCTTGTATTGCTAAAAAAGATCTCATAGCTAATCTCTCACTCCAAGGTAGATTTATTCTTCTCTCTTGATCTTTTAATAGATTACCTTTTTTAACATTCATTACATATTCACTATCATGAACATTTTGAACATCTTTTATAGTTGCAGATACACTTTGATGAATAATCAAATCTTTAAATAGATTAGAGTCTTTAATAAAATTATATAGGTCAGAAAATTTTGTACCCACAAACCTGTGACCGCTTGGCAAGGGAATATCATAGTTCTGATTATAAATAACATTAAGTTTATTCATTTATCATAAGTTTAATTAATATAATATTAACTGATTTTTACTATTTCATCAGACTCATATGTTACTTGATCTAAATTTTTCTTTACAATATTGGACATTGCTTTAGCTACAGTATTGGCGTGAATTGGTCTCATTTTTTTGAGCGGTCCGATAAATAATGGTGTTAATAATTTAAAAATAGATATTCCTATTTTCTCTGCAATTCTAAACTGTTTTCTTTCTCCTAATAAAAAAGATGGCCTCAAGATACCAAGATTGTCAAAATCTAATCGTTTTAATTCTTCCTCAACTAAACCCTTAAATCTTAAATATTCTCCTTTATTTTCAGAGTTTGCAAAACCAGATGAGACGAAAATATATGATTTTATTGAGTTTTTTTTACAAATTTGAGCAATTTTTTTAGGTAATTCGAGTTCAACTTTCTGATAGTCATCTTTATTAGGAGAATTTTTTTTTGTTGTACCAATACAAAAAAAGCAACTATCAGCTAGTATTAAATCTTTAACCTCTTCAAGGTTATCAAAATTTGTATTAATAATTTCTAACTTTGAGTTGGTAATATTAATTTCTGACCGAGTGAATACTTTAACTTTAGTATAATATTCATCGTTAATTAAAGTTTTAATTAAATAACTTCCAACAAGTCCAGTACCACCAAAAACTACTGCAGAAGACATATTAATTTTATATATTATAATTTAAAGTTTAAGAATATTTATCTTTTAAGATATTTTTTTGCACTTTCCCCATTACGTTTTTTGGAAGTTCATTTATTACTATATACTTCTTTGGAATTTTATATTTAACCAAATTATTTTCTACAAAAACTGAAAGATCTTTTATTTCTTTATTATCATTAATCATAACCACTGCTGCTATAGGAACTTCACCTAAATCATTATCTTTTATACCAAATACAGCAGACTCTATTACAGATTTATGATGATTGATTACATCTTCTATTTCTTTAGGGTATACATTAAAACCACCACTTATAATTAGATCTTTATTTCTACCTGATATAAATAAGTATCCGTCTTTATCAAAGTAACCAATATCACCTGTAATAAAATACCCGTCTTCAGTAAAGGCCTCTTGAGTTTTTTCAGGATTATTTAAATAGCCTTTAAAAACATTTGGGCCTTTAATTTCAATCATACCAATTTTATTAAGCACTGTATCTTTGTCACCTTTAGTTTTATTAATTCTTATACTTATATCTTTTAAAGGTTTACCTACTGACCCAGCTTTTCTTTCTCCATCAAAAGGGTTAGAAGTATTCATATTTGTTTCAGTCATGCCGTAACGTTCTAATATTCGATGACCAGTAATATTATAAAAATGTTGATGTGTTTCAGTTAATAGAGGAGCACTACCTGAAATAAATAATTTCATATTTTTTGTTAGTGACTTGTCTAACCTTTTATCTTTGATCAATCTTGTATAAAAAGTAGGCACTCCCATCATAAGAGTGGAATACTTAAATGCCTCAATTACTAAATCTATATTAAAATTTTTAATAAATCTGATGGTAGCACCGCTCATCATAGAAGTGTTTATGGCAACAAATAATCCATGAGTGTGATAGATCGGAAGAGAATGAATAAGTGTGTCACTATTATCAATATTCCACAAATTTATTAGCTCATGAGCATTTGATACTAAATTCTGATGAGTTAGCATGGCACCTTTTGGTTTACCAGTAGTTCCTGATGTATACAAAAGTGCAGCTAAATCCTCATTTACTCTGGTATTAGGTTTAAAAAAACTATCTAAATTTTCTAAATCATTGGTGACTTCCCCTTCTCCATTTGCATTTAATGATAAAATTTTACACTCAATTTCGTCACAAATTGGTTTAATGCTCTCAACCTCTGAGCTTTCACAGATTAAAAAAGATGGTTTTGAGTCTTCAATAAAATAAATAGTTTCATTTAAAGTGTAATTTGAATTAAGGGGAAAGAAAACTGATCCAGTCAGAATTGATGTTAAATAAAGAGATAATGTCTCTATACATTTAGGTGATTTAACAAGTATATGATCACCACTTTTTAAACCTAGATTAGTTAGTTTGTGAGAAATTTTAGATGAAAGTGAAATAAAATCTTTATAAGAAATCTCAGTTCTATCATCTAATATTAAAAAAGTATTATTGTTGTTTAAATTCGGTTCAATTAGATTTGAATAAAGTGAATTGGTCAAAGTTAATCAAGTTTTTTAAAGAAAGTGGCTTGTAGGTCCTGCGTTAAGCAGGACCTAAAAATTAAAATAGGAATTTTTGGTTATCCAACAATTATGGTAACCATTTCTCCCATGTAGATTTATTATTAGCTTTCCATTCTGCTACAACATCATTAAGTTCTCCGCCTTCACGAACTTGAACCAGCATTGCAGCTTGGTCAGCATTGGATAAAGCCATTTTACCAAAAAACTCTAAAGCTTTTTGATTTTCTGGCTTAGCAAATGTATCAGGATTACCGTAGTTCATTGGATAGTCAACAGCCCAACCTGTAGCTGGCCAATAGTCAGCCCCACAAGTTTCCCAGTTATTAGCCTCTGTGAAAGTATCACATGATTGATTTGGTGCTAATTTTACACCAACTAAATCATTAACTCCGAAGAACCAGTGTGGTTCCCAAAGATACATTAAGAAAGGTTCACCTCTGTCATACATACCTTGAGCTTCAGCAAGTGCGGCTGTTTCCGTTCCTAATTCATCAGCAACAAAATCTAAACCAAGAAGGTCAAGTCTTTTTTGATCGTGACAGTTCCAACCAGCAACTGGACAACCAATTAATCTGCCCTTATCTCCACTTTCCATAGTTGCAAAATCAGATTTGTATTTATTCAGATCAGCAAAACCAGAAAAGTCTGGATGTGCATCTGCCCAATATTTTGGAACATAGTAATCTGACATACCTGTAATACCTACAGTTCCAAGAAGCTTAACACTTCCGTCACCACTGTATGTCATTTTAACTTCTCCACCGTGAATAAGATCGCCATTTAACATGACTTCATCAGCTTCAGCATAACTAGGCCATGACTCACATGCAAAATCAATGTCTCCAGCAGCTATAGCTTCCCAAAGGCCTGTTCCTGACGCGAATACTATTCTATCAATCTCGTATCCTAATTCATCTTCAAGGATGCTTACAGCAACTTGACATGAAATCTCTCCACCGGTCCAGTCAGCAATAGCAGCTAATAATTTTTCTGCATTAGCTTTACTGAATGTTGCAGTAAAAAGAATAGAGGATAGAATAAAAGTAATTATTGTTTTAGATAATCTCATTGATTATTCCTCCCATTAAACCATTTATTTTACCAAATAAATCAAAAAGTACATATGCAATTTATTCATCAATAGATATAATTTAATTAAAAATTTGATATTATTAATTAATCTAGTTTAATAATATTGATAATTATGAAAAATAAAGTCTTTATTACCTGTGCAGTAAACGGTTCTGGTGATACTGCTTCAAAACACCCTGATCTCCCTAAGACGCCAAAACAAATTGCCAATTCTGCAATAGAGTCTGCCCAAGCTGGTGCCTCTATAGTTCATATTCATGTCAGAGAGGAAGATGGAACACCGAGCCGAAAATTTGAATTTTATAAAGAGGTAGTAGAAACTATTAGATCAAGTAATACTGATGTAGTTATTAATCTTACAACAGGTATGGGTGGAGATTTAGATATTGGTGAAGGAGAAAACCCAATGGATTTTGGACCTTATACTGATATGGCCAATATTATGGAGAGAATATCTCATGTAGAAGAGTTACTTCCAGAAATTTGCACACTTGATGCTGGAACCTTAAATTTTGGTGATAGCTCAGTATTAGCAGTTAACACACCCAATGATTTAAGAAAAGCAGCTAAGCGATTAAAAGAAATTGGTGTTAAACCTGAAGTTGAGGCTTTTGATTTAGGTAACATGTGGTTTGGTGCACAACTTTATGAAGAGGGTCTTCTTAGTGATCCACCATTATATCAAATGTGTTTGGGTATTCCATGGGGAGCACCAGCTAAAACATCAGCTATGCTTGCAATGCTAGATGTCATGCCTAAAAATGCAATTTGGTCTGGTTTTGCAATTTCAAGAAATGAAATGCCATTTGTTGCACAAACTGTTTTACTTGGTGGTAATCCAAGAGTTGGTCTTGAAGACAATTTATATCTATCAAAAGGAAAACTTGCAACTAACCCGCAGTTAGTTGAAAAGGCGATTAACATAGTTCATGAATTAGGTTCCTCTATAATGAGCCCTGAAGAAACTCGTGAATATTTAAAACTTAATAAAAATTAATCCATTCTCTCAGTATTACCATCAACTGAGATCACTTGACCAGAAACTCTGAGTGAGTCATTAGAAATTAAAAAGGAGCACATTTTTGCAATGTCCTCTTCGTATACCCACTGTTTTAAAGAGCTCATTGATACAAAATCTTTTTCAATTAATTTAATAGATTGATTTAAAATTTTGGCTTTAGCTTTTATTACTCTATTCATTCTAGAGCCTTTAACAGATCCTGGGCATATAGCATTAACTCGAATATTAAATTTTCCTAATTCCATTGCTAAAGTTTTAGTAATACCTATTAAAGCCCATTTACTAGCTGCATACGGAGATCTATTTGGAAAGCCATCAACTCCCGCAGTAGAAGAAATATTAACTACTGACCCAAATTTTGATTTTTTAATCAATGGTATTGCATATTTAGTAAAATAAAAATGACTATTAACATTTATATGTAAAGTCTTTTCCCAATCATCAGAATTAATTTTATCTAAGGGAGCTGTAGGTCCAGCAATACCTATATTATTTATCAAACCATCTATTTTGTTAGTTTTATTTGAAATATGTTTGAGCAAATGTTTAACTTCAATTTCTTTAGAAGCGTCACATTCAAAGATAAATAATTTTTTATTAAACTTTGAGTGTCTTTTCAGTTTGTTAATGTGTTTTTTATCAATGTCACAGGTATAAACTGTAGCACCTTGAGATAATAATAATTTTACAGATGCTAGACCTATACCTGAAGCTCCTGCAGATATAATGATTTTTTTATTTTTAAGTAAATTATTTAGCATCAAAAGAAATATTATCAGGTTTGGAAGGAATTGATCTATCTATTCCTTTAACAATTTTTTTTTCTTTATCATAAAATGGTAAATCAACAATAACTCCCTTATGTGAAGATTTATCTGGCAGCAATATTTCTACTTCTTTATCTTTCCAATCACCAGGATTATAAAATCTTACGTAGCCAATACCTTGTTGAAGTGTCGGTGATGGAACACCTGCTGTTATGTAGCCTATATCTATTCCGTTATATTTAATTTTACTTTTAGCTGATGGAATAGCTGATTTACAAGTTATTCCAAACAGACATGTTCTTTTATCTTTATTGATTAGTGAATCTCTTCCAATAAAATCTTTATCCATATTTACAAAATAATCAAGACCAGCCTCAAAAGGAGTCATGGTTGTATCAATGTCAGTTAAATTACCAAAAATACCTCCTTCTATTCTTCTAATAGTCATGGCTCTTGAAGCAGAAAATTGCATACCGAAGGGTTTACCACATTCAATTAGATGATCCCACAAAGCTAAATGATCAGTTTTAAAACCATCTGAAAAAATCTCAAAACCAAGTTCATTAGTAAAACCAGTTCTGGAGACATAAAGTTCTTGACCACCAAGATCAAAGAAATCAGAACTGAAGTAAGACATGTTTTCATCAATCTTGCCATTTGATGCAGCATTCATAATTTCAATTGATGCAGGCCCCTGTATTTGAAGAACTCTAGATTTAGGATCTTTAATTTTTATATCGTAATTAGAGCTGTGAGCTAACAACCAATCTTCAAATGGACCATCTGCTTGGACATACCAAAACCTATTTTCAGAAAATCTAAATAAGACGCCATCCATAAATATCCCACCTTGTGGCGTACATGCAAGTGCATAATAGCCTCTACCTTTTTTTGTTGTCGATATTTCTCTTGTTAAGACTTTATTTAAAAAAGAAACAGAGTCTTTTCCAGAGATTTCTATGGGTTTTTCTGGAACATCAAATATAAGAGCCTTTTGTCTTAATAACCAATATTTTTCAGATGGATCTTCATCAATCTTCATTGGAAAGTATCGACCTGCATAAACACCTCTAACCATATTTGATGTTTGAGTTCTCTCAATATATGGTGACTCTTCAAATCTACGGGCACTAATTTCTATAGTTTTTTTTAAATCAATTTCTTCTTGTAAATTTCCCATATATCTTATGACTGTCTTAATATTTTTTTATTATCACGAATAATTTTAGGAGGATTATAAGCAGTAACAGGTGAGATAGTATCCTTCACTAACTCAATTTCAACAAGACAAGAATGTGCTATAGGTCCTTGACCAAGTTTCGAGGTACCCTTATCTTTTGTGAGTACATTAGGATTGCCATGTTTACATAACGTATTTTTATTTTTGGGATTTTCAGGATCGTACCATGCACCCGTACTCATTTGGACTACACCAGTACGTATTTTGTCATTTATATTTACTCCAGCTAAACAAGAACCTCTGTCATTATAAAGTTTAACAATATCTCCATGATTTATTCCACGACTACTTGCATCATCGGGATGCATTTCAATGGGTTCACGATCTTTGATTTTAAAAGATTTACTATAACTGCCGTGGTCCATTTGACTATGTAATTTATTTTTTGGTTGATTTGATATTAAATGTAAAGGGTAATTATTTTTATTTCCTAACCACTCACAAGGTTCTAACCAAGTAGGATGTCCTGGACAGTCGTCATATTTAAAACTATCAACAGTTTTTGAGAATATTTCTATTTTTCCACTGGGAGTAGATAAAGGATTATTTAATGGATCATTTCTAAAATCTTTTAACATTAATGTATTTTCCTTAGGGGGTGATACTTTGAACCAACCTAAATTTCTAAACTCCTCATAACTTGGAAAATTTATGTTAGATGATTTAGATTTAGTAGATGTTTCTTGATAAATCCATTTCTGCCATTCTTCTTCATCTCTATCCTCTGTGAAAATTTTCTCAACACCCATTTTATTTGCTATTCCTCTAAAAATATCAAAATCATTTTTTGCGAGACCAAAAGGTTCAACTAATTTTGACATTGAAACAACATAAGGATCGCGAGGTGTGAGCATTATATCTTGTCTCTCAAGTGAAGTGGTACAAGGGAGAACAATATCAGAATATTTAGCTAAGGAATTCCAGCACCATTCATTAGAAATAATTGTTTCCGGTTTTTGCCAAGCTTGTAGAAGTCTATTTAAGTCTTGATGATGATGAAAAGGGTTTCCTCCTGCCCAATAAATCAACTTTATATCAGGATATTTGTATTCTTTACCATCAAAATCAAAATTTTCACCTGGGTTTAAAAGTAAATCACTAATTCTTGCAACAGGAATAAAATCATCAATTTTATTTTGGGCTTGTGGGAATGCTGCACCAGGTATGATAGAAAATTGACCCCCGATGTGGTTAGTTGCACTATAACCAAATCCAAAACCACCACCAGGCAAACCTATCTGACCTAGCATGGATGCTAACATAATTGCAGTCCAAAAGGGTTGCTCACCATGATCTTGCCTTGTTAAGGACCAACTAACAGATATCATAGTTCGTTTTGATGACATCTCCTTTGCTAAAGAGATAATTTTATCAGATGAAATTTCACTAATATCTGCTGCCCAATTAGCGTCCTTAGGTGTTCCATCAATATCCCCAAGTAGATAAGGAAGAAATCTATCAAAACCTTCAGTGTATTTTTTAATAAATTCAACATCATATAAATTTTCTTTATAGAGCGTGTGTGCAAGGCCCATCATTATAGCGACATCAGTATTAGGTCTTAATGCTAGCCACTCGCCATTAATTTGATCTAATAAATCACTTTTTAATGGACTAAAGTTTACGAATTTTATTCCTGCATCTGCTGAACGAATAAGTTTTTCTTTTTGATAGTGACTTCCAGTTCCACCTTGAGCTATCTGTCCATTTTTTAAAGGGACTCCTCCGAAACATAAAAATAATTCTGTATTTTCCTCAATTGAATCCCAACTGGTACATGTATCAAGGTAAGTTCTATAACTTCCCAATATATGAGGAACCATCGCCTCCGCTGCAGCAAAACTATAGGTATATTTAGATCTTGTGTACCCTCCAATACAGTTTAAAAAACGATGAAGTTGACTTTGAGCATGATGAAATCTACCAGCACTTGCCCAACCATAAGATCCTCCAAAGATAGATGAATTACCAAAATTATTTTTAACTCTATTTAATTCATTAGCTACGATTTTCTCAGCTTCATCCCAAGAAATAGCAATAAAAGGCTCAGTCCCTCTTAAATTATTATTTGAACCTGGTCCTTTATCCTTCCAACTTTTTCTAATCATAGGTGAGTCTATACGTGTATGATGATTGTGAACATCTACGATTCCGGAACCTATGGGAGAAGGGTCATTATCATTTTCCCATCCAATTAATTCTTCAACTTTACCATCCTTCACTTTAGCTCTGTAAGTCCCCCAATGTGAACTAGTTAGGGGTAGATCTTTTTTTATATTCATTAAGACTGATCTAGTCCAAGTGCTTGTCTTTGTTTTTTAGTCCATGCGTGAGTAATTCTATCTATGATAATAGCAAGAAGGACAATAGCTAAACCAGCTGATAGACCTCTACCTGTATCAGATCTTTGAAGAGCATTAAATACTTGAAGACCAAGTCCTTTACCTCCAATTAAAGGAGTAACAATTTGCATAGCAAATGCCATTATAACAGTTTGATTGAAACCCATCACAAGACTAGGTACAGCTAATGGGAATTTTACCTTGTTTAGTGTTTGGATACCTGTTCCACCAAAAGATTTTGAAACTTCAGAATAACCACCTGATACTTGTGATAAACCGAGAGCAGTTAGCCTTATAATTGGTGGGACAGAGTAAATTACAGTTGCAATAACAGCAGAAACAATATTGCCCCCAAAGAACATTAAAACAGGAATTAAATAGCAAAAATATGGCAGAGTTTGCATAGCATCTAAAACTACATTTTGTATATCTCTGTACCATTTATTGTATGAGGCTAACACGCCCAACGGCACTCCTATAACAAAGCAAATTAAGACAGAAACCAATACAGAAGATAGAGTGATCATTGAATGCATCCACATTCCAGTAGCCCCTATGAAAGCTAATAATATTGCAGTAATTGTTGCAAATCTTAATCCTACAGTTACATAACCTATAATTATAAATACAACCATCGTATACCACCAAGGTATTTGTGTAAGGAATGCATTTAAGGGTTTAAGTAGATACAAATAAATGAAGTATTTTAGACCTTTTGCAAATGAAATAAACCCAGGATCAAGAGTCATAGCCTTTACAGTATTTTCTATTGGTTTTTGTATTTCGATAGTCCATGTTTCTGGAAATGTTCCAATAGCAAAAAAGTATGCATCAAATATATAAATGAAAAAAAATATTAATAATGAAGAAAATAAAAAATATCTTTGGTTCATGAAATTTTTAATTATGCCAGAATATGACTTATTAAAGATAGAAATTGAGCTATCAAAAAAACTTGCAAAGATATTGATAATATTTGAAAAGATTAAATATGTAAGTTTGATTATAATTCTCAATGGTAATTCTATTAAATTAGCTAAGGGGTATCTTTGTAGACTTTGAGGTAGTAAGTAAAATTTTTCAACATCATTTGGTAAAGTTTCTTTATCTTTGCTTATTGCACTACTTAATCTATCAAACATTATTGCCATAAATAAAATACATAGGCCTCCTTCCATAGCCCATCCTACATCTAATTTTCTTATAGCTTGCCATACTTGACCACCTAGACCTTCAGCACCAATAAATGTTGCAAGGACAACTAATGCTAATGCCATCATTATTGTTTGATTAACGCCCATCATAATACTTGGTAAAGCCATCGGAATTTTAATTTTAAATAAAAGTTGATACTTGTTTGAACCAAATGACTCAGCTGACTCAATTGTTTCTTTTGATACTTGTCTGATACCTAAATTAGTTAATCTTATAATTGGTGGCATAGCGTAAATTAATGTAGCAAGTATTGCAGGAGCACCTCCTATTCCAAAAAAGAACATAGCAGGGAATAAATAAACAAAAGCAGGCATAACCTGCATTGTATCTAAGATAGGTTTAAGAAAATTTTCAAATCTATCACTTTGTGAACTAAATATTCCTAGAATTACTCCTAAAATTACAGACAAAATTACTGATAGTCCCATCAAGGCCAAAGTTTGCATTGAGACTTCCCACATATCAACAGCACCCCAAAAATAAACTGTGAACATACAAAATAAAGCTAATCTCATACCCCCATAAGCTAATGCAGGGAGAGTCATCAAGGACATTATTAAAATCCATGGGGACTCAACAAAAAAATTTTCTAATGCCATGTAACCAGCCTGTAAAAATGATGCAAATAATCTAGTTATCCATCTATAATTATCTTTTAAATAATCCTCACCAGCATTTATCCATGCAGTGAATTTAAATTCATCAGTAATAGATTTAGGAAAAACAGTAGGATCTTCGTTCGTAATTGAAAGATAATAAGCAATAGCTCCAATAATAAAAATACTTAAATATAAGATAATATTTTTATTCAGCTTTTTAGTTACACCTGAATTTTGATCTAAAGACATTACTTAATTATGTTTAATCCTTAATTATTAAATTAATAAAAATAATTTTATTTTAATAGTATTAATTCACAATATAATATCAACAATTTGGTTTACTATGGATAAGATTATTTGCTCAAATATATGGAAAATTTTTGGAAGTGATGAAAAGAAAATATTAGAAAATCTTGATCCAAATTTAACTAGAGATGAAGTTCAAGAAAAAACAGGACATGTTGTTGCTGTAAAGGATGTAAGTTTCTCTATACAAAAAGGAGAAACTTTTGTTGTCATGGGCCTTTCAGGAAGTGGTAAATCAACTTTAGTGAGATGTTTGACAAGATTAATTGAACCTACTTCAGGATCTGTAATTATTGATGACACAGATGTAACCAAGATTAGCAGAAATAGCTTATTAGATCTTAGAAGAAATAAAATGAGCATGGTATTCCAACACTTTGGACTTTTCCCACACAGAACTGTGCTTGAAAACATTTCTTATGGATTAGAGATTAGAGGAGAGAAAAAACAAGATAGGCTAGACAAGGCAATGGAGTCTTTAAATCTTGTTGGTTTAAAAGGATGGCACAACAACTATCCAAGAGAGTTATCTGGGGGTATGCAACAAAGAGTTGGTTTAGCCCGTGCTATGGCGGTTGAACCTGAAATATTGATATTCGATGAACCTTTTTCAGCTTTGGACCCTCTTATTAGAAGAGAAATGCAAGATGAACTTTTAGACATTCAAAAAAAATTACAAAGAACTATGGTTTTTATTACTCATGATTTTTTAGAGGCTATAAAAATGGGAGATCATATTGCTATTATGAAAGATGGTGAGATATCCCAAGTAGGAACACCAGAAGAAATTGTGGCAAACCCTGTCGATCAATATGTTAAAGATTTTTGTGAAGATGTTCCTAAATATAAAGTACTAAGTGCAGGAAAAGTTATGCGTAAAGAATGCTCTGAAGAATCTAAAAACTTATTTTTAGATAAAACAAAGTGCATTGATGAAAACGCTAAAATCGAGTCTTTAATCGATCAAATTTGTGAAGATGATACCTCCTACCCTATTATAAGTTCTAATTCAGGAGAGTTAGTTGGTGAAATTGATCGAACAATTGTTATGAAATCTATGAAGTCAAAATAATTTAATTTTTAGTTTGGCTTATTAATCTTTTTATTTTTATCTCTCCATATAATAATTAAACCTGCAAAAACTATTAATAATACTCCAGGAAAAAGTTGATCAAAAGGTGCTTCACCAAAAAATATCCAAGCCAGTATAAATGAAGATGGTATTGCTAAATATTCAAAGACAGCTATTTTGCTAGCTGCAATCAACCTATACGAGTAAATAAAAAGGATGGCAGCAGTACCACCAAAAATACCAATTAATGATAAAATAAAAAAGTCACTTTGGGTCTGTATATAAGTATGACCTGTCGTAAAAAAAATAAAAACTAAAGAGCCAAGAAAAGACGAGAATAAAGAGTAAAACTGTATTTTACCTGTAGAAAAATTATCTGGGATAAATTTTAATACTATGACTTGTACAGCCCATAAAAATGCAACTAGTATTGGTAAAATTGAGTAGTATGAGAATATACTACTATTTGGTCTCATAATCATAACAACTCCAATAAAGCCAATTATAACAGCAGACCATCTATATATGCCCACCTTGTCCCCTAAAAAAAAAATAGACAATATAACTATAAAAAAAGTTGATGAAAAAGTAAGAGTAGATGCTGTTGCAAACTCCATATTATTTATAGCAATGTAATATAGAATATTAATTGCTAAAAAACACGAACCTCTAACAAAACAAAATAAAATAAATTTTTTACTTAAATTTTTAAAAAGATCTGAACTCTCTTTATTATAAATTAATAAAAGTATTAAAGGAATAATAGCAAAAGTATTTCTGAAAAGTGCTAATTGAATAGTTGAATACTCACCTCCTAAATATTTTACAATCAATCCATGTATATCTATAAATATAACTCCAACTACCATTGCAGTGATTGCCAGAAAAGTATTTTTTTGATTATTTATAAAATTAATCATTTAATATCGCTATGAACTTGTTATAAACTTTATTATCTTAAATGAAAAACTTTAAACTAAATGAAATAGACATACTCTCTAATCAAGATTGGACATTTCCGACAACTACATACTATGGTCCAGGAAGATTTAATGAGATTGGAAAATTTTGTGAAGAATTTGAGATTAAAAATCCATTAATCGTTACAGACAGTGGTAGCAAAGATCTTCCATTTATTAATAAATTAGAAACGTTACTGTCCAAAAATGATATCAAATCTGAAGTTTTTTATGATATATCACCAAATCCACGTGATGATGAAATATCTAAAGGATGTGATCAATTTAGAAGTGGTAAACACGATGCTATTATTGCTATTGGAGGCGGTAGTGCGATGGATGGAGGGAAATCGATATGTTTAACAGTAAATAGTGATACGCCATTATGGGATTTTGAGTTTGAACAACCTGTTCCAGAAATTACAAAAGAAGATGCTTTTCCAAAAATAATAACAATTCCAACAACATCAGGAACTGGTGCCGAAACTGAAATAACAGCAATGGTTACACATCTAGAAAAAGGCATGAAATTTTGTATATGGCACCCTGATGTAAGGCCTATCTTTACATTAGTTGACCCCGAACTAACATTAGAGCTTCCTCCTAAATTAACTGCATGGACGGGTGTAGATGCTATGGTTCATAGTATTGAAGGGTATTGTGTGCCAGGTTTTAATCCTCTTTGTGATGGTGCCGCCTTAGAGAGTCTCAATCTAATATCAAAGTCTCTTGTCTTAGCCGTTGAAGAACCAAGTAATTTATTAGCCAGAGGCGGTATGATAATAGGCTCTTATCTGGGTGGGATTTCATTTTTAAAAGGCCTTGGGAATGTTCACTCTATCTCACATATGGTTGGTGCAGAGTTTAATACCCATCATGGTTTAACTAACGCAATAGTTTTGCCACCTGTTCTAAACTTTAATTTGCCTGGTATGGATGAGAAAGTTAAAAGAATGTCTGAGGCAATGCAATTTGAAAATCATTCAGTGGAAGCATTTATCAAAAATGTAGAACAGATACTGGATAGATTAGATATTCCAAAAGGATTAAATGAAATCAATGTTCCTGAAGACTGTGCTGAGAGAATTGCACAAAAAGCAATGCTAGATCAAGCCTATGCTACTAATCCCAAAAAAACATCATTGTTAGAATTAAAAGAAATCGTTCTTCAAAGTATAAATCAAGCACGTTAAGCATTTATGCTTGAAAATCAATCAATTGAAAAAATAATACAAAATATTCAAAGCAGTAAATTATCAATTAAAGAATTGATGGAATACTATTTAGATAGAATTGAGAAATATAATACAGATTTAAATGCAATAATTCTTCTTAAGGATAAAGAAACTTTAATTTCAGAAGCTGTCAAAAAAGATAATTTAAAAGAAACTCATAAACCTTTAAACGGTATTCCAATAGCTATAAAAGATTTGAGTGATGTAGTTGGCATCAGAACAACTTATGGTTTTCCTGGAAGCAAGAATTATTTACCACAAAAAAATTCTTTGTTTGTTGATCGCCTTATTAAAAGTGGTGCGATTATCATAGGTAAGACTAATACAGCAGAATTAGGTGTAGGTGGTCATACTATTAATAGATTGTTTGGTCCAACATCAAATTGTTATGATTTTTCAAAATCTGCAGCAGGTTCTAGTGGTGGAGCTAGTAGCGCAGTTGCTGCAGGATTACTGCCATTTGCAGATGGTACAGATCAGATGGGATCATGCAGAGGGCCAGCAGCGTATGCTAATATATATGGGTATAGACCTACACCAGGTTTAATTTCTGTAGATAGAAGCAAAGATAGAAAAATACCTATCCTCACAACACCTGGATGCTTAGCGCGAACTCCAAATGATATGGCATTTTTATTAGACGAGATAGTTGGAAGTGACATTAATGATGATTATTCATTTGATTTAAATCAGTCTTTTAAAAATCAAAAAATAGATGAAAAGGATTTTATTAATATCAAAATTGGATGGTTATCAGATATGAATACTTATTATAAAATTGAAAATAAAATTTTAGATATTTGTGAAAAACAACTTAAAAAATTAGAGGATTTAAATATTAAAATCGAAAGACTAAAACCAGATTTTGATCATGAAGCTTTATGGAGTAGTTGGATTACTTTTAGATCGAAAAGTATTTATGATGATACTTTGGCAATGAATATAAAAGATATTACTACAATGACTTATCAAGCTATATGGGAATACAATAATGGCAAAAATATAAGTGATAAAGATTTACAAATTGCAAAAGATCTAAAAAATAAATGTAATGAGCAGATAGAAAACATATTTAAAAATTTTGATTTTCTTGCCCTTCCATCAGCACAAATTTTTCCATTTGATAAAACTCTTCAATTTCCAAAAAAAATAAATTCTTTTGAACTAGATACCTATCATCGTTGGTTGGAAATTTTCATATTATCAAGTCTTCTTGAATTACCTACAATTACTGTTCCTGTGGGATTTGATGAAAAAGGTATACCTATGGGTATGCAAATAATTGGAAAAAACAAAAGTGATTTGAAATTATTTGCTTTTGTAAAAAAGTATGAAGAGATATTTAACTTTAGTAACTTTAAACCTCTGCTAGATTAATTAATAATGAGACATCCTCATCATTACAAAATAGCATTTGCATTAGCTATATCAGCTGGATCTTGGGGAATATATTGGTTACCACAAAGAATTTTAGAAGATGGTGGGCTTACAGGTGGTTGGGGAACTATTGCACAAATGATTATTGGAGTTCTAATATTATCCCCTATTGCATTGTGGCGAAAAGTTAAAGGAAGGACTTTTGGTTTAGAGTTACCAATAACAGGGTTACTTTGTGGAGGTGGTTTTATTTGTTATGCATTAAGTTTTCTTCTAACGGACGTTGTTCGTGCATTAATTCTTTTTTATATGACTCCTATTTGGACAACTATTTTTGAAATTATATTTTTGAAGAAAAAACCAGGAGCTGAAAGAGCATTAACACTTGGTTTAGCTCTAGGAGGATTATGGATTGTATTTAGTAAACAAACAATCATTCCATTGCCAGAGAATGCAGGTGATTGGTTGGCTCTTGCTGGTGGAGCTTTATTTGCAGCTGGAATGATACGTTTGGAAATTGTTAAGACTGATGGTGTATTTCCTACAATTTTTTCTTTCTTTTTTTATGGTACTTTGTTCAACATAGTTACTGGCTTCTTTTTAACAGATTATCTAGGACCAGTGCCTACATTAGATTCATTTGTTGCTATGTCTTCATTTCTTTTCTTTATATCTGTTTTTTATTTTATACCTACGGGTGTGGTTATATTTTGGTCACCAAGTAAATTAGGAGCTGGTTTATGTTCAATACTTTTTTTATCCGAAATATTAGTTGGAGTCACAAGTTCAAGTATTCTTACGGATGAACCATTTGGTTTAAGAGAAATAATTGGAAGCTCGATGATTGTGATCGGAGGAATTTTAGCAGTTGTTCTAGCACCAAATCCAAAAAATATATGATATTTAAAGAAAAATTAAAAAATAAATCAAAAATTTTTTTAGATGGTGGAAATGGTTCAGAGATAGCAAAATTAGGTGGAGCTATGAGTCCAGCATTTGCTGCACTAGCTACAATAACCTCACCTGATATAGTAATAAAAGTTCACGAAAATTTTATAAATGTTGGTTGTGATATCATTACTGCAAATACATTTGCAACAAGTAGACATGTTCTAGATAGCTTAAATCGTGAAAATGAAACAAAAATGTTTTTAATTAAATCTGTTGAATTAGCAAGAAAAGCAATCAAAAACACTAATAAAACTGAAAAAGTTGCTATAGCTGGAAGTCTGTCAAATTTTTTTGCATTAAAAGAAAATGAATTTGTTCCTAACCCTAAATTTATTCCTTCATATAAACAAGAAGAAAGAAATTATGTTGAAGCTGCAAACATACTAAAAGACTCTGGGGTAGATTTATTAATTTTAGAAATGCTACTTGATATAAATCATTCTGAAATATTACTAAATGCGGCTTTACAGACTGGTCTTCCCGTATGGGTTGGTCTAAGTTGTTGTGAAAGTAAATTTGACAACAGTATAGTAGGAAGAAATTTTAGAGCAGAAAAAGAAAAATCATTAATTTATGATGAGGAAAAATACAGAGAGCAACCTAAATTTTTACCCGAAGATGATATTATTCAATTTGAAGACATAATAAAAACACTTACAAATATTGGTGGAGATGTTTATGGTATTATGCACACATGGTTTCAAGATAGTTCTGGTGGATTGAAAATAATAAAAGATTATTGGAAAGGTCCAATGATGTATTATCCAGAAATACATAAATTTGATACCAGTACGCATGAGGCTATTGCTATGAGTACAGAAGATGAATTTGCAAATTCCTGTTTAGAATTTATTGATGATCAAATACAAATAATTGGTGGGTGTTGTGGGGTAAGCGATGGACACTTAAAGAAATTAATTGAAAAATTTTAAATAAATAAATGAGTTTTATAAGTAAAGTAGAAACCTGGATTACCAAATCAAAACAAAGTGATGATGGATGGTCTCAAATTAAACCTTTTATATTTCTTAAGCTATCTACCAATGAAGGATTTTATGGATGGGGTGAAGCATTTACATTGCCCACAAGAGAAAAAGGTATTGTGGAAATAATTCATAATCTTATTAATTCACTATCACATATAGAAAACTTAACTCCAAACATATTTCATAAAGAAGTTGAAGAGATAGCAGATGGACATCGTGGAATTGACTTTTCTGCTGCAACAAGTGCTATTGAAATGAGTCTTTGGGATATTGAGGGTAAAAAGAAAAATAAACCTCTCTATAAAATTTTATCGAGTGAATATAGAGATAAAGTTCCTGTTTACGCTACTATTTGGAGTGAAGATTTTAAAAATGATGAGACATTATCATCTAAATGTGAAGAAATATTGAATCAGGGTTATGGAGGTATAAAAATATATCCTCTTCAAAAAAGAACAATTGATGAAGCTGCTATCTGTGTTTCAAAAATAAGGAAGACAATGGGATTTAATATACCTCTTATGTTAGACCTAGCATGTCCTAAAAATAAAAATGTTTCGTTAAAATTAGCTCCTCTTGTTAAGGAATTTAAACCGTATTGGTTTGAAGAGCCAGTTGATGGTGAAGCTACTCGGGCACTAAAAGAAATTAAAAATCAAACAGGTTTAAGAATTGTTACAGGAGAAAAACAATGTGGAATAAATCATTTCATTGAAACTCTATCTGCAGATGCTGTTGATATATTTAATCCAGATATTTCAAGTGTTGGGGGAATTATTGATATGATAAAAATAATAGAACTATCTAATAAAAATAATGTAAGAGTTTCTCCTCATTGTTGGAATTCTATGTCAATAGCAGCATCAGCGATGGTCCATTTATGTATGAGTTTTCCTAATACAGAGATGGCTGAATTTTTCCCAGAGTATATTCCCTATACTTTAAAGTTTTGTGATAAAAACTTCGAAATAAATAATGGATTAATTGAATTAGATAATAGAGAGGGATTAGGAGTAAAAATAGATACGAATTTACTAATGGAAAATACATCTTCTTATAAATTTTCAATCTTAGATAAGAATTAATTTTTTAAATTTGATAGTGCTTTGATATGGTTAGGACTAATTCCACAACAACCACCTACTATCTGGGCACCATTATCAACCCACTGTTGTGCTTCTTCTAAATAATCTTTTGGGGAAATACTCTCTATAACATTCCAATTAGGTTTTTTAAAAAAACCATTATTAGGGTATACACCAACAATTCCACCATAGTTTTTTTTAGCAGTAATAACTGCTTGATTAGCAACCTTAATATCAGAGTGAGCTATTAAAATAGGTCCATTGTGCATATCTTTAAATTTAATTATCGTGCTTTCAAAATCATCATAAAAAAAAGCTTCAGAGTTATTTAAACTTTCTTGATAGCCAAGCATAAGCTTATTACTTTTTCTATCTAAAGCACATGATATTGAAAGCCATACTGGTAGATCAAATTGATCAGAGCTATCTAGTAATGACTCAATAGTTCTGGTAGATGAAGTCATTGCTTCAAGAATAATTAAATCTACACCAGCATTAGATAAAATGTTTATCTGTTGGATAAAACCTGGTTTTAAATATTTAGGTTCAATTTTATCCCAACTACCATATGTTGATACTGAACCAGCTACAGCTATTTCACGATCAGAATTATTTGCCACTGATTTAGCTATATTTACACTGGCATTGTTCCATTCTTCAATGTGATGTCCATAACCATACTCTTTCATAGAAATAGGAGTGCTAGCATATGTGTTTGTAGTTATGATATCAGCTCCTGAATTTATAAAGTTTTGATGTGCTTTGTATACAATATCAGGTTCATCAATAGAGCATCTCCCCGACCAAAGATCTTTATCCATAGAAGCTCCAAGGTTTTCTAATTCAGCACCCATTCCACCATCTAATACTACAATGTCACCAGAATTTAATTTATTTTCAATATTAGTATAAGACATTGAAATTAATTATATATCTACTTAGTTAAATACGTGTAACCACAAATCTTGTTACCATCTAAATCTCTAAGGTATGAATAATACTCACCCTCATATCTTTCACCAGGTGCGCCTTCATCTTTAGCGCCTAAGCTTATTGCAGTTGAATGAAACAAGTCAACAGTCTCTTTTTTGTCAATGTAAAAAGAAATTTGAGTTCCATTACCCACAGTGGCATTTTCTTTATTGTGTGGAATAGTAACGTAGAATTCTATTGCTTCGGAATTTGATTTTGAAGCATAAGACCCATATGTTTCTGTTTTTTCTACTCTTTTTAAATCGATTATTTCAAGAATAGCGTCGTAGAAATCAATAGCTCTGTCTAAATCGTTTGTTCCAACCATGACAAATCCTATCATCTACTTCCACCCACTTATTGCTTTAACTTCCAAGTATTCATGTAGGCCCCATGTTCCACCCTCTCGACCATTTCCAGATTGATTGTATCCACCGAAAGGTGTTCCTGAGTCAGGAGCATTTCCATTAATTTGAACTACACCAGCTCTAAGTTGTTTTGAAACTCTTCTAGCTCTCTCTTTATTTTCAGTTTGCAAAAAATTGCCAAGACCATAAGGGGTATCATTAGTGATTGAAATTGCCTCTTCTTCAGAGTCGAATGGAATAATAGACAGTACTGGACCGAATATTTCTTCTTTAGCTATTCTCATATCATTTTTTACATTCGTAAATACTGTTGGTTTAACGTAGTAACCTTTTTCAAAATTAGATGGTCTGCCAGCTCCACCAGCTACAAGAGTTGCCCCTTCGTCAATACCACTTTGAATTAATGACTGTATTTTATCAAATTGTGATTTATTAATCACAGGGCCAATGTGGTCACCTGGTTTAGAGGGTAAATCTACACCTATCTTATTAGCTTCATCTGCAGCTTCTTGGACAGCTTTTTCATAAATAGATTTCTCAACTAACATACGAGTTGGGGCATCACACGATTGACCAGCATTGCTCATAATATTTCTTACACCATCTCTAACAGCATTTGGGTATGCATCTGCAAAAATTATATTACCGCCCTTTCCACCAAGTTCTAAACAAACTCTTTTAATTGTATCGGCAGCATTCTTAGAAATTAGTTTCCCAGCACGAGTTGAACCAGTAAAAGAAACCATGTCAATATCTGGATGACCTGAGATTTGTGATCCAACACCAGCACCGTCTCCATTTACTAAATTGAAAACACCAGCAGGAAAACCAGCTTCATGTATCATTTCAGCAAATAATAAACCTGATAAAGGTGCCATCTCAGATGGTTTTAAGATCATCGTACACCCAGTTGCAAAGGCAGGTATAACTTTTAAAGCAATTTGATTAATTGGCCAATTCCATGGAGTTATTAAACCGCAAACACCTATTGGTTCATAGACAATATAATTGTCAGAGTTCTCATCAAACTTTGACTCAAATTCAAATTCTTTTAATCTTTTAATAAAGTCCTCAATATGAGACTCACCAGAACCCATCTGTGCAGATGAAGCCCAGTCTAAAGGTGCTCCAAGTTCTTTTGATATTGCATTTGTCATTTCTTCAGAGCGATTTCTATAAATTTTTAAAAGTTTTTCTAAAAGTTCGATACGCTCCTCTTTTGAAGTATTTTTCCATGTTAAAAAAGAGTTTTTAGCAGCTTCAACAGCTTTATTGGTATCATCTGCACCTCCTAGTGAAATAGTAACGTATGGTTCTTCTGTAGATGGATCAATTACATTACAATCATTTTTATTTACAGGATCCACCCAATCACCATTTATATAAAATTTTCTTTTATCAATCATAGGAAGATTATTAACATAATATATTCAATGTTAAAAATATTAATAAAATCTAATCTTAACTATTATGATATTTCTCTCTTATCATTAAGAACAGTTATTCTGTTCATAACTCTACGATGTGGTAGGTAATCACCAATAGCATAATGCATAGTGCATCTATTGTCCCATAAAGCTAAAGTATTTGGGGTCCACTTAAACCTAACTTGATACTGTGGCTTTGTCATAAAGTTAAATAGATAAGAGAGTAAATTATTAGAGTCTGTCATGTCTAAACCAATAATATGACGTGTAAAGCTCGGATTAATATATAAAAATTTTTTTTTAGATATAGGGTGAACCTTAATGATTGGATGTACCGCATTTCCAAATCTTTCAAAACCTGCGTTCAATTTTTTTGAATATTCTTCATTATCCTCACTGCTGAAGTTATTTCTAAATGCACCCATATCATGAACTGCTCTTTTGGTTTCTAAATCAGATTTAATATTTTCTGGTAAATCATCAAAAATCGCTGTTAATGAACACCATAAAGTATCTCCACCTGATGGTGGTATTTCTTTACTGTAAAGTATGGAAGTGAAAGGTGGTTTTGTTTTAAATGTTACATCAGTATGCCATTCATCTGTATCAGGAGGGTTAGAAGGATCGTTTTCTAGTAAAGTAATCTCAGGAAAATTTTCAACATGTGGATAGATAGGATGTGGAGGTTCAATATCACCGAAGCTCTTGGCAAATGCAATGTGGTCCTCTGGTTTTAAGTTCTGATTGCGAAAAAAAATTACTTTGTGATCAATTAAATTTTTATAGATATTATCTAGATTTTGAGAATTGAGATCTTTAGATAAATCTATACCTGAAATTTCTGCACCAATCGTTGGCGTTAAATTATTAATCTGAATATCACCCATTTAATTAGAAGATATTACAAATATTAAAAAAAAATTAAATAAATATTAACCTTTTACAGCACCTGCAGTTAAACCGCTGATCAGTTGACGTTGAAAAAACCATATGATCATGAATAGTGGCGCTGTCGCTGAAACAACACTAGAGACAGCCCACATATAATTACCGCCGTATTCAATTGTTCCTAAATAAGCATTTATTTTTGGAACCATTGTGTAGTTCTCTTGATTTAATAATAAGGCAGTAACAGTAAAATCATTATAAGCTAACATCATGCTAAATAAACCCGCTGTAACAACGCCCGGCCACATAACTGGCATAATGATGTAGCGAAATGCTTGGAAGTAAGAGCATCCATCAATTAATGCACTTTCATCTAATTCTTTTGGTACCGTTTTAAAAAATGAATAAAGAAGCCATAATGTAAATGGCTGATTAATAGCAACAAGTACTATAATTGTAGTGGGTAAAATTCCCCAAATGTTTAATTGAAAAAAAGGAAATAAATAACCTGAAACTAAAGTTATATGAGGCATTGCTCTAAAAATAAGAGCAGCAATTAAAATATAAAAAGTATATTTATAGGTTGATCTTGATAATGCATAGGCACCCAAAGTTCCAAGAAATAATGAAATTGATACGACAGATACTGTTACAATCATTGTATTCATGGAAGCTCTCCAAAATTCACCTTCTGTCCATGACTCAATATAGGCTTTAACAGTGGTAGTAGCGCCTGTTTCTATTAAGGTATTGAAGCCACTAAGTGCATAAGTCCACTCAGCTCTTGAAAAGAAATCTGCTTTTACTTTGAAGGATCCCCATAACGTCCAAATAAATGGAAAAATTGAAATTGTTAACCAAAATAAAATAAAAATACTGTTTATAATTATCAGCTGTTTTGAATATTTATTTAATCTGGTATCCATTTATCTTTCAGTTCTAAATTCTTTCCATGTTCTTATAAGCACTGGGGTTAGTAAAATTGCTATACCGAGAATAGTTAACATTGAGGTAGCACCAGCAGATCCAAAAAGCATTTTATTTTCATTTCTTAAATCTTGATAAATCATCCATGAAAGAGACTGTGCTACTCCTTCTGCAGAGAAGCCAATTATTGGCTCAAAAACTCTAAAATTATCCATTAAACAAATTAACATTATAAATGTTGCAACTGGGTATAAATGTGGAATTACGATGTAACGTACTCTTTGAAATCTAGAAGCACCGTCTATATAAGCTGCCTCAATTGGATCTTGGGGCACTGTTTGCAAAGCTGCATAAAATACAACGAATGCAAATGGTGTATTATGCCATATTCCATAAATAATTAATGTGATCCAAGTTAGATTACTCGAGGCTTTTAAAGAAAGGTTGGGGTCATCAAAAAGAATTTGAATACTTGCACCGATTATACCTTGTGAGTCAATCATCCAAAATAATACAAGAGAACCAATTAGAGGTGTCACAATCATTGGTAAAATAGTTCCAAAGACTATAAGACCCTTAATACTCTTTGCTAATGTATTTATGCTTAAAGCCACTATGAAACCTAAAAAGATTACTGGTGGTGTGACAGCAAAACAAAACGTTAAAGTAAATAATAAAGCTTTATAAAATGGAAGATTTAATACTGTATCTTTAAATTCACCCATTGATGAAGAGCTATTCCAAGCCTCACCTATTTCATCAAAAGCTAAATGATTTCTATCTACATAAGTACCAATTCCATTAAACCTACCTAAAGGATTTTCTTCTTTTAATTTTTCAGTAGCCTCTACATCAACTCGAACGTTTGTTGTACATCCAAATGGATCACAGTTCTCAACTTCCATTAAAATTTGCTGATTTTCAATATGAAGAGATTGAAAAAAACTAGA
Organism: uncultured Alphaproteobacteria bacterium; assembly: GCA_902598275.1. GTDB lineage: Bacteria > Pseudomonadota > Alphaproteobacteria > HIMB59 > HIMB59 > HIMB59. The sequence goes on from CACKAZ010000003.1 coordinate 32,884, forward strand.
AACAATTGGCAAGCCGATAAATAGTATCATTGCTAAACCAGTTGGAAAAATAAACCAAAAAAAAGTTTTATGAGGCATTAGACTTATCTAGAAAAAAAGGGTGGATCATTAAAATCCACCCTATCAAATTTTATTCGAGTTTAGTTTATAAAAAACCTTGCTCAGTAGCTTTAGCTATATAAGCAGCTTCAACGTCGGCTAATGCTTTTTCTGCAGACTCATTTCCCTGTAGAAATTCCACCAATTCAGAACTTAAAGCACCGTGCAATAAACTCATATGTGGAAAGCTTGGATAAGGTGAGGCACCTCTAGTAGCTGCATCTACAACAGGTCCGGCAGTATTGCCGCCTTTGTAGTCTTTGATTAACCAAACTGTTGCATCCGCATATTCGTTAGCTAATTCAGCTGATGAAGCAGCTCCCACTAATGCCCTGAAAGAAGCTTCAGCATTTTCATCTGATGTATTAGTAGCTATAGCAATACCATCCCACCAAAGTGTCGTAGCTGGAATACTTCCACCACCTACACTAGGAGAAGGAGCTAATCTTGTATCAGCTCTAATTGCCTGATCACCTTCATCGTCAAGTAAAGAGGAAGCTCCTGAGTTCCAAACGTGCATTAGTGCAACATTACCGGACTCCCACTCTTCTTTGACTGCATTAGTATCTTGTGTAAGGAAGTCAGGATTACTTAACTCAGTTAAACTCTTAATAACGTTTAATGCCGCAACACCTTTTTCATTATTAACATTGGGTTGAGCTGTACCTGATTTAAAGAATTCTCCGCCATGACCAAGGTACATATTTACAAATTCTTGACCAAGGTTCCATCCTGATTTGAATGCACCTGCATATGGGTTTGCCATTTTTCCAGAGTCTTTAATTTTTTGAGCAGCTGCAATTACCTCTTCATAAGTAGAAGGTACTGCTATTCCTAACTCATCAAGTATGCTCTCTCTGTACCAAAGATGTTGAGCATTAGCCATAAAAGCTACTGCATAAATTTTTCCATCGATAGTTATTTTTTGATTATCATTTAAGTTTGGATTATATTTTGCAATTAAGTCATCTAATGGACGTAATAAACCATCATTCATTAAAGGTGTTATTGAACCATTTGTTACTAGTTTCGCAGAAAATTCTGATGGGTTCGCTGATAAGGCTGCTACTTGCAATTTGTTGTGGTCAACAGAGTGCGTAACACTAAAATCTACATCAGAACCAGCACAGCTTTTTACTTCATCCATAAAAATTCTGTATGTATTGAATTCGTTAGCTAGAATGTTAATCGAGCCTTCAGTTGGGCCACATGGTGAATGACTACCTGCAAAAGCACCAGAAGTCATAAACGACAGCATTAAAGCTATAATTAGTTTTTTCATATATTTCCTCTTCTCTTTATAAGTATTTAGTTAGTAGGCATCATACAAAATTATATAAATCATGAACGTTAGAGAAATCGTCGCGGAAAACTAAATAAAAATTTTTTTTTATTTACTTAAAGTTAAGGCCCATTTGTTCAAAAACACCATGGTTATCAACCATCACATAATTGTCCATAAATTTACCATTTTTTATAGTCCAAAAGTCAGAAAACTGCATTTTAATGGGCTTACCAGTTGGCTCTACTCCAAGATATATTCCACTATGAGTTCCAGTTAAAAATCCTGTTGCACTTATCCAGTCACCCTCTGCGACAACGATATCATTTTTTACATGATAATCTGGAAAAGCATCATAAAAAGGCTTAAGCACTTTATACTTAAAATTTTCTATACCGTGAATGTCACCAAATCCAGGAGGTCCATGCCAAATCATATCATCATTCCAATATTTATGTTGTGCTTCTAAATCCTGAGCATTCAAAGCGTCATACATATTTTCCAATAAAATTTTACTGTCATCTAAATTCATTTTTTTTCTCCTAAAATTTGTATTAAAATTGCTAGTTCGTTAAAACCAGTCCATTCTTTTATGATTTTATTATTTTTTATCTCCCATTGTGTAATACCCCACAAATAACATTCTTTGTTTGATGGATTTCCATATATACCATTTCCTTTGTGAGTTCCTACTGCTCCCCAACGTATAGATACTAAATAACCTTCTTTGTTATTTCCCATCCAATAAAGATCTTCGATGCTAAGTGCGAGGTCAGGAAAAGAGGCTATTAGTGAAATTATAAAATTTTTGAGTTTAGGTAATCCTTTAAATTTACGACTTGTTGATCCTTCAAATTCTATATTATTTGAATAGACTTTATTAATTGCAGAAAAGTTTCTTCTATTCCAAATCGTATCGAAAACAGCATGTACAAATTTTCTTATATTTGTAATTTTATCTGGAATTTCATAACTAATTGGCTTTAATTTTTTTATATTCCTTCTTGGTTTTGAGTTTTTAAAATTAGGAGCAAAAGGACCAATATTTCCCTCTTTTGCAATTTGTTTTGCAATTTCATTTAGATCTAAGCCTAATTGTTTAATTAGACCTGCAGTATCATAAACAACATTTTCATAATATATTTCATTATTCTTTGCGACACAGTTAGCTATACAGAATAATCGTACTGATTTACCAGTTGGTTTTGAAAACTTACTATAACCTGTATTAGTTCCGGTAATAATAGTTCTGTGTGAAGTATGAAAACTAGTTTTATCGTCTCCAGCCCATATAACCTCATCTGCGAATAATCTAATATCAGGAAAGGCATTAATAGTATGAATTGTGTCAGATACAATTTTTTCAGATCCAAATTGTAGTCCAAGTTCGTCCCAAACACGGCATTCTGGACTATAGGTATCATAAATATAACCAATGTTTTTTTCTTCCCAAATTGTGTAAGTAATTCTGACAATATAATCAATAATATTTTTATATTGTCTCTCAAAACCTTTCATTGATTGAGGAGATAGAGATTTAGGTTTTGGGTTTAAGGATTTAGTATTACCTCCTCCACCGTAGGCTTTAAGAGATACATTAAAGTTCTTAGGCATATGATCATCTTTTAAGGGAGTTGGTTTTATATCTTTTATTAACTTATTTCTCATTAAAATTATTAAATTGTACAATTCAAGAAATACTACTAAATAAAATTTAAAGCAATAATATTTTTATAAAATGAATATTGTTATTTTATTTTTTATATTATAAATAAATTTATGCCAGATTTTCAAAAAGAAAAATTATTAGTATTAGAATTTATAAATGCAATTGATAATGCAGATGAAAATAATCTAGTTGAAATAATATCTAAGTATACATCTAAAAATTTTAATATGAAATGTACACATCCTTTTAATGAAATTGAAGGAGCTGATAAAATTGCCAAATATCTTTGGTCTCCAATTAAAAAATCTTTTAAACCAATACAAAGAAGGATGGATATTTTTTATGCTGGAACAAACTTAGTTGATAACCATTCATCTAAATGGGTTGTAAATATGGGACATCTACTTGGTAGTTTTAATAATCCATTTTTTGGAATCGAGCCAACAAAAAAAACAGTAATGCTATGGTACTGCGAGTTTTACAAAGTAGAAAATAACAAAATTACTGATGGTGCTTTTTTTTTAGATATTTTGAAATTTATGCAACACTTAAAATTATCAGTAGTGCCAGATTCAACTGGTATGATTGGTTTCAACCCCGGACCAAAAACTCATGATGGCTTATACTTTGAAAAACAAAGTGATGAAGAAGGAGATAAAACCCTCGATCTTATGATGAGAATGGCAAATAGATTAATTGGTGAAGGAATGAGGACAACAATTTCTGATTTAGAAAAAGATTGGCATAAGGATATGATATGGTGGGGCCCCGGTGGTATTGGTGCATCATATACCTATGATGGATATTTAAGAGGTCATACAGGACCATTTGAAGAAAATTTAGAATTTGTTGAGTTTTCTGGCCATGTGCTTGAAAATTCTGAAGGAAACTTTGGTGGATGGTTTGGTTGGCCGAATTTAAAAATGAGACCCAAGGGAAATTATATGGGATTAACTCATAACACAGACCTGGTTGGGGAAATGAGAGTTGTTGATCTTTATAGAAGAGATAAGGATAAAATAGCGGAAAATTGGATTTTAATTGATCATTTACATTTTTTAAAATGTATTGGTATTGATTTACTTGAGAGAAACAAAAAATCTGATAATTAGATAACTTTTGATGCTAGTTTTGTACCTTCTACAAGTGCATGAAGTTTTTCATAACAAATATTTTCATCTATTTTTCCAAAGCCAGCAAAAGTACTAAAACCACAATCAGTACCAGCCATTAATTGATCTTTTGGAACAACAGTTGAATATTTTATTAATCTTTCTGCAACTACTTCGGGATGTTCAATGAAATTTGAAGTGGAGTCTATTACACCGGGAACCAAAACTTTATCTTTTGGTAATTTTATTTTTTCAAAAACTTTCCACTCATGTGCATGACGAGGATTTGATGACTCAATTAAAAAATATTTTATTTTAGATTTTAAAATGATAGGTAAAATTTTTTCAAGAGCTATGTCATGAGTGTGAGGACCTTCATAATTGCCCCAACAAATATGCATTCTAGTCATTTCACTGTCAACATTTGATAAGGCATTATTTAAGCATTCAATTTGTATTTCTGCTCGTTTTAAAAATTCTTCTTCTGTTAAATCCTTAAAATTCATATGTCTTGCTAATGCTAAATCTGGACAGTCCAATTGAACATGAATGTTAGAATTTGTAATTTGTTCATATTCTTTTGACATTATACTAGATAATTTATCGAGGTATTCGTCGTCATTTTTATAATATTTATTTGGCATAAATACATTTATTACACCAGGAGAAGCAGCGTTCATAAATGCTTTTGTGTGGTTCGATTTCTTTAATGATTTATTAAAATTATTGATATCGTTCAATAAAGAATCTTCATCTTTAATTTTAAGTTCTTTTGTGCAACAAGGTCTGGAATAAGTTGGGGTACCTCCACTATTAGCTATTTTTTCTTTGTACTCTGGAAAATCATCTAAATCTGCAGGAGCTCTTCTTTCGCTCTGACCTGAAAAACCATCAATTCTATCTTTGATATAAGTAGCATAGCTTATTTTACTCATCTCACCATCACTTATAAAATCTATTCCAACTTCTAATTGTCTTTTTACTATTTGATCAACATTTGAAATTAAAATATTTTTAAACTTTTCATTATCAATTTTTTCACCTTTATCTTTTGCAAATAAATACTCTGATAATTGTTTAGATCTTGGTAAACTTCCAACGTGTGTAGTAAGAATTTTAGATACCATACTATTTTGAATTTAAAAATTCTTTATATTTCTTGACAAATTGTTTTTTTGAAAAATTTTTATTCTTTTTTAAAAAATTAAAAATAATTTTTTCTTTGTTTATCATTCTTTTAATTAAATTTGGTAATTCTTTCAAATATTCTCTTTTAATTATGACAGCACCATGAAAGTCTGCATGTATAAGATCATTGGGCTTAACTTTCATATTGAAAATATTTACTTCGCAATTTATTTTATGAATTTGATTGTATCCATGACCTACCCTAATTTCACCACTAAGTATTTGGAATTTTTTATCTATCTCTTGTAGGTCTCTCATAGCTCCATTAGTTATAGCTCCTTTAAAACCAAAATTTAAATGTATTGAAGCATTCAATTCTCCCCACCATGCTCCAATTGTATTACTCTTATCCTTATCTTCTATAACGCAAATTTTTGGGAAATTTCCATCAAACATATATTCATAGTATTTATCTCTATTTTTAATAATGTTTGTATTCTTCTTTTTTGTCGATGTGATAATAGCAGTCTTGGCAAAACCAATAACTGGTTTTAATTTTGGATTTAAACAATGCATAGTTTTTTGAGTATGTCCTTTAGATCTAAGTGAAGAGTCTAATAGCTCTAAAGAATTAGAAATAGTTGGAGTGTCATAATTTCTTATGTATTCAATAATTTTAATTTCAGTTTTAGTTAAGGGTTTCAATAGTTATCCTGTTTGCAATAATATTTGTTTCCAAATTATAGTTTCATCAAATAATACCCACTCATTTTTTATACCTTTTGGACCAAATTCAGCTTGAGATATTCCCATTATGTGAACGTTTGCATTACTGGGATTAGAGAAGAGATCAGGGCCTGAGTGTTTTCCCTCTAGTGACCATCTAACAGATGCTTTTTTATACTGATTTTTTTCTTCCAAATAACTTATATGCTCTATTTTAAAAACAGCGTCGGGAAAAGTAGATCTTAGTGAGATCCAAAAGTTTTTTACTTCGTCAACACCTAAGGCTTTAAATCCTCCTGGCTGCTCTTGATTTACAGATCTATCATAAGAATTATCTATAACATTGAAATTGCTATAAAAAATTTCCTTTAATATATTCGCATAGTTAGTTCCAGTATTATTTGAGGATATAGGTATTTGTAAATATTTAATTTCATGTGAAGTACTGTTGTTAAAAGGTATTGAGCATTTATCTTTGCCACCTTGAAATTCAATTAAGTTTGCAGCTTGTTTTTTAGGATCAATATTTAACTGACGTACAATAGCGCCCTGATCTCTTACAAGCCATTCATCATAAACCTGATTATTTTTACAAGCGCAGTCTGCGATAACTCTATACTTTAAAGTTTTTCCAGTTGCCTTTCCGTAAATACCATCATTTAAATGTGTAGCTTTTGATAAAATTCGGTGGGAGGATAAATATCCATGTTCTTCATCGCCGATCCAGATGACATCTTCTCCTAATAGCTGTCTATCTGGAAATTCATTTAAGGTAGCATAAGTTGCTTTAACAACTACATCAGGTCCATATATTACACCATCAGGAGATCTTACTGGAATTCCCTCGGCATAATAATCTCTAATTGACTCAACATCTTTCTTCTCCCAAATTTGGTAAGTGATTTTTATAATATAATCTGGAAGATCTAAAAAATTTTTATCAAACCCCTTCATATTTAGAGATTTTTTTGTCGAATAATAAAAATGCTTCCTTCTTGATTACTAATATTTTTTAAACTTCTATTTGACCCTCGTGGAGATGAGAAGGAGTCATTTGGACCAATTATAGTTTTCTGATCATTACAAGTTACCTCCCACTCACCATCTAAACATAAATAAACTTCAGACTCTTTTAAAGTGTAAGGGTGAATGTGAGCATTGACTCCTTTTAGCATGGTAAGGCCAAAACCAGTATTGTGATCTATATTTGGATCAAAATCTTTATTGTGGATATTAAAATGATCAAGATAATTTAAGATTGAATTAGAGTCGTAATGCTCGTCATCTTTTAGATATTTATCTCTATTCTCATAGCGTATAACGTAATTTTCAATTTCTTCAGATGTGTAATGATCATAAGTTTCTAAATCTTTTTCTTTAATAGGTTCTAAAGCTTCTTTACCTTTGGGGATTTTAGTTTTATCGAGATCTATTAAAGTATTATCATCAAGTAAAACCATTCCTGACTCCTTAGCTTTTTCTAAAACTTTTGGTGTCCAAGTAATAACACCTGGATCATTCTCTCCTAAAACAACAAATATTAAAGCATTTTCATCACTAACATTTTGAAAACCTCGAAACATATTTGTAGGAAAGGAAGCAACATCACCTTTATTTAAAATAACTTCACCTTCTTTTCCCTCTGCTCCCCAATAAAATCGCCAAGAGCCAGAAAATATTAGAAATACTTCTGCTGTCGTGTGGCTGTGAAGTCCTGATCCATTCATTGGTGCAGCACTTACAGCACCAATATTAAATCCGTGCTCCTCAGCTATCTTAACATTTTGTTTTGTATCTTCACTAACACCAGGACCAACAATAGAATAATTTAATCTATCTTGGTGTCCTTTTAGTTTACCTTCAACAAAAGGTATTTTACTTGGAACTAGCTCACTAAACTTTACCAAACGATTATTAATATCCTGCGTCATTAATTAGAATTTAAATATTTTCATATTGCTGAATATTATTCGAATTGTAAAGTTAATCAAAGTAATATTTATTAATGTTAATAGGTGAGGCAATATAACTTGAGTAAAATTAAAAATTTTGATACTGGGATTCCGATAGAAAGTGGAATTAAAATTATAAATTTAGATCCTAAAGAAAATATATTAAATAAAAAAAAAATAAGAAATATACTAAAAAAAATTTCTGAGTCCAATCTTCATGATTTAAGCCATAATATTAAGAATGCGTATCATGAAAATGCTGAGATCTATGCTTTTCATCCAGTAAACGAATTGAAAGGTGTCGATGAAATAATCAACACTCTTTGGAAACCTTTAATTTATTCTTTTCCCGACTTGGAAAGAAGAGATAATTTAATCATTGGAGGAAGTTTTCAAAATAGAGTTTATGTGTCTACAGTCGGTCATTTAACGGGTACTTTTGCTCATCCTTGGTTAGGAGTTCCATCAAATGGAAAAACTATACATTTACGAATATGTGAAGTTCATCAAATAGAAAATGAAAAAATTATAAACTCTCATATCTTAATCGATATTATGGATTTTATAAGACAAGCAGGTTTTTGGCCTGTAAATCCATCTTTAGGAATTGAAGAAATGTGGCCAGGACCTATCACAGGAGATGGAACAACCTTTGAAAACCTAGATTCAAATTTATCAGCCACAACCTTGGATCAAGGTCTTACTATGCAAAGAAGTCTAAATATAAAACCGGAAACTGAGGTGGGAGCTACTAAAGATACAGTCAGAGAAAAATTAATAAACCATCCTCAAAAAGATTATTGGCATCCAAAAATGATGTGGTACGGACCTTGCGGTATTGGCACAGCAAGGGGATTAAAGGGATTTGTTGAACACCATCAATTACCATTTAGATTAACGTTTAAAGAGAGAGACTATTGGAAAATTGGTCATTACATAGAAATTGGCGATGGCAATTATTCGATGACAGGTGGTTGGCACAGTATTCAGGCAACACATGGTTCAAGTGATTGGCTTGGTTATGAGGCTACACAAAGAATAATAACTATGAGAGTCATGGATTTTTATTTACACAATGAAGGATTGATTAGAGAAAATTGGGTACCTATTGATATAGCTCATATTTTGTTTCAGTTGGATGTTGATGTTTTAAAACTGATACACAAAAAATAACTATGGCAATAGAATATTTTAAGAGAAGTACTAATGAAAAACAAAGGCTTGATGATAATGAAAAAGTCAAAGAGATTGTTGAAAATACATTAAAAGAAATTGAGTTAAGAGGTGATGAATATATCAGAGAGCTCTCAGAAAAATTTGATAACTACTCCCCTACTCACTTTAAACTATCAGAAGAAGAAATTAATGAATTAATTAATGAAGTATCTGAAGAAGATATTGATGATATTAAATTTGCTCAAGAGCAAGTTAGATCATTTGCTGTAGCACAATTAAAAACATTAAATGAGATAGAAATAGAAACTCAACCAGGTGTAATTCTTGGTCACAAAAATATTCCTGTTCAAGCTGTAGGTTGTTACGTACCTGCTGGAAAATTTCCAATGGTAGCATCTGCGCATATGTCAGTTGTTACAGCATCAGTTGCTGGTGTACCTAGAATTATAGCCACAACACCCCCTTTTCAAGGAAAACCAAATCCTGCGGTAGTAACAGCTATGAAAATGGGAGGGGCACATGAGATATATGTTTTAGGTGGCATGCAAGGAGTTGGTGCTATGGCAATTGGAACAGAAACAATTAAACCAGTAGATATGCTCGTTGGACCAGGGAATGCATATGTTGCTGAAGCTAAGAGACAATTATTTGGCAGAGTTGGTATTGATCTATTTGCAGGACCTACAGAAACTATGGTTATTTGTGATGACACTGTAGATGCAGAGATATGCGCCACAGATCTACTAGGTCAAGCAGAACATGGCTACAACTCCCCAGCTATAATGATAACAAACTCAAAAAAACTGGCACAAGAAACTCTCAAAGAAATAGATAGACTCCTAGAAATTCTACCTACGAAAGAGACAGCTAGTGTAAGCTGGAGCGAATATGGTGAGGTAATTTATTGTGAAACTTATGAAGAGATGTTGCTAAAAGCTAATGAAATTGCTTCTGAACACGTTCAGGTTATGACTAATAGAGATGATTGGTTTTTAGAAAATATGACCTCATATGGAGCTTTATTTTTAGGTGCAAGGACTAATGTTGCTAACGGCGATAAAGTAATAGGAACAAATCATACTTTGCCAACTAAAAAAGCTGGAAGATACACAGGAGGGTTATGGGTTGGAAAATTTATTAAGACACATACTTATCAAAAGATAACGACTGATGAAGCAGCAACGAAAATAGCTGAGTATGGCTCAAGATTATCACACTTAGAGGGCTTTATAGGCCATGCAGAACAATGTAATGTTCGAGCAAGAAGGTATGGTGGTATTAATGTTGGATACGGAAAACCTGTATCTAAAATTAAAAATAACTAGAAATAATAAGAATGTATTTAAAGAGTTTAGATTTAAAAAATAAAATAGCTTTAGTCACTGGTGCGGGAAAAGGCATTGGAAGAGCTTCAGCAATAGCCCTTGCTGAAGCTGGCGCAAATTTAATTATTTTAAGTAGGACTGAATCAGATCTTGTAAAAGTAAAAAAAGAAATAATAAAATTAAAAAGAAAATGTAAATATTTTGTATGTGATATATTAAATAATAACCAAGTGATTGATATTTTTAGTAAAATTAAGAAACTTGATATTCTAGTAAATAATGCTGGTACTAATATTCCTTCACATTTTACAAAAATTAAAAAGAAAGATATGGATTATATGGTTGATTTAAATATCAAATCAGCTTTTCACATAGCTCAATTAGCGTCTAATAAAATGTTACAATCTAAAAATAGAAAATCTATTGGGGGGAGTATTATTAATATGTCTTCTCAATTAGGCAAAGTTGGAGCCCCTAATAGAAGCACTTATAACATGACAAAATTTGGTATTGAGGGATTAACTAAAGGTATGTCGATAGACTTAGCTTCTAATAACATTAGAGTGAATTCTATATGTCCTACTTTTGTTGAAACACCCATGGTAAAAAAATTCTTCCTAGATAAAAGTTTTAAAAAGAAAACTTTGAATAATATTCCTCTTGGAAGATTTGCGACTGAAAGTGATATAGCCACCGCTGTTGTTTATTTGGCCTCTCATGCATCATCAATGATGACAGGATCATCATTAGTCATAGATGGTGGATGGACAGCAAAATAAATTTATAAAGAGCCTTCTAATACATATTTTAAGATACGAATAACTTGCTTTGTATCACTTGCTACTGCTGAAGCAGCGGCATCTATTTCTTTTAAAGCGTGTTGTTGATCTTCGTTATGAATAACAATTATTGACTTGTTGAGAGCTGCTGCATAACCTGCATCAAAGGCAGCATTCCATTGCTTATATTTTTCTCCAAACTTAACAATTACTAAGTCACAATCTTGGATAGACTTTTTAGTTCTAATCGAATTTATATTAGCTCCTTTTTGGTCTTTCCAGAAATTCTTCTCTTCACCACCTAATATTTCTACACCAACATTATCGGAGTTTTCGTGATTTGTTACAGGTGAGGTAAACTTAATATCTAATTTTTCTACTTTGCAAAAATTAATAATTTCTTCACGCCAATTACTATGAATTTCGCCTGCTAAATATACTGTGATCATTTTATCTTCTCAAAACTTCTTGTGTAAGAAGTGGTGAGCCCAGCAGGATTCGAACCTGCGACACCCTGATTAAAAGTCAGGTGCTCTACCGGCTGAGCTATGGGCCCAAGTAGAAAATGTGAACATTTCAAATTTTTGATAAGAAATCAAGAACTGGTTTAGGAACACTTTTAGAAATATCCCCACCTAATTTATGAATTTCTTTTATAAATCTTGATGAAATAAAATGATATTTCTCTGAAGACATTAAGAATATTGTTTCTATTTCTTTGTCTATAGTTCTATTCATTCCTGTCATTAAAAATTCATATTCAAAATCTGATACAGCTCTTAGACCTCGTATGATTAAAGAAGCATTTTTTGATTTGACATAATGAACAAGTAAATTATCAAATTTTTCAACTTTAATTTTATCTAAATCCTCTTTTGGCAATGATTGAATAGATTGATTTATCAATTCTAATCTATCGTCAACTGATATTAAATGGTCTTTAGATTTATTGTTTGATACTCCAATTATCAACTCATCAACAACATTTAGGCTCCTTTGAATTATATCAAGATGACCATAAGTAATTGGATCAAAAGATCCTGGGTAGATACCTATTTTTGACATTTATAATTTAATCTTCTAATCGAGCTACAGATACTATTTTTTCTTTTGCATCTATCTTAAAGACAGATACACCCTGTGATACACGACCTACAACTCGAATATTATCTCCAACATTACACCTTAATAATTTACCAGAGTCTGATATTAAAGCTATATTATCATCTAAATTTACTTTTAGAGATTGAATTACTCTTCCATTTTTTGGTGTTATTGTAATATTAGTCACACCGGATCCTCCTCTATTTGTAATTCTATATTCATAAGCAGAGCTTAATTTTCCATATCCATTTTCAGTAATAGATAGAAGATACTCCTCAGTTTCGGCAAGTTCTTGAAATTTTTTATTTATTTTAGATAAGTCTTTTTTAGCTTCGTTCTTTGCTTTTAAATAAGACTCTCTTACGTCGATGGATATTTTATTATGAACAAGGCTACAAACTGAGACTACTTTATCATCCTTGGCAAGTTTAATACCCCTAACACCCGCTGAACCTAAACCAGAAAATTCTCTTAAATCTTTTGTAGCAAATCTAATAGATTTTCCATTAGTGGTAGCTAATTGAACATCATCATTTTCAATTACTGAAATAACACCTATTAGTCTATCACCTGTTTTTAATTTTATAGCCGTTTTACCAGAACGAGATAGTTTTCTAGTTCCACTCATAGCCACATCTTTTAATTTATTTTTTCTTATATTTCCGAGGTTTGTTGCAAATACCAAATTATAATTATCAAAGTCGTTAATTTCTTTTGGCAGAGAGAGAATAGATGAGATTTTTTCATTTTTTGAAATTGGAATTAAGTTGACTATAGCTTTACCCCGTGAAGTTGGAGTACCTGCAGGAAGTTCATAAGCCTTCATAGAATAAACCTTACCAACCGAGGTAAAGAATAAAATAGTATCTCTTGTTGTTGCAGCAAAAACTTGCTCTAAGAAATCTTCGTCTCTAGTAGTCATTGCGTTCTTCCCTTTACCACCTCTTTTTTGAACCTTATATGAAGATTTTAATACTCTTTTAATATAACCTTGATGTGAAACTGTAACGACAACATCTTCTTCAATTATTAAATCTTCAGTATCTATATCTTCTATATCATGCTTTTGAATTTCAGTTTTTCTTGTTGTAGCAAAACCATCTTTAATTTCAATCAACTCACCTTTTAATACCTTCAATAATTGCTTATCCGAATTTAATATTTTTAGGTAGGTATTTATATCTTCAACTAATGATTTAAGATTATTGAGTATATCGTCTCTTTCTAAAGCAGTTAATTTTTGTAATCTAAGTTCTAGTATTGCTTTAGCTTGTTCTTCGTCTAAAGAAACTTTAGACGATGAGGTCTTATTAGAGGAATTTATGAGTTTAATATACTGAGCTATATTAGATTTTATAGTCCATTTGGTTGATAATAATTTTTCTTTTGCTTCAGTGGGTGTCTTAGATTTTTTAATTAAATTTATAACAGCATCTATATTGTTAACAGCTATTGATAATCCAATTAAAATATTGGCTTTTTCACGAGCTTTATTAAGCTTATAAACAGTTCTTTTTGTAATAACGTCTTTTCTAAAATTAACAAAGTATGAGAGACCATCTCGTAGATTTAACGTTAGAGGTTTTGTCTCTTTTAAAGCTAACATATTACTGCTAAATGAAGTTTTTAAAGGTGTGTATTGAAATAACTGGTTTTTTATAATTTCAGGAACTGCAGAAGATTTTAACTCTACGACAATTCTAACACCTTCTTTATTAGACTCGTCTCTAATATCATTTATACCCTCTATAGTTTTATTATTTACCACATCTGCAATACGCTCTAATAATTTTGATTTATTTTGTAAATAAGGTATTTCAGAAATTACAATTGCATTTCTATTTTTTATTTTTTCTTCATGTAATTTCGAAAGCACAGTAACACTGCCTCTCCCAGTCTCATACATTGAGCTTAGACCAGCTGTTCCAGATATAATTCCTCCTGTTGGAAAATCTGGACCTTTTACAATCTTATGAAGTTGTTTAGATGTTGTATCTGGCTCATCAATAAGCAGTAAAGTAGCATCTATAATTTCTCCTAAATTGTGAGGAGGAATATTAGTTGCCATGCCCACTGCAATACCACTGGCACCATTTACAAATATATTTGGAAATCTAGATGGTAAAACTTTAGGCTCAGTTAATGTTTCATCATAATTAGCTCTCAGTTGAACTGTTTCATACTCTAACTCTTCTAGCATAAAAGATGATATTTTATCTAATCTTGCCTCGGTATAACGCATAGCAGCTGCAGGATCTCCATCCATTGAACCATAATTTCCTTGACCATCAATTAAAGGTAAACGCATTGTAAAATCTTGTGCCATTCTTACCATAGACTCATAAATAGCTGAGTCACCATGAGGATGATATTTACCCATAACATCTCCAACTATTCTTGCTGATTTTTTATAAGGTTTGTTATGATGATAAGAGGACTCATACATAGAATATAATATTCGTCTGTGCACAGGTTTAAGTCCATCACGAACATCGGGTAAAGCTCTCGAGACTATGACACTCATGGCATAGTCTAAGTAACTTTTTTCTAATTCATCAGTTATATCAATGTTGGGATAAATCTTAGTATCCAATACATCTAGTTGTTTTGCTTTAGTTTTTTTCTTTTTTGCCAATGATTTATCTAAAAAGGAATATCATCATCGAGTTGTTCAGCTGTTGAAGTCTCTGAACCACCCATTGCTTCATCTGCAGCTGAGTCTAATTGATTATTATTGCTCTCTTCACTAACAGAAGATTGGGAGCGAGTATCTAACATTGTTAATACTCCAGAATAGTTTGGAATTACTACTTCAGTTGTGTATTTATCTACACCATTGTTATCTGTCCATTTTCTTGTTTGAAGCTGACCTTCAATATATATCTTTGAACCTTTTCTGAGATACTTTTCACATATATCTGCAAGCTTATCGTTAAATACAACGACTCGATGCCATTCAGTCTTATCCTCTAGTTGCTGAGTGTCTTTGTTACGATATTTAGTTGAAGTGGCGATAGAAAAACTAGCCAATCTGGAGCCAGCTTGAGTTGCTCTAATGTCAGGGTCTTTACCTAAGTTACCAAGAAGAATTACTTTATTTACTGATCCAGCCATGAATTTTTTTATTAAAAGATATTATTAATATATATTAAATCATCTTTAATTGATATCTAATTTAATGGATAAACACTCACCACTTACTCACATCATAGTTCATAACGCTCATGAGCATAATTTAAAAAACATAAACTTAAATTTACCAAAGAATAAACTTGTTGTCATAACTGGTGTAAGTGGTTCTGGTAAATCAACATTAGCGTTTGATACTATTTATGCTGAGGGGCAGAGAAAATATATCGAATCACTTAGTGCTTATGCTCGTCAATTTTTAGACATGATGGACAAACCTAAGGTCGATAAAATAGAGGGATTGTCACCAGCAATTTCCATAGACCAAAAAACAACATCCAAGAATCCAAGATCAACAGTAGGAACGGTAACTGAAATTTATGATTATCTGAGAGTATTATTTTCAAGAGTTGGTATCCCCTATTCGCCAGCTACAGGAAAACCAATCAAAGGTTTAACAAGTTCTGAAATGATAGATGAAGTTAATTCAAAGTTTAATTCAAAAAAAATAATGATTATGTCTCCATTAATAAAAGGTAGAAAAGGAGAATATAAGAAACTATTTGAGGAATATTTTAAGAAAGGCTATGAGAGGTTTCTAATAAATAATAAGCTTTATCAAAAAGAAGAGATCCCTGAATTAAGTAAAAACTATAAACATACGATAAGTGTTGTCATTGACAGAATTGTGCCCTCTAAAGATAACAGAGACAGATTAGCAAATAGTATTGAAATAAGTTTAAAAGAGAGTGAAGGAAGTGTTGAGATATACAATATCGATAAGGATGAAATCATTACATTGTCAGATAAATTTATGTGTCCAGTCAGTGGATTTAGCATAGATGAAATAGAACCACGCTTATTTAGTTTTAATAATCCATATGGAGCATGTAAAACATGCGATGGTCTAGGTGAGATAGATGCATTCGATGAAGATATAATAATACCTGATAAAAATTTATCTTTTAATGAAGGTGCAATTAATTTCTGGTCAGAAAAGTCAAAAGCACGAATATATCCAAAGCTTAAAAAGATATTTCAATCAAAAAAACTAGAAAATGTAATTTGGTCAAAAACTCCTAAAAGTTTTCAAAATGAAGTTCTTTATGGAGGAAGACTTTTTGAAGGTCTAATAAACATTATGGATAATATTTACGATGGATCTTCAAGTTGGTGGAGACAATGGGAACTTGAAAAGTTTAGAAATTCAAAAATCTGTCACGAATGTAATGGCCAAAGACTTAATGAAAAAGCACTGTGTGTTAAAATAAATAATTTAACTATTTCAGATTTTACTTCTTTAAGTATAGCTAACTCATTAGATTGGATTAATAAATTTGAAAAAGAGTTAAAAGAACAAGAAAAATTAATAGCCGCCCCATTAAAAAAAGAAATTTTTTCTAGATTGAATTTTTTAAATGAAGTTGGACTTAATTATTTAAGTTTATCAAGAAAAAGTTCTACTTTATCTGGTGGAGAGTCGCAAAGAATTAGATTAGCTAGTCAAATTGGTTCTGGATTAACTGGTGTTACATACGTTTTAGACGAGCCCTCAATAGGTCTTCATCAAAGAGATAATCAAAAGCTAATTAACACTCTAAAAAACCTTAGAGATTTAGGTAATACTATAATAGTTGTCGAGCATGATGAAGATATAATACGTGAAGCTGATTATGTTGTAGATATTGGTAAATATGCTGGTATCAAAGGTGGTTCCATTGTTGCTATTGGTGAGTTTAACAAAATACTAAATAACAAAGAAAGTTTAACAAGTAGCTACATCAGAGGTGTAATTGGAAGGTACCCATCTAGTGTTAACAAAATTCCATCAAAACAGTTTATTGAAATTAAAAAAGCAAATGGAAATAATTTAAAAAATGTAAACGTAAAATTCCCTTTAAGTAAATTTATTACTATTACTGGGGTCTCTGGTAGCGGAAAATCAACATTGATTAACGAAACTTTGTACGGTGCTACAAATAATAGAATTTATGAAAAAATCATTAAAACACTTCCTTATGAAGACATTAAAGGAATTGAAAATATTGATAAAGTTATAAATATCGATCAATCACCTATTGGAAGAACGCCCAGATCGAACCCAGCAACATATGTTGGATTGTTTACACCCATAAGAGAATGGTTTGCTAATTTGCCTGAAGCTAAAGTAAAAGGATTTAAGCCTGGTAGATTTTCTTTTAATGTCAAAGGAGGTAGATGCGAAAGCTGTGAAGGAGATGGTTTAAAAAAAATAGAAATGCACTTTTTAGCTCCAGTATATGTTAAATGTGAAGTATGCGACGGTAAAAGATATAATAAAGAAACACTTAGTATTCAATATAATAAAAAAAATATAAATGATATTTTATCAATGACCGTTGATGATGCTGAAGAGTTTTTTATTAATAATCCTCAAGTATATTCTAAATTAAAAACACTCAAAGATGTTGGCTTGGGATATATATCTATCGGTCAATCTGCTACAACTTTATCAGGTGGAGAAGCCCAAAGAATTAAACTATCGAAAGAATTATCCAAAAGACAAACAGGAAAAACTTTGTACATCTTAGATGAGCCAACAACTGGTCTTCACTTTGACGATATAAAAAAACTTTTAGAGATACTTCATAAATTAGTTTCCTACGGTAATACTGTAATAGTCATAGAGCACAACTTAGATGTTATTAACACAAGTGATTGGATTATAGACTTGGGACCTGAGGGTGGAGAAAAAGGTGGTAATATTTTATTTGAAGGTAAACCAAGCGAATTAATTAAAAACAAAAATAATCAAACAGGTGTATATTTAAAAAAATATCAGGAGTCTCTTGCTTTAAGCACTGCTTCATAATTTAAATCACCTACAATTCCTAATACCAGAAATAATGAAGAAAAAGTTCCAATTAAAACTCCAAAAATGAATACTATAGGCATTTCAGTTAAATTAACTGGTGCTAAAAAAACTAGACACAACAATGCTAGTATTGTTGTAAAACTTGTAAGTATAGTTCGACGAAGATTTAATTTAATGGATTTATTAACATTGGTTTCAAAATTATCTTTATTTTCCTCATTTGAGGTTAAACTTCTTAGCCTGTCAAACAAAACTATTGTATCGTTGATACTGTAACCAGCAATTAAAAGTAAAGCTGCGATCATAGTTAAATTAAATTCAATATTAAATAAAGACATAAAACCTATTGCTACAAAAACATCATGTAATAATGCAAATATTCCTGAAGCTGCAAACTGCCAATCAAATCTAATCCAAACGTAAATAGCTATTACTAATAGAGAAGATGCTAAAGCATAAATTGAATTTTTAATTAGTTCTTCACTAAAAGTTGGTTCTATGTATTCAGACAATAGAATTTGTATATCAGGATTTTGTGCAATTATATTTTTAATTTCTTCAATAAAAACAGGGTTATTTTCTCCTGACTCTATTCTGATACTATAAACATCACTACCTACCTCCCTTTTGATTAAAACTTCTCTCTCACTGTCAACAAAGTCTATATATTGATTGAGTTGGCTAGTTGTTAAATTTGTCTTTACTTCAAAATTTAAACCTCCTTTAAAATCTATACCTAAATTTAAACCTTTAAAAAAAATAACAATTATTGTTAAAATTATTAGGATTAAAGAGACTAAGTAAGATTTGTTTTTAAATGAATAAAAATTAATCATTTTTGAAGTCCTAAATATTTTATAGATGTAATATTAAGAAATAATTTAAGTATTATATAAGTGACTATTAAAGATGAAATAATACCAATAATTAAAGAAATTGAAAAACCTCTTATAGGACCAAAGCCAAAAGCAAATAAAAATATAGCAGCAAATAATGTAGTTAAATTAGAGTCTAAAATTGTAACATAAGCAGAGTTGAAGCCATGGTTTTTAGGATCTTCAATATTCTGTTTAAAATTTTCTCGTATCCTCTCAAATATTAAGACATTTGCGTCTACACACATTCCTATAGTCAGAACTATACCAATAACACCTGGAAGTGTGAGTGTTGTATTTAATAAAGACATCATTGCAAAAAGCAAAGACAAACAACTAACAATTGTTATGACTGTAAAAAATCCTGAGATTTTATAATAAAGGATCATAAAAAGAGTAATTGCAATAAGAGCAATAATAGATGCAATAACCCCTTTTTCTACACCCTCCTGACCTAGAGTTGGGCCTATTTGTTTTTCTTGAATAATTTTAATTTTAGTCGGCAAAGATCCTGATTTAAGAATAATAGCAAGATTATTTGCTGTTTCATTTGTAAATCCACCAGATATTTGACCACTACCTCCAGTAATTGACTCTCTTATGACAGGTGCGGTAATTAACGAACCATCAAGAACTATGGCAAATCTTGAACCTACATTTTCTGAAGTCATTTTTGCAAATAAATCTGATCCCTCTTTATTAAAAGAAAATGCGACGACTGGATCATTTTGATTATACTGAAGGGATGCATCTTGAATAAAGTCACCAGTAATATTTGGGATTTCTTGAACTCTAACTTGTTCACCTGTTTCTTCATTAGTAAAAGTCTTAGAACCAACAATATTACTTTTTTCTATATGTAATGTTAATTTAGCTGTTTTAGATATAACTTCTTTTACATTATTATCTAAGTCACCTGGGATCTCTAATAAAATTTTGTTTAAACCAACTTTTTGAATAGATAATTCTTTGTTTCCTAAAAAATCAACTCTAGATCTAACTATTTCAACAGCATTCAAAGTCATATCTGATAATGACTTATTAAAACTTTGTCTAGAAAAAATATAACTATTTTCTTTATCAGATTTTTCTTGTACTTCTAAACCCAAATTTTGAATGACTATATTACTTAAAGCTTCTAAGTTTTGGTTTTTAGAAATTACTATTTGTCCATTATTAATTTTAGAATTTATGGAATAAGTATTTTCAATATATTGAGATGTTTTTACTAAAAGATTATTTAGATATTCCTCTTCATTCAATTCTAAAAGATATGAGTATCCTCCTTGAATATCTAATCCAAAATTGATTTTATTATCAGAGGTTTGACTTTCAAAGTTAGGCTTAATAAATAAATAACTCCCAATTAACAGTAATAAAGATATCCATAATCTCCACTGTTTAAGAATTAACATTATTAATTTTTGTTTATTAAGATTATTTAGCCGCTATATCAGCTATCATACCTTTAGCTACTTTAACTTGGACATTATCAGCTATTTCAACTGAAAGGGTTCCATCGTCATTTACATAATGGATATTACCAATAATGCCACCTTGTGTTACGACTCGGTCACCTTTTTTTAAATTTGAGATCATGTTTTTATGATCTTTTAGTTTTTTTTGTTGTGGTCTAATAAGTAAAAAATAAAAAACGACAAAAATAAGTATTAATGGTAAAATTCCTGCAAGTTGGTCCATGATATAAATCCTTTAAATATATAAAATAAGCACTAAAATCTCACAATCATCAATGAAGTCAACATAAAATTGAAAAATAAACATTTACTCTGCTGGAATGGTTCAAAAAATTCACTGGATAAAATACCATACAATAAGGTCTTAGATTTAAAGCTTTTGTATGGAGTTGATGAACAAATAGCTAAGATTGAAGAAAATACAAAAAACTTTTTAGAGGGATTAGCATATAACCATGGTCTTTTATGGGGTGTGCGAGGTAGTGGTAAAAGCAGTATTATTAGAGGAATATTAAAAGATTATTCTTTGAAATATGAGAGCTTTATGACAATTGAAATTAATAGTGAAGATCTCTCTGATTTACCAAATATTTTTTTAAATCATAAATTTAATAAAAAAATAATTATCTTCGTAGATGATCTTTCATTTGAACAAAACGATAGAAGATATATTCAATTTAAATCTTTTTTAGAGGGATCTTTTTATAATTCAAATTATGAATTTTTAATTTATGTTACAAGTAATAGAAGACATTTAATGAAAAGAGATATGTTGGACAATGAAAGATCTTCTGCGATATCTCAGGATGAGGGAATTGAAGAAAAATTATCATTATCCGATCGATTTGGTTTGTGGATAAGCTTTCATAATCTTGATAAAAGGGACTTTATCTTAATTATAAAAAATTATTGTAAATTTTATAATATAAATTTTGATGAAGAAATAGAGAATCAAGCTTTAAAATGGATTTTTTCAAGGGGTAATAGAACTGGTCGATCCGCTTTTCAATTTTTTAAATATTATTGTTCAAGTAAGAATATTACTATTTAGAAATTTTATCTAGATTTCCCATATAAGGTTTAAGTACCTTAGGAATATTTATACTGCCATCTTCATTTTGATAGTTTTCTAATACTGCAATTAATGTTCTACCTACCGCAAGACCTGATCCATTTAATGTATGAACAAATTTGTTTTGATCTGTAGTTTTATAACGAGCATTCATTCTCCTTGCTTGAAAAGATTTACAATTACTACATGAAGATATCTCTCTATATTTGTTCTCACCTGGCAACCATACTTCAATGTCATATGTTTTTTCAGCTGAAAAACCCATATCGCCTGAAGATAATAGAATAATTTGATATGGAATTTCTAAATCATCAAGTATAGAAGTAGCACAATTCAACATTCTATCTAATTCTAGTTCAGATTCATCTTCATTAGTTATACTTACAAGTTCTACTTTAGAAAATTGATGTTGTCTTATCATACCCCTTGTATCTCTTCCTGCAGCACCAGCCTCAGATCTATAGCAAGGTGTCCACGCAGTATATCTTAAAGGAAGATCTTTTTCAGATACTATTGTATCTAACAGTAAATTTGTTAATGGAACCTCGGCTGTGGGTATCAACCAGTGATCAGTGTTCGTTTTAAATAAGTCTTCAGAGAATTTAGGTAATTGACCAGTACCAAAAGCAGCAGCATCTCTTACTAAATTAGGTGGATTAATTTCAGTATAACCAAATTCATTTGTATGTTTATCCAACATAAAATTAGCTATAGCTCTTTCTAATCTGGCTATATATTTTTTTAAATAGACAAAACGAGTGCCTGAAACCTTTCCCGCTTGTTCAAAATCTATCATCTCTAAATTTTCACCAAGTTCATAATGAGATTTTGGAGAAAATTTGAAAGAAGGAATAATGCCCTTTTGTTTTATTAATTTATTTGTTTTTTCGTCTTCTCCAACAGGAACATCACTATGTGGAAGATTTGGTAAAACAGATAAGGTATTTTTTAATTGCTCATCTATATTAAAAATATCCTTTTCCAATTCATCAATCTGATTTTTAATTAATTGAACTTTTTTTTGTAACTCAATTTTATCAATGTTATTTAAATTAGAAAATGAGGATGATAATGATTTTCTATTTGCTCGTAATTCTTGTGATTTGGTTAAAATAGATCTTTTTTTTTTATCTAAAGAAATAATGATATTTGATTTTGGTTCAATAAATCTTTTTTTTAATAATTCGTCAAATATTTCAGGATTTTCTCTTATAAAATTAATATCGTGCATGAGATTTATTAATTGTCTTTATCATCTTTTTTGTTTTTTCGATTAACTATAAATCGAGAAACTACGATAGATATTTCATATAAAATTATTATAGGTAAGGCCAGAGAAATTTGAGAAAATGGATCTGGAGGTGTCACGATTGCTGCAAAAACAAAAGATAAAACAATGGCATATTTTCTAAAAGATTTTAATTGATTGATAGTTAATACTCCAAATCTTACTAGCAACAATAGAATTACTGGTAACTGAAAAGCTAATCCAAAGGCAAAGATAAATGTCATCATTAATGATAAATATTCATTCATTTTTGCTTGAAGAGTAATGTTTATACTATCTGCCTGTGATGTTTGAAAACTCAAAAAAAACTTCCATGCAATTGGTGATATCACATAATATACAACAGCTGCTCCTAGTATAAATAAAAAGGGGATTGCAACTAATGTTGGTAAGGAAATCTGCTTTTCTTTTTTTAATAAACCTGGTGAAACAAAAGACCATACTTGTATTGAAAGAAAAGGGAATGAAATAAAAGCAGCTGTAAAAAAAGCAACTTTAACATTTGTTAAAAATGCCTCTTGTAATGCTGTATAAATTAACCCATTACCCTCTCCTAGTATTGACGTTAAAGGCTTTGCTAAAAATTCAAAAATAGATTGAGAAAAATAGAAAGAAATAACGAAAGTCAATAAAAAGAAAATTATTACATATAAAAGCTTTTGCCTTAATTCTTTGAGATGGTCAAAAAAATTCATTGAAGTATTATCTATTTCAGTCATTTTTATCTTTCATAATATCTTCGTTATTTTTTTCAATAAACTCGTCTAATTCCTTACCTTCTTTAACCACAGTTTCTTTTGTATCTAAAATTTCTTTTTTTATATCTTTAATTTCTTCTAGATGGGATATTTCATTTATAGTTGATTTGAATTCTTTTGAGAGTTTTCCTATACCCGAAGTTAAATTTTTAACAAATTTTACAACAGTTGGTATTTCTTTAGGCCCTACGACAATCACAGTTATAATTAGGATGATGGAAATTTCCATCCAACCTAAAGAAAACATTACTGGTCCTTATTTTGATTATCTTGATCGGGATTACTTGGCTTATCATCGTCAGCCATATTACTTTTAAATGACTTAATACCTTTTGCCATATCAGCCATCAAAGAGGGAATTTTACCCTTTCCAAATAACAACAAGACAATAATTAAAACTATAATCCAATGCCAAATACTAAAAGCTCCCATAACTTAAATTTACAATATAATTGTTATCTTATCTAGGAAAAATAAATATGTGATTATGATCTAATGAATAGGAAACTGAACTTGCTGGATCAGGTAAAAAATCTCCAATAAGTTTACTATGTATGTGATGTTTATTGTTGTTACTATCTATGACAGTCAAATGAATAATTGCATTATTACCTAGAAATTTAGAGTCTACTACAACACCTGAATTAGGTGAAGTAACTGGTGATTTTTCAACATTTAATTTTATTGCTTCTGGTCGAACTACAACATTGACAAGTTGATTATCATTAAATTCTTTTGTCTCTAATGTACCCAATGGTGTGTCACACTTACTATTTTGAATTTTTGACTCAAAAATGTTTACTTCTCCAAAAAGAGAGGCTACATAAACATTAGAGGGGTTAAAGTAAATTTCATGAGGTTTTCCTATTTGAACTATTGTGCCTTTTTCCATAACAATTATTTCATCACTGAGAAACATTGCTTCCTCTGCGTTATGAGTAACAACAATGGCAGATGAATCTAAGCTATTAATTAAGTGGAGAGTGTCATCTATTATTTCTCGTTTTAAATTACTATCTAAATCAGAAAAAGGTTCATCTAAAAGTAGAAGTCTAGGTTGAACAGCAATGGATCTTGCTAATGCAACCCTTTGTTGTTCTCCCCCACTAAGTGCATGAGGATATTTATTGAGAAATTTTTCTACCTTTGCAAGTTGTATAACTTGATCAATAAGTTGTTTTTTATTTTTTTTTGAACTTGCAGCAAAACTAATATTTTCTTTAACGGTCATATGAGGAAATAAAGCAAAGTCTTGGAATACATATGAGATTGAACGCTCTTCAGGTGGTGTATTGAAATTTATGTTAGCTACAATTTCTTTATCAAAAGATATTTCTCCTCTTTGGAGTTCTTCTAATCCAGCTATTAATCTAATTAATGTAGTTTTTCCACAACCAGAGGGACCTAAAATAGAAATAATTGAATTTTGTTTAATTGAAAAGTTAAGTCCTTTAATAGCATTTATTTCGCCATAAGAATGATAAAGATCTTTAATATCAAGTATCATTATTTTGATTTAGTTGGCTTTTTGCAAATTCATCCAAATTCGAGGTCTCTTCATCGTCATCTATAAAAGCCTCATCTTTATTTAAATCATCTGTAACTTCTTGAATATTCATTGAAGCAAAATTTTCATCTAATATTCCAGAATTTTTTAATTCTTCAATACCAGGTAAGTTATCTAATGTGCCCAATCCAAAATGAAGAAGAAAATCATCCGTTGTTCCCCACAAAATTGGTCTACCGGGGACTTCTTTACGGCCACCCGGAGCAATCCATCCAAATTCCATTAATTGATCAAATATTCCCTGACCAATAACAACACCCCTTATACTCTCAATTTCTGATTTAGTTATGGGTTGATGGTAAACAACAATAGCAAGAGTTTCTATAGCTTGTTTTGAAAGTCTTTTTTGAATTTCTTTTTTTTCATGAAATATTTCACTTACTTCTGTATTAGTTAAAAAAATCCATTTATTAGAAATTTTTTTTAAATTAATTCCTCTGTGTTGATATGCGGTCTCTAAATTAGTCATAACCTCAGTGATATCCTCATGGATATCTAGTCTTTTTTTTATTTCATTTTCTGAAACAGGTTTACTTGAAGCAAATATTAAAGCTTCTATTTTTTGAGACGTTTCACTCATCTTTTTTTAAGTATATATCAGAAAAAGGTAAAGATTGTTTGATGACAATTTTTTTTTCTTCATTTTTATCCTCTTTTGCCATATGTAGGCTTGCATTAAAAGTACTTGAAAAAAAAGATTTATTTAAAATATCAGATCTTAGATTATCAGGTATTAAACTTTTTAACGTAAACCAATCTTGATTAGATAGAATTTCTTTTGAAATAACATTTTGTCCATCTTTGATTGTAAATAATTTTGAGGAACTAAATTTAAGAGTATATTGCTGGTTTCTCTTATGAATGTATGCATATGCTTTTAAAAGATCAATAAGCTTATCTTTAATAATAAAATTTTTTTCTATTTTTAATTTATGTTTTTGAGTATTAGGAAAGAATTCCTGTTTAAATTTTGGTAAGTCAAATAACTTTCTACTATTTTGATTAACTAATTCAAGAATTGTTAATCGATTTGTTAGGAATCTTGTAACTTTCTTTACATCCTCTTCTTTATCTTTATTTACAAGGTATTTAGATTTTAAAAAAACCATTATAGCAGCCATAAGTAAATATTCAGATGCAATTTCTATACTAACTTTTTTTAAATCCACGATAAAAGCAATATATTGGTTACAAAGACTTAGTATTGGTAGGTTTTTTAAATCAAATTTATTTTTGTGAACAAGTTCAAGAAGAACATCTAGGGGACCGTTGTAATCTTTAATGTCGATATTTAAATTAGATTCCATGAGTTACTAATAATTGATTATACAAATGATGATACTGATTAATATTAATAGATTCTATATTTAGTCTAGGTTTGTACTTTATCAATTTTTTGAGTTTATAAAATTTTCTATAATTATTAGATACATTAAAAGTATCAATTATTTTTGTATATTTGCTCCAACTAGAACTACAATCTAACATAATATCTATTTTTGATTTGTTAGATAGATCGACAGAATCCTCAATATCATAAATATTTGCATTCATTTCAAGATCATCAGTCATAATTAAACCTTTAAATCCAATTTTTTTTCTAATTATTTCGTTAATGATTATTTTAGAGAAAGTTGCAATATACTTTTGATCCCATGACAAATATTTTATATGTGCCGTCATAGCTAATGGTAATCTATTAAAGTGCTTAAAAATATTTATGTGATTGCTAAGAGAACTATTACTTAAATTCGATATTGGCATTGTTAAATGTGAGTCTTTATTTGTAACACCATGTCCAGGGATATGTTTCATTAAGGGAATTAATCCAAAGTTAAATAAATTATCTAAATAAATATCTTGAAGAGTGATATTGATGTCAATATTAGGACCAAAGGTTCTTTTTTTTATCATTTGGATTGTATTTTTATTTGGAATATCTAATACAGGAACTGTGTTTACATCAAAATATAGTTTTTTAAGGTGGAATGACGTTATAAAGGATTTTAAAAAAACTAACTGTTTTGCAAGTGAAGGATATTTTAGATAAATATTATAAAGATCAAAATTATCTGGAAAATCAAATTCTTTAAATTTTTTAAATCTATTAACTATGCCGCCCTCTTGATCTATAAAT
Organism: uncultured Alphaproteobacteria bacterium; assembly: GCA_902598275.1. GTDB lineage: Bacteria > Pseudomonadota > Alphaproteobacteria > HIMB59 > HIMB59 > HIMB59. Next base: position 60,394 of record CACKAZ010000003.1, read on the forward strand.
ATCAAAGTATTTTTGCTTAATAATTTAATAGACTGATTTAGCTTTGATATTTGTGAAAAGTTTTTAATATTTTTGGAAAATATTATTACACCGAATGGTTTGAACTTAAAAATATTTTTTTTTTCTTGTTTTGACAAAGAAAAACCTTCAACAGATATAATGATAGGAAAATTCATTTAATAAAATCTAATTCATCAGCAGTAATAGTTATAAAATTATTCAAAAAAATATATTTGAGATAATTATCAAATACTAAATATGTCAAAAGCAATACCAATAAAAGAACTGAGATTATAATTAATATTTTTATATTTTTCACATTTGTAATTTAGGTTTGATACCTAAAATTTTTAATCCATCTTTTAAAACGTCTTGATAACTACATAGTAAATTATGTAAATCAGAGGGAATATTATTATCATTATCTAAAAATTTAGCCCTTGGATTATTTTTTGAGGAAGACCATAGTGTATGAAAATAAGATGATAGACTCTCTAAATAATGGGCAATTAAATGCACCTCTTTTTTTTGATATGCAGATTTAATGACATTTTCCCACTCTAGTAATTTTTTATATAAGTTTTTTAATTCTGTTGTAACCAATACTTGAGTGTCAATAATTTTATTTGTTTTGTCTAAGACAGACTGTGTTCTGGCATAAGAGTACTGAATATAGTATATAGGATTTTCTTTATTTTCTTTTTTAATTAAATCAATATCTAAGTCCATGTGAGTATCATTTTTTCTATACGACATAAAATATCTAAAGTTATCCACTCCAATTTCATTTATTAAATTTTTTAATTCAAAAATATTACCTTCTCTTTTTGATAGTTTTTGTATTTTATTATTGCGTTTTAAATTTACAATTTGACAAAACACAACTGAAAAATCTATTTTGGGATGAAGGGATTTTATCGCTGATGATAATCTTTTAAGATAACCTAAATGATCTGCACCCCATATATTTATTAATTTATTAAAACCTCTTTGGTATTTATCTTCATGATAGGCTATATCGTTTGCAAAATATGTCGGAGATCCATCATTTTTAGTTAATGCCCTATCCTCATCGTCATCAAAGAGTGTTGATTTAAATATCGTTAAATCATTATCTTTTTGAGTGCCCGTATAATCTTTTGGAGCATTTAATTGTCCTTTGTAAGTAAGATCACTTTGACTCAGTTTTTGTATAATTAAAGGTAGATATCCTTTTTCCATAATGTTTGTCTCATATGAAATTTCATCAAAATTAATACCTGCACTACCAAGCGTTTTAATAGTTTGATTAACAAGATTTTCAATAGCAAAATTAACAATATTTATTCTGTCATCTGGACTGAGTTCTTTATTGAATAAGGATTTAAAATTATTGTAACAGTTATTAGCAATATCGTTTATATAATCACCTTTATAAAATTGATTTTCATCAAGACTTAAATTATTTTTATTTGATATTGAGTGAAGAATTGACGACAAAAATTCATTTATCTGATTACCTGTATTGTTAACATAGTATTCACGGGTAACTTTATGCCCAAAATATTCAAATAAATTTGATAAAATGTCCCCAACAACAGCACCTCTACCATGTGCTAAATGTAATGGTCCTGTAGGGTTTGCAGAGACAAATTCAATATTTACTTTATCGGTATTATTGAATTCTTTTTTGCGAGTAATTAATTGAGAATTAAAATTTCCTTCTTTAAGAGTGAAATTAATAAAACCAGGACCTGCTATTTCAACTTTTTCAAAATCATTTATATTGAGATTATTTATAATTAAATGTGCTAATTGTTTTGGATTTGAGTTGTATATTTTTGAAAATTTAAGTGCAGTATTAGTTGTAAAATCACCTCTTTGATCAAATAAAGTTTCAACTTCTATATCATCAATATTGATCGTGATATTTTTGTCAATTTTAACAAGAATTTCAAAGAGATTTTTTTTTAAATTATAAAGCATAAGTATTATAGAAATTTATAGCATACTGATCTGTCATGCCACATACATAATCAACTATTGTTTGTTTTTTATCTTTATCCTTTTGTATTTTATCTCTCCATTTAGATGGGAGAATATTTATATCGTTATTTAGTAATTTTATAATTGATACTAAGATTTTTTCTGCTTGTGTTCTATTTTTAAAAACAAAATCAGATGTATAAAAATACTCAAATAAATAATTTTTGAGAAATTTTACTTTTTCTAGTACCACTGGGCTAAATTTTACTAAAAAATTAGGATTATTAATGACATCCACATATGATTTTATTTGCGGTGAATTCATAAGAGTAGTTTCTGTTTCGTTTAAAAGATCTAAAATTAGAAAGTTCATAATTGATCTTGAGAAATAATTTCTTGATACACTTTTATCTAAATTTGCAATATATGAAAAATCTATAAAATTGAATTGATCTTGGTTTTTAGCTAATCCTGAGATGGAAAATATACCTGATCTTAAAGCATCATCAAAATCATGAGCTATGTATGCTATATCATCTGACAAAGAGGCTATTTGAGCTTCTAGAGAGGGGTTCTTATATAAATCAAATGTGAAATTTTTTGAGAGATCATAAGTTTTAATAGTTTCTTGAATTATTCCATTGTGTTTAATTAATCCATCAATAGTTTCCCAGGTTAAATTTAATCCATCGAAATTTACATATCTTTTTTCTAATAAGGTTATTTGTCGAAACGATTGATAGTTGTGATTAAAATTTGCATCTAGTTCTTGTGAAATTATTTCTTCACCTACATGACCAAATGGACTATGTCCTAAGTCGTGAGACAAAGCAATGCATTCAGTTAGATCTTCGTTTAAAGATAATTTTCTACTGATAGATCTTGCTATTTGTGAAACTTCAAGAGTATGGGTTAACCTATTTCTATAATAATCCCCCTTTTCGAACATAAAAACTTGTGTTTTATCCTTCAGTTTTCTAAAAGCAGTCGAATGATAAATTCTATCTCTATCTCTTTCATAAAGAGATCGGTGGTCATTTATCTCATCATAAAGTCTTCCTTTTGAATTTTCTGGTAAAACTGCTAAATTACTGAACATATGGGAAATATTAATATAACAGATAAAGCCATAAGTAAAATTCAAGAAGTTTTAAAACAGCAAAATATGAAATATTTTAGAATAAGAGTAAAAGGTGGTGGCTGCTCTGGTTTCCAATATGTATTTAAAAGCGAGGATTCAATTAATGAAAACAAAGATATTATTTTCAACTTTAAAAATCTTCAAATTTTAATTGATAAAAATTCTATGGATTTCATAAATGAATCTGAATTAGATTATAAAGATGAATTAATAGGTTCGAGTTTCTCTATTACAAATCCTAATGCTAAAAACTCCTGTGGTTGTGGTACATCATTTAGCGTTTAATTGTGAGAATAATAAGTTGGAATGTAAACTCATTAAGAGCTAGAGAGCCCCTTTTAGAGAAGTTAGTATTAACAGAAAAACCAGACATCTTATGTCTGCAAGAGCTTAAAATCTTAGATAAAGATTATGTTGAAAGTTTTTTTAATAAGTTTTCATTAAAAACATTATCAGAAACACAAAAAAGCTATAATGGAGTCAGCATTTCATGTAAAAAAGATATTAATTTAAAAGAAATACCCTTAAAAAAATTAAATTTAATACAAGCAAGAAATAATACAATTATTCTTGAGGATTTGAAATTAGTAATAATAAATTGTTATTTTCCTAACGGTAATCCTATAGATACTGAAAAATTTATTAATAAAATAGAATGGATGAAAACACTATATAAGGAAATTAAAAGTTTAAAAGATGATTATGAAATATTATTAACTGGGGATTTTAATGTAATTCCTGACGATGATGACGCTTATGATATCAAAAGATACAAAAACGATGCTCTTGCTCAACCTCAATCTAGAAAAGAATTCAACAAATTAATAAATTTAGATTTAATAGATGTATTCAAGACTATTCCAAAAAAGCAAAGCTATACATTCTTTGATTATAAAACATATAAGTTTGGCAAAGATGAGGGTATAAGGATTGATTTTTTTCTTTTATCTCCATTTATAAAAAGCAAAATAATGAAGTTAAAAGTTTTAAAAGAATATAGAGACTTGGAGAGACCCTCTGATCACTGTCCAATAATGATAGATTTAAATATCTGAGTAAGTCTTCTTTTCTATTTTTGCACCAGGATGAGTAACTGCACCTAAGTGCGCAGGTCCAACACAATTCATATATTTCCATAAAGTGCCTGAGGTAAATTCTGGCTCTTTATTGACCCATTTATTTTTTCTTTCAGCTAAAGTTTTTTCATCAACGTTTAAATTTAATAAATTTTTATTTGCATCTATCTCTATTTCATCACCATCTTCAACTAATGCTATTGGTCCACAATCATAAGCCTCTGGACCTACGTGACCAATACAAAAACCTCTGGTCCCACCTGAAAATCTACCATCAGTAATTAGTGCTACGTCTTGTCCAAGGTCTTGTCCGTATAAAGCACTAGTGGTGGATAACATTTCTCTCATGCCAGGTCCGCCTTTTGGACCCTCATATCTAATGATTACAACATGACCAGGTTTTATTTTACCATTTAACACAGCATCTAAGGCGTGTTCTTCTCGTTCAAAGCAAATTGCCTTACCTTTGAATTGTAATTTTTTAAGACCTGCTATTTTTACAATAGCACCATCTGGAGCAAGTGAACCTTTTAAACCAACTACCCCACCCGTTTTAGTTATCGGATTGCTAACAGGAAAAATAACATCTTGGTTTTTTGGTAATTCAACGTCTTTTACATTTTCTGCTAGTGTTTTTCCAGTAATAGTCATGCATGAGCCATCAATTAATCCTCCATCAATAAGAGTCTTTATCAAAACAGGAACTCCTCCTACTTCATATAAATCTTTGGCAACATATTTTCCACCAGGAGCCAAATTACCAATGTAAGGAGTGGATTGGAAAATTTTACATACATCCTCTAATGTAAATTCAATACCAGCCTCATGAGCCATAGCAGGTAAATGTAAACCTGCATTAGTTGATCCTCCAGAAGCTGATACAACTACAGCTGCATTAATTAAAGATTGTTTAGTTACTATGTCTCTTGGTCTTAAATTTTTTTCAATTAATTCCATTACAACTTTTCCACTTTCGTAAGCATATTTATCTCTGCTCTCATATGGTGCGGGTGTCATTGCAGATCCAGGAAGAGCTAAACCAATTGTCTCTGACACACATGCCATGGTATTAGCAGTAAACTGACCTCCGCAAGATCCAGCAGAAGGACAGGCAACACACTCTATGTCATGAAGTTCTTGATCTGATATTTTTCCAGTAGAGTGCTTTCCAACAGCTTCAAAAACATCGACAATCGTAACATCTCTATCTTTGTACACGCCCGGTAATATAGATCCACCATACATGAATACAGAAGGCACATTAAGACGAAGCATTGCCATCATCAATCCAGGTAAAGATTTATCGCATCCAGCTAAACCAACTAAGGCATCATAACAATGCCCTCTTACAGAAAGTTCAGTAGAATCAGCTATAATCTCTCTACTTGTTAAAGATGATTTCATTCCCTCATGTCCCATGGCGATACCATCTGTTACAGTAATGGTAGTAAATTCTCTTGGTGTGCCCTTAGCATCCCAAACGCCTTTTTTAGCAGATTGGGCTTGACGAGAAAGTGATATATTACAAGGTGCAGACTCATTCCAAGTAGTTACAACACCTACAAAAGGTTGATTTATTTGTTCCTCAGTAATTCCCATAGCATAATAAAAAGCTCTATGAGGAGCACTTTTAGGGCCTACAGATACATGCCTACTTGGTAATTTACTTTTATCAACCATTATTGAATATTTTTTAATATACTATCAATTTTAGACAATTCCATATTTATTGATCCCTGTCTTTCTGTATTTTGGTCGATTAATTGCTTAGGAGCTCTAGATACAAAATTTTCATTTGATAAGTTTTTATCAATAGTGTTTTTTTCTTTTTCTAAAGCATTTTTATTATCATTAAGTTTTACTTTAATTTTAGATTTATCTATTTGATTTGTAGAAATTTCAAAATCAAACTCCTTAAAAGGCAATGTAACACTATTTTCATTTTGTGAAGTAGAAAGTTTTTTTCTTGTTAAAAATTCAAAAGTTTCTTTGTTATCAAATAAAATAAATTGGATTGATTGATTATTACAAAAAATTCTTACATCATCTTCTTTTTTGATTTCAAAAAGTTTTTCAATTGATCTGAACTCTTCTATGAAGTCAATAAATAATTTTGTTTTAGATACATTTTCACTATCAATCTTTAAATCAATATAGTCCCATTGATGATTCATTAAAATATCTTTGTTATTTTTACCCCATAACTTTTCAGTTATAAATGGGATGACTGGGTGTAAAAGTTGCAATAAAGAATTAAATATCAAATGAAAAGTAAATTTAGTTTCATTGGCATATTGATTATCATCTAATAAATTTTTAGATAATTCAATATACCAGTCGCAAAAAGTATGCCACGTAAAATGGTATAATTGGTTAGCCACTTCATGAAAATAGTATTTTTTATAATTTTCTTTTACTTTTTTATATAAATCTTGAAATTCATTGATGATCCATAGATTAAATATATGTTCTGGATTAATATTGTCTTTTAAATTTAGAGGATAAATTTCTTTAAATTCTGCAAATTTATATGCATTAGTAATTTTAGTGACAAAATTTCTATAACCTGCAATACGTTGCTCACTTAATCTAACGTCCCTTCCAGGGGTATTTAATGATGTTAAAGTAAAACGAAGTGTATCAGCTCCATACTTATCAATTATTTCTAAAGGATCGATGACATTACCTTTTGATTTAGACATTTTTTGCCCTTTTTCATCCCGGACAAGGGCATGAACATAAACAGTTTTAAAAGGCGTTTCTGACATAAATTTGTTTCCCATCATCATCATGCGGGCAACCCAGAAAAAGATAATATCAAAACCTGTAACCAAGACAGAGTTTGGATAAAACGTATCCAAGGTTTGTTCTTTATCGGGCCAACCCAATGTAGAAAAAGGCCAAAGAGCTGAAGAAAACCAAGTATCTAAAACATCTTGGTCTCTTTTTAAAATAATTTTATCTGCCTTGTAGAAGTCTATAGCTAAATTTTTAGCCTCTTCTTCTGTCTCTGCACAAAATTCTTTACCATCTGGGCCATACCAAACAGGTATTTGATGACCCCACCATATTTGCCTAGAAATACACCATGGTCTTATATTTTCCATCCATTGAAAATAAGTCTTCTCCCAATTAGATGGAAAAAATTTTGTTTTACCATCTTTTACAACTTTCATTGCCTGCTTTGCTAATTCTTCAGCATTACAAAACCACTGATGGGTTAAGTAAGGTTCTACAATTGTATTTGAGCGATCTCCATAGGGTATTGTAGTTTTATAATCTTCAATTTTTTCTATGAAGCCTTTTTCTTTTAGTAAGCGAACAACTTTTTTTCTAGCTTCAAATCGATCTACTCCTTGAAATTCTTTTGGGCAATTTTCATTTAATGATCCATCGTCATTTAGGATATTTAATAACTCTAAATTATGCCTTTTACCAATTTCAAAATCATTAAAATCATGAGCAGGAGTAATTTTAACTGCACCGCTTCCCATATCTGGATCTGAATATTCATCGATTATAAGTGGGATTGATCTTGATGTTAAAGGAATTGTAAAAGTTTCATTTTTTAATGAGAGGTATCTACTATCTTCAGGATTCACTGCAATGGCAACATCACCAAAAATTGTTTCTGGTCTTACAGTAGCGATAGTTATGGTTTTCGAGTTGGAACAGGGATATTTAATATAATAAATTTGAGTACTAACATCAGTAGGAACAACTTCCAAATCTGAAATAGCTGTTTTAAATTTAGTATCCCAATTTACAAGAGCTTGATCCTTGTAAATTAAACCTTCGTTATATAATGATACAAAGACTTTTCTAACAGCATAGGATAATCCTTCGTCCATTGTAAATCTTTCTCTTGACCAATCACATGAACTTCCTAATCTTTTTAATTGGTTAATAATAGTAGAACCTGAATATTCTTTCCATTCCCATATTTTTTCAATGAATTCATCTCGTGATAAATCTTTTCGATAAATATTTTTCTCAGCTAAGTTTCTTTCAACAACCATTTGGGTAGCTATACCTGCGTGATCTGTGCCCGGTTGCCATAGAGTATTAAAACCATTCATCCGGTGATATCTAGTTAAAATATCTTGAATTGTATTATTTAAGGCATGCCCCATGTGTAAAGAACCAGTGACATTTGGTGGTGGTATACAAATAGAAAAATTTTTATCAAAATTGTATTTAGGTTTAAAACATTCTTTTTCTAACCACAGTTGGTAAATTTCATTTTCATATTCTTTTTTATTTTGAAAATCATCCATTTGTTAAAAAACAAATGGTTCAGATTGAACATATTTATAAATATAAGAAGATGATGCTTCATCTATAATAAATCTATTAGAATTACCTTCTACTTTTAGATACTTCACTATTTTGTGTTTAAAATTTTTATTATCAATAATACAGACTATTTCAGCATTATCTGATGCATTTTTAATAATATCTAAAGGTTCTTCATCTAATGAACCATTAATAATAATCTTTTGATACTTCTGCATTTTAATTTTTTTATTATTAAAAAATTCATCAATAGATAAATCTAATAAAGTTGCATTGAACAAACCCTCTTCCATACTGTCTTTAAACACCTGTATCATTTGTTTGGAGGTCTCTACACAGTCAATATTAGATGAAAATTCACTCATAATTGATGTTGATGTTCCAAACCCAGATCCTATTTCTAAAATATGATCATTATTAATCTCTCCTAAAGCCTGAACTAAGTGAAATGATGTTAAAGGAGGCAGAACAAAACGACCATCATCTAAAAATAAAATTTTATCTGAGTATGCCATGTGTTTCCATTCCTTGGGATATAAACTTTCTCTTGGAAATAGTTCAATTTTTTCAATTAGTGATGAATTTCTTATACGATTAGCTCTTAGTTGATTAAGAACCATGTTTGATCTTGCTTGTTCAAAATTCATGATAAAATTGATTTATAGCAAAATTAACTGTTTTTCATAGATCATAATCGCCTCAGATTTGTTGAATCCAAATTATTTAGTAAAATCTATTTTACTTTACTTCTAATATATTTTTGAAAATCTCTTATCATGTATTCCTCTGGCATCAAAACACCCTGACTATTTTGAAGATTATATAAACCACGCTGGTTAACCTCAGAAATTGATGCATCTTGTTCCATTACCAAAATAGCAAAGTTGACTACGTTGGTTTTATCATATTTTGGATCTTTCAATGTATTTTCGTCAAATAGCCACTCAACTGTTAACTCCATTTGCTCTGGTCCTTTAGATATTAACCTTACGATACGAATATGGTCACCATAAATACCAAGAAACATTGATGGCCAAGTTGAAATAAAAATTTGGCCTCTCGTTTCAAGGTCTGATTTTAATTCTTTCATCATATGTCCCTGAGCACTACCATTGTACGACCATGTTTCTGAACCTTTTTTGAGACCGCCATGGTACATCTCAGATTGATTATTTTCTTTTAAGACTTTCCATTCTGGATGATCTTTAATATCCACTAACCTTCTTTTGTATAAAGGCACAAGTTCTGATAATTCAGGGTGAATATTAGGACAGTGCAAACACTCACTATAATTTTCCCAATAAATTTTCCAATTACATTGGACAGTTTTTTTCCATATATGCCCACTGATAAAGTTCTCTAAATTAACTTTTTCAATTGCAGTATCATAATATTGAAAAACAGATTTTAATTTAAATTTTTTGTTATTTTTAAAATTAATAAATATTAATCCCTTCCAGACATAGTAATTAACCTGTTTAAGGTTATATTTTTTATTGTCAAAAGAATTGTATTTAATTGAAGTGGTATTTATTAATTCACCATTATTACTTTTATACGACCATTGATGATATGGGCAAACTATAACATGCGAATTAAGTTTCCCCTGCTCTTCCGTAAATATTTGTGAGCCTCTGTGCATACATGTATTAAAGAAAACTGATATTTCATTATTCTTATTTTTTATTATGACTATATTTTTATTATCTACTTGAAGAGTTCTATAATGTTTGCTTTGAATTGTATTAACATGACAAACATATAACCACTCTTCATTAAAAATCGTCTCTATCTCTTTATTGTAAATTCTAGAATTATAATACCAATCAAAGGGTAATGATTTGGATGGTTTTTTTAAAGAATTACTCGTCATAAATTAATATAATTATATTAAGTAAATACTAATTATTTAAGATATTATTTTTTATATGTTTTTATTTGTATGTAAATTTCTTCATTTAATATCTCTTTTTGTGGCAGGAGGTGGGGGCATAGGTAGTGCTGTTATTCAATCCATATATAAAAAAGAAGGAAAAGTTCCTGAACCTCATTTATCAAAAGGTTTTCAAATTTTGGCTTTTTTATCACTTTTGGCTATCCTTACAATGTGGGTTACAGGTGTAATTTTGGTCATTTACATATATGGCTCTTTTGCTCTGGGTTGGACATTTCATATGAAGCTTTTTGGTGCAACGCTTGTGTTGATATCTTTGACTTTTATTAACTTTTATTTATACAATTCATCACAAAAAAAATCATCGCCAAATCAGTTATATCTGAAATATTCTGCTACTATTTCAAGAGTTGGTTTGGTATTAGCTATAGCTGGGGCAATTGGCTCATTTGTCTAGATATTTATTTTTTTTTTCTATTATGATAATTTCTCATTATGAAAGTTGATTTGGATAAATGGTATCACTGTGAAGTAAATAAAGAAGATTTTGTAAAACTTTTAAAAAAATCAGACTATGAAGGTTTTAAACATATGGCCATATTCTTTGGGTCATTACTTTTATTTGGTTTATTAGCATATATAACTTGGGGCACATGGTGGTCTTTATTATTTTTTTTAATCTATGGTAATATTTGGAATTGTGCTGATCCAATTTGGCATGAGACTGGCCATAAAACTGCATTTAAAACTAATTACTGGAATAACTTTTTTTATCAGATAGGAAGTTACATGAATGGTTTTGAACCTGTAAGATGGAGATGGTCTCACTTCCGCCATCATGGTTACACTTATTTTGATGATCCCTTAGATTTTGAAATAGCTATAAGAAAACCAGCTGATATTTTTTATTTTTTTAGTTTGTTTGTTCCTTTTCTTGATTTGTTAAATTTTAAAAAAACAACTCAATATGAAACTATATTACATGCTTTGGGAGTAAAAACTGAGGTGATGCAACAAGTGATACCTGAAAGAGAACAGCAAAAGTGTATTAAATCATCCAGACTTCATGTCGGCATATGGGTATCCATAATAATTATTTCTATTATTTTTCAGTCTTGGTTGCCTGCTCTTTATTTATTATTACCGAATTTTTATGGAATAACACTTAAAAGATTGTTTGGTTTAACACAGCATACTGGTTTAAAAGATAATATTAAAGATCACAGATACAGTACACGCACCATGCACTTAAACCCAGTTTTTAGCTTTTTGTATTGGCAAATGGAGTATCATATAGAACATCATATGTTCCCAACCGTACCATCTCACAATTTACCAAAACTCCATAATTTAATTAAAGAACAAATGCCTCCAGCTAAAAAAGGATTATGGGGAGCTTATTCTGAGATTATTCCTACTATTATGAAACAAGCAAAAGATCCTAATTATGTTCTAGAGGTTCCAGTCCCATCAAATTCAAATGGTTAAAAGAACTTCCGTTTTTGATTTATGGAATCAAAAAGGAAAAAAAAAGTGGCCTCAAACACACATAGATAACGCTAAAGAAGCAGAAGCAGCTTATCAGGCAGGCATAGAAATCATCTCTTGTGAACCAGATCATCATTTTAAAGAAGTAAGAAAAGTAGCACCTACTGCTTTTTTGTCCGTAGGGCTTAGACATGGTTCCGTAAGTTCACCTCAAGAAGCAATAAAATATGGTTTTGAAATATTAGAAATGGGAGCCGATGCGGTCTATTGTTCTCATTCCATATATTTTATAGAAGCTATGGCAAAAGAAGGAATACCCATTACTTCTCATGTTGGTTTGGTACCCAATCTATCCACTTGGACCAACTTTAGAGCAGTTGGGAAAACAGCAGAAGAAGCACTACAAGTATGTCAAAAGGTTAAAGATCTTGAAAATGCTGGTGCTGCTTGTGTAGAAGTAGAGGTAGTTCCCATTGAAGTAGCAGACCATATTACTAAAAATACGAAAATGATTACGATGGGGATGGGATGTGGGGATGTTTGTGATACACAATATCTTTTTTGTAATGACATACTTGGAACTAATACAGGTCATTATCCAAGACATGCAAAGAAATATGTCAATATGCTGTCTAAAGAAAATGAATTACAAAAATTAAGAGTTAATGGATTTAAAATGTTTATCGATGAAGTTAATAATGGGAAATACCCAGAAGACAAACATCAAATAAAAATGGAAGAAAAAGAACTCAATAATTTTCTTAATAAAATTAAATAATATGAAAAAAGACTTTTTCAGAAAAGTTGCTTTTGGTTTAGGTCCCGAAGAAAAAATAAATGGAGATCCTTTAGTCTGGTCAAAGAGTCAATTTAATAACGTACCTGACTTGATATGGAGCTATAAACTACCTAGTTTAGTTGATCAAAGAAAAAAATATGGAGAATGGGTCTATGGTGATAGAGAAGTACTTAGGAAAAAATTTAAAAATGATCGCCTTATGTATGAAAAAGAAAAAGATTTACTCAGAAGAAAAACAGGTGAAAAATTCTTTGAGTCGTTAGAATTATCTATAAGACACAATACTGCTTTAAGGACAACAAATCCTGTTTTTGAGAGAATGTGGCATTTTTGGTCAAATTTTTTTGCTATTAGTGAAAAAGATTTTCTCGCTAGTTTTTCAACTGGTGTCTATCAAAGAGATATTATTAGACCTAACATGTGTGGTTCATTCGAAGATTTAGTATATCAAGTTACTACTTCTTGGTGCATGCTACATCACCTTGATAATGCTGAAAATATTGGGCCAAATTCAAAAGAAGGTTTGAAGTTAAACAATAAAAATAAAAAAGTAGGACTAAATGAAAATCATGCCAGAGAATTGTTAGAATTACACACTGTCTCTCCTGATGCAAATTATAGTCAAGAAGACGTAATAAATATGGCTAAAGTAATGACAGGTTGGGCCCATTTGTGGAACAAAAAAGACTTAGAGGCAGGACCTATAAAATTCCAATCTTCATTTCATGAAAATGGACCTTATAAAATTTTAGGAAAACTATATGATATTAGAGATTTTAATACTGTAAATCAGGGTAAAGAACTAAAAATAGTAATTAAAGATTTAGCAAACCACCCTTCAACTATAAAACATATATCAAGAAAGCTCTGTCAACATTTCATATGCGATGAACCAACTAATGACATGATTGAACCTATTGTCCAAACTTGGAATAAAAATGAAGGTAATCTTATAGAAATACATAAAACTTTATTAGATATTGTTTTCGATTTTAGTGAAACTCATCAGAAATTCTCCATGCCTGAACTATGGGTATTACAAAATGCTAAAATGCTAGACTTGAGATACATAGATAATTATCCAGATGGATTTGAATTTAATGGTGGTAAACCTAATCGATCTCAAAAAAGATTAAAGAATATGCTTTATGATTTAGGGCATAGTATATACAGGGCAAAACAACCAAATGGGTACATAGACTTAGAGAGTGAATGGTTATCACCAGAATTAATTATACGTAGATTAGCAGTTGCAAAAAGATTTACTGGCATAGCCAATACAAATATTACCTACGATAGTGAGTTTTTTGAGAGAGTTGTCCTAAATAATTTTGATAAACCAGATAAATTATTAAAACTATTAAGCAATTCGTTAAGCTATTCTGATCAGTTTGTATTATTTGCTAATAGTCCAGAGGTAATGAGGTCATGAACTGCACCAGAAGGAGTTTTTTAAAAGGTAGTCTGGCTACAATATTTTTTTCTAATTTTAATATTCCACTATATGGGTCAATTCAAAATCCTAAAAAAAACATTGTCATTATAAGTCTAAGGGGAGGAATGGACGGTTTAACAGCTGTTCCTGTTTCTGATCAAATGATATCAAAATACAGATCTGATTTAGTCCTTAATAAAAAATTAAATTTGAATAGTGATTTTTCACTTCATCCTAAATTAAAAACATTTTACGATTTGTGGAGCAAGGACTTAGCTTCAGTGGTTCATGCTACAAATATCCCATATACCAAAAGGTCACATTTTGATGGACAAAATATGATGGAAACAGGAGCTCTTAAACCATATATCGAAAAAACAGGATGGCTTGGTAGAGGGATGAAATCAGCAGGTTTATATGAAACAAGTTTAGCATTAAGCTTACCAATGCCACTTTTGTTAAGAGGTGCTATTGATAACAATAATTATTTTCCAACACATCTCCAATTACCAAATAGAGATTTGATTAAAATAGTTACAGAGGCATATGGTGATGTCAAAAAAGATGATTTAGGTAATGTATATGATGTCATTTTAAATAGACCATTGACTATGCAAGGAGGAAATGACTCTCTAGATAGCTTATCAAAAAGAGCTGCAAAAATTTTGAATGATCCACTTGGTCCAAGAGTTGCTGTGTTTGATTTAGAGGGATTTGATACACATACAGCTCAGGGAAATGAAAATGGAGAGCATGCAGATAACTTACAAGATATTGATTTAATTGTAAAAAATCTTTATCAGGACATGGGAGAGTCTTTTAACAACACACTTGTAATAACTTTAACAGAATTTGGAAGGACTATTGAACAAAATGGTGGGAATGGAACAGAACATGGTTACGGGGGTGCTATCCTTATGGCGGGAGGATTATTGAAAAGATCTCAAGTGTTTACTGATTGGCCAGGTTTGAAAAAAAGTAGTTTATTTGAAGGAAGAGATCTTAATAGCACTATTGATGCAAGATCTATCTATGCGTCTGCTATGTCGAGTGTCTTTGATACTGACTTTGAAAAAATTAAAAGGGACGTGTTTTGGGATCAAGATATTAAAAATTATTCTGAAAAATTATTTAAAATTTAAATTAAATAGAGTCCAAATATAAGTCTATATCTAGTTCTGAAACCGTACTAGCTACTTTATTGTACTCCATTTCTTTTATGGCTATGAAGGCTTTGTGCAGTTCTGGTCCTAAAGTTTCTTTTAAAAATAAAGATTTTTTTGATAAATTAATCGAAGAATTCCAATCTGTCGGTATCTTATTTTTGCTCGAAGTTTTTTTTAAATAAGAATTACCAGTTGTTTGCTTTTCTGCATTAATTTTATTTTTAAATCCTTTTTCAATAGCTGAAACAACTATCAGAGCTACTAAATAAGGATTTGCATCTACACCTGAAACTCTATGTTCGATTCTTGTATTTTGAGCATCACTGCTCGGTATTCGGAAAGCTACAGACCTATTATCAATTCCCCAGTTTGGACTAATGGGTGCATATGAGCCTTTTATAAACCTTCTCCAACTATTTGCATTAGGTGCAAAAATTAACATACTCTCTCCCATAGTTTTTGATAATCCACCTAAAGCAAAAGATAAATATTTATTTATTTTTTTTTGATTTTTTTCAGCAAAAAGATTTTTATTTTTTTTATTATAAAGAGAAATATGAAAGTGCATGCCAGAGCCTGAAACATCCTCCATAGGCTTTGCCATAAAGCAGGCAGTAACACCATGTAATTTGGCCTGAGCTCTAATTATTCTTTTTAATCTTAAAATATCATCAGCAGCTTTAAGGATAGAATTTTGATGTTTTAATGTTAATTCATATTGACCAGGAGCGTATTCTGATATGATTGTTTCAGCATCAATATTTGCTAATAATGCAGCTTCATAAATATCATCAAACAAAGGTAACATACCATGAAGGTTATCAACTGAATAAACATCAGTTTTACGTTTAGATGATTTTTTTCCTATTATTGATTTTGCTGGCTTCAATTTTCCATATTCATCTAATTCATTTGAAACTAAAAAAAATTCAAGTTCAAAAGCTGCACGAAAAGAAATTCCTTTTTTTTTAAACTCTCCAATTTTTTTCTCTAATTGGTTGCGAGGATCTGTAGATAATTTATTCCCTTTGATATCATACATATTCATAAATAATTCTCCCCTAGTGGGTTTGGATTTATATATAGGTTTAAGTGATGAGGGAATAGGCCAAGCTTTGATGTCACCATCTCCTTGATTAAATATTAATCCTGTTTCTGGAACGTCCTCACCTGTTATATCCATACCCATTAAAGAGAGAGGAAATTGTCTTCCAGATTTATAAATTTTTATTAATTCGTTTCGACGTATTATTTTTCCTCTACCGATGCCATTACAATCATGCATAACAATATCAAATGATTTTATATCTGGGTTATTTTTGAGAAAATTTTGTGCCTCTAATATGTAAGAATTTATTTTCATAATTTGGTAAAAAAAGATTTTAAAAATATGTATATATTTTGCATTTTTTAAAGAAGTAATATAATACAATTTAGTAGTATATGCGAAAACTTCAGTTAATTTACTTCAACTTAAGAGCCTTGTGTGAAGCACCAAGAATGATGTTACACAATGCTGAAATCGAATATTCTTATGAAATGGCATGGAATTATTTTAAAAAACCTTGGTCTGAAATTAAAAAAGATGTAATTTTTCATCGTTTACCGTTGCTTGTAATAAATGAAAAAATAGAAATATGGCAAAGCAACACCATTTCAAGATATATCGCTAAAATTACAGATAATTTACCAGACAATGATGAAATGGCAGCTTATGCAGACTCAATCTTTGAGTCAGCTCATGATCTATTTTTACCACTTAATCCAACAATAAATGTATGGGTTGGAGATATGCATTTAAAGAATAAAAAAGTTTTAATTGAAAAAATTTTACCTAAAGCTTTTAATAATTTTGAAAAATTACTTGATAAATATGAGGGAAAATTTTTTTTAGGTGATAGAGTTTTTTATTGTGACTATAATGTTTATCATCATATTTCCTTAGCTTTAATACTTGATCAAAATATATTAGATAATTATACAAATTTAAAAAGGTTCATGAGTGATTTTGAAAAAATTAAAGGTATTTCTGAATATCTCAATTCAAGACCTAAATTAATTGATATTGGGACTTGGCCAAAAGTAATAATAGATGGTATAGAATATACGTCTGGCACTAATCCCGATTACAAATATCAATAAAAGTGTTATGTTAGACTTTATGGCCCGCTGGCAGATTGGTTATGCAGAGGACTGCAAATCCTTGTAGCTCGGTTCGATTCCGGGGTGGGCCTCCAACAAATCTTTACAAAGGAACATATTTATCAAAGATATCTTCGATTGGACTATTATAAGCAGTTAAATGTTTGGTTTCTCTAATCAATGGTTTAGAGGAATTTAATCCTCTAGCTTTCCAATGTTTAAACCACTTATCTTCCATAATTTCAACTAATTCTCTTTTATATCTATTCTCAATTATAAAACCGTCATTTACAGAAAGAATTAATATTTCTTTATTCACAAAGTGCATGATTACCTCATTAGCTATATTTGATTCATGATTTATTAATTTTTGTCCATTATCATTGCCCTTAAAAAAATAAGCATTATATATTTCACCATGAGCTTTAGAAATCAAATTGGCAAGTTTGTATACTCTTTTTTCATTCTTTTTATTCCATTTAAGTCCTAATTCTTGAACTGTCTGCTCACATGCATCTCTTAATTTAATTGTGTTAGGTGCTATAATACAAAACGCCTTTACCCATGACCTATCTTCATCAACCATTGCATATAAATCCTTACCAGTGTGTTGAAAAATATTAAGTGTCGAATACATTATATGCAGTAAACAAGCTGAATAATCAATTTGCCTAGTTGGTCTTCCATTCATGTTAAGAAACTGTCTAGCTAAGGCTGGTATTTCTAGTACCCAATGACCATAAAATCTACCACCACAACTAAAATTATTTTTTGTAAAAACACGATAATAAAATCTCTTACCATAATTCTGAAACTGAAAGTCATTGCCCTCTTGATCAATCAAATTTCCGCTAATATTCATATGATTTCTTCGTAAAAGATCATTATATTTCTCTAAATCTTTTCTCATCTTTTTAGTTTTATCTGTATCTTTATAAATTTTTAAAGTTTCTTTTATTGAAGACTCAGTTTTAGGGCCTTTAAGCATAACAAAATCACTTATTCGATATAAATCTTTGTACCCTATTTCATACTCAATAAATTTTGTAAATATTTCCCATTTAAATCTGTATCTTAATGTGGATTTTTTTATCTTATTCTTAAATCTCTTTTCCAAAAACTTATCAGAGTAATTTTCAATCAGTCCAACCTTAGTTAATTTGTCTAGGACATCTAAAGTGCTTTTTTTGGTCATCAAAGGGTTATATCTGTTTTTATTATATTCATCATTACCACTTTTTATTCTGACAAAACCAGAGCCACCAAATTTATGATAAGATAAAAGTGCATTTGCCAATATTCCCTTTAAAGCATCACTAATTTTTATTTTTAAAGATTTAGAGAGTTTTTGATTTAAATAGAGAAGTTTAATTAAATTATCTATGCATAAATCAACATGCGAGCCACTTAACGTATAATCAGTATGGAATACATCTGACTCTGAAAAAAATAATTCATCATTTAGCTTTATTTCTTTTGAATAAACTTGATCAAGGTAATGTTGCTCATTTATTAGTCTAATATCTATCTCTCGCCAAAATTTATCTAAATTTTTTGGAATAGAAATCCAATTACCTCTATTTGCTATTCTCATGTTATAATTATAAATGTAGTTAGATACTTAACACAAATAAAAAAGTATTTTGTGAACATAGGCATATCTTCGCATCATTCAACTCTATCTAGAGCTAAATCTTAGCTATTTCATTTCATTAATTATTTTTTTTAAGGTCCTGGATGTAAGATCTAGGATTTTCTTTCCTTTATCTGCAGAGGAGTTTGTAGGGTTACCTATTATGCCTGTTTCCGACAAATCTTTAGTATTCCAAGCCCTTTTTATTGTTTTTTCATAAGAAATAATTTTTTTTGAATTAATATCAGATGACAGTTTATTTTTTTTAATTTTATTAATTTTTATCAATTCTGGATGAAGATGAAGCATAATTGAAGTTTCAAACTCACCTCCATGATAACCATAAAGTAATTCCTTTTTAGAAATGATTTTTTCAAAACCTTTAAACAAAAAATAATGAGCCTTGACAATATCGACATTTTTGAATGCACTTTTAATTTCTTTAGCAGCTATATCTAAATGACTGATTTGGCCTCCATGACTATTTAAGAAGATAAATTTTTTATATTTACGAATACATAACTCCTCTACTACACTGACAATGTAATCAATATAATTAGTAGAGCTTGTTGAGATAGTGCCTTCAAAGCCATTATGCTCACTAGCTGATCCTATTGAGATATTTGGTAAAACTAAAAAGTTATTTAATTTTGGATTGTTTTGAATAAAAGTATTTAAAATACCATCTAAAATCAATTTATCAGTACCTGAAGGTAGATGGTCGCCATGTTGCTCAACAGATGAAAATGGCATAATAAGTACTTTATTTTTACCTAATTTTTTTATGTCATCTGATGTTAAATCAATCCAAAACTTTGATAGCATAACTGATATTTAACATTTATATAATTATTATGGAAACTTATTCTCTATGGCTTGAAAATAAAAACAAACCAATAATCAAGAAAAAATCTTTAAATTATAAAATAAATTCTAAAACCGTTCTAATCAAGACACTATATTCTGGTATAAGTAAAGGAACAGAGAAATTAGTTGCCTCAGGTAAAATTGGTAAAGATCAATTTGAAATCATGAAATCTCCTTTTCAAGAAGGAAAATTTTCGTATCCGATTAAGTATGGATATATAAATGTAGGTGAAATTATCAAAGGTCAAAAAAAATATTTAAACAAAAAAACTTTTTGTCTCTTTCCCCATCAGTCCTTGTTTGAGATGGATATAAATAATTTGCATATATTGAAAAGCAATAATGATTTAAGAAAGTATTTGCTTACAGCAAACATGGAAACGGCAATAAATATCTTTTGGGATGCTCAAGCTCATAAAGATGACAAAATAGTGATTTTAGGAATGGGCTCAGTAGGCATATTAACTGCTTACTATTATAAATTACAAAAATTTAACAATGTATATATCAATGATAATAATATCAAAAAGAAGAAGTTTTCAAAGATATTAGGATTAAAATTCATTAATTTTAAAAAAATTAAAAATGCTGATGTTATAATTAACACTACATCTGATTATGAAGTATTAAATAAATCTCTTGATAAATTAACATTAGAGGGAAAATTTATTGAAGCAAGTTGGTATGGAGATAAAAAAGGGCAGATCAAATTAGGAGGGAATTTTCACTCTAAAAGACTTAAAATAATTGGTTCTCAAGTTTCAAAAATACCTAAATACATATCAAAAAGATTTAATTATAAAACTAGATTGAATATGGCAATCAATGCATTGTCTAGCGATAAACTTCTAAAACTTGTCAATACTGAAAGTAACTTTCACCATTTAGATAAGGATTATATTTCAATAATAAATAATCCAGACAGCATAATGCATGCTATAAAGTATTGATATGTATTCAATAACAGTTCGAAACAATATTTTAATAGCACATACCTTACCTGGAGAAGTCTTCGGTCCAGCCCAGAATATGCATGGTGCTACATACATAGTTGATGCAGAATTTTATTCAAAAGAAGTTAATAAATATAATATTATTATGGATTTAGGAGTAGTAACAGAAATTCTATCTGATGTACTTAAATTTTATAGTTACAAAAATTTAGATGAAATTGAGGAATTTAAAAACACAATAACGTCTACTGAATTCCTGGCTAAAGATATATTTGATAAAATTAGTTCTAAATTACAAAAAGAATACTCACAAGATTATAACAAGTTACATAAAATTAAAATTATTCTAACCGAGTCAAATGTAGCTTGGGCTTCTTATGAACAAAAAATCAAAGAAATTAAATAAAACCTACTATTTTTTCTATCCTGGAAACATTAATACTAAAACAGGAGGATACATATATGAAAAAAATATTTTACAAAGAGCTAAGGAACTAAATTTTAATTTAAACGCTATTCAACTATGTAAAAATTATCCTTTTCCAAAAAAAAATGATATCAGTACTCTTAAAAATATTATAAATAAATTATCAAATAACTCAGTTTTAGTTTTTGATGGACTAGTCTTTGAAACTATTGATAAAATCATAGATAATCTTAAAAGGTTCAAAATAATAGCATTAATACATCACCCTCTTTATTTAGAATTTAAAAGTAAAAGTAGTAAATATTTTGTTAAGCAAGCAATGCAATTATATCCAAAAGCTAACAAAATTATTGTTACTTCAAATGAGACAAAAAATTTAATAGCTCAAAAATTTAAAATAGATAAACAAAAAATTCAAATAGTTGAGCCTGGGATTGAAAAATTAAAAAAATATAAAGTGGCAAAAGATAAAAACATAAATTTGCTATCAGTTGGGAGTATTATTGAAAGAAAAAATTACCAATATCTCATTAAGGAATTAAGATTTATAGATAATGTAAAATTAAAAATTGTTGGAGATACAACCAGAGAGAGCGAATATTTTAAAAAATTACAAAACATAATTAGTAATTATGGGTTAGAAGAAAAAATAAGTTTTTATAGCAATATCTCAATAAGACTTCTTTCACAGTTATATTCACAGTGTGATTTTTATATATCTGTTAGTAAATATGAAGGATTTGGGATGTCCCTTGCAAATGCCTTACAACAAAAAAAAATGATAATCACATTTAAAACTTTAACTTTAATGAACACACTTAAAAAAGATGGAATTATATACTTAAATGATTTTAAAGAAAAAAGTTTGTCAAAATTAATATTAAGAAATTTTAATAATGTTAAAATTCAAAACAAAATTAGAAAAAATCAAAGAAAGTTTCTAACACCTATACAGTCAGCAGACTTATTCATAAAGGAAATTAAAAATGCATAAATTTAATAATGATTGGTTATTTTATAGAGAAAAAATTGATTCAATTTCAAGAAATAAAAAAATAATCGAAAAAATAAACAGATATTTTGAAGATTATAAAATATTGACTATAGCAGATTTAGGATGTGGTACAGGATCAAACTATAGATATATGTATCCAAAGATAAAGGTTAAGCAAAAATGGGATATGATTGATATATCTTTTGAATCAATCAAAGAGTTCAAAAAAATTACAGCTAAAAATAATAAAATTATTAATATCAATTATAAAAAATTTGATTTAATTAATGATATAAAAAAATTTAAATTTGAAAATTACGATCTTATTACTGGATCAGCATATTTAGATATAATGCCGAAAGAGTGGTTTTATGAATTTAAGAAAAAGAACTTAAACACAAAAGTAATATATTTTTCAATCAATTATGATGGATATTTTAAATTTTACCCAAAACACAAAGATGATGAATATGTTCTAAAACTATTTAATAAAGATCAGGAGTCTGATAAAGGAATTGGAAAAAAAGCTGTTGGCAAAAATTGTAGTCAAATAATAAATAAAGTCTTCACAAAAACTCATAAAACTTTTGTTCTTAATTCAAATTGGAACGTTTCCAAAAATAAGATCTTTCAAGACATGTTTATAAACTTTTGCGAAAACGTTATTAAAAAAAATAAAATTTCCCTAGAACCGTGGATAAAATTTAGAAAGGAAAATATCAGACTTAATAAATCTAAATTATTATTAAGAAATAAGGATTTTTTAGCTTTAAAACTCTAAGCTTACAATAATCTCTTTCCCAAACTTATAAATATTGTTTTTGGTCCTTATAACATTTTTTAAATTAGTTATAGGCTCAATATTTATAGAATTAATACCAGAGCCGATAATAGTTGGTGCAATAATAAATTGCATAATATTTAATAATTTATTTTCTAGAAACTTAGATATAGTTTTAGAACCACCTTCAACTAATACTAATTTATATCCTAATCTATTAATATTTTGATAAATAAGATTGGTAAAATTTCTTTCAGGTAATTTGTATATTTGAGTGTTATTAAATTTTTTATTTATTTTAGAATGAGTAAAAATAATATTAGGCATACCATCTTTAAACACTTGATATTTATTTGTTAATTTTAATGAGGGATCGATAATTATTCGTTGAGGGTTTGGACCCTTAATAGCTCTTGTAGTTAATAAAGGGTCATCTTTTCTGATAGTGTTAACCCCCACCACCACAGCATCACATATTGAACGAAGACTATGAAGATAAGAAATACTATTTTTATCGTTTATATAATGAGAATTACCATTTAAAAGAGCAATCTTACCATCTAAGCTTTGGCCTATTTGTCCAATATAAAATTTTTTTTTTAACATTAAGATAGGCAATAATATTTGGCCAATTTCTTCAATCTTTTTTTCAATTTTACAATTAAATACAACTTTATATTTGTTTATTGAAATATCAGCTATTTTAGAATGTTGACTAAGGACAAACGATTTGTTAATTAAATCAACTCCTAAATTATTTGATTTTTTTTGACTTTTTACAAACTCAAATAGAGAGGAAATATTATGCTTTGTTATCATCAATCATCTGTATCAACAGCCATTAAGTATATATATAGTCTATGAGTTTAAAATCAAATTATGGTACTTTTATTGATAGATCTATCAATGAATTAAGAACGGGAAGACCAATAGTTATAAAAGACAATAAAAACTATTGGATGTTCTTTAACATTGAACACTCTGAAAATAAAATTCTAAATCAATTTAATAAGTACTTACTAAAGGAAAAATATCTTTTAATTACAAAACAAAAAGCGCAATCTATTTTTAATAATAAAATCACATCTAATATATTCTTAAAAATTGATAAAAAAATATCCAATAAATCAATTTTAAATTTATTTATTAACCCCTTATCTAATCAAAATAAATTATTATTTAAAAATGTAGTTTGCAATAAAAGTAGAGACTTTCATAATGTCTGCTTAGATATAGCTAAAAATGCTAAAGTAATTCCCTCACTTGTTTTTAAAAAAATTAATTCTAAATATTATAAGAATATTGATAATCTAATTTTACAACTTGGTTTGTTAAAATTTAATCACAAAGAACTTAAAAATCAGAATAAATTTATCACAAATAGTATAAAATTAGTTTCTAGTGCCAATGTTCCACTCCCTAATGTGTCTTCAACATCTTTTAATATTTTTAAATCTTATATTGGTGCTAGAAGACATATAGCAATTATAATTAAACCAAAAAATTTAAAACAGCCTACAAATCTTAGAATACACTCTGCATGTTTTACGGGGGATATATTTCACTCTAGAAAATGTGATTGTGGGGAGCAATTAAATAGTTCCATCAACTATATGATTAAAAATAAAGGTGGAATCATATTATATCTAGATCAAGAAGGCAGAGGGATTGGTTTAGCTAATAAAATGCGTGCTTATTCTCTTCAATCGAAAGGTTTGGATACAATTGACGCTGATCACAATATAGGTTTTTTAGATGATGAAAGAGATTTTAATATAGCTGCAAAAATATTGAAATTACTAAAAGTAAATAAAGTCAATATTATTACAAATAATTTCACTAAAGTATCATCACTTAAAAAAGCTGGTATTAAAATAGTTAAACAAATAAATACAAAACCTACTATAAATAAATTTAATAAGAATTATTTTAAAACAAGAGTAAAAAAAACTGGTTACGGTTTTAAGAGTTTAGACTAAATATTAATCAAAGTCTCCACGCTCTAACCTATCCTCATATTCATTAGAGGACTCAGAAACAGTATTAAGTTGTTTTTTAGTCATTACTTCAATAGTTTTTTTTATAGCTAGCTGGTATGTATGTAATTTTTCAACTATGTTTCTCTCACTAGTATTTCTCATCATTTGACTTAAAGCTCTATTTAATTCTGTAAGTCTTCCTAAAAGAGTATTGTCGTCATTATTATCATCATCGTAATACATATATCTATATTACAATAAATTGAATGTTCATAAATAAAATAATTAAATAATAATCTGTAAGAAATTTATTTTTTTTTCCTATAGAATAATAATCCAATAATAATTATTCCAACACCAATTATCATTAGTAGTTCCCCTGCATTCCAAAACCAAGTTAAAAAATCCATTTTTTTAATTTTCTATATCTTCATTAAAAATTTCATCTACTGGTACCTGTATACCATTTACTAATTGATTTGTTTTTGCAGCCAACGCTATAATATTTAAAAATTCAGAGTGTTCCTCTGAAGTCATACCTAATTTTTTAGCTGCAGCTGTATGTGAGTGAGTACAGTAACTACAGTTGTTAGTAATAGAAACAGCCATATAAATCATTTCTTTTGTCTTATTGGGTATTATGGTTTCCTTTACCATAATATTTTTAATATCAGTCCATACATTTTTGAGTAAATCAGGATCGAAAGCTAAATACCTCCAAAAATTACCTATATAAGTTGTGTTTCTTGATTGTTTAATATCTTGGTAAACTTCTTTTATAATTGGATGTTTTTCATCATCATTCCTTTTAATTGTGCTCACGAGCAGTCCTTTCACTTATAATAATTGATATATAATCATTTAATCATAATATCCCTCTTGTTTTGATAAATTTTATATATAAAAATTCTAACTTATTAATATTTGGCTTTTTGATAGCATTTGCATCAGGATTTGGGCAAACATTTTTTATTTCTCTATTTAGTGAAAATTTCAGAGAAGTTTTTAACTTAAGTAATACACAATTTGGTAGTCTTTACTCTATAGCTACAATTTTAAGTGCATTAACTATTATATGGGCTGGTAAACTCATAGATACAGTCTCTCTTAAGAAATATACTTTAGCCATTGTATTAGGTCTTTCTATAACATGTTTTTTTGCAAGCATTGTATTTAATGTAATTTTACTTTTTTTTGTTATTTATTTTTTAAGACTTTTTGGACAAGGACTAATGGGACACACTTCAAGAACAACTATGGCAAGATATTTTAAAGCCAATAGGGGAAAAGCTTTAGCTATATCTGGATTTGGTTTTTCTATTGGTGAAATGATTTATCCATTTGTAGTAGTAATTTTAATCATAACATTTGGATGGAGAATTACCTGGTTTAGTTCATCTATATTTATACTCTTATTTTTTGGAGTTTTATTATACTATTTATTAAGTAAGAATAATTTTAAAAGTGAAACTGGATTTGAAAATGAAGATGAACAAAACTCGTTTTCTTGGAGAAGAAGGGATGTCTTAAAAGATTTAAAATTTTATCTTTATTTACCTCTTACATTAATTATGTCATTTACAGTAACAGGCTTTTTATTTCATCAGGTTTTTATTGGTCAATTAAATAATTGGACAATGTTAGATATTGCGCACAGTTTTATTTTTTATGCAATTTGTGGTATTGGTGGCTCATTAGTTTCTGGATTTTTAGTTGATAAATTTTCAGGTAGAAGAATAATCACTTTTCACTTAATTCCCATGGCTTTAATATTTATTATGATGCTATTTTCAAATCATATTTTTGTATTATATCTTTACATGGCAGGACTAGGGCTATCAAATGGCCTTACAGAAAATATATCTAATTCTTTATGGGCAGAAATGTATGGAGTTAAAAACTTAGGGGCAATTAGAGCACTTTTAACTTTTTTTGGGGTCTTAGCCTCAGCAGCCTCTCCATTTTTATATGGGTTAATATTAGATGAGACTAATTCTATGAGAGCTTTAATTTACATGAGCCTTGCCTTAATAATTATTTTTTCTTCTATGAGCTTTGTAGGTAATAAAATTAAATAAAATAACCTTTTTTAAAAGCTTCAATAGCTATCATGGCACATCCTTTAGCATCTGATAATGCATCGTGATGATTTAAAGGAATTCTTAAATTTTTACATACAGTATTTAGTTTATTATTTTCAAATTCCCAATATTTTCTCGCGATAAGAACAGTATCTTTAAATTCTTGTTGGGGAAGATCAATATTATAAAAATAGCAACAGGAGTGCAGGACAGATCGATCAAAAGGTGCATTATGTGCAAAAAAGTAATCAACAGCTAATAATTCACTCTTAATTTGACGCCACACTCTATCAAATGTTTTAGCTTTCTTTAACATATCCCATGTTAAACCATGAATATCCGTAAAATGAACTTCAGGTTTAGGTGGTTTTATTAAATGAGAGGCTTTTTTTATTATTTTAGTTTTATTAAATATTACATAACCAATAGCACAAGCTGATGTTCTCTCACTTGTAGCTGTCTCAAAATCTATAGCTGCAAATAATTGCATTAAAATAATTGATCAATTTGATTTTGATATTTTATTTGTACTTCATGTCTTCTAACTTTCATTGTCGGAGTCATTAGGTTATTTTCAATACTAAAAGGCTCATCAATAAAGATAAACTTTTTTATTTTTTCTGGTTGAGTTAAGTCTTTATTTACTTCATCAATGTATCTTTGAATATCTTCATCACTAGATTTACTCTCTGAGCTTAATACTAATAATGCTGCAATATAATTCTTTTGTTCACCAAAGACACAGGCTTGTTCTATCTCAGGAGATAAAGTTAATAAATTTTCAATCTTAGATGGTGCTATATTATCACCTCCTAGAGAAACAATTATATCCTTTTTACGATCTGTTATTTTTAGATAATTGTCCTCATCAAATTCACCAATATCCCCTGTATGGAGCCAACCATCTTTTATTGTTTGCTCAGTAGCTTCTTTATTATTCCAGTAGCCCAGCATAAGGTTTTCACCTTTAACTAATATTTCACCATCTTCTGCTAATTTAACTTCAACTCCAGGAAATATAGGACCGACTGTATCAACTTTTACCTTATTAAATAAATTACAGCTTACAACTGGTGAGGTTTCTGTTAAGCCATAACCTTGTAATGTCTTTAAACCAAGGGCATTAAGCGCTTCTCCTACTTGTCTATCAAGAGGTCCTCCACCTGATATAAAAGCCTCTAATCTGCCACCAAAATTATTTTTTACTTTTTTTCTGACTAATTTATCTAATATTAGGTTAAATATATTTTCACTAAAACTTAATTTAATATTTTTAAATTTTTTTGTTCCTAACTGGATAGTCTTATTAAACAAATTTTGTTTAAAATTAGACTGATTTTTCAGATTAATCTTCATTTTTGCATGGAGATTATTATAAAATCTTGGTACAGCAGTCATTATATGAGGTTGTGCAATTTTTATTGTAGGTAGGAGTGTTTCAATACTTTTATTATAAAATACTTTTGATTCTAAAATAATCTGAACAAATTGAACTGCATGTTCATATGAGTGAGATAAAGGTAACCAAGTAAGAAAGGTTAAATCTGGACCCTTTATAGTTTTAAGAAGTTCATATGCTCCTTCACAATTGCTTAATATACCCCCATGACTTAAAATAACACCTTTCGGTAATCCTTGTGTACCTGAGGTGTATATAATGCAAGCTGGATCTGTGCGCTTAATTTCTTTAATTTTTTCTCTGTTATTATCATTATTGTCGTCTGTTAAGTCATTTAAAAATGCTAATTTTGAAATTGAATTATTTTCAAAATAATCAAAACATAAGATAAATTTGAAATTATATTTAATTTTTTCGCTAGCAGTTAAAATTGTCTGAAGTAAATTTTTATTAGAAACTATTAAACCAACAGGCTGAGAGTCATTTAAAATATGCTCAAAATCTCTTGATGTATATGTTGTATAGTTGGGAACACAAATAAGTTTATTAGACATTATAGCGATATCAGAGGCCATCCATTCAGGTCTATTTTCTGAAACCAATAAAACTCTCTCTAATTCGCCTAAATATTTGTTTGCTAAAAAATTATGTATTTTCTTTGTTAGATTTTTTGTCTCTAACCAACTCATTGAGATAACTTGATTGTTTGAGTCGAGTTTTAGTAAGTGTTGATTATTTTCGTTCTTATCTGCTTGAAAATAAAATAGTTCTGGAAGATTATTAAATTTATTCATAATTAATTATAGTTTCATAAAATTCATTCATCTTATTCATTAAATTTTCATCATATGTTACTAAATGTTCATTCTCATCAACGAAATAACTACTTTTAGGTGAATTTGCTAATTCGTACATTTTTTCACCCATTCTAAATGGAACAATATCATCCCCTGTGGCGTGCATAATAAATATAGGGGAAATAACGTTTTTAATTTTTTTATCACTTAAATACTTATCTTTAAGCATGATTGAGACAGGAAGGTATGGATAATGAAATTTAGCTGCATCAATCATTGAAGTAAATGGCGCTTCCAAGATTAAACCCTTAAAATTATTATTCTGAGCTATTTCTATAGTAACAGCAGTTCCTAAAGATTCTCCATAAATAATAATATCCTTTTTAGAAATATTTTTTTCTTCAAGCCATTTTATAGCACTTCTAGCGTCATCATATAAACCATCCTCAGTAGGTTCACCATCATTACCGCTATATGATCTCCAAGAAATAAGTAAAATGTTTTGTTCATATTTTGATAACTTGTTAATTTTATAAAATCTATTTTCAATAGGACCAGCATTACCGTGAAACATTAGTAATGTAGTTTTAGTATTAGATGGATGTTTATAAAAAATAGACCTTAATTTTATATTTGAGCTATTTTCAATAAATACTTGTTTCGCAGGTATGATTAGTAATTCATCATCATAATTATCAATTTGAGGGACGTAAAGAAGAGATCTTTGTTTTGTATAAACATAAAAGATAATTAAAAGGTATATAAATAGTAATATTAAGATAATCTTGATTGTTAATGAGTAATTCATTTAATTCTATAAATAAATTTATCAAAATATCCTTGGGCAGATTGAGGAAATTTTTTTAATTTAGAGAAATTAATTTTTGATTTTTTATATTTGTAAAAAATATGGCCAATAGAAGGTATATTTTTATTTAAGGTACCTGTTGATATTGAGATATAATCATCTGAGGATTTTTTTTGAAAAAATAATGAACTTCCACAAATTGAACAAAAACCTCTTTTATAATGTTTACTAGAAACAAACCATTTTAAAGTTTTTTTACTTTTAAAATTTAGATTTTCATTTTTTACTTTTGTATAAGAGCTAAATTCAGCATTTGAAGCCTGGCACATCTGGCAATGGCAAAAAACTGAGTATCTACATTCATTCTTAATCTCAAAGCTAATTTTCTTGCAAAGACACGAGCCTTTAATTTTTTTCATTTATTCATCATTTTGTGCTTTGCTAAAGATATTCCGTTTTTTATTTTAAAATCATATGACTCTTCAAATGATGATAATTGCCAACCAGAAAGCCTATTTTTTAACTCAGAAATATTATTTATTTTCCATTCATTTGTCGTATTTTCGTCTTTCCATATCGCTTTTTCTTCAGAAGTTCTAGCACAGCCATAACAGTATCCGGTTGATGGATCAGTTTTGCATATTGATATACAAGGTGAAATAATTTTTTCCATGGATACATTATATCCAAATAAACCCTAATATCATTGAAAATTATTTTTAAAATCAAATTAAAAAATGTTAATTGAAAAATTAAAAAATTATTGTAGTTTGATGCAACGTTCCGCAGTAGCTCAGCGGTAGAGCATTCGGCTGTTAACCGACAGGTCGTAGGTTCGAATCCTACCTGCGGAGCCAGTTTCTTATGAACTCCAAACATCTCTTATCTACTTTATGTCTCATAGTAGCATCAATAATTTGGGGTACTGCATTTGTGGCTCAAACTACAGGAATGGAATTTATTGGTCCACTAACGTTTACAAATATGCGTTTTTTAATTGGTGGAATAATAGTTTTACCTTTTGCTTTTTATGAAATTAATAAAATTAAAAACCTTAAGAATAAAAAAAAATTTATAATTGTAGTTCTATTAACTGGTTTAAGTTTATTATTAGGAACTTACCTTCAACAATACGCTTTACAGTATACTAAAGTAGGAAATGCAGCTTTCTTAACTATATTATATGTTCCATTTGTTCCTATAATATCGAGATTATTTTTAAAAAAGAAAATACACTGGAGTATTTGGCTATCCGTATCAATATGTCTAGCAGGGTCTTATTACTTAACACTTGAAAATAATTTTGAAGCACAATTTGCTGATATACTTGTAATTGTATGTGCTTTATTTTTTGCAATACATTGCATTTTAATTGATGAATACTTTGAAATTATAAATGCACCATTTACTTTGGCATCATCCCAATTTCTATTATGTTTTTTTTATAGTTTGCCATTTATATTCATTTTTGAAAATCCTACTATTGATGGGATATCAAAAGAAATCATTGAGCTTTTATATGTAGGTGTCATGTCCAGTGGAATTGCTTACACCTTGCAAGTTTTTGGTCAAAGATATGTCAAACCCTCTACTGCAGCTATTACATTTTCTCTAGAGGGTGTATTTGGATCTTTAGCAGCATGGATTATACTTTCTCAGTATTTGACAAATATTCAGATTTTTGGCTGTTTTTTAATATTAGTTGGTGTTCTAGTTGCACAACTTTTACCATTAATTAACAAAGATGCAGCTTTAAATAGGTTTTACAGTGATTAAATAATCCTACTTTTTATCTCACAAATACAATAAAGTTAGTCATTATGAGTGAGGATAGTAAATTTTATATAAAAGACAGTGATGTGCCGAAACAATGGTACAACCTGGTAGCGGATTTAAAAGAGCCAATGAGCCCACCATTAAATCCTGGAACAAAACAACCTTTAGGCCCTGATGATTTAGCGCCTCTATTTCCGATGGATTTAATTATGCAAGAGGTTTCACAAGAGAGATTTATCGATATCCCTGGTCCTGTTTTAGAGGCCTATAGTCGTTGGAGGTGTACTCCTCTAGTAAGAGCTAGAGCTTTAGAGAAAGCATTAGATACGCCTGCTAGAATTTATTACAAATATGAAGGTGCCAGTCCATCTGGTAGTCACAAACCTAATACTGCATTAGCACAAGCATTTTACAATAAAGAGGCTGGTGTAAAGAAAATAGCAACTGAAACAGGTGCAGGTCAATGGGGTACAGCTTTAAGTTATGCAGGAGCTGTATTTGGAATTGAGATTAAGGTATTTATGGTAAGAGTAAGCTATGATCAAAAACCATATAGAAGAGCAATAATAGAGAGTTATGGTGGTAGTGTAGTTGCGAGTCCTTCAAATGAAACAAATTCTGGAAGAGCTATCTTAGAAAAAGATCCTAACAGTGCCGGTTCTCTTGGTATTGCAATATCTGAAGCAGCAGAAGTAGCCGCTACTAATGAAGATACTAAATATGCACTTGGAAGTGTTTTAAATCATGTATTAATGCATCAATCTATTATTGGGCAGGAAGCACTTCTTCAAATGGAAATGGCTGACGACTATCCAGATATAGTTATAGGTTGTACTGGTGGCGGAAGTAATTTTTCAGGCTTATGTAATCCTTTCTTAGGTAAAAAATTTAGAGGAGAACAAGATGTGCATGCTATTGCGGTTGAGCCATCTTCTTGTCCTTCATTGACCAAAGGTAAATACTCTTATGACTTTGGAGATACTCTAAAATCTGCTCCTTTGTTAAAGATGCACACATTGGGTTCTGATTTTATGCCATCACCTACTCATGTTGGTGGTTTAAGATATCATGGAATGGCTCCAATGTTATCTCACCTAGTTCATAATGGGCACATGGAACCAAGAGCTTATGGCCAAAAGGAATGTTTAGAGGCTGGTATACAGTTTGCTAGAACTGAAGGTATTATGCCAGCTCCTGAGGCTACACATGCTATTAAAGGTGCTGTAGATGAGGCTCTTAAATGTAAAGCTGAAGGTAAATCAAAATCTATTTTGTTTAATCTTTGTGGTCACGGTCATTTTGATATGCAAGCTTATATGGATTATTTTTCCGGTAATCTTGCTGAAGATAAATTTGACTCAAAGGCTTTTGAAGAGTCTATGGGCTCAATACCTGCTGTGAACTAATTTACATTAGGTAGTTCATCAAAATTTGATGTGTATGCGGGGCTCAGGTTTTGCCGTCTAGTTATATAGAACTTTTCATAGTTCTCTTTAGCAACGCAAATAGTCCCGCTACCATATCTGTTATTTAGATTATCAAATACCTTGTTTACTCTAACTTTTTTCAAAAGACTCTCTTCTGACTGGTGGATAAATAAATCCCTATTGTACTCTCCTTCTATTGTTAAGTCTGAGAGTAAAACGCCTGCTTTTTTATATTTAATTTCTGGCCGATAAATAGATTTTAGTGCTTTTACGGCTAATCTTATCGTTTCAAATAAATCATTTGAAGGAGATATAAAATCATAAGTCCTAGCTGCATGGTATTGTTTATTATTATTGTTAAATTTATTTGAACGAATAAATGTAGTAATCTTTTTTGCTTGTAATCCATCAGATCTAATCTTTTCTGAAGCTCTAGTTGCATAAGATATTACTCTTTTCTCTAATTCTTCGAAACTAGTTACATAATTTTCAAAGGATCTTGATACTCGACATTGTTTTTTTGGCTCAGATCTTTCAACTATAGGTATACATATTTCACCGTGTAGTTCTCTATAGGTCCTCTCTCCCACCACTCCTAAGTGTTGTCTAACCCATCTTGGATCTGCTCTATATAAATCGTAAGCGGTGTAAATATTATTTTTTTGAAGGAATTTTTCTATCCTTGCACCTATACCCCAAATGTCACCTACTCCTAGTACTTTCAAAGATATTTCTATTTGTTTTTGGTTTATAATTTCTACTATTTGGGATCCTAATTCATCTTTTTTTGCTAAATGGTTCGCCACCTTAGATAAAGTTTTATTATTAGCTATGCCTATGCTGACAGGTATACCTATCCATTTCTTTATTATTTTTTTAATTCCCTCTGCTCTTAAAAAAAAACTTCTCTCAGAGTATTTGTTTAGTATTAAAAATGCTTCATCTATAGAATAGACTTCTAGTCTATCACAGTACTCTTTTAATGCTCCCATTACTCTAGATGAGATATTTCCATATAAACTATAATTTGATGAGAACACGTGTACTGGATATTTTTTTATTATTTGTTTTATCTCAAAAAAAGGTACTCCCATTTTAATTCCTAATTTTTTAGCCTCAGAACTTCTGGCTATTACACATCCATCATTATTTGATAAAACAACTACGGGTTTTTTATTCAAATGAGGTTTAAAAATAGTCTCACACGATGCATAAAAAGAGTTACAATCTACTAGAGCTACAATATTCATTGCTATTTAATAAATTGATGGATGGCACTAGTGACGACCCCCCATATCTCTAGTTCTGTGTACTCTGATATTAGTATGTTTTTGTATAGTGGGTTCTCAGATTTTAGGATGGCAGAACCATCTACTTTGATGATCAATCTTTTTACAGTTAAATTTCCCTCAAATATAGCTATCACTATGTCTCTACTTCTGGCTTCCAAACTTCTATCTACTACTAATACATCACCATCATTAATTCCTGCTTCTATCATGGACTCGCCGCTAGCTTTCATTAAAAAAGTTGATAATTGATTCTTAATTAATAATTCAGATATGCTTAAATTATTTTCTATATAATCATCGGCTGGAGATGGAAATCCGGCTGAAATCCTAGATAAAATATAAGGCACTTTCTCAGGACTGTTGTCTTTATGTTTTTTTATTAAAGTATTTTTGTTCATATTTTGTTCTTTTATAGACTATCATGAGAACGAAAGAAATAACAAAATTTGTAAATTAAAATTAATTATTCGTCGCCGTGTGAGTTAATTTTTTGATTAACGACAGCAAGCTGTTCACAAAGTGACTTAGTATGAGAAATAAAGACATATAAAATTAAATAAAGAGATATGAAGATCAAAATGAAGTCTAAATTAATTAAATTAGGAGCTTTTAAAAAAATCTTGTTAATAAGCACAGAACTAATAAAACTAGTTATGAAAGGCGCCAACCTTGAAAAAATAAGGAAATTACGAATTAATATATTCCTTTGACTATATAAATTTGTGTTATCTTCCATATATATAAACTAAATTAAATATATTCAAATATGCCAAAAATTAAAGCAATCAATATTACAAATCTAAGTGGAGAGAGCACTATTTATGTAAATCAAGCAATCTTAAAAAAAAATAAAGGTATTATTAATGATAGATATTATAAAAATTTTAAAAAAAAGTATGAACAAGTGACACTTATAGAGTCTGAAAAGATTAATTATTTTAATAATAATATTAAAAGTAAGCTCAATTATAAAGATTTTAGAAGAAATATTATAACAACAGGCATCGATCTAAATAAAATGATAAATAAGAGAATACAGATTAATAATGTAGTTTTAAAAATTCATCAATTATGTCAACCATGTAGATATCTTCAAAATAAATTAAATATTGATAATTTAGTTAAATTACTAACAAACAGAGGCGGAGTACGTGCAGAAATAGTTCAGTCTGGTGTAATTTCAACTTTTGATGAGATAAAAATGATTAAATAGTTATTCCCAAATATCGAAAAAGTTTCTTGTTTTACCAGGTGTTAAGATTGATAAGGGATTGAATATAAAGTCAGTTTTATTTCCGTTCTTGTTAACCTTAAAGTCTGCAGCAAGTAAACTTTCTTCAACATTTTTACCGAATAACTCACTTAGAAAAGGGATATTTTTAAAATTCTGTTCAAATAAATATAAAGGGCCATAAGTACCATTCACAGAGGCTATTTTTTCAGAGGGATTAGCTTCTCCTTTAAAAGAAAAAGCAACTGTACCACCTAACATTAAAGCATGATCAAAATTAAAGACTTTACCTTTTCTTTGAACGGGAACTTCTAGGTAATTAAATTCATCTTGGCTATTTTGCAAGACTGAAAAAATATCTAACATTCTTGAAGTAAAGAGTAAATTGTAGAATTTTGAATTTTTATCAATACTAAAATCTTTAACTTTAATATTTAGATCATAGTCATTAAATTTTCTAAATGATCCTTTACCAATTAAAGCACCACCTTTCATATGTTTAGATATCTTTTGAGCGTAAAAAAATTGACCAGCATTTTTTGAGAACAAATAGATTTGTTTATTTCCATCTAATTGTGGAAGTATCGATAATTCAAATTCTTTTTTGGAGTCATAAAACATCATAGACTCAAACCCCTCATCATAAATAAAATTTAATTTATTAGAAAAAAGAGAATATTTTTCTGAAATTACCATTTCAGATATTTCCCAATTAAAATTAATTTTTTTATTTAATTTTTTATTTTCTTGAGGTTTAGGAAAAACTTTTTTGAAATTATCAAAAGAAATTTGATCTGTATTTAAAAGTATATAAATTTCGTTATTATGATAATTTATTATTCCGAAGCTTCTTTGACCATTAATTTTAATATCAAATTTAATTTCTTTAATTTTGTTATTATCAAAATCAAGCTTTAATAAAATATCCTCTTTTTTGTAACTAAAATCATATGCTATTATTTTAATTGGTATAAAAAGCACAATCAGTACTTTTAAAAGAATTTTTTTATACATCTATCAGTGTTGACTCCAAAAAATCGAATATCTCTCCATCTAAGACACCGTCAGCATTTGATGTTTGATGATTTGTTCTAAGGTCTTTAACCATTTTATATGGGTGAAGAACGTATGATCTTATTTGGTTTCCCCATCCTATCTGTTTTTTATTACTTTCTTCTTTCTTTTTCTCTTCATTTTTTTTTTCAAGCTCAATCTCATATATTCTAGATTTTAACATCTTCATTGCAGTATCCCTATTACGATGTTGTGATCTCTCACTTTGGCTTTGAACTACAATATTATAAATTAAATGGGTTATTCTTACGGCACTATCTGTAGTATTAATATGTTGACCCCCTGCTCCTGAAGCTCTAAATGTATCAATCCTAAGATCTTTATTATTAATTTCAATTTCAATGTCTTTATCTATCTCAGGGTAAACCCATACACTTGAAAAACTTGTGTGCCTTCTCTTATTGGAGTCAAAAGGTGAAATTCTAACTAATCTATGAATTCCTGATTCATTCTTTAAATAACCAAAGCTTTTAAAACCAGATATCATCATTGTTACACTCTTAACACCTGCCTCATCTCCTCTTTGATAGTCTATTATCTTACTTTTATAGTCATTTTGTTCTGCAAATCTTAAGTACATTCTAGACAACATTTCAGCCCAATCTTGACTCTCTGTACCTCCGGCACCAGCATGAATTTCCAAAAAGGCATTACAATCATCTGTTTCTTTATTTAAAAGAGATTTTATTTTTAATTTTTCACAGTTTCTTTTCAATTCATTAATTTTATTAATTAACTCATTAATTTCATTTTCATTTAAAGACTCATATATTTGAATAAATTCTTTGAAGTCTCTAAATTGATTTGAGACAAAATCAAAGTCGTTAATTACGTCTTTACTTTGTTTAAGTTTTTCTTGAGATTTATTTATTAAATTAATGTCGTTCCAGTTATCTGGATTAGTAATTATTTTGTTTAATTTATCAATATCTTTGATAGTTTTATCATAGTCAAAGACTCCTCCTAGTCAGAGTTATAAGAGATTCAATTTCTTTAATTAGATTTAAAAGTTCAAATTTATCCATTAATTTATACCGCCAATACTCTCAATTTTATTAATGTTATCCATAATTTCCAACTGATTTTTTGTAAAATAGTCAATAATTGTATTTTGTCCATTAGAAATTTTACCACTATTCTGATCAACTTTTTTGATAATTAGATCACTGGGTACTACAAATTTATCATTATTATTTTCATTGAGTAAAAGATAATTCTCGATAATTGTTTTAAATATAGGTAAAGCAACTGAAGATCCAGTTTCTCTATATCCAATTGACCTTGGAGTATCGTAACCAACATAAACCCCTATCACATATCTTGGGGTAAGTCCAAAAAACCACAGATCTTTACTTTCATTTGTTGTTCCTGTTTTTCCTGCTATGGGATAATTAATTTCATTCAAATTCTTACCAGTTCCTCTTTTTACAGCACCTTCAAGTATATTTAAAATTTGAAAAGAGGTTTGTGGAGATATTACTTTTCCCTTTTGAGACTCTATAATTGGTTTTCTGTATGACCTGTCTTCATTAGAAAATGAACAATAGTTACATTTAAAGTAGTCATTATTAATAATTAATTCGCCCTCATTCGAAACTACTTTTTTGATTATTGATGGCTCAACTATATAACCTCCATTTAAAAAAATTGAATATGATTTTGTTAAATTTAAAAGATTATTTTCTACTGCTCCAAGAAGTGTCGAGTAAACATCAGTATTTATATTGTTCTCATAAAAATTAATTTTATCTAAAAATTCATTTACGTTATTTAATCCTAAATCTAGACCAATTTTTAGAGTTACTAAATTATTTGAAGTCTCTAATGCCCTTCTGAATGTTAACTCTCCATATGATTTATTAGAATAATTTTTAGGTACCCATACAGGGAGATTGTTTCCTTGGTCTAAGAGAATATTAGAGTCTAATATTAGGGTATTTGGTAAATATTTTCCTGACTCTAAAGCTTCTGCATAAATAAAAGGTTTTATTGATGACCCTGGTTGTCTATAAGCTTGTGAGACTCTATTAAAATTACTGGCATCATAATTTACACCACCAACCATAGAAACTATATCCCCGTTAAAAGGGTCCATAATAATCACAGATCCATTAATTTTATGTAACTGAACTGCATAAAAAGAGTTATCAACATAGGTAACAAAAATATAGTCATTTAAATTTAGATAATTATTTGGAGAAACTTTTTTGGGACCATATAAATTATTATCTTTATTTAGAGTTATAGTTTCTCCTGTATCATTAATTGATATCTTTATTAAATTAGATTTTTTAACAACCACTTTAGCTATCTGCCAATGTTCATTATTAATCTTAGAAATTTCTTCTAAATTTTTATAACTTCCCTCCCAATCTCTATATTTCCTCTCAAATAATGCTAAATTATCAATTAAAGATTTTTCTGATATTTTTTGAAGACTTTGATCAATTGTAGATTGAATATAAAATGCATTTTCGTTGAATGAATTTGAATTCAGATAATTCAATATAAAATCAGTCTTATAATCAGACTTATATTTTTTATTATTTCTCTGAGATAGCTCTATCTTTAAATTTGAATAATAATTAAATTCTTCTATAGTTATAAATTTATTTATTTCCATTTGTTTTAATACATAGTTTCTTCTATCAAGGGCTCTTTTATAATTTTTATTAGGATCATAATTGTTTGGACCTTTAGGCAATGCTGCTAGATATGCATATTCATGTATTTCTAGGTCAAAAATTGATTTATTAAAATAATTAAATGATGCTGAAGCTACACCATATGAGCGTCTCCCAAAATAAATTTCATTTAAATATAATTCTATTATCAATTCTTTTGAATATTCCTGTTCTATTCGAAGAGATAATATTAGCTCTTTTATTTTTCTTGAAATAGTTTGATCTCTATTAAGTAAAATATTTTTAACTAATTGTTGTGTAATAGTGGAAGCCCCAACAAAATTATTATTATTTTTTGAATAAATATTTTTTAAATTTATTATGAAAGCATTGACTATACCTTTAATGTCAAATCCCTGATGTTGAAAAAAAGTTTTATCTTCAGCAGATATAATGGCATTAATCATATTTCTAGGTATGTCTTTATAGTCTAAGTAAAATCTATCTCTGTTACCTACATGATACATAAGCTCATATTTTTCATCATAAATTTTTGTTATTTCATTTGGGAAATATTGAGATATATTATGGTCAGGTAAATCCTGTTGAATGTTCCATAAATATAGAATCACTATGGATATACCTAATACAGAGAGTATGAAAATGTACTGTAAATATTTAAAAAGTTTCATTTTATTAAATAACCAAATTATTAATAACTTATTATATCAAAAGGATTCAAAAACATGTCTAAAAGAATTTTTATTGATGGTGGCATCAATAGCGAATTATGTATCATTGCAGCAGACGGGCAAGAAATCAACTATTTTGACTACTCAGATGATTTAGCGACAAGCAAAAAAAATAATATCTACCTTGGAACTGTATCAAGAGTAGAGCCCTCACTTCAAGCAGCTTTTATTGATTTCGGGTCAGAAAAAAAAGCTTTTTTACCATTCG
This sequence comes from uncultured Alphaproteobacteria bacterium, assembly GCA_902598275.1. Taxonomy (GTDB): domain Bacteria; phylum Pseudomonadota; class Alphaproteobacteria; order HIMB59; family HIMB59; genus HIMB59. Next base: position 100,899 of record CACKAZ010000003.1, read on the forward strand.
ATGAGATTCACCCTAGCTACTTTAAAATACCTCATAATGAGAAGATAGTTATAAATGATAGTCAAAAAAATAATGAAATAGACGACGAAAGAGAAAATAAGAAACACTTCTTGTCATTTTATAGAAGATATAAAATACAAGATGTAATCAAAAAAGATCAGGTTCTCTTAGTACAAATAGTTAAAGAAGAAAGAGGTACAAAAGGTGCAGCTATAACAACTTTTATATCTTTACCTGGTAGATATAGTGTTCTGCTGCCAAATAACTCGTCTACAGGTGGTGTTTCAAAGAAGATTTCAAATCTCCTAGATAGAAAAAGATTAAAAAAATTACATGACAATTTTAATTTACCAGATGGTATGTCATTAATAATTAGGACGAATGCTATATCTGCAGAAGACGAGGATATTATTGCTGATTTTAGTTATTTAAGAAAATTATGGACCAAAATAAGAGAGGATACATTAAAATCGAAAGCACCTGTATTAATTGTTGAACTAGATACACCTATAATTAAGGTAGCACGAGATTTTAATCAAAGGGCTATAGAAGAAATAATTTTTTCTGATTTAAAAACAATGAAATTATACAAAAAAATAGAAAATGACTTTAGTGTAAAATCAAATAAAAAAATAACACATTACAAAGACAAGCTTCCTCTTTTTGAAAGTTATGGTATTAAAAATCCAATAAATAGTCTTACTGAAGAAAATATTTACTTAAAATCTGGAGGTTATTTAGTAATAAATCCAACTGAAGCTCTTACAAGTATCGATATAAATTCTGGTCGAGCTACTTCAGAAAAAAATATTGAAATTACAGCTTTAAATACAAACTTAGAAGCTAGCGATGAGATATTCAAACAAATTCAATTAAGAAATATAGCTGGATTAATTGTGATTGATTTTATCGATATGAACATAAATTCTAATAATTTAAAAGTAGAGAGAAAGATAAAGGAATTATTTTATAAAGATAGATCTAGAGTTCAAATAACAAAAATTTCTCAATTTGGATTAATGGAAATATCAAGACAAAGAATTGGACAAAGTATTTATGAAACATTCTATAATAAGTGTGATTGCTGCGGTGGTGGAGGTTTTAAGAAAACAAACTCAATAATAATTCATAACATTATATCTAATATAAAAGGTATTAATGCGATTGGAAATAAAGATGAAGTCGAAATTCAAATTGATGAAAAATTTTATAGCAAAAATGTCAAGGATATTAATGAAAAAATTAAAACTATAAAACCTTCATTTAAAATTACTTTTGTAAATAAGAATTTGCCTAAAGAGATTTATGAATTTAATCAAGATTTAATTAATAGAGTTAAAAATAATACTAAAGAAATCATACAACAGTATAAAACTGAAGATTCAAAAACTGAAAAATCCTATAGAAGGAAAATTAAAAAAAAAATAGTTGATCAAGTATAAATTTATTTACTTAACATATTTTTTATTTTTTTTTAATAATTTACACAGCTATGAAATAATTAGAGATCCAATATTTGAGAATTATTTTACAGATATAAATAAACAATTAAAACTAGACAAAATAAATGTTTTTTTAATTAAAAACAAAATATCAAATGCTTTTGTGATCGAAGAAAATATTTATTTTACAACTGGATTATTAGAATTAATTAATGATGAGGATACACTTAAAGCTATATATCTACATGAATATGGACATATTCTAAAAAAGCATTTTCAAAGTAAAAAAATTAGAATTAAACAGTCTAATAATAAAGTTAATTTTTATAGCTTATTTTCTGTAGGACTAGCTGTGCTTACTGGTAATGCAAATATAGGCGTAGGAACATCCATTACATTAAACAGTAGCCTTATAAATGAGATTTCTAAACATTCTGTAAATTTTGAAATTGAAGCCGATAATTTTATGATAGACCAAATTAAAAAAAATAAAATAAATACTTCTGAGCTTAGATCTTTTTTAAGCAAAATTACTGAACCTAATCATAATTACTTTAGGACACACCCAAGTAATGAAGATAGGATTAATAATTTGAAAGAATT
>CACKAZ010000004.1:0-92254 GCA_902598275.1 uncultured Alphaproteobacteria bacterium
AGGGCCTTTAGATAAAAAAATCATTAAAAAAAATATTATTAATAAAATAAACGAAATGATCGAGTATGCTCACTCTAAGAAACTTATAGTTAATGTAGGGCATGGTTTAAATTTTAATAACATAAAATATATAAAAAAAAGAAGATATGTGGATACTGTCCACGTTGGTCATTTTATTATATCTGAAGCTATATTTATTTCACTATTTAAAACTATTAAGACTTTCAGAGGTTTAATAAAAAAATGATAATTGGACACGGAATAGATTTAGTTGAGATAAATAGAGTAAGTAACATTTATGCAAAATATAAAGAAAACTTCATATCTAAATACTTTATCAATGACCAGTTAAAAAAAATTAATTCTAATTTACTAGCAAATAATTTTGCTATTAAAGAGGCTTTTTCCAAAAGTATTGGTCTAGGATTTAGATCTCCTTGTTATCCAAACAATATCGTTATTAGCAGGGATACCTTAGGTAAACCAGTTATTTCTTTAAAAAATAAACTTGAAAGTTATTTGAATGAAACTTTTGGAAAGTGTGTCATTCATGTTAGCCTTACAGATACAAAGTTATATTCGATTGCGTCGGTAATTATTGAGCAAAATTAAATCATCTTTGATAAATAATTTTAAAGCACTTTTTTGGGCTTTAATAATTGCTGGTGTAATTAGAACTTTTGCTATTGAGCCATTTAAAATTCCCTCTGGCTCAATGAAACCAAATTTATTAGTAGGAGATTTTTTATTTGTTTCAAAATGGAACTACGGCTACTCAAGATATTCATTTCCCTTTGGAATACCACCCTTCAAAGGAAAAATATTTGAGAGTAATCCTGAAAGAGGCGACGTAATCGTCTTTAAACTTCCTGGTCAAGAAAATATAAACTATGTAAAAAGATTAATCGGTTTACCAGGGGAAACAATTAAGGTCATAAATGGTGAAGTTTATATTAAGTCAAATAATTCCAAAGAATTTGAAGTGTTAAATCAATTCGATGATGGGTTTTTTTTTGATGATCATTATAAAAAAGATATTCAGCAGTTAATTGAAAATGAATATAAAATATTAAATATTACTGACAACGGACCACTCGACTACACTCAAGAATACCAAATTCCTAAAGACAAATTTTTTTTTATGGGTGATAACAGAGATAATTCATCTGATAGCAGAGTTCTCAGTGGGGTAGGTTTTGTTCCCAAAGTAAATATAATAGGAAAAGTTTGGTTTATCTGGTTTTCAGTTGATACAGATTTTTCAATTTCAAAATTTTGGAATTTACCTCTACATATCAGGTATGATAGGCTATTCAATATTATCAAATAAATATTTTGAATAAGGCACAAATTTTCAAAACACTAAAAAGCCTTAAGGGCTTCGATAAAAGCTTCCAGCACGATAGTTTTGAAAAATCAAAAAAAAATTCTGATAAACCATTTCAAAAATATGAGTTCTTAGGAGATAGGGTTTTAGGTTTAGTGATATCAGAATATTTGATTGCTACTTTCTCTCACAATACACTAGATGAAATTTCAAGAAGATTTATTCACCTTGTAAATACAAATACTTTAGCCAAAATATTTAAAAAAAATAACTTAGGTGATATTTTTAAACATCAGCTTGACCCCAACTCTAATAGAAATTCTGTATACGCCGATGCTTTAGAGTCTTTGATTGGATTTTCATACACGAGAAAAGGTTTAGATTTTTCAAAAAAATTAATAATGGAATTATGGCAAGAAGAATTGAATACTCTTCCTCAAAAAGATCCTAAGACATTTATCCAAGAATATTGTCAAAAAAAATATAAAACTATTCCTGACTATAATCTAATTGAAAAAGCAGGCACAAAACATAAACCTAAATTTACAGTGTCTTTGAAAATCAATGATAACGAAGTGGAGGCAGAGGGAGTTTCTAAACAAAAAGCAGAAATTTTAGCAGCAAAAAAAATGATTAAGATCATCAATAACTAGAATAAATAAATAATTGTATAAAACTGAGGCTATAGTAACAAAAATCGAAAATTTTAAAGAAAATCATTTAAGTGTTTCAATTTATTCTACTGAGCACGGCCAAAAATCTCTTGTTGTATTTGGAGGAAAGTCCAAAAAAAAAAGCACAAATTACGTTAAGGGAGGATTTAATAATATTGAATTTGATAATAATAATGTTTGCCTTTCCTCCGCATCTATTAATTCTTTTAAATGGTTTTTATTTTCAAAATATGAGCTAAAGGCGATCGATTATTTTTGTTTTTTAATAAATAAGTTACTTTTTTTAGCTGATCAAAATTCTAATGTTATAAATTATTATTTGCTATTAATGTCTAAAATGAACAATAGGTCTAATTATCTGCCAGAGCTATTATTATTGGAGCTTGAAATCTTAAAAACCTCAGGCTATCAACCTGATTTCAATCAAAGTGTTTTAGAAAAAATATTTAATTATAATAATATGAGTAATTTGCGAACTAATGAGGATATTTACAAATATTTGAAAAATAATAAGGATCACCAATGGGTTTTTTTTGACTTTATGAGCAGAATAGTTAACAGAGTATTGATTAATTTGAATATTAATTTACCTTTTTCTAGAAATGAAGTTGCCAAGAAAAATTGAAACAATCTATATAGCCTCAGATCATGCAGGTTTTAGGTTAAAATCGTTTATTATCAAAGAATACCTTGGCAAAAAAAAATGTAATTTTGTAGATTTAGGGACAAATTCAGATAAATCCGTTGATTATCCAAAATTTGCAAAAATATTATGTAAAAATATCAATAAATCCAGCATGGGTATCTTGATCTGTGGTTCAGGAATAGGAGTAAGTATAAGTGCAAATAGGTATAAGCACATTAGAGCTTCTCTTTGTCATAATGCACAAACAGCAAAAATGACAAGAAAACACAATGATAGTAACGTTATTTGTTTAAAAGGAAGACCTTTTGAAAAAAAAAATATTTTTGCTATGCTCAACGCCTATTTTAAAACAGAATTTGACAAAGGTAGACATTTAAGGAGAATATCGCAAATATGACACTCAGTGAAAATTTTTTTTCTAGTAACCTAGAACACGCAGATAAAGATTTATACCAAAGTATTTCACAAGAACTATCAAGACAACAAAATCAAATAGAATTAATAGCTTCTGAAAACATTGTTTCTAAAGCTGTTCTTGAAGCTCAAGGTTCCATAATGACTAACAAATATGCTGAGGGTTATAGCGCAAAAAGATATTATGGTGGATGTGAGTTTGTAGATATAGCTGAAAATCTTGCTATCGATCGTTTAAAAGAATTATATGGTTGCAATTATGCCAACGTCCAACCTCACTCAGGTGCTCAAGCTAACCAAGCTGTATTTTTAGCATTAATTAAGCCTGGAGACACAATCTTAGGAATGTCTTTAGACGCTGGTGGACACTTAACCCACGGCTCACGACCTAATCAATCTGGAAAATATTTTAATGCTATTCAGTATGGCATTAAACCTGAAACCTCTTTAATAGATTATGATGAGGTTGAACGTTTAGCAGTCGAACATAAGCCTAGTATGATAATCGCTGGTGGCTCTGCTTACCCAAGAAATATTGATTTTAAAAAATTTAGAGAGATTGCAGATAAAGTTGGATCATACTTACTAGTTGATATGGCTCACTATTCTGGTCTTGTCGCTGCAAAAGAATACCCAGATCCATTACCTCACGCACACGTGGTTACATCAACTACCCATAAGACAATAAGAGGACCAAGAGGGGGAATGATACTTTCTAATGACCTAGATCTTGGAAAGAAATTTAATAGTTCAGTTTTTCCTGGTTTACAAGGTGGACCTTTAATGCATGTCATTGCAGCCAAAGCAGTTGCTTTTGGAGAAGCTCTTCAACCTGAGTTTAAAAGCTATATTCAACAAGTCAAAAAGAACGCCTCAATTCTCGGCGAAGTACTTATGTCGAATGGAATAGATATCGTTACTGGTGGCACAGACTCTCATATGGTCTTAGTGGATTTAAGATCGAAAAATGTTACTGGTAAAGATGCTGAAGAAAGCTTGGAGAGAGCAGGAATGACTTGCAACAAAAACGGTGTTGCAAACGATCCAAACCCTCCAACTATTACATCAGGTATCAGATTAGGCTCTCCAGCTGCCACAACAAGAGGTTTTAAAGAAGAGGAGTTTAAATTTATAGGTGAAAAAATTTCCACAGTTATAAATGCACTATCATCATCAAATGCAGATATATCAATGACTGAAAGTTCAATCCTCAAAGATGTGACAGAGCTTTGCTCTAAGTTTCCAATTTATAAATAAATATGAAGTGCCCCTTTTGCAAGGAGAAAGAAACTTCAGTTTTAGACTCAAGACCAACAGAAGACGGCGGGGTAATAAGAAGAAGACGCCTCTGTGGTTGTGAAAGAAAAGAACGATTTACAACTTTTGAGAGAGTTCAGTTTAGAGAATTTTTAGTTGTCAAAAAGAATGGCGAAAAATCTATATTCGATAGAGATAAAATCGCCAAATCTGTTGAACTTGCTTTAAGAAAAAGACCAGTAGACATAGACACAAAAGAAAAATTAATTTCAAAAATTGTTAGAGATTTAGAAGGAATGGGCGAGAATGAAGTAAGCACTAATACTATTGGAGAAATGGTCATGCAAGGTTTGTATTCTTTAGATAAAGTTGGCTATGTAAGATTTGCTTCAGTCTATAGAGATTTTCGCGAAACCAAAGATTTTGAACAATTTTTGGAAAAAATAGACAAAAAATAAACTTGCTAAGCACGTCTCACCAAAATTATTTACAAAGTGTAAATAATTTATCAATTAAAAATATTGGACTTACAGGGAAAAATCCTTCAGTTGCATGTCTGATTGTAGATTACTCTAAATCATCAAAAGGTATTATCCTTAGTTATGGTTTAACTTCAAAAAATGGTAGACCTCATGCAGAAATTAATGCTTTAAAAAAAATATCACGTAATAAAATAAATAATAAAACTGTCATGTACATTAGCTTAGAACCTTGTTTTAAAAAAAATAGCTGCTGTGCTAAAGCAATTGTTAAGGCTGGCATAAAAAAAGTATTTATCAGCTCATTAGATCCAAATCCAAATATAAAAGGCAAGGGAATTGATTTTTTAAAAAAACAAAAGATAAAAGTTTTTCATTCATTAAAATCGACAGATAGATTTAAGATAATTAATAAATTTTTTTACACTCGTAAAACTTTGAATAGACCCTTCATTACTCTTAAAATCGCAATCTCCAAAAATGGATTTAGTAAAAGTCCAACTCATAAGAATATAACTTCTGATCAAACTCAATATTTTATGCATCAACTAAGATTATCTCATGACGCTATTGCAGTTGGTATGAATACTATTTTAGATGATAAGCCAAAATTAACATGTAGATTACAAGGTGTTTCAAAAAATATTTCGAAATTTATATTCTCAAATAAAGAAATTAAATTTAAGAATTATAAGTTAATTATCGTTGACTATAAAAAAACAGTCACAGAAAATTTCTTTTTATTCAAAAAATTAAAAACTCAATCTATCCTTATCGAAGGTGGACTTAATACTTTTAAATACTTTCTTAATTGTAATTTATTTGATGAGGTTATAGTCTGCCAGTCAAATATGAGTGTAAAAAATGCAAGTAAAAAATATTTCTTATCAATGAAATCAATAACAAATAATCTCATATTAAAATCCTCTTTAAAATACGGAGAGGATATGATTTATAAATTTCAAACTAATGTTTAGTGGAATAATTCAATCTCAAGGTAAAATCAAAAAATTGACAAGAGAAGAAAAATCATTAGTGGTTGAAATCCAATCACCCTTAAAAGGATACAGGTTAGGTTCTTCAATATGTTGTTCTGGAATTTGTTTAACAGTTACATCAATTAAAAAAAATGCTTTTAAGGCAGATATTTCCTATGAAACAATGAATAAAACAAATGCTAAATATTGGAAAGTTGGAAAAAAAATAAACTTAGAAAAATCATTAAAAGTTGGTGATGAGATCTCTGGTCATTTTGTTTTTGGCCATATTGATACGACTTGTTCTGTTGAAGAATTATATAAAATTGGAAGTAGTTGGTTTTTATCTTTTATTTTTCCAAAAAATCTTAAAAAATTTATAGTTCAAAAAGGGTCAATATCTTTAAATGGTATTTCTCTTACAATAAATAATGTTAAAACAAATAAATGTCATTGTATGATCATCCCTCATACCTATAAACATACAGATATTCATACATATAAGAAAAATGAAATTTTAAATCTTGAAGTCGATATGCTAGCAAGATACGCTCACTCCTCAAAAACTTAGATTGTTGAATTAATGTCAGATTTTACAAATATCGAAAATATTATAAATGATGCCCGTAATGGCAAAATGTATATTCTGGTTGATAGCGAAGATAGAGAAAATGAAGGTGATTTAATTATACCTGCCTCTCTTTGCAAACCAGAGCATATCAATTTCATGGCAACTCATGGAAGAGGCTTAATTTGTTTATCTATTTCAGAGACTAGAGCTGATGAATTAAAACTACCTTTAATGAATCCAGATAATTGGAAGAAGAAGACCACAGCATTCACCATTTCAATCGAGTCTAGTACCAACATTACAACGGGTATTTCTGCATTTGATAGAGCAGAAACAGTCAGTGCAGCAATAAACCCAAATTTTAAACAGGGAGATATTGTTAGTCCTGGACATGTATTTCCTCTAATTGCATGGGATGGAGGTGTGCTAACAAGGGCAGGCCATACTGAGGCTGCTGTAGATATATCTAGACTAGCTGGATTAAATGACTCTGCTGTAATTTGTGAGATTATGAACGATGATGGTAGAATGGCAAGAGTTCCAGACTTGATACCTTATGCAAAAAAACACAATATAAACATAGGCACTATCCAAGATTTGATCGCATATAGAATTAAAAACGACTTACTCATAAAAAAAATTCCTGAAAAGCATCACCAAATTAAAAATATTTACTCAGATATTTTTGAATTCAATGTATTTGAAAATACCATTGATGGATTGCACCACGCATCTTTACACTTAGGAGATTTATCCAACCAAGACAGCGTAATGACCAGAGTTCATCCTGTTCAAGGCTTTGATGATATAATAATGAATTTTAATAATCCAAAAACAAAAGACTTACACGCCTCAATTGAAAAAATAAAATCTCATGGATCTGGAATCATAGTACTCATTAATAATCCAATACTGGGAGATCTTGGAAAGTTATCGAATGACGAAAAAGTAAAATACTATGGTCTAGGAGCTCAAATACTTAAAAATTTCTCAATTAATAATATTTCTGTTTTGTCTAATTCACTTGGAGAGGATTTAGATTTAGGAATTTATGGACTAAACGTAAATAAAATAGAGAGTCTTTAGTCATTATGAAATCAAAATTGAAAATAAAAATAATTGTCGCTGATTATTATAAAGAGATAACAGACCCATTGACAAAATCTTGTATTAAAGTCCTAGAAAAAAATAATCTCAAATATGAAATTTTAATTGTTCCAGGTGTTTATGAAATCCCACAAATGATAAAATGGAAAATAAAATCAAATAACTATAATTTATTTATTGCTCTAGGTTGTGTTATTAAGGGTCAAACTTATCATTTTGAAGTTATATCTGACTCTGTTGGAAAGGCTCTTTTAGATATTGTAAATCAAAATAAAACTACTCTTATATCTAACGGAGTGATCAATGCATACAATAAGCCCCAAGCCTTAAAAAGATCAAAAAATGATAACAAAAATAAGGGACTTGAAGCTGCAAGTGCAATGGTAAAAATGATTAAATGCTTAATTTAAATAAAAACACTAGACTATTTTTTTTTCAATTTATATTTCAAAGAAATTATTCCACTGACTTTGAGTTAGATGAATTCATCAAACAAAATATAAAAAAAAGACCTTTTAATAAAAAAAAATTATTCTCTTTAAATGATAGCTTTAACTCCAATCTTGAGAAAATAAAGGGGCTGATAGATTCTAAAATTTTAGAAAAAACTAATAAAATAACTGTTTTTCTTCTGTATGCTTTTTGCTCTGAATATCTATTAAATAAGGAGAAAAAAAAGATATTAATGAGCGAATATATTAAGCTTTCTAAGGATTTTCTTACCCAAGAAGAGGTTAAATATTTCAACTTTTTACTTGATGATGCCTCTAAAAAAGCACCTTGAAAATAAAATAGAAATAGATTAACAACTTACCATGTCTCAAATACAGTACTTGCAAATAGTATTATTTGCTGCAATCGCAGCGATTGCTTTCGGTTTATTTACAACAAATAAAATATTAAGTTTATCTAAAGGCACCAAAAAAATGATTCAAATATCTGGTGCTATTCAAGAGGGTGCAAAAGCTTACTTAAATAGACAGTACACTACCATAGCCATAGTTGGCATAGTGATATTTCTTGCATTTTTTTTTATACCTTTTGAACACATATATGATGTACCAGTGGGTTTTTTGATTGGTGCTGTTTTATCAGGCTTAGCTGGTTACATAGGAATGAACGTATCAGTTCGTGCAAATGTTATAACTGCTCAAGCTTCTAGCGAGTCTTTGAAAAAGGGTTTGTTTGTGGCATTCAACGCAGGTGCTGTTACTGGACTTTTAGTTGTAGGCTTAGCATTAGCAGGTATTGCCGGATATTTTTTCTTACTATACTTTGGTTTTGGTAGAAGCGGGAGAGAGCTTATTGAGCCTTTAGTGGCTCTAGGTTTTGGTTCATCTTTAATTTCAATTTTTGCAAGACTAGGTGGGGGCATATTTACAAAAGGTGCAGACGTTGGTGCAGACTTGGTTGGTAAAGTTGAAAAAGATATTCCTGAAGATGATCCTAGAAACCCTGCTGTTATTGCAGATAATGTTGGAGATAACGTAGGTGACTGTGCTGGTATGGCTGCAGATTTATTTGAGACTTATGTTGTTTCTATTGTTGCAACCATGGTATTAGCAATAATATTTCAAGGAGCAGTGACTGATTTAACAATTTATCCATTGCTATTAGCTGGATCAAGCATTATAGCCTCTATTGTTGGTTCTCAGTTTGTATCAATATCAACACCGAAATCATCTATTATGGGTGCGCTATATAAAGGTTTCTTCATGACACTGATAATTTCAGTAGTGTTATTTGCTGTAATTACTCATTACTCAATTGGCTTTGATCAATATTTCCAAATAGGATCTAAGTGGTATAACGGAATGGATTTATTTCTCTGTGCTGTTTATGGATTATTAATTACTTTAGCCCTTGTTTTCATAACAGAATACTACACAAGTACAGAGTATCGACCTGTGAAGAGTGTTGCTGAAGCCTCTCAAACTGGTCATGCAACAAATATTATTCAAGGATTAGCTATGGGTATGGAATCTACTGCTATTCCTGTGCTTATTATAGTTGCAGGTATTGGATTAACATTTGCAACAGCAGGTCTATTCGGTATTGCTATTGCAGTAACTTCAATGCTAGCTCTAGCCGGAATGGTAGTAGCGTTAGATGCCTATGGTCCAGTAACAGACAATGCAGGTGGCATCGCTGAGATGTCTGGATTGAGAAAAAGTGTAAGACAAAGAACCGACGCACTTGATGCTGTTGGAAACACCACTAAAGCTGTTACCAAAGGATATGCAATCGGATCTGCCGGTCTTGGAGCCTTAGTTTTGTTTGCAGCCTATACAGAGGATCTAAAATATTTTAATAAAGAAACAGGTAATGATGTATTTGACGTATCTTTTGATCTGTCAGAGCCATATGTAATTATTGGTCTTTTATTAGGAGGGTTACTCCCATATTTATTTAGTGCATTAAGTATGACTGCTGTTGGAAGAGCAGCTGGATCGGTTGTTCTAGAAGTTAGACAACAGTTTAAAGAAAAAAAAGGAATTATGTCAGGTAAAGAGAAACCAGATTATGGGAAATGTGTAGACATTTTAACAAAATCTGCAATCAAAGAAATGATCATACCATCTTTACTCCCTGTTTTATCACCAGTAGTTGTCTTCTTTGGTGTTTATTCCCTTACAGGTAGTGTTAATACTGCATTTCAAGCACTTGGCGCTCTTTTAATTGGAGTTATAATCACTGGTTTTTTTGTGGCTATTTCAATGACTGCTGGTGGCGGTGCATGGGATAATGCAAAAAAGTATATTGAAGATGGTAATTTAGGTGGGAAAGGTAGCGAAACGCATAAAGCTTCTATCACCGGGGATACCGTTGGTGATCCTTACAAGGATACTGCAGGCCCAGCTGTTAACCCAATGATCAAAATAACAAATATTGTATCAATTCTATTGCTATCAATAGTTGTTCATTTAAATATTATTTAATTTAAGTCAATTTCTTCAACAGACCTTAAAATATTATCCTCAAATTTTAGTTTTAAGGTCTTGTTGTATACAGTTTGCTTGAAAGCAGCTATTCCTTTTTTTTTATCGGTTCTATAAATCCACAAATTTTCAAGGTTTTCTTTTATTAGAGGTGGACCAATAATAGTTATTATATCTTCTTTTGAGTAATCGATTTTTTGATAATTTTCTTTAATTTCATTAAAATTATTTTCTGAAATACCAGAAAAATAAACATCTTTTGAGCAAGAGAATAAAATTATTGAGCATAGAAAGGCTAAAAAAATTTTATGAATTTTTAAAATATTCACAATAAAAACAAATAAGGTATAAGTTTCTTTAAAGCAATAATAAACATACATGAATAAGTATTTAATTAATCTCGACCTTCACGGTGGTGACTTTGCACCAAACTCGGTTCTAGAAGGGGCAAATATTGCTAAAACCAATAATCCATCTATTAACTTTAATTTACATTCAGAAAAATCTGTTTATGAAAAATTTAAACCAATATTTTCAGATTTATTTGATAGCTCTCAATGGACTCAATCTCAAAACTTTATTTCCCCAGATATGAAACCTAGTGATGCTTTAAAAAAAGATAATCGAAACAGTTCAATGTCTAATGCCATTTTGAATTTAAAAGAGGATAAAAATCAAATAAGTATTTCAGCTGGGAATACAGGTGCCATGATGGCATATTCAACTGTTTATCTTAGAACAATTGAAAATATCACTAGACCGGCGATAGCTTCTCTTTTTCCATCAGAAAAACATCCAGTATGTTTTTTAGATTTAGGAGCAAACGCTGAATGTAGTTCAGAAAATTTGTTAGATTTTGCAGTTATGGGAAGTACTTACTATAAAGTTCTTTATCCGCAAGTTGAGACCAAAGTAGCACTTTTAAATATTGGAACAGAGGAACTCAAAGGAAATAATTTAATTCAAGAGACACATGAATTAATGAAAAGTGATAAAAGAATAAATTATAAGGGCTTTGTAGAGGCTGATGAGATAACCTCTACAAATAACCATGTCATTGTCACAGATGGATTTTCTGGAAATATTGCACTTAAAACAGCTGAAGGTGTATCTAAATTTATAACTGACTCTTTAAAAAAAAGTTTGACCTCCACCCATTATTCAAAATTTTTGTCCTTATTACTTAAAAAAAATTTTAAAGATTTTAAAAATTCAATCGATCCTAGAAACTACAATGGAGGAATGTTTATTGGAGTAAACGGTATAGTTATAAAAAGTCATGGTAATGCGGACTCACATGCATTCGCAAATGCAATAGAATTTGGTGTCAAATGCATTGATGCTAATTTGCTCAATAATATTAAGAAAAATGTCTCAAGATAAATTAACTAGAGAAATAATTGCTAAACAAATATCAATTGAATTCGGTATTGCTTATTCTACAGTTTATAAAAAAATTGATAAAATTTTAAAAATTTGGAGCAATGAGATGATCTCCTCGGATCTATCAATAAATTATATTGGCTCTTTTAAAATTAATCAAAAAAATGAAAGAATTGGAAGAAATCCTAAAACAAAAGAAGAGCATTTAATTAAACCAAGAAAAGTTATAAGTTTTAAAAAATCCAATAAACTAGTCTTATGAACAAAAATTTTTACAATATAGATGATGTATCCCAGATAGTGGGGGAGCAAAAACACACTATAAGATTTTGGGAAAGTAGAATTTCAAAATTGAAAGTTATTAGAACTGAGTCAGGCCACAGATTGTACGATTATGAAAACTTACTCCTTCTAAAAAAAATAAAAAATTTACTTGATGTCCAAAAATTAACATTAGATGGTGTAAATGATTATTTATCAAAATCAAAATCAAAAAATAAATCTCTAAATGATAATATCCTCTCAGATTTAAAAGATTTATTGGGACTCCTTAAAAACTCTAAATAAAATCAGATTAATACAGGTTTATAAAGTATTCGTTTTGCTGGCTTGAGGTCGCTGGTTCAAGTCCAGTGATCATAAACACATTAAAATTACGAAAATAATGATTAAAACTCTATAGTATCTCAATTTATATCAAAAATTTTATCTATAATCCTTGATTTTTTAATGATTTTACTTATATTCCCCCTATCGTGAAAACAACTACACTAAAAAAATCTGAGTTTCAGAAAGAATGGCATCTATTAGATGCTACTAATATTTCTGTTGGCAGACTTGCTTCTAGAGTTTGCTTAATACTCAAAGGTAAAAATAAACCTCAATACTCTCCTAACTTACCAGTTGGAGATGGTGTGATTATTATCAATACGGATAAAGTAAGATTTTCTGGTAATAAAACTAATGATAAAAAATATTATAAACATACAGGTTATCCTGGTGGTATTAAAGATATTACCCCAGAGAAGCTAAAAGAAAAAAATAAATCTGATGATATTATAAAAAAAGCAATAAAAGGAATGCTTCCTAATTCACCTTTGTTTAGGGATCTTATGAAAAATAATCTAAAAATATACAAGGATGCTAATCATCTTCATGACTCTCAAAATCCAAAATTATTAGATTTTAAGTCAATAAACAGGAAGAATGAAGTTAATGTCTAATCAAGTTTACAGCACAGGCAGACGTAAAGAATCTATTGCTAGAGTATGGATATCCAATGGGACAGGAAATATTACAATTAACAAAAAAAAAATCGATGATTATTTTCCAGACAAAGCTCTAAGAATGATAATTAACCAACCTTTGGAAGTAGCAAAAAAATTAGACTCTGTAGATTTAAGAATTACGGTACTTGGAGGAGGGCTATCTGGTCAAGCTGGTGCAATCAAACACGGTATTAGCAGATCTTTAACAAAAATTGATCCAAATACTAAAGATATATTAAAAAAAAATGGTTTCTTAACTAGAGACTCGAGAACAGTAGAACGTAAAAAGTATGGTAGGCAAAAAGCTAGGCGAAGTTTTCAGTTCTCTAAAAGATAATCTTTTATTTATTTTTTCTGTCATTTTACTATCAATAACTATTATTTCCTGTGAAAGATCATTTCAAAGTTTTGATAAAAATTTAATGGAAAAGAAAAAAGAATTAGAGGAATTCAATGAAAAGAGTAGTATTAGAAAAGAACAAATTTTAAAATCTCAAAATGAACAAAATTAGAATAGCAATTTTAGGATTAGGTGTCGTTGGCTCTCATGTAGTCAAGCTACTAGAAAAAAACTCGTATATATTAGATAATACTAAATGTGAAATAGTTGCTATTGGTGCAAAAAACAAAAAAAAGAAAAGAATTTTCAATATTAGTAAATACAAATGGGTTGATGATGTTAAAAGTTTAAATCAATTTAAACCTGATCTTGTTATTGAAACAATTGGAGGTACTGGTAAGTATATAAATGAAATCTATAAATTTTGCTTAAAAAATAAAATATCTTTAATCACTGCAAATAAAGCACAACTAGCAGAAAAGTCAGATTTATTTTTTGAGGGATTTGATAAGAAATATTTATTTTTAGGTTTTGAAGCTGCGGTGTTGGGTGCAGTACCAGTTGTGCAAACAATAGAACAAAGTATTCACCCCTCAAAAATTAGTGCTATTTATGGAATTTTTAACGGAACAACCAATTATATAATTTCAAAGATGTACGAAAATAAGATTAGCTTCAAAGAAACTTTAGAACAGGCAATTAATAACGGATTTGCAGAACAGGATTCAAGTGCAGATTTGTCTGGCAGAGATGCTATGCATAAGCTTGTATTACTCTCAAATATATCATTTGGAAAAAAATTTAAATTTTCTGATATGCACTATGATGGAATAGAAAATATTAAGCTCATAGACTTAGAGCAGGGTCTTAACCTTGGTTATAAATTAAAACTTGTTTCCATAACAGAGAGGAATAGAGATAAATTTTTCTCATCTGTAGCACCTTGTTTCATTCCAGTTTCTAGCTTAATAGCAAAAACTAATTTTGAAGAGAATGTAATTACTTTTGAAGGAGAAAATTTTATAAAAACCAGCTTAGTCGGAAAAGGTGCAGGTGGATATCCGACAGCTACTTCTATTATATCTGATATCAAAAGTTTTATTAATTATTCACCAGACAAAGGCGTGTTTATTAAAAAATATTCACGAATGTTGAAAGCTAGGTTTGTTAGTCAATCTCAAAGAATTAGACCATACTATTTAAGAATGTCTGTACTTAATAAAGTAGGTGTTCTTAAATCGATAGCACAATTATTTTCACAAAAATCTATTTCTATAAAATCTATAATTCAATTAAATACTTCAAATGAGAAAGTCGTCCCTATAATTATAATATCCGATCCAGTTGGTTTAAAAAATATCACGCAAGTAGTTAATAATTTAAAGAAAACTAATTTTCTTAAAAACGAAATTTCTGTAATCAGAATAGAGGAAAATATTGGATAGAAACCTTGCTATTGAGTTGGTCAGGGTTTCTGAATTTGCAGCATTAGCTGCATCCAAACATATAGGAAGAGGAAATGAAAAGGCAGCTGATCAAGCTGCTGTTGATGCAATGCGAAAGTGCCTAAACTCCCTTACAATATCAGGTACAGTTGTGATAGGTGAAGGTGAAAGAGATGAGGCTCCTATGCTGTATATTGGTGAAAAAGTTGGTCAAGGCGGACCAAATGTTGATATTGCTCTTGATCCTTTAGAGGGAACGACAATAACAGCAAAAGGTGGTGAAAATGCTATGGCAGTTATTGCGCTAGCACAAGAGGGGGGTTTTTTAAATGCTCCTGATGTATATATGAGAAAAATTTCAGCCAAGGTTGACAATGATAGTATTATGTCATTAAGCCAAGATCTAAAATCAAATATTAAAGAGCTAGCAAAATATAAAAAAATTAATACTGAAGATCTAGTAATATGTATTCTCGACCGAGAAAGACATCAAGATGACATTGAAACTATAAGATCTGCAGGTGCAAGAATAAAAATCATTGGTGATGGAGATGTTAGTGCAGTAATTTCCTCAGCTATAGATAATAGTAATATTGATATGTATTACGGTATAGGTGGCGCACCAGAGGGCGTGCTAGCTGCTGCCGCGTTGCAATGTGTAGGTGGTTATTTAGAGGGCCAGCTAATATTTTACAATGACCAAGAAATAGAGAGAGCAAGAAAAACAGGCATAGAAAATTTAGATAAGATTTATAAGCTTAATGATCTAGCTACTGGAGATGTAATGTTTTCAGCTACAGGTGTAACTGATGGAACAATGCTTCGAGGTATAAATATCAATAAAAAATTTGCAGAAACACACTCTATTGTGATGCGTTCTAAAACAGGAACTATCAGGCAAATTGATGGAAAACATAACTTCGACATCAAGCAACTTGACTACTGAAAAGACCTTTAACGGTACGGTTTGGAGACCATCAAATTTAGATTTAAATGAAGATACAGCTTTTGAAGTTGCTCAAAAAAATAATATATCATTAAATTTATCAAAATTATTAATTAACCGTAATGTAAAAAAAATATCTCATTTTTTAAATTCAAAGTTAAAAGAGAATATTTCTGTAAATGAAATCTTTAAACTCTCTAATTTAAAAAAGACAATTACTTTTTTTAAAAAAATAAATAATGATAAGAAAATATCTATTTTTTCAGATTATGATGTAGATGGAGCTTGTGCTGCTGCTATTTTTAAAAAATATCTTACTCAATTTGGTATTGAGGTATTCGTTTATATTCCGAATAGGTTGAATGAGGGGTATGGATTAAGTATCCCAGCCTGTGATAAATTAATAGATTTCAGTTCTAATATTTTAGTTTTAGATTGTGGGAGTAACAATATTGATGAACAAAAATATATTCATAAACAAGGAGCAAATCTTCTCATAATAGATCATCATGAATGTGAAAGTTACTTTAATGAAACTATTGTTATAAATCCTAAAACTCCAGAAGATAAGTCTAATCTTGATGATTTATGTGCCACAGCATTATCATTCTTAGTTCTGGTTTTTCTGAATCATGAAGATATTTTTCAAAAAAAAGACATATTGCAGTACCTTGATCTTGTTTCACTAGCTACAATTTGTGATTTAGTTCCTCTAAATAATATAAATCGATCATTTGTTAAGCAAGGATTGAGGATAATTAATTCAGAAAACAAAAATAAAGGTATTCAAACTCTAATAAATCTAACAAAGATTAAACAGAAAATATCTGAGTATCATCTTGGATATATTATTGGGCCTAGGATTAATGCAGGGGGAAGAATGGGGGAGTCTTTACTAGCCTATAACCTCTTATCATCTGAAAACATACACCAAGCTATTCAAGTTGCACAAATTATTGAGTCTCACAATCAAAATAGGCAAAAAATTCAAACTAAAATCGTAAAAGAGATAGATTTAGATCATAACAATAACGTTAAAATAAATTTTTTTTATGATGAAAAATGGCATATCGGTGTAGTGGGGATTATTGCTGGAAGGCTTATGCGTATTAATAACCGACCGTCATTTGTAATGACACAATCTAATGATTTAGTAGTTGGTTCTGGCAGATCTCAGGGTGAAAAAAATATTGGACTATTAATGATGCAAGCAACACAAAAAGGTATTCTAGTTAAAGGAGGTGGTCATCATAAAGCCTGTGGTTTTACATTAAAAAAAGAGAATGTTGATACTTTTAAAAGTTTTTTAATTGATCAGACAGAGGATATAAAAATTTTAAACGAAAAGTATTATGACTCATTAATTGATGTGAATGTGATCAATGACAGCCTTTTAAAGGACCTTGAATATTTAAGCCCCTTTGGTCAACAAAATGCAGAACCAATTTTCAAAGTTGAAAAAGCTAAAATCGATATTTTAAAAATCTTTAAAGATAAGCATGCGAAATTAAAGGTATCTGATAACCTTGGCTTTTCATGTGAAGGAATGTTTTTTGATGTTTCATCAACAGATCTTAAAAATTATTTAGCAAATCGATCTGAGTTTAATTGTTATTTTAAGGTTAAAAAAGATCCGTATAGCGATAAAACTATAATACACCTTGAAGATATTCATTGATTGATTTTTTATTAAATCTAGCTATTTTGTTTGTTTTAAAGATCGATGTCTCCTTCGTCTAGCGGTTAGGACATCACCCTTTCACGGTGAAGACACGGGTTCGATTCCCGTAGGAGATGCCAAAATATTGACTTTTATTTCACTTAGTGAAATTGCTTAAATATTTTTTAAAGCAATCCATAAAGTCATTATTTGAATAGAAAGGATATAGACTAAATTATGCCAGGTAAAATTTCACTTTTCGTCCCAGGGCCAACCAATATGCCTGACAGAGTAAGACAGGCAATGGATATTTCAAATGAGGATCACCGCGCACCAGGAATGGATAAATTTTGGCATCCACTAATAAACGATTTAAAAAAAGTTTTTGAAACAACCTCAGGTCAACCAATTATATTTCCAGGTACAGGCTCCAGTGGATGGGAAGCAGCTCTTACTAATTTACTAAGCAAGGGAGATAAAGTTTTATCTGGAAGATTTGGACATTTTTCTCACCTTTGGATTGAAATGTGTAAAAAACTTCATATTGATGTTGAAGAAGTAGATTGCGAATGGGGCTCAGGGACACCTCATGAAGAATTCGAAAAGATTTTATCAGCTGACAAAGAACATAAAATAAAAGCTGTACTTGTCACCCAAAACGAAACATCTACTGGGGTAACAAATGATGTTAAAGCCACAAGAGAGCTTTTAAACAATCTTAAACATCCAGCTTTATTATTTGTCGATGGAGTAAGTTCTATAGGTTCAATAAAATTTGAAATGGATGCATGGGGCGTTGACGTAGCAGTCTCTGGATCTCAAAAAGGTTTTATGTTACCTGCAGGTCTTGCTATTTCCTGCGTTAGTCAGAAGGCACTTGAAATTGTCAAAACTTCAAATTTACCAAGAGCCTATTACGATTATCAAGATATGTTAAAAATCAATGAAACAGGTTACTGGCCTTATACTAACCCAATGCCATTATTAAGAGGTCTTCGAGAGGCTCTTGATATGATGATGGAAGAGGGACTTGATAACATATATTCACGTCATAAGTTTTTAGCTGAAGCAGTTCAAAAAGCGTCTAGTGCTTGGGGGCTTAAACTTTGTGCAAAAGATCCATCTTTGTACTCTAATACTGTTACAGCTATCATGGTTCCAGAGGGTATTGACTCCACGGATGTTGTTAAAACAGCTTACAATAAATATAACACTTCCTTTGGTGGTGGATTGAATAAAGTCGCAGGAAAATTATTTAGAATAGGTCACCTTGGTGATTTAAATAGCACTATGATACTTGGAGCGATTTCAACAGCCGAATTAGCAATGTATGATGTAGGAATAAAGTTTGAACTTGGAAGTGGCGTTGCTGCAGCTATCAAACATTTAAAAGTCTAAATGAAAATTTGTATTTACGGTGCTGGTGCAATAGGTGGTTACCTTGGAGCAAAATTAACTGAAATTGGCGCTGATGTAACTTTGATTGCTAGGGGCCCTCACTACGAAGCTATTAAACAAGATGGATTGAGATTAAGAAAAGATGGTAAAGAACTTGTAGTTTATCCCAAGTGCGTTGACACAGCAGAGAAAGCAGGAAAGCAAGATTATATTTTTGTGACTCTAAAAGCACATTCTGTGCCAGGTTGTCTTGATGCTTTTGAAGTGCTTATGAAAGAAGATACGTCATTTGTCTGGGGAGTAAATGGTATTCCGTGGTGGTACTTTTATAATCACAGTAATCCTGACTTCAAAGATAAAAAAGTTACCTCAGTCGATCCAGATGGAAGTCAATGGTCCCGAATAGGTCCTGAAAAAATTATTGGTTGTATTGTCAATCCAGCCTCAGAGGTTATCAAACCAGGTGTTATTCAACACCTAGAGGGTGACAAGTTTCAATTAGGAGAAATTAACGGCGAGGAAACAGATAGAATTAAAAATCTTTCTGAGACATTAGAAAAAGCTGGCTTTCAAGCACCAGTTAGGCCAAATATTAAGGGAGATATATGGCTAAAGCTTTTTGGTAACTTGTCTCTTAATCCTATCAGTGCACTTACTACATCTACTCTTGTCAAAATTTGTAGCAACCATGAAGTTAGGGATGTTGTCAAAAATATGATGAATGAAGCACATGCCATTTCTCAAAGCTTAGGAATTGACAAACCTTTTGATGTAGAAAGAAGAATTGATGCAGCTAAAGCAGTTGGTGAACATAAAACATCAATGCTTCAAGATTTAGAGCGTGACAGGCCAATGGAAATTGATGCTTTAATTTCCGCAGTTCAAGAACTCGGAAAAATTACAAATATTCCAACACCAACAATTGATACAGTGCTCGCTTTAACAAAACTTAGAGCAAAAGAAGCTAAATTATATTAACTTAGTGCCTCTTTAATTGTTTCGCCTAATTTTGCTGGTGACTTGGAGATATGAACTCCTGCTTCCTCTAAAGCACTAAACTTTGACTCAGCAGTGCCTTTTCCTCCTGATATAATGGCACCGGCATGACCCATTCTTTTTCCAGCAGGAGCGCTTGCACCAGCTATAAAAGATGCAACTGGTTTTTTAATTTCAGAATTTTTTATAAACTCGGCAGCCTCTTCTTCAGCAGTGCCACCAATTTCTCCTATCATAATAATACCCTCAGTTTCAGGGTCTTTTAAAAATAAATCAAGACAGTCTATAAAGTTTGTTCCGTTAATTGGATCTCCACCAATACCGATACAAGTTGATTGTCCTAGACCTACTGCAGATGTTTGAGCGACTGCTTCATAAGTAAGAGTCCCAGATCTACTAACAATGCCTATTCTTCCTTTTTGATGAATATGGCCAGGCATGATACCTATTTTACATTCATCTGGTGTAATTATTCCTGGACAGTTTGGACCAATTAAACGTGATTTCGATTTTTCTAATTTTCTTTTTACCTGCATCATATCAAGTACTGGGACACCCTCAGTTATACAGACAATTAACTCCATATCAGCATCAATGGCTTCAATAATAGCACCTGCAGCAAAGGGAGGTGGAACATATATTACAGTTGCATTTGCTTCAGTACTGTCTTTGGCTTCTTTTACACTATTAAATACTGGAAGACCCAAGTGTTCTTGTCCTCCTTTCTTTGGCGTCACTCCACCTACCATCAGTGTTCCGTATTTAATTGCTTGTTCTGAGTGGAAAGTTCCTTGAGAGCCTGTAAATCCTTGGCAAATAACTTTGGTATTTTTATCTATTAATACTGACATGATCTCTCCTTTAATTTAAAGCCTTAACTGCTTTTTGAGCTGCATCATCTAAATTATCAGCAGATATGATTGAGAGCCCAGATTTATTTAAAATTTCTTTTCCTAAGTCAACATTAGTTCCTTCTAATCTTACTACCAATGGAACCTCTATAGATAACTCTTTAGCCGCAGCTACAACACCTTCAGCGATGATGTCACATTTCATGATACCACCAAAAATATTTACCAAAATTGCTTTCACATTTGGATCCTGCAAAATAATAGAGAATGCTTTTGCTACTCTTTCTTTTGTAGCTCCGCCTCCAACATCTAAGAAATTTGCAGGACTACCACCATGTAATTTAATAATGTCCATTGTGCCCATTGCTAATCCTGCTCCATTAACCATGCAACCAATTTGACCATCTAATTTTACGTAGTTAAGTTCGTGTTTTGATGCTTCGATTTCAGCTGGATCTTCTTCAGTTTCATCTCTCATAGACGCAACATCTTTATGTTTATAAAGTGCATTGTCGTCTATGGATACTTTTGCATCTAAAGCTAAAAAATTACCTTCGCCAGTTAAAACAAAGGGATTAACCTCCACTAGAGAAGCATCTGTTGATAAGAAGCTACTATATATTTTTTGAATTTGATCACAGAAGTCTGTTGATAGATTTTGATCTATTTTTAAGCCTTTAATTAATTTATCTAAACTATTTTGATCAATCACACTATCCCCGGGTATATTAACTGTAATGATTTTTTCAGGTTCTCTCTCAGCTACTTCTTCAATTTCCATACCACCTTCTGTAGAAGCTATTATTGAAATTGAAGAAGTAGCTCGATCTACCAGCATACTTAAGTAATACTCTTTTTTAATATCACAACCTTCTTCAATATAAAGGCGATTCACCTGCTTTCCGCTAGGACCGGTTTGTTTTGTTACCAGAGTTTTGCCAAACATTTTTTTAGCATTATCTTTAGCCTCATCCTTGGAAAAACAAACTCTAACTCCACCTTTTTCATCACCACTATCTTTAAACTTACCAGCTCCTCTTCCTCCGGCATGAATTTGAGATTTCACCACCATTACTGGTGTTTGGATGGAGTCTACAGCAGTATCTATATCGCTATCATCCAATACAGGATATCCATCTAAAACTCTTACATTATTATTTTTTAATAAAATTTTCGCTTGGTACTCGTGTAGATTCATGCCTGTTCTCCTTTTATATCTAATACTATTTTTCCGATGTGATCGGACTTTTCCATAACTTCGTGTGCTTTATTTACTTCATGCATTTTAAAAGTTTCGAAAATTGTAGGTTTATATTTGCCATCTTCTATCAAGGGCCATATTTCTTTTTGAACTTGATCGACAATAATTCCTTTTTCTGAAGGAGATCTAGACCTTAATGTTGAACCAGAAATTTTCAGTTGTTTGTTCATTATATGTAGGAGATTAGCTTCACCTTTAATTCCACCTAAGGCAGCTATGTATGTGAGTCTTCCTTTAAAATTTAAAATTTTTAAATTTTTCTTTAGATATTCTCCTCCAACCATATCTAATATAACATCAACTTTTATTTTTTTCTCATTAAAATATTCCTCAAAATCTAAATCTTTATAATTAATAGCTTTTGTAGCTCCTAATTCTATACAGCTCTTACACTTTTGATTTGTCCCTGCAGTAACATAAAGATTTTTTGTATAGTTTTTAAGAATAGAAATAGCTGTAGTGCCTATACCACTGCTTCCCCCATGTATTAAGATAATTTCATCTTTTTGGAAGTTTGATACATTAAAAATATTTTCATAAACAGTGAGTGTAGTTTCAGGTAAACCTCCAGCCTCAAGGGAATTTAAATTGCTTGGTAAGGGCATAACTTGTTTTTCATCAACATTCACAAATTCTGCATAACCACCACCTGCTAGAATTGCACATACTTGATCTCCTAAGCTAAATTTTTTTACTAATCTACCTAATTTTGAAACTTTGCCGGAGCACTCGAGACCGATTATTTCACTTTCACCTTTTGGTGGAGGGTAGTGACCTTTTCTTTGAAGAATATCGGCTCTGTTGATACCAGCGTAATCTATTTCAATTTGTATTTGATTATCAAGAGGATCATTCAATACTTTTTCATCTACAAAGAGATCACCCTCATTATTATTGATAAATTTCAAAATTATTTCCTCTGGCATTTTGTATACATTATACAATTCTTAAAAACAATCTCTGTTATAAGGCTTATTAAAAGATTATGTATACCAACAATATTCAGCAAAAATTTCAAATTATGGAACAATGAAAATTATTATTTTTCAATCCACTATAAATAGTCTATTCTACGCCCTAACCTATAGGAGGAAACAATATGTCAATAATTAAGAAATTAGCATTAGTAGTTGTTTCACTTTCACTTGTCGCTGTTAGCTCAGTGTCTTCTGCGAAGCCTTTTAGTCCGAAGAAGCCTGTTGAGCTTATTATACCAGCTGGTCAAGGTGGTGGAGCTGACGAAATCGCTAGATTAGTTCAAGGTGTTATCGAAAAGAACGATTACGCATCTAAGCCTGTGATTCCAATTAACAAATCTGGTGGATCAGGTGGTGAAGCTATGACTTATGTTAAGAAAAAAGCTGGTGATGAGCACACACTTATCATTACTCTTAACAACGTTCTTACTACACCCGTAAACCAGCCAGAATTAGGCATTGATTTCTTTAATGACTTTACACCTTTAGCAAGACTTATCACTGATACTTTCCTAGTATGGATTGCAACAGAAGGTAAGAACACTGCTGGTGTAGAAACATTTGATGATTTCATTGACCTTGCAAAAGGTAACGGTCTTGTAATGGGTGGTACAGGAAGTATGTCTGAAGACGAATTACTTCTTGGTATGATGAGAGGTCAATTTGGATTTGACGCTAAGTATGTTCCATACAGCGGCGGTGGTGCTGTTGCTAAGGGACTAGTTGGTGGCGAGTCTGACTTCACATTAAACAACCCTTCAGAGCAAATGGGTTTCTACCAGTCAGGTGACTCAAAAGCATTAGTCATGATGACTCCTGAAAGAAATCCTGCATTCCCTGAAGTACCATCTTCATATGAATTAGGTTATCCTGATCTTGAATACTACATGATGAGAGCATTTATGGCTCCAGCTGGTATTGATGCAGAAGTAGAGAAGTACTACACAGGTCTTCTTCACACTGTTTATCATGATGACGAGTTCCAAACTTTCAACATTGACGACGGAAAGTTAATGAGTTGGTTAGAAGGTTTTGGTCTTAAAGACTTCTTAGCAATTGAATATGAGAAGCACGGCGAGATCATTAAAAACTTTAACTAATAATTAAGTTACGAGCGATATGAGCATAACAAACAAAATAACTGTCAAAAGAGCAGAAATTGCTGTTGCTGTTATTTTAGCGTTATGCTCAATCGCTCTAATGATTAAAAGTGCAGAGAATAGGATTACATGGAATGCAGAAGAAAATATGGGTGCTGGATTTCTCCCTTTTTACCTATCTCTTGGCATGCTCATATGCACTATTCTTACCATAATAAAATTTGTTTTAAAAAGATCACCACAATCTAAAGATGACAGTCCTTTTATTGATGCAGTAGCTTTTAAATTTATAGCTGTGACTATAATCTCATTAGTTGTCTTAGTTCTAGCTATTGGCTATCTTGGAATTTACTTTTCACTTATTTTCTTTTTGGCATTTTACCTAAGATATTTTAGTGAAAAAAGTATTGCATTTATTACTATATTCGCAATTACAACACCTATATTAACTTTTTTATTTTTTGAGTGGATGTTGAAAATACCTTTACCTCAAGGTGTATCTGAGCCCTTATTTTATCCAGTCTACGACTTTATGTATGGTGGATTTTCATTTGCTGTGAAAATGATTTTTATTATTCTAACAGTTTTACTACCAACAGCTCTAGTTTTTTTAACAACTAGATTTATTAAATAATTGTTTAGAGTGAATAATTAAATCATATGGAAACAGTTGGATTTCTTTTAGACGGCATTTTTACATCACTTCAGTGGTTTAATTTGGCACTATTAATATTTGGATGCTTAATAGGTTTGTTTGTTGGAGCAATGCCCGGTCTTGGTTCAGTTAATGGTGTAGCAATTCTTATTCCTATTACATTTATTATACCACCCACTGCAGCAATAATTTTTCTTGCTGCTGTATACTACGGTGCAATGTATGGTGGTGCCATTAGCTCAGTTATGCTAGGTATTCCTGGGGCCTCTACTGCTGTCGCAACAGTTTTTGATGGAAGACCTTTGGCGGTCAAAGGGGAGGCCATGACTGCATTGACTGCTGCTGCAGTTGGTTCGTTTGTTGGTGGTACTGTCTCTGTTATTCTATTTACTTTATTTGCCCCACCTCTTGCTGAAGTTGCCCTCAGGTTTAATGCCCCAGAAACATTTGCATTAATGGTTATGGCCTTTGCAACTTTTGTGGGTTTAGGTGGAGATGATGTTCCGAAAACTATTTTTTCAATTTTAATCGGACTAGCATTGTCAACTATTGGTTTGGATTTAATCACTGGAAAACCAAGATTGATTTTCTTTAATATACCTGGTTTCCTTCACGGAATTAATTTCCTAGTTCTAGCCATAGGTATATACGGAATAGGCGAAATGCTTTGGACTCTTGAGGAAACAAAAGGCAAAGTCCAAATGTCAAAATTATCTGTCAACATGAAAGAAGTTGGAAGAGCGTTTGGTGCACTTAAGAAAACTATTATGGCAATGAACATAGGCTCTTTTTTAGGCTTCTTTGTTGGAATTCTTCCTGCAGCAGGTGCTACACCTGCTTCGCTCATGTCATACGGTATTACAAAACAATTATCAAAAAACTCCAAAGAATTTGGAGAGGGTGTTCCCGCAGGTGTTGTAGCACCAGAGTGTGCAAACAATTCAGCAAGTACAGGAAGTATGCTTCCTATGTTAACACTTGGAATACCTGGATCTCCTACTACGGCTATTTTACTTGGAGGTATGATCCTATGGGGACTTACACCTGGTCCTCTTTTGTTTACACAAGAACCCGAGTTTGTATGGGGTTTGATCGGAAGTCTTTACATAGCAAATTTCTTTACCCTTGTTCTAAATATTGCATTAATACCTGCCTTTTTAATGGTCTTAAGAATACCTTTTGCCATCTTAGCTCCAGTTATTTTTGTGCTTTGCGTAACAGGAGGTTATGCGCCCACTCAAAGTTTGCACGATGTATGGTTGATGTTACTATTTGGATTTGCAGGATATATCTTAAGAAAATTAGATTATCCAGTCGCACCTGCAGTTTTGTCAATTGTTCTTGGTCCTTTGGCTGAAAAAGCTTTAAGACAATCTTTGATTTTATCTGACGGTAGTATGGGGATATTTTTTGATGTTTCGGAAAAACCTATTGCAGCTGTGATAATGTATATAGCTATTGTCCTTTTAATAATGCCCGCATTTGGTCCTCTTTATAGAAGACTCTTTAAAAAAAAACAAACAGCGTAAATGATTCAAAAAATAGGAGCTGTAAACCTTAAAGGTAAAGTGTATGAGTCTTTAAAAAAATATATTTTATCTTTGAATATATATTTAAAAGAAAGTGATTTTCATTTAGATGAAAGACAATTGTCTGAAAAGCTAGGAGTGAGTCGAACTCCTATAAGAGAGGCCGTTGCCAAATTAGAGCAAGAGGGTATTGTAAAAACTGTTCCAAGAAGAGGTGTCTTTGTCCATAGAAAATCAAAAAAAGATTTGGTTGATATTGTAACTGTTTGGGCAGGACTAGAGGGTTATGCTGCACACTTAATTATTAAAAATTCAAAGAAAGATGAAATAGAAAGTTTAAACAAATTCTGTCATTACTCTAAGGAGAACGTTTTATCCGAACTAGATAACTACTCAAATGATAACATCAAATTCCATAATCAAATTATGAAATTAACTAAAGTTAAATTAATGGGGGAAATTTTAGAGTCTCAATTAATCCATCTACAATACCTTAGGAAAAAGTTTATAATCGAGTCAAATAGGGCCGTCAAATCTATTGACGAACACAATGATATTGTTAGATCTCTTGTCGCAGGACAAGCATCAAAAGCAGAAAAACTTCTTAAAAATCACGCACTTACATTAGTGGATAAGATTCAAGAAAGCATTAATTCATAAGGCAAAATTCTTTGCAACACCTAATAATCTGGTATACATTATACCACCAGAGAGAGGTTAAATATGTCTACAGGATCAAACGAACAAATGATAACTGGTGGAGAGCTAGTTGCAAAGGCTCTAAAAGCCGAAGGAGTTGAAGTAATTTATACTTTATGTGGAGGGCACATTATTGACATTTATAATGGATGTTTAAACGAAGGAATTAAAATCATTGACGTTCGTCACGAAGAGGTTGCCTCTCATGCTGCTGACGGATATGCACGAATGAGTGGTAAACCAGGTTGCGCTGTTGTAACTGCTGGTCCAGGAACTACTCATGCATTAACTGGCGTTGCAAACGCATTTAGAGCTGAAATTCCGATGCTTTTAATTGGCGGTCAGAGCTCTCTTACACAACATAAAATGGGATCTTTACAAGATTTGCCTCACGTAGACATGATGCAACCCATTACAAAATTTGCTGCTACAGTAATGTCGACTGAGAGATGTGCAGACATGGTCTCAATGGCTTTCAGGGAAACTAGAAATGGATCGTTTGGCCCATCTTTCTTAGAAATTCCAAGAGACATTCTTGACTCATCTATTCCTATGAGTAAAGCTGTTTTACCACAGGCAGGCAAATATAGTGCTTCATCAAAAACATTAGCAGACCCAACAGATGTTCAAAAGGCTGCTGATATAATTTCAAAAGCTGAGAGACCTTGCGTTCTTTTGGGTCAACAAGTTTGGACTTGCCAGTCAACAGCAGAAGCAATTGAATTTGTCAAAAATATGAACATACCTGCTTATTTAAATGGTGCTGCAAGGGGTTCAATGGCACCAGGAGACCCACATCACTTTCATAGAACTAGAAGAAATGCATTTACTAAGTCAGATTGTATTATAATCGTTGGAACACCATTTGATTTCAGAATGGGTTATGGAAAAAGATTAAACCCAAATGCAACAGTGATTCAAATTGATATGGATTATAGAACTGTAGGAAAAAATAGAGATATCTCTCTTGGCTTAGTTGGTCATATTGGAACAACTTTAAAAGCTATTTCAGAGGCAGGAACAAAGAAAGATAGATCAGATTGGTTTGGTGAACTTCGATCAGGTGAAGAGGCAGCATTAGAAAAGCTGATGCCTACTTTTACAACTGATAAATCTCCAATCAGTCCTTATAGAGTGGCATGGGAACTTAATCAGTTTTTAAATGATGACACTATTTATATTGGCGATGGAGGAGACGTTGTTACTATTAGTGCTCAGGCTGTTCAACCAAGAATGCCAGGTGCTTGGATGGACCCTGGACCACTTGGAACATTAGGAGTTGGAGTACCTTACGCGCTTGCTGCAAAATTAGCTGCTCCAGAAAAAGAAATTCTTTTATACTGTGGAGATGGAGCATTTTCTATGACAGGTATGGATTTTGAGGCATTTGTTCGTCATAAAGCTCCTGTTTTAACTGTTATAGGAAATAACTCTGCTCAAAATCAGATTAGGTTTGGACAAATTATGAAGTACGGAGAAGATAAAGGTAATGTTGGAAACATCCTAGGAGATGTTAACTTTGATGAATTTGCAAAAATCTTTGGTGGTCATGGCGAGGCTGTTAGAGAAGCAAAAGAAATTCAACCAGCCCTTCAACGAGCAAGAGAAGCTGTAAAGTCAGGTATCCCTGCAATAGTTAATATTTGGGTTGATAAAGAAGAATTTGCACCTGGTACTAAAAACCAGACTATGTACAAATAAATCTTAGGAGGAAATCATGGAAGCTTTAAAAGGGGTTAAAATATTAGACATGACTCATGTTCAATCTGGTCCGACTTGTACACAGTTATTAGCTTGGTTTGGTGCAGATGTAGTCAAAGTAGAAAGACCAGGAGTAGGAGACGCTACTAGGGGTCAATTAAGAGATGTTCCTGATGCAGACAGCTTGTATTTTACAATGCTTAATTCTAATAAAAGAAGTATTACACTAAATCCAAAGAAACCAGAAGGTTCAAAAATATTCACTAAACTTATTAAAGAATGTGATGTGATGGTCGAAAACTTTGCTCCAGGAGCTTTAGATAGAATGGGTTTTTCTTGGGAAAAAATTCAGGAGATAAATCCAAGAATGATCTATGCATCTGTTAAGGGCTTTGGTCCAGGTAAGTACGAAGATTGTAAAGTTTATGAGAATGTTGCTCAATGTGCAGGTGGATCAGCTTCAACAACAGGTATGCTTGGTGAAGTCCCGCTCGTTACTGGCGCTCAAATAGGAGATAGTGGAACAGGATTACATCTAGCATTAGGAATTGTTACCGCATTGTTTCACAGAGAAAAGTCGGGAAAAGGTCAAAGAGTGTCTGCTGCTATGCAAGACGGTGTTTTAAATCTATGTAGAGTAAAACTTCGTGATCAACAAAGACTCTCTAGAGGCCCTCTAAAAGAATACTCTCAATTTGGAGAAAATATTCCTTTTGATGACGCTACGCCTCGTGCAGGTAATGACTCTGGTGGAGGTCAACCAGGAAGAATTCTAAAATGTAAAGGTTGGGAGACTGATCCTAATGCCTATACTTATTTTATTACTCAAGCTGCAGTTTGGGAAAAAGTATGTGATGTTATTGGAAAACCTGAATGGAAAGAAGACGAGAGTTACTCAACGCCTGCGCTTAGACTGCCAAAACTTAATGAAATCTTTAATACCATTGAAGCTTGGACTATGACTAAGACAAAATTTGAGGTTATGGATATATGTAACCCTCTTGATATACCAGTTGGCCCAATCCTTTCTCTAAAAGAGTTGGCTGAAGATCAAGGGCTAAGAGATACCAATACAATAGTTGAGGTTGATCATCCTGAAAGAGGTAAATATTTAACAGTTGGTAATCCTATTAAATTATCAGACTCTCCAGCAAAAGTTGAAAGATCTCCACTTCTTGGAGAGCATACAGATGAGATACTGAAGGAATTTTGTCAAATGAGCGAAGATGAAATTAAAGCTGTAAGAGAAGCCGGAGCAGTATAAGATACACTCAATTTTAAGGAGACATAATGAAGATAATTTTAATGGGACAACAAGCATTTGGTAAAAGTGCTTTAGAAAAATTTCATACAGAAACAGAGCACGAAGTTGTAGCAGTATATTGTGCGCCCGATAAAGAAGGTAAGCCAGTTGACCCTGTAAAGGAATACGCCCAAAGTGCAAGTCTCCCAGTATTCCAACCATCAAACTTTAAAGATCAAGAGGTATTAGACCAAATAAAGTCTCATGGAGCAGATTTATGTGTAATGGCATATGTTATTATTTTCGTTCCTGAAGGAGCAAGAGATATTCCTACTCATGGTTCAATATGTTTTCACCCTTCATTACTTCCATTACATAGAGGTCCAAGTTCTATTAACTGGCCGATTATTGGCGGATCAACTAAAACAGGTCTTTCAATCTTTTATCCTAACGATGGATTAGATGAAGGTGAGATATTACTTCAAAAAGAAGTCGACATAGCACCTGATGACACTTTGGGTGATGTTTATTTCAAAAAAATATTTCCATTGGGTCTTGATGCTTGCGTAGAGGCAGCAAATCTAATTGAGTCAGGAAATGCACCAAAAATACCCCAAGACGACTCTAAAGCTACATATGAATCTTGGTGTAAAAAAAGTGATGCACGAATTGATTGGAAAAAGCCTGGAAATGAAATTTATAACCTAATAAGAGGCTGCAACCCTCAACCAGGTGCATGGGCTGAATTTATGGGAGACGAGTATACATTCTTTGATAGTAGGTTTATTGACGAACAAAGCGCTGAGCATTTCCCAGGTCAAATAATATCAATTAATGCTGAGAATGTGAGAATAGCTGTAAAAGGTGGATTTATTGAAGTATCAAGGTTTAAATCTGATCAAGGTAAATTATTTGTAAAAGACATGAACACTGCAGTATTTACAGAGGGTGATTTATTCTCATAATAGCTTTTAGTGGCTAAACTTAATAAAGATTCACTTAAGACCTTATCGTTTATAACTTATTTCATAATACTTTTTGTATTTTGGTTTATTTTATCAGGTTACTTAAAAACTCTTTTACTTTTCTTTGGCGTAATTAGCGTTCTTTTTGTTTTTTGGATGTCCTACAGAGCTAAAGCACTTGAGGAAGACTCTCTTCCTTTAAAAATCATACTTAGATTACCATTTTATTGGATTTGGCTATTTAAAGAAATTTTTAAATCTGGAATAACAACAACAGCTTTAATTTGGAATGGTAAATACTCTCCTCAACTCATAACAGTTAAAGCATCTCAGAAGAATAGAACAGGTATTGCAAACTATGCAAATGCTATAACACTTACACCGGGTACAGTAACAATAGAAGTAGATAAAAAAACATTTCTTGTTCATGCATTAAGTAAGAAATTATCTGAAGACTTGCAGACAGATGATATGAACAAAGTAATTACGGATTTAGATAGATGATCTTTTTTGCAACCTTAACTGTTTTGGGGGTCTCTGTAGCATTATGCTTAGTTCGAGCAATCAAAGGACCAACTCCTTTTGACAGAATATTATCAATCTCAAGCATCGGGACTATTATAGCAATAGGCATTAGTGTTCATGGTTTTGCATTTGAAAGGCCTGATTTTGTAGATATTTCTTTGATGTACATACTTTTGAACTTTTTAGGCACCATAGCAATACTTAGGTATTACAAAATAAAAAGGAAAAAAAGTAATGTCTTATAACTATATTGAATTGATCACTCTTATCTTATTAGCAATAGGTTGCTTCTTTATTTTATCTGGGAGTTTAGGCTTAATAAAGTTACCTGATGTATTTAGTCGAATTCATGCTGCCGGTCTAATTGATACACTAGGATCAGGTTTTATAGTTTTAGCTTTAATAATTTATTCAGGTTTTAGTTTATTAAGCCTTAAACTATTATTGATTCCGATATTTTTAATATTTACCAGCCCTGTAACAGGCCATGCCATAGCTTTATTTGCTCATGAGTCAGGGTATAAACCAAAAGGAAAAAATAAAAAATGAACTTTTTATTAATTAATTTTTTCTTAATTTCCCTGTTACTGATAACAACTTTTTTTATTTTTAAAACTACATCATTAATAAGCGTGGTAGCTCTTACTGGAGCATTTACTTTACTTTGTTCTGCTATTTACGTAAATTTAGATGCAGTTGATGTAGCATTTACAGAAGCGGCTGTGGGGTCTGGTATATCAACTATTTTAATGGTAATGGCTGCTGCTAAATTACCTGAGGGAAAAAAAAATAAATTAATAAATTTATTTCCTAGCATTATCCTAGCAGTATCGATATCACTAATATTGATTATCATAATTGCTAATCTTCCATTACTAGGAGATCCAAATGCTCCAATCCATCTTCATGTAGTTCCAGAGTACCTTAAGGAAAGTAAAGACTTTTTTCACATACCAAATGTCGTAACTAATATTTTAGCAAGCTATAGAGGTTTTGATACTCTTGGAGAAACAATTGTTATATTTACTGCAGGCCTAGGTGTTATAGCCTTGTTAACTAGTAACACTCTTAATCGTAAAACAAACTTTAAGAAAAATAATAAAAAAAATGAGAGATAAAATTTCATCTAGTCCAGTATTAAGTGTCGTGAGTAAAATTCTTTTTGCTCCAATTATTATATTTGGGCTTTACGTGCAATTTCATGGCGACTATGGACCTGGAGGAGGATTTCAGGCAGGAGTAATAGTGGCGGCTGCTTTTATTTTATATTCAATGATATTTGGGCTTTCAAAAGGTGAAACTTTAGTTCCGATAATGATTAATCGATATTTAATGTGTGTTGGTGTCTTGTTATATGCAGGCGTTGGAATAGTTTCAATTCTTCTTGATGGTATGTACTTAGATTATAATGTTCTGTCATCAGACCCTTCAACTGGTCAACATATAGGTATTATATTAGTTGAACTGGGAGTAGGTATCACTGTTGCAACAGTAATGATTGCCTTATATCACTCCTTCGCTTCTTTTGGGGAGATTAATGAGTAACTTTATTTATTTTTGGAACCATTTCGCCTTTATATTATTGATGGTTGGTGGTTTATTTATAATTATCACGAGTCAAAACTATTTAAAAAAGGTAGTTGGCTTAGCAATTTTTCAAACTGCAGTTTTTGTATTTTTTGTATCACTCGCAAAAGTCTTAGATGGAACAGCTCCTATTTTAACAAAAATGGAAAATGCTTATTCAAATCCATTACCACATGTCTTAATACTGACTGCTATTGTGGTTGGTGTTGCAACTTCAGCACTAGGATTAGCGTTAGTGCTACAGATCTACAGGAACTACGAAACAATCGAAGAAAAAGAAATACAGTCTTTGGAGTTAAAGTCAGATAAATAAATGTTTAATATATTTTTAGACGATGCTGCTGCATTGGTAGTGGTTTTACCTCTACTAATTTCAGCAATAATTGCTTTCATGCCATCAAAAATATGGCCATGGATCATCTCACTTGTCACTTTAGTTTTACATTTGGTTTTATCTTTACACCTTCTAAAAGAAATTTCTATTTCAGGTTTGATAATTTATGAGTTTGGAAACTGGGAACCACCATGGGGGATCTCTTTCAAAATAGATGGAGTCAACATTGGGCTTCAATTGTTGTTTTCAATTTTTGTTTTGATTTCAACATTCTATTCTAGAAAAATATTTTTAAGTGAAATTGACTCTAGGGACTCTGGAAAAGCTTACTCTTTATGGTTGTTGGCAATTGGAAGTTTAAACGGGATTATCTTAACCAACGATATTTTTAATTTATTTGTCTTTTTAGAAATATCTGCCTTAGCTTCTATTTCCTTAATCGCATTGGGTGCAGGTCAAAATAGAAAAGCGTTATTAGCAGCATTTAATTATCTAATTATCGGAGCTATCGGTGCCACATTTTATGTAATTGGAGTTGGTTTTGCTTATGCAATGACAGGAACGTTGAATATGAATGATCTCGTCATTCAGCTGGCTCAATATTCTGATGGCCAGTTAGCTATCTTTGCCGGAATGTCGTTTATGCTTATTGGACTTATGGTAAAAGCTGCAATTTTTCCTGTCCATATTTGGTTACCACCTGCATATAGCTACGCTCCCTCAGCTGTTTCAACTCTTTTGGCTGCTTTAGCTACAAAAACAATTCTTTATTTTTTTGTGAGACTTTTGTACGAGGTATTCATAATATATCCAAGTTACTTAAGCTTATTTTTAGATTTTGTTTTATATCCTTTATCTTTACTCGCTATATTTATCGGAACTTTGATAGCTATATATCAAGATGATATAAAAAAACTTTTGGCATTTTCCTCAATTGCTCAAATAGGTTACATAACTCTGGCTTTTAGTCTTAAAGACCACAGTGGTATTACTTCAGGTTTTATCCATATATTTAATCATGCTTTAATCAAAGGAGGATTGTTTATGGCTGTTGGTTACTTTGCTATTCTTTATAAGGATAGGGTAACCCTAAGTAGTTTAAGAGGCTTTGGCTACAAATACCCAATAACTTCATTTGCTTTACTAATTTGCGGACTATCTTTAATTGGATTGCCTTTAACTAATGGCTTTATTTCAAAGTTGTATTTATTTCAAGCTCTTTACACAAACCAGATGTATTTTTCTATCGCTTTGGTAGCGATAAGTTCAGCATTAGCTGTTGCATACTTCTGGAAAATAGTGGAAAAGATGTGGTTTTCTGAAATTAAATTTAAATCAGAAAAAGAGGATGCTTATATTTATTTACCAATATGGATAATTACAGCCTCTATCATTTTTTTTGGAATATATTCATCACCAATAATAGAATTTTCTAACTTATCTGCAGACTATCTAATATCAGGTTATCAAAATTGAGTAATTCTTTTTTAATCATACTGGGTATTATTACCCCATTATTTGCAGCATTATTTTCTTATATCTGTAGATATAATAATAATTTAAGAGACTCTTTTGGTATAATAGGTGGTCTAGTAACTTTTTTAATTAGTTTAAAAATTTTCCATGGAATACAAAATAACGAAATATTTCAAATAACTTTTTTTACACTTTTTGATGGAGTTGATTTTACTTTTAAAGTTACCGCTCTTGGATCTATTTTTAGTTTAGTAGCCTCATCTCTTTGGATACTAGCTTCTATTTATACTATAGGTTATATGAGAGGAGCTGGTGAAAAAAATCAAACAAGATTTGTAATTTTTTATTCAATTGCAATCCATGCTGCACTGGCAATAGCTTGGTCTGGAAATCTGCTAGTCTTATTTATTTTTTATGAAATATTAACATTTTCAACTTTCCCTTTAGTTGGACATAAACAAAATGCTGAGTCACAATCTGCAGGAAGACTTTATTTATCGATTTTAGTCGGCACTTCTTTAATATTTTTCTTACCAGCTATATTTTGGATTTGGCTTGAGACAGGGACTCTGGATTTTCAAGATGGAGGAATATTAATAAATCAGTTTCCAGCAGAGTACCTTTCTCTTCTAATAGCCATGCTTGTATTTGGAATTGGAAAAGCAGCGATTATGCCAATTCATCGATGGTTACCGGCAGCAATGGTGGCACCAACTCCAGTTTCTGCTCTACTTCATGCAGTAGCTGTTGTAAAAGCTGGTGTTTTTAGCTTTCTTGTAGTTATTGTTTATATAGTAGGTCCTGAATTCTTGCTTCAAACAAAAAGCTCAGATTGGTTAGTTTGGTTAGCATGTTTTACAATTATGGCATCCAGTATCATTGCAATTACAAAAGATGATTTAAAAGCTAGATTAGCTTATTCTACTATTAGTCAACTTTCTTATATAATTCTTGGAGCTGCTTTGGCTTCATCACTAGCGTTAAAAGGAGCTTCCTTTCATATAATCACTCATGCTCTGGGTAAGATAACTTTGTTTTTTTGTGCTGGTGCTATTTATGTAACAGCCCACATTAAAAAAGTAAGTGAACTAAAAGGTATGGGTTTTAAATTACCATTGATATTTTTTGCTTACACTTTAGGAGCTCTATCAATTATCGGAGTTCCGCCATTTATAGGTTCATGGAGCAAATTTTATTTAATAATGGGTTCTATTGAGAGAGAATTTATTGTTGTTGCTATAATTTTAGGCATATCCTCACTTTTGAATATTTATTATTTATTACAACCAGTAGTAATAGGATTTACTCAAACTTCTAGAGGAGAAGTAAAATTAACTAAAGCTCCTTTAACTGTTTGGCCACCAGTAATTACCGGATTGAGCTGTTTAATATTCTTTTTTTATGCAAACTATTTCTTAAATAATGTAAGTGGAGTAATAGTGATTTAAATGAAGAAGAATGATTTAAAAAGTATGGGTAAAAGTTTTACAAAGTACATACTTATTATTGGGGCACTCTTAATTCTTTTAGATTTTACATTCCATAGACATGAATATTTTTCATTTGCTGAGATTTATGGTTTTCCAGCTTTTTTTGGATTTATAAGTTTTGTTTTTATTGTTTTGTTAGGAAAGTGGTTAAGAAAATTCTTAATGAGAAAGGAGGACTATTATGATCAGTAACATTATTCCAGGTTTAATAATGATAGCCACTTCATTCTTATTACCAACAATACCACAATATTTTAGACACCCTGCAATGTTACTTTCGGTTGGTTTGTCAGCTTTATCATTATTCAATGGTTATGGAACTTTTTTAGAGTGGGACGTACTTGGATTAAATTTAATATTATATCAATCAGATAGCTTAACTTTTCCTTTTTCTATCATTTTTCATATTGCAGCTGTTCTAGTCATTATTTTTAGTTGGCATAGTAAAAACTTAATGGAGCATATGGCGACACTTGCTTATGCAGGTTCAGCGATAGGTGCACTTCATGCTGGTGACTTCTTTAGTTTATTTATATGGTGGGAAGCCACGGCTCTAACTTCAGTTTTCATAGTATTTGCAGGAAATACTAAAGCAGCAAGAGACGCAGCCATGAGATATTTGATCATTCAAGTCTCCTCGGGCGTGTTGCTTTTAATTGGAGCATGTTTGTTGTTGTATCAAACTGGAAATCACAACTTAACTGTTTTAGATCTAACTACAGATTTTGGAATTTTTATATTTATTGCTTTTGGAATTAAAGCTGCCTTTCCCCTTTTAAATGGCTGGTTACAAGACTCATATCCTGAATCTTCTGTTACGGGTACAGTGGCGTTATCGGCATTTACAACAAAACTAGCTATTTATGCATTAGCCAGAACGTTCCCAGGCACAGACTCATTGATTTGGATTGGAGCTATTATGACTGCGTTCCCTGTCTTTTTTGCTGTAATTGAAAATGATTTAAGAAGAGTTTTATCTTTTAGTCTAAATAATCAATTAGGTTTTATGGTAGTAGGTATTGGTATCGGAACGGAGCTATCACTTAATGGAACAGTGGCTCATGCATTTGTTCATATTATATATAAGGCCTTACTTTTTATGAGCATGGGTGCTGTTTTATATAGAGCAGGAACCACAAAAGCTTCAGAATTAGGTGGTCTATATAAATATATGCCGTTTACTACAATCTTTTGCATCATAGGTGCCATGTCTATTTCTGCCTTTCCATTGTTTAGTGGTTTTGTAGCGAAGTCTTTAATCATGTCCTCTTTAGGAGGTATGGGTATGGTTCTAATTTATTTTGTATTATTTTTTGCATCTGCAGGTGTGTTAGAGCACTCGGGAATAAAGATACCTTATTTTGCATTTTTTGCGCATGAGAGAAAATCAAAAGTGAAAGAAGCACCCATTAATATGCTTATAGCAATGGGCATTGCAGCTTTTTTATGCATTGGAATTGGAGTTTTTCCTAAATACTTATATCAGATACTTCCATACACAGTTGAGTACCAACCATAT
This sequence comes from uncultured Alphaproteobacteria bacterium, assembly GCA_902598275.1. Classification (GTDB taxonomy): domain Bacteria; phylum Pseudomonadota; class Alphaproteobacteria; order HIMB59; family HIMB59; genus HIMB59. Next base: position 37,740 of record CACKAZ010000004.1, read on the forward strand.
ACGATAGACCATGTTATAAGTCAGCTTCAACTTTTAGTTTTTGCTATTATTGCGTTTCTATTCCTCGTTAAATTTAAACTTTATCCCTCAGAGATTAAATCTACCGTATTAAACTCTGATTGGTTTTATAGAAAAATGCTTCCCGGTATAGGAAAACCACTATTTAAAAAAATAGGTCTGTTAACAGAATTTATTTATGAAAATTTAAGGTTTTTTTTCAGATTGATATTAAATAAATCTCATAAATTTAGTAATTCATCGTATATAAAAGTTACAACACCTAGTTTTGCAGCAACAATTCTCATATCAATATTATTTATAATGCTGCTAATTGTATTGTTATAATTATTTTTTTATTTTTGAGGACTCAAGCTTGATAGCCTCTTGGATAAAGATTTGCCATATCCTCACTATAATTTCAGGATCAATTTTATTTCTTTTTGCCTTTGATTGAACAGATTTCAAAATATGAGTAATTCGTTCGTGGTCAATTATTTCATCTTTACTCTCTTTTAATTTAGTAACTTTATGAATTTCTTTAAATCTATCTCCAATTAATTCAATAATTTTATTATCAATATTATCAATATCTTTCCTTACTTTTTTAAGATCATCCATATTATTTTTTTTAGTCATTTTTGATTATTACTGTAAATTAAATTTATATGAATTTTAAAAATACTAAACATAAAGTTGCTTTATTCTGTGGTTCAATGTATGGATCAAATAAAAAATTTAAAGAATTAGCTGTTACAGTTACTAAATACTTGGCCCAAAATAATTATGATATTGTTTATGGAGGCGGGGATAATGGATTGATGGGCGTTGTAGCTAACACAGCTTTAAAATATAATTCTCACGTAACTGGTATTATCCCTTCTTTCCTTGATAAACGTGAAAAAATCCACTCTAAAATTAATAAAATTTATGTGACTAAAACAATGGAACAAAGAAAAAAAAAGTTTCTACAAATATCAGACAGCTTTATAGCCTTACCTGGAGGAGGAGGTACAATTGAGGAAATAAGCCTAGTTGTAAGTGCTCTTCAATTGGGAGTAATCAAGAACAAAAAATGTTTAATATTTAATTATGAAAATTATTGGAATGACATAATCAATCAATATAAAAAAGTTGTGAATGCTAAGTTTGCATACAAAAATTTTAAAGATTTATTTTTAGTGTGTAATAACCTTACTGAATTTAAAGAGATCTTTTAATTATGTTTCAAATAATTTAACCAATTTCTCAACTCTCTATTCCGGATATTATCATTTAATAAAGATTGACTATAGCTATTAACATTCGGTTTTTTGTAATCCTCGATTAGATTAGTAATTTGATTTTTAGTGAATATTTTTTCTTTGAGTAAAATACTCTTTCTAGCATTAAGAATTTTGCCAGTATATTTAAAATTAAATTCAGGATGATATTGGGTACCCCAAAAATTTTTAGTTACAAGAGACTGAATCGAAAAATGATTATCAGAGAGAATTTTTGAATTGTTTGGTTTTTGAGAAATATGGTCTACATGAGAGGCAAAAGCATCAAACACTGCTGGTTTTTTAGTATACATTGGGTGTATCTTACCAAACTTGTTAATGCTGATATTATAGGCTATTCCGATCTCCCTTCCTTTGGGATTTTTTTTAACTGCTCCACTATTTGTAACTGTATAAAGTTGCATTCCCCAACAACTTCCAAACATATTTATTTTTAATTCTGACATTTTTTTCATTAAAGAAATTTGATTTTTAATTTCTCGAGTATTGTCATAAATATTAAGGCTAGAACCAGTCCATACTACTCCTCTAAATGACTTTATGAAGTTTTCTTCGTATATCTTATTTAAGTCCATTGATGGATAAATAAATGTAGTCTTTATATTTGGATTTATGCTTTTTAATTGATCTCTATAAAATTCACAGATTGGTTGTAATTTATATTTTGCTAGCTTACCCCATCCGTTTTTATCGTATCCATTAACTATTAGTAAATTCATTCATATTTAATATATTTAGATTATCTAGATGTCAGCATTTATCTACAAATCAATTTCTGTTCTGTTTTTTGTTCTAATGAGTGTGTGTATCAAAGCTACCGGAGATAATTTACCACTTTTTGAAGTAGTTTTTTTTAGAAGTTTTTTTGCTCTTATTCCACTGTTTTTAGTTATTTTTTATTTTAATTTAAAAATCACTTCTATAAATAACTACAAACTTCACTTTTTTAGAGGCTTAGTAGGCATCGCTGCCATGTCATTATTCTTTATATCCTTAAGGTATGTACCATTAATTGAAATGCAAACTATTAGCTACTCCTCAGTTTTTTTTATATCAATATTATCAATCTTTTTCTTAGGAGAAAAAATTGGTTATAGAAGAGTAATTGCAATTATTGTGGGTTTTATAGGTGTAGTTATTATTTTAAAACCAGATGTTAATTTATTTAGTAATTATTCTGTTTTACCTCTTTTAGCTAGCATTTTTCTATCAATGGCTGTCATAATTTTAAAAAAAATACTATTAACCAATAATAATATATTGAGTGTTTGGACTTTTACACTTTTTGCCACTTTATTCAGTTTATTCTTTTTTAATGATGATTGGATTTGGCCTAATAATTTTGATTTGGTTCTTTTAATTGCATCCGGCATTTTAGGTTTTGTGGCACAGCTTTGTCTCTCCAAATCTTTTCAACTAGCAGATGCTTCTGTATTAGCACCTCTAGATTTTACATCGGTAATATGGGCTTTTTTAATTGGATATATTATCTTTGGAGAATTTCTTTCAAGAGAAGTATTGTTAGGGGGCCCATTAATATTATTATCTGTGGGATATATTTTTTATCGTGAGACAGTTCTTCGTAAAAAAATTGTTTTAGGAAGTAACAAACAATTCTAATTAAAGTTTAGACAGAGCATTTTTTTTTTGATACTAAAAACATATGGATTATCTACATACAATGGTTCGTGTCAGTGACATTGATCAGTCAATTGATTTTTATTGTAATAAATTAGGCTTGGTAGAATTTTCTAGAAAAGAAAGTGAGAAGGGACGTTTTACTTTAATTTTTCTTTGTGCTCCTGGCGATAAAAATACAGCAGAAAGCGAAAAAAAACCCCTTTTGGAATTAACATATAATTGGGACAAGGAAGAGTACCAAGGTGGTCGAAATTTTGGACATCTTGCTTTTAGAGTAGATAATATTTATCAAGTTTGTGAAAGTCTTATTAAAAATAATGTAGTAATAAATAGACCTCCAAGGGATGGTTATATGGCGTTTATTAAATCACCAGACGGTATTTCCATTGAGTTACTTCAAAAGGGTGAGAGTCTTGAAATCAAAGAACCCTGGTCAAGTATGGAAAATAATGGTTCTTGGTAAATTATATCTCAGAGAGTTTTTTTTCTATATCTTCTCTAGTTAAACTACCATTATTTTGAGATATCACCTCTAAAGCCTTACGAATGATATCTTCATCCCCAGGCTCCTCAAGATCAGATAATATTATCTCTCTGAGTAATTCTGAATTATCAGATTGTCCAATATCATCAAGAATGAATTGAGCAAAAACTTTATTTCTAGAATTTCTCTTTTCAAATTCAGTTTGCTCTTTTTGACTTTGTTCTGCTTCAAAAGCCTTTTGTCTATCTTTAAATTTATCCATGATTAATTATTTCATAGTTGGCATGTTGAGTGAAGCCCCTGCGACATCATCTGGCCATCTTGATGTTATAGTCTTTCTTTTGGTATAAAAGTTAATTCCCTCTTCTCCATGCATTCCATGACCACCGAATATTGAACCTTTCCAGCCACCAAAAGTATAAAATGACATAGGCACTGGTATAGGAATATTGATACCAACCATCCCAATTTGGACATTCTTCATAAAATTTCTTGCGAATGCCCCATTAGATGTATAAATGGAAGTTCCATTACCAAATTCATGCTTATTAATTAAGTTCAAAGCACCTTCAAAGTTGTTCATATTCAACACAGATAAAACAGGTCCAAAAATTTCCTCTTTGTAAATGGACATGTCTTCACTAACGTCATTAAATATTGTAGGACCAACAAAATTACCATTTTCATAACCTTGTAGACTAATCCCTCTACCATCTAGTTCTAATTTTGCACCTTCTTCAACTCCTTTTTCAATATATGACAGAACTTTTTGTTTGTGTTCTTTTGTAATGAGTGGTCCCATTTCACTTTGTGGGTCTAAAGACTCACCAACTTTTATTTTGCTAGCTTTCTCTTTTAATAAATCCATAAATGGTTTTTGGATTTTACCAATAGGCATAGCCACTGAAGTTGCCATGCAACGTTCACCCGCAGATCCAAAAGCAGCTCCAATTAATCCATTTACTGCATCATCTAAATTTGCATCTTCCATTATTACCATATGGTTTTTTGCACCACCAAGAGCTTGAACTCTCTTATTTGTTTTTGAACACTCGGTGTAAATATACTTAGCGACAGGTGTTGACCCAACAAAACTTACAGAAGAAATATCTTCGCATTGAAGAATTAAATCTACGACATTTTTATCACCATTTACAACTGTAAGAATATTATCAGGAAGACCTGCCTCGCTCATTAATTCAGCAAGTTTCAAAGAGCATTGAGGAACTTTTTCAGAGGGTTTAAGCATAAAGGCATTTCCACATGCAATTGATAATGGAAACATCCACATTGGAACCATAGCTGGAAAATTAAAAGGTGTTATTCCTGCACATATTCCTAAAGGTTGTTTAATATCAAACAAATCTACGTTTGTACCAACGTTAATTGAATGATTTCCTTTCAACAAATGTGGTATACCGCATGCAAAGTCAACTACTTCAAGACCTCTTTGTAAAGATCCTTTTGCATCAGAAAATACTTTACCATGTTCTTCAGAAATGATTTTTGCAATCAAATCAAAATTTTTTTCAATTAAAACTTTAAACTTAAATAAAATATCACTTCTTTTTGCAATAGGTGTATTGGCCCATAATGATTGAGCTGATTTCATTTTACCAATTATTTTTTCAAACTCATTTCTAGTAGTTTTTGGAACATGTGCATATTCCTCACCTGTGCTAGGGTTATATAATTTTATAAACTCTTTTGAATCACTAGATAATCCTTTAGAGTCAAAGAAATTTTCAATTATTTTCATGTGATGTTTTTATTATTAAATTTGTTTTTAGTAAAGATAATTGATTTATTTTAGCTCTTTTGGTATGGTTAAGTCTTTAAGGGGTGCTGAAAGGCTGAGAAAGGTAATACTTAACCCTCGAACCTGATCCAGGTAATTCTGGCGTAGGAAGTTTCCCTTAAATACTTTTAACAATTAGAACAAATTAAATGGAAATTCTTTTTTTAATATTATTAGGTTTAATTTTTACTGCATCATTCATATTTTTAAAAAAAAATGAATTATCAGATGATAAATTTGTTATTAAAAATAAATATAACATATTTTTCTCAACTTCTTCTTTTGTGTCATCAGCATTAGGTTTTTGGATAATTTTTTCACCAGCAGCGGCAGCTACTTGGGGCGGAATGGGCAATGTCATTGGTTATGCTCTAGGAGCTGCAATGCCTTTAATTTTATTTATATTTATTGGAAGATACGTAAGAAAAGTATTTCCAAATTCGTCAGGCTTTCATGATTGTATTGAAAATAGATTTGGTAAAAGTTTATCACACTTTGTCATAATAGTTTCGTTAATTTACATGACAGTGTTTTTAATAGCTGAGATTACAGCAATCTCAAAGTTCTTTAATTTTTTAAATGGTACCTCATATTGGATCTCTTCAATGATAATTATATTAATAGCTTTATCATATGTTCTAATTGGTGGACTATCAGCAACAATTTTCACAGATCTAATTCAATTTATTTTTATTATAGGAATTTGTCTCTTTTTAGTTTTTAAAATTCCATTCCAAGAGTTTTCAGACAATACTTCTTTTATGATCGAAAATGCACATTTATTCGACTTTAATAATCAATTTTTATGGATAACAGGTTTAACTTTTTTAATAGCGGTTACATTTACTAATCTTTTTCACCATGGTAATTGGCAAAGAATTTATGCTGCTAAAGATGATAACACTCTTAGTGTAAGCTTAATTATATCTACTTTAATTATATTTATAGTTGTTTATTTCATTGGATATTCTGGATTGGTATCAATTTCACTTTACTCCATTGACGATCCTGACTTAACTTTTGTAAAACTTTTTGGGCTACTGGAAACCTCGTTTATAAAATATATATTTGTAATATTGGCTGCTTCACTAGTATTGAGCAGTATTGATACTTTAATAAATGCAATAAATTCTCAGATTGTCTCGCTCAGCAAGAGTTATTATTTTAAATCCTCCTTAAACATATACTTTATTTTAGTTTTTTTAGTGGCAGTTTTTATACTATCTTCACAAGGTTATAATGTCTTATACGTATTTCTAATTGCTGATTTAATTTGTTGTTGTTTAGTTTTACCTTTTTTGTTGGGTTTGTTTGGTTTTAATATCTCTATCAAACAAATTTACATAATATCGTTTTTGAGTTTACTACTAGGAGTATTAATATTTCCTGACCCCTCATTCAGTAAAAATATAATGAGTGATTTTCTAAATATTAATTTAACATTTATCAATAACTATAAATTATTTTCATCATTTTTAGTGCCAATTTTATTTTCGACAATATTGACACTATTGATGAAAAAGAAAGGAGTATGATGGAACATATTTATAATGATTTAAAAAACCTAAGGGAAAAAGGAGCGCTCGTGCATTGTATAACTAATTACGTGGCAATGAACATTAATGCGAACACACTCTTATCAATTGGAGCATCTCCGCTGATGTCTCATGCTAGAAGTGAACTTGGAGAAATAGCTGCCATTTCGTCATGTTTAGTTAATAATATTGGAACGCTTGATGACGATTGGAGACCTAGCTTTTTAGAGGCTTCTAAATTCTATGTTGAACAAGAAAAACCAATTATATTAGACCCCGTTGGCTCAGGTGCGAGTAAATTAAGAACCCAAACTTGCCTTGACATAATTAATGGTTCCAAAAAATTAATCATCAGAGGGAATGCGTCTGAAATTCAATCACTAGTTGATCAAAATAAAATTTCTTCAAAGGGCGTAGATTCCTCAATTGAAAGCCACGCTGCTATTGAGTCTGGTAAAATTTTATCTAAAGAGAATGATTGTGTAGTATTTATAAGTGGTGGAGATGATTTTATTATTCACAATGATAAAATTACAAAAATATCTAACGGATCAAGTATAATGACAAAAGTTACAGCTATTGGCTGTTCATTATCATGTATTGTTGGAGCATTTGCCGCTGTAGGAGAAAGTTTATATAAATCAGCCATAAGTTCTGCAGCTATTTTTTCAATTGCAGGTGAACTCGCAGCATCAAAATCTGAGGGCCCAGGTGATTTTCAAGTAAATTTCTTAAACAAATTAAATAATATTACTGAAAAAGAGATTTTAGATAATTTAAAAATCACCAGTGTTTAAATTTTGTTTTGTTACTGATGATAAACTTACTCCCCTGAGTAAATTAGATAATTATTTAAAAATTATATTTGAAAGCAAGGTTGATTGTATTCAACTAAGATTTAAGAATTTAAAAACAATTGATTTATATAATTTAGGAAAGGATTTAAAAAAAGATTGCGTTAGATTTAAAAAAACTCTCATTGTCAATGATCGTGTGGACATTGCAAAATCGATAAATGCTCATGGAGCACATGTTGGAATGGATGACTTACCTTATAATCAAGCCAGGAAAATATTAGGGAAAAAATCAATAATTGGAGTTTCAGCAAGTAATAAAGTTGAATTTGCAAAGGTAAAAAAGTTAAAGGGTGTCAGTTATATAGGTGTTTCTGCTTTCTCATCGAATACAAAACAAGAAATGAAAAATTATTTTGGTCTAGGTGGTCTCAAAAATTGTGCCAAAGCAACAAAGATTCCATTAATAGCAATAGGCGGTATTAAAGTTAATGATGTTAATAATATACTAAAACTAAAAATACATGGTGTCGCAATGATATCCTCTTTATTAAAAGGAAATATTAAAGATAATTGCTCTCAAGTAAGTAAGATCATAAAAAGTTATGAAAAAATATAAAACTGTATTAACTATTGCAGGTTCTGACTCGTCAGGTGGTGCGGGTATCCAAGCAGATATAAAAACTATAACATATTTTAAATGCTATGCGATGTCAGTAATCACTGCTCTAACAGCACAAAATACTCAAGAGGTAAAAAGTATTTTTAATATAACTCCCAAATTTATCAAAGAACAACTCAATACTACTTGTAACGATATAAAACCTGACTCAATCAAGATTGGAATGCTAAGTGATAAAAAAATTATTCAAGAGATATCAAAATTTATAGAAAATTCTAAAATTTCAAATGTTATATTAGATCCTGTGATGGTATCAACCTCAGGTTTTTTATTATTAAAAAAAAGTGCTATTTCTAGTTTGGTAAAAAATTTAATAACCAAGTCATTGATAATTACACCTAATTTAAAAGAAGCTGAACTTCTTACAAATACTAAAATTAATACAAAAAACGATATGATTAAAGCTATAGAAATACTTCAAAATATAGGTGCAAAAAATATTTTGATTAAAGGTCTTATTAAAGAGAAAAAAATCTATGATTGTTTATTCTTAAAGAAAAACAAGGAGATACATTTTTTTATGTCTAATATCATTAATAGCAAAAATACCCATGGAACAGGCTGCACATTATCATCGGCTATCGCTTCTAATATTGCCTTAGGTAATAATATTTTAAAGTCTGTAAAAATATCTAGAAACTATATAAAAAAAGCCATATATAAGGGTAGTTTTTACAAAATTGGTAAAGGAAGTGGACCAGTCTATCATTTTTAACTTTTATTTTACTCAAATTGCTTTAAAAGATTTATCAATATTTAGGCTTATTATTTGAATACCATTTAAAAATCTCATTAAAATTTTAAACGACATTTGGATATACTAAATATTTATTACTTAAGAAAGGACTATAAATGACTACTGGAACAGTGAAATGGTTTAACCCAAAAAAAGGATATGGGTTTATTGCCCCTGATGGAGAAGATAAAGATATCTTTGTTCATATCACAGCTGTTCAACAAGCAGGATTAGACCGCCTCGATGAAGGCGACAAAGTCGAATTTGAAATTGTTGAAGACAAAGGCAAATCCAAAGCAGATCAGTTGAAAAAAGTTTAATTGATATTGCGAATACTTTTTATTTTATCGTAGGCTTGATTTATCTCGGATAGTCTGTCTTCAGATTTAATGATTAATTCTTGAGGAACACCCTGGGCACTCAATTGGTCAGGGTGTAACTCTTTACTAAGCTCAATCCATTTCTTTCTAATCTCGCCGTCTGTTGCCTCTTTATTAATTCCTAGTACTTTGTATGGATTTATTTGTTTGTCCAGCCACAAAGTTTTAATGCTCTCATATTGGGTTTTAGTTAGGCCAAAGTAATTAGCACAATTCTCTATATAATTTATTTCAGGATCACTTATCTCCCCATCTGCCTCTGATATATAAAATAAAAGATTGATAACTTGTTCAAGCACTTGTGGTTGTGCTCTAAATAACATCCCAAGTTGTTTTGCGTATTGATGAAAATCATCTGAAGTTTTTTTTGCTTCATTAAAAATTTTACCAACATCACTTTGAAAGTTAGGAGGTATTTTAAATTTTTCTCTAAATGCTTTTACCTCATCTGAAGTAACTTGGCCATCTGCCTTAGCTAATTTTGCTGCTAATATTATAATTCCAATAGTAATAATTTCTTGAGGTGACTGTATACCTATGCTTTCATTGGTATTTTGCCTTCTTATTTTATCTACACTATGTCCTGCAATAACACCTAGTAATGCCCCAATTGGACCACCTAAAGCAAATCCAAATGTACCAGCAAGTAATTTCCCCCAAACACTCATCTAATGAAATTTAATATACTCTGGTTACTTTCAAATTATTTTAACCACTGATTAACTTTATTATGCTCTTTAAGTGTGGCTTCATTGCCATGCGCAAAATGTTTGCTCATGTCAGGGTAATACTTAAAAGAAATTGGTTTTCTTCCCATAGCAACTGCCATTTCTCTCACATGATGAGGGTCTGCTCCACAACAAATACCAATAAAGTTTATATTTAACTCCATACAGTTTTTCGTAAATTCGGCCATTTCAAATCTATTACACGTAAGTCCATCTAAAGCTATATGAGAGACGTTCCCATCAATACAGCCACAATTTGGATCTTTGATATACATATGCGTAGGGTACTCTTCATTAGTTCTGTATGGAACAGGCAATGCTGCAACATGACAAGATACTTGTTTTCTAATATCAGGAAGTAATTTCATCATCATATCTGGTCCTCTGTAACAATTAAGTCCAACAACATCAGCCCCATGATCTTCTAAGATTTTACAAGCTTCAGCAGCTGTATGGCCTTCTCTAGTTTTATCTCCTTTGTGTATAGCTAAATTCACAACTGCAGTTAAACCAGCATCTTTTATTTCTTTAAGTGCAATTTTAGCCTCCTCAGTCCAACTAATCGTCTCCGCGATAATAAAATCAACATTATCTTCTTTAGCCCAAGCAATTTGTTCAGCAAACATTTTTTGACAGTCAATATGGGATTGTTTGTTGTTTGGGTCATAAATATTTGTGTTAGCAACATTTCCTGCAATCATTAAGTCTAAATCGGGAAATTCATTTGCAGCATCTCTGGCAATTTTTAAAGCATTTTTTTGAAGAGGTTCTAATAACTCTTCTTTGCCTATTAGTCGAAGTTTTTCACGATGGCCGTAGTATGTGAAAGCTTGGACAACATCACTACCAGAGCGAATAAACTCGCGGTGAAGCTGAGTGACTACCTCTGGATGCTCAAGAACAACTTCAGGTACATAAGAACCTGCTTGAAGATAACCCCTTCTTTCCATAGCAAAAAGATATCCCTCAGCACATAAAATAGGCCCTTTGTTTAATCTCTCTATAAGGTCCATTTCAATTCCCCCAATTAAATTTTTATGATAATTATTATTACTTTCATAAGTAATTTCTATTGAAAAATTAAGTTTAAACTATGAATTATGTAAATAAAATTAAGGCACTACCTATCTGGAAAGGTAATATCTCTTTAAATCCCCTAGAAGGAGGAATTACAAATTATAATTATTTAGTCAAAGATGGTTCATCAGAATATGTAGTAAGAATGGGAGAGGATATTCCTGAGCATTTAGTCTATAGATCTAATGAATTAAACGTAAGTAAAGCGGCTCATGCTATTGGTGTGTCCCCAAAACTGATACACTTTGAGCCGGGTGTAATGGTTTTTGATTATATTCAATGTAAAACTCTTGATCCTGAATCTGTTAAGATAAACCTTGATAAAATTATGCCCATCATTAAAAAAATTCATTTTGAAATGCCAAATCAATTAAATGGTCAGTCAATAATTTTTTGGGTTTTTTATGTAATTAAATATTATTCTAACTTTTTAAAAAAAAATAATTCAAGTCATGTTTCAATAATTCAAGAACTAATTAAAAAATCAGAAACACTAGAGAAATTATCTTCTCCTAGGGATATAGTATTCGGCCACAATGATTTCTTGGCTGCAAATTTTTTAGATGATGGTTCAAAAATTTGGGTAGTTGATTGGGAATATGGTGGATTTAATGATCCATTATTTGATATTGGAGGCCTTGCTTCGAATAATGATTTTGATACTGAATTAGAAAACCACTGTTTAGAATTATATTATGATCAAAAACCATCAAAAGAACTTCTCATAAGATATAATGCAATGAAGGCAGCAAGTCTCCTGAGAGAAACGATGTGGAGTATGGTATCAGAGATTACTTCAAATTTAGAATTTGATTATTCTAAATACACTGAAGAAAACTTAACAAAATTTAATAACACGTTTGAAAGCCTTTAATGATTAATAGTTCAAAAATTGTAATTATTGGTGGAGGTATAGTTGGTTGCTCAACAGCGTATCACTTGGCAAACTTAGGTTTAGAAGTTTGTTTAATTGAAAGTGGTAAACTTACAGCAGGGAGTACTTGGCACGCAGCAGGTTTAGTCGGACAATTAAGAACAAATGCAAATATTACTCAGTTATTAGGGTACTCTGTTGATCTTTATGACAAATTAGAAAAAGAAACTGGTCTTAGCACAGGTTGGAAAATGAATGGCGGATTGAGGTTGGCATGTAATAAAGAGAGATGGCAAGAGGTATTGAGACAAACAACTACTGCCCATTCTTTTGGTCTTGAGATGGAGCTATTATCTCCTAAAGAAGCACAAGATTTATGGCCTATCATGAATATTGATGATGTATATGGCGCTGCATTTCTTCCAACAGATGGACAAGCTAATCCCACGGATATCTCTCAAGCTTTAGCTAAAGGAGCTCGTAACAAGGGAGCTAAAATAATTGAAGAAACCAAGGCTTCTAAAGTTGTAATAGAAGATGGAAAAATCATCGCAGTTGAGACAGATAAAGGAACAATTCAATGCGAAAAAATCGTTTGTTGTTGCGGTCAATGGACCAGACAGTTTGCTCAAACCGTAGGTGTTAATGTACCTTTGGTATCATTTCAGCATCAATATTTAGTAACTGAAAAAATAGATGGAGTTGAGACTAGCTTACCTACCTTACGGGATCCAGATCGTTTAATATATTTTAAAGAGGAAGTTGGAGGCTTAGCAATGGGAGGATACGAGCCTAATCCTTTATCGTGGGCAGAAAAATCTGTTCCTGATAATTTTCACTTTTCTTTGTTAGACTCTGACTATGATCACTTTGAACAAATTATGAATAATGCTCTTGGTAGAGTTCCAAAATTAGAGACAGCAGGCATTAAAGAACTTATTAACGGTCCAGAAAGCTTTACTCCTGATGGAAATTTTATTTTAGGAGAGAGCCCAGAACTCAATAGCTTCTATGTGGGTGCAGGTTTTAATGCATATGGTATTGCTGCAGGAGGTGGAGCAGGAATGGCTCTTGCAGAGTGGGTTGCTAACGGTCGTCCCCCGTATGATTTATGGCCAGTTGATATCAGAAGATTTGGAAAACCCCATCAAGATTTAGAATGGGTGAGAAAAAGAACATATGAAGCATACGCCAAGCACTACACCATGGCTTGGCCTTATGAGGAACATTCATCAGTTAGACAGTTTAAAACATCTCCTATTTATGAAAATTTAAAAAAAGCCAATGCCTGCTTTGGAGAAAAAATGGGATGGGAAAGACCAAACTGGTTTGCTCCTCCAGGTACAGAGCCAAAAGATATATACAGTTTTAATAAGCAAAATTGGTTTGAAGTTGTTGGTAATGAAGTTAAGGCAACCAGAGAGGCTGCTGTGTTGATAGATCAAACATCTTTTGCAAAATTTATTGTATCAGGGGAGGACTCTCAAAAAGCAATGGAATTTTTATGTGCCAATAATGTTAATAAACCAATTGGTTCAACAGTTTACACACAGATGTTAAATCATAACGGAGGAATAGAGTGCGATGTCACATTAACCGTTATCGCTAAAGACACTTACTACATTATTACAGGAACTGGGTTTATGACTCATGACTTTAATTGGATAACCTCAAATATTCCAAAAGATTATAAAGTGAATGTAAAAAATATTACTTTTGATAATTCAGTTTTTTCCTTAATGGGTCCAAATTCTAGAAAAATTCTCCAAGGCCTAACTGACACAGACTTATCAAATAAGAATTTCCCATTTGCATCATATAAAAAAATTAAAATTGCTTCCATTGAGGTAAATGCAATAAGAATAACATATATGGGTGAACTGGGTTGGGAATTACACTTTCCAATCGATAAGGCATCGGAAGTTTATGAAAAAATAATGGATTTTGGAAGTCAATACGGATTAATTAACGCTGGGTATAGATGTATTGAGAGTTGTCGACTTGAAAAAGGCTACCGAGCCTGGGGTTCTGATATAGGTCCTGATCACACACCTTTAGAAGCTGGTTTGATTTGGGCAACAAAAATTAATAGCAATATAGATTTCATAGGAAAACAAGCATTACTAAATCAAAAAAATCTTGGAATAAAAAAAATATTTGCAGGTTTTACATGCGATGATCCTGAGCAAATTATTCTAGGAAGAGAGACGATATTTAGAAATGGTAAACAAGTAGGTTGGCTTTCTAGTGGGGGATTTGGATATACAATTGGAAAACCTATTGGCTATGGTTATGTTAGAAGTAATGAAATTATCGATAAAGATTTTTTACTTGAGGGAGACTACGAATTAGAAATAGCTACTAAAAAAGTACCTTGTAAAATTCATTTTCAATCTATCTATGATAAAGAAATGATTAAAATTAAATCTTAAGTTCTTTAATTTTAAAGAGTATATATTTAGTTACAATATTCTGCGGTTTATTAGATCTAAGCAACTTATAGATATCATTTTTTTTTAAAGGAACTATTTTTATAAATTCTCCTTCTTGAGGATTAGAGATTTTAAAATTTTTAATCTCTGGAACTTTAGCCAAGTAGATGTCTGTCATTTCTTCTAAAATATCTGGAGCTATTATCAATGTGTCTAACTTTTTTAAAACTAAAGGTTTAACTCCTAGTTCTTCTTGAATCTCTCTTTTTATTGCTTCACGACTTGTTTCATTTTTATTTATTCCCCCTGCTACAATTTCAAGGGGAGATGAGGACAGTTTGCTAAAATAATAGGTAGGTCTGAATTGTTTTATAAAATAAAATAATTTTAATTTTTCATTATAACATATAGCAGATACACTATTCCCATTAAAAACATAATTTTCTTTAATTTCAGTAGATTCATTTTTTTTGTCAAATTTGATATTTAGTTCAAAAAAATTTTTATAAATTCTCTTTTTTTTAATATTTTCCATATTTTTTTGTATCTTGTATCTTAATAAAGTTAGTTTATTTTATTGAAATTCAAATGAAAGTTTTAGTTGCTGTAAAAAGAGTTGTCGACTACAAGGTCCAAATCAGGGTCAAAAGTGATAATAGTGGAGTAGAAACTCAAAATGTAAAAATGTCAGTAAATCCTCCTGATGAAAATGCAATCGAAGAAGCTGTTAAACTAAAAGAACAAGGTCTAGCTTCAGAAACTATTGCAGTATCAATTGGTGATGAAAAATCCCAAGATGTTTTAAGGACATCTATGGCGATGGGTATAGATAAATCAATTTTAGTAAAAACACAAAATACTTTAGAACCCTTAGCTGTTGCTAAAACACTTATGAAATTGATAGAAAAAGAAAAACCAGATTTAGTCCTAATGGGTAAACAAGCTATTGATGATGACTCTAATCAAACTGGCCAAATTCTATCTGCTTTACTAAAATGGCCACAAGGCTGCTTTATTTCAAATTTAAAAATTGAAGGCAATAAAGTTTCCATCTCAAGAGAAATAGATGAGGGAATTGAAAATTTAGAAACAAGTTTACCTGCTGTTCTCACTTGTGATTTAAGACTTAATACCCCACGTTTTGCTTCTTTACCAAACATAATGAAAGCTAAAAAAAAACCTTTAGATATAATTGATATTGACTCATTAGGGGTAGATACAACACCAAGAATTAAAACGTTAAAAGTCATAGAACCCCCTAAAAGAAAAGCAGGAGTAATGGTCAGTGATGTAAAAGAATTAGTTAAAAAATTAAAGTATGAGGCAAAAGTTATCTAAATGGCGGTATTAGTAATAGCTGAGCATGATAATAGTAATTTAAAATCTTCAACTTTAAATACAATCACTGCTGCCAAAAAACTAAGTGATGATATTCACCTTTTTATCTTGGGTAGTAATATAGGCGATCTAGCTAATAAGTCTAAAGACATACACTTTCTCTCTAAAGTTATTAAGTGTGATAATGAAAAATTGAAAAATTTCTTACCAGAATTATCAGCACCTTTAATTTCTAACTTAGCTGAAAATTATTCGCATATTCTTGCACCTGCTAGTACATTTGGGAAAAACCTTTTACCAAGAGTCTCTGCTCTATTAGATATAACTCAAATTAGTGATGTCATTGATATTGTTTCAAATGATACCTTTGTTAGACCAATATACGCAGGGAATGCTATTTCTAAAGTACAAACTAATCAAAAAATTAACCTGTTAACCATTAGACCAACTTCTTTTGAAAAATCTGAAGACTCTGGTGGAGATGCTTCTATTGAGGAAATTCCTTTTGTTGATACTGACCTAAAAACCATTTTCATTAATAGAGAAGTTTCAAAAAGTGATAGACCAGAACTTGGCAATGCAAGAATTGTTGTATCTGGTGGTAGAGGTTTAGAAAATTCGGATAATTTTAAATTATTATATGAATTAGCTGATAAATTAAATGCAGCTGTTGGAGCCTCAAGAGCTGCAGTTGACTCTGGTTACATAGGTAATGAATATCAAGTTGGTCAAACAGGCAAAATGGTAGCCCCAGAACTCTATATAGCGGTAGGGATATCTGGAGCAATTCAACATCTGGCAGGAATGAAAGAAAGTAAAGTAATAGTTGCTATAAATAAGGATTTAGAAGCACCTATTTTTAATGTTGCTGATTACGGTCTGTCCTCGGATCTTTTTCAAGCAATACCAGAAATTATCAAAGAGTTAGATCTACTTAATCAGATAGAATCGTAATATTTAGTATATTATTTAATTGAAATGTCAGAAATTGTAAGAGAAGAGTTAAGCTATGATGTTGTAATAGTTGGTGCTGGGCCAGCTGGTTTATCTACAGCTATAAAATTAAAACAGTTAAACACTGAACTCTCTGTTTGTATTTTAGAAAAATCCTCTGAGGTAGGGGCACATATTCTTAGCGGAAATGTTTTTGAAACAAAAGCATTGGATGAACTTATACCAAATTGGAAAGATTTAGACTCTCCAATTAAAACCGATGTTCGATCAGAGGACTTTTTATTTTATACAAATAATAAAAGTATAAAAATTCCAAATTTTTTACTCCCAAAAGCATTACAAAACCATGGTAACTACATAATTAGTTTATCGAACCTTTGTAAGTGGTTAGGAGAATTTGCAGAAAATTTAGGTGTAGAAATTTTTCCAGGATTTGCTGCGAGTAAATTAATTTATGATGAGTCCAATCAAGTCATAGGAGTTCAAACTGGTGACATGGGTTTGGACAAAGAAAATAATCCCAAAGATAATTTTGAGCCTGGAATTAATATTAAAGGCAAAGTGACAGTATTATCTGAAGGATGTAGAGGTCATCTTGGAAAAGAAGCTTTAAAAAAATTTAATTTAGATAAAAATAATAAATCACCACAACAATATGGAATCGGTTTTAAAGAAGTTTGGGAAATTAGTTCAGAAAACCATAGTTTAGGTAAAGTCTCTCACAGTGTTGGTTGGCCCTTGAGTAATGATATATATGGTGGGAGTTTTTGTTATCATGCTGAAAATAATCAAATATATTTAGGTTACGTGATAGGTCTTGATTATAAAAATCCTTATCTATCTCCATATGATGAGTTTCAACAATTTAAAACACACCCTGATGTAAAAAAATTACTTCAAGGTGGGAAAAGAATTTCTTATGGAGCAAGAGCTTTAATCGAAGGTGGTTTACAGAGTCTACCTCAAATGCATATGCCAGGAGCACTTTTAATAGGCTGTGATGCAGGTACACTGAATATGCCTAAGATTAAAGGTTCACACACTGCCATGAAGAGTGGAATTATAGCTGCAGAAGTAATTGAAAATCACATCTCTAAAAATGAGGATTTATCATCATATGAGGATAAATTTAAAAATTCGTGGGTCCATAAAGAATTACATCAAGCTCGCAATGTGAAACCAAGTTTCCAATGGGGTTTAATTCCTGCAATGATATTTACTGGCATTGATCAAAAATTATTTGGAGGGAAGCTTCCTTTCACTCTTCAACATAAACATGCAGATCACGAAACATTAATACCTGCTAAGGATGCGAAAAAAATAACATACCCTAAGTATGATGGAGTATTAACTTTTGATAAACCTAGTTCAGTTTATTTGTCCGGAACTAATCATGCAGATGACCAGCCATGTCATCTACTTCTCAATGATAAAGATTTATCAACCACATACACAATAGAGGAGTATGATGAACCTGCTCAAAGGTACTGTCCAGCGGGTGTTTATGAAGTAGAGTTTGATGAAGAACTTCAAAAAAAAGTTTTAAAAATTAATTCTCAAAATTGTATTCATTGTAAAACCTGCGATATTAAAGAACCATCACAAAACATAGAGTGGGTTACGCCTGAAGGTGGTGGCGGACCTATATACTCTGGAACCTAACCAAAATCGTATTCAAAATTTTGTGAAGTGGCATTGATGTTTATTAACTTAGCACCATGTTTGATATGAAAATGCGTAGCTATGGGCGTCAATGGTGAGAGAGTAATAAAACGATCAACATTGTTCATCTCATCTTTAACAAATTTCTTTGTATTAAAAATTGTCTCCTTACCCGCACCTCTTTTTCTTGACCAAACAGTGTAAGCAACAGCAATATGCCCATTCTTTTCAAGGAAAGCATTTTTGCTCATTAAATCGAGCTCTTTCATAGTTTGAGGTACTTCATTGCAAAAAGCCAAGCATATGAATCCCTCAACATTCTCATTAGATTTTAAACCATATATTTTTCTTCCATAAGACGTCCTAAATTCATTGTCTATTTCAGGTCTTATGGGATCTTCACTAGTATCAACAGAGTCAAGTTCAACTAATTCCGCTTTAGATAACCATGCAAAAAAATTGCTTAATCTTGTTTTAATTTTTTCCATTTTATAACCAATTGTGTTTCATAGATAAGACGTCCTCATCCCCATTAATAATAATGGTCTTCAAGCTCTCAATTTTTGGAAGAATACTTGAAATATAAATACTAGATGTTGCTAGTTTTGCATTTAAAAATTCTTGGTCAATTTCATTATTATCTTTTAATTCGATAGATTTATTAGCCGTTTTAATCATCATCCATCCCCCAAAAATATATCCGAGCATCATTAAATAGTTAACTCCAGATACAGCTGGTCTTTTTTTGTTATTTGAAACTGAAACAATATGTTCAACAACTTTTTCAGCAGAATTTAGAGAAGAAGTCATTTTTTTTGATAATTCTTTAATCTTTGAGTTTTCAGAGTTTAATGACTCATTTGTTTCATCTTTAATCTCATTAATTAATTCCAAAATACTTTTTCCATTATCTCTTATAGTTTTTCGAAAAACTAAATCATTTGCTTGTATAGCAGTTGTGCCTTCATAAATTGGAAGAATTCTTGCATCTCTGTAATGTTGTGCGATACCAGTTTCTTCTATGAAACCCATGCCACCGTGAATTTGTAAAGCATTAGAAGTTATTTCTATTGATCTCTCGGTCAGCCACCCTTTGATAATCGGTATCATTAAAGAAGATTTAGTTTCCCAATATTCACTATTTGATGATTTCGACATATCCAAAGAGAAAGCTCCATAAATAGCAAGAGCCCTCATAGCTTCAATTTCTGATTTCATAGTAGAGGATAACCGAAGAACATCAGGATGATTAATAATAGGATCTCCTTTTTTTCCATCTATTGGAATACCTTGCACTCGGTCAAAAGCATACATCTTAGATTGTTGGTAAGCTCTCTCAGAAACAGCAAGTCCCTGAACACCTACAGAAAATCTTGCGTGGTTCATCATTTCAAACATAATGTTTAGACCTTGGTTTTCTTCACCAACTAAATAACCTATTGCCCCATCTTTCTCTCCAAACTGTAAGACAGCAGTTGGTGAGCCTTTTACGCCAAGTTTTTTTTCTATCGATAAACAAGTAACATCATTTTTATTACCTACTGTTCCATCATCATTGGGCACAAATTTTGGTACTAAGAAAACAGAGATACCTTTATTTCCTTCTGGAGCATCAGGAGTTCTTGCTAGAACCAAGTGAACAATATTTTCAGACAAATCATGCTCACCATAAGTAATATAAATTTTTTGACCAAAAATTTTATAGTGACCATTTTCTTTAATAGCCTTAGTTTTAATAGTTGAAAGATCTGTACCTGACTGTGGTTCAGTTAAATTCATTGTTCCAGTCCAATGCCCAGATGCTAATTTTGGAATATAGAAATTTTGTTGATCTTCAGAGGCAGATTTTTGAAGGGCGTAAATGAGACCTTGAGTTAACAAATGACAAAGTGCAAATGACATATTCGAGCTATGCCAGATTTCATTAACTGCAGCAGATAAAGTGACGGGTATTTGTTGTCCACCAAATTTTTCTTTTGCCTCCAAGCCAAACCAACCACCATCTCTCAAACTCTCATAGGCCTCTTTGTAACCTTTAGGTGTTACTACTTTGCCATCATCTCGTCTTTTTGAACCCTCATGATCTCCAGAAAGATTACATGGATCTAAAACTTCAGTTGCAATTTTTCCAGCTTCTTCTAAAACTGCTTCAATCAAGTCATCTGAAAATTCTTTGTAATCATCAACTTCTGATAATTTTTTAAGATCAATTATATTTTTGATTACAAAATTTAAATCTTTTATAGGTGCTTCGTACATTTTTAGAAATACACTCTACTCAGATTTCTTCCTAAAGAAATAAGTATTTCGTGTTCATTAGTCTCAGTGTCATATGCAATATTCTCATAAGATTGATTTATTCCTATTATCTCAACCGGCTTGCCCAAGTATAGTTTTTTCATTGGCACTTTGGAGACATCAATAGTTATAAGATCCATTGATACTCTTCCTAAAATTTTACAAGGAATTCCATCAATGAATACTTTACCTCTATTACCTCCACTTCTCAAATATCCATCGGAGTAACCAAAATCAATAGTTGCAATCTTTATTTTTTTATTTGTTTTAAATGTTTGGCTATATCCAATTGTTTGAGATTTTTTTAAATCAGTTACTTGAAGGATTGGGGCATAGATACTCATAACTTGTTTTAGATTATAATTTTTTTTGTTGAAAGGACTAATTCCATAAAGACTCTTTCCAGGCCTCACAAAATCTAAGTGATATTTTTTATTCAAAAATATCCCAGCTGAATTAGCAATACTTAGAGGCTTATTGAATATTTTTGAAAAATTTAAAAGTTTTTTTAATTGATTATTACTTTCGTTTTTATTTATGTCATCAGCAGATGAAAGGTGCGACATAACAAATTTTATTTTTTTAAAGTTAATTTTGTTTATAGTTTCTTCAAAATTTTCAATTTGAAATCCTAACCTATTCATTCCAGTATCAATATGTAATACGTAATTTAATTTTTTCGACGAATTTTCAATAATATCTAATTGTTCAGGACTATTAATAATTGGTATTATGTTTTTATTTTCTATCTCTTTAACATCATTTTTTTTTATAATACCTGACAAAAGATAAATATTGATATTTTTATTGTCTTCCCTAAGTCTCAAAGCATCGTCTAATCTAGCGACGTAGAAATCAAAACAATTACTAGATTTTAGAATCCTACAACATTCTAATAAGCCATGACCATAACCATCACCTTTGATGACACTTATAACTTTGGATTTTTTCACATGCCTTTGAATAAGCTTGTAATTATAAGAAAGATTATCTTTGCTAATAAATATAGTTTTCTTGTTTATTTTAAAGTCAATTTGGGACAAATTATGTTTCATATTATGAAAAAATATACTTCAACCTTTATGGCAATTACCATATATTACACCTACTATTATAATAGATATAGGAGGAGTAAATGAAAAAATTTATTTCATTATTTTATGCTCTAGTCTTATTTGCTGGTTTTACAACTGTAGCTAAAGCAGCAGATCCGATTAGAATACCAGTTTTAAACTGGTCTAGCCAAATCGTTATGGCGAACGTTATGGCACAAGCTTTTGAAGAGCTTGGTTATGATGTTGAATTAGTCCCTGCTGAGTCAGCAACAAGATATGAAGCTGTTAGAGTAGGTGAACTTCACGTTGCTCACGAAACTTGGGAGTCAACTATGGCCCTGCCTTTTTATGAAGCTATGGATAAAGGTGGATTAATTGATGCTGGAAGTCACGACCTTATTACTTTTGAAGAAATGGGTATTCCTAACTGGGTAATCGAAGAAGGACTATGTCCTGGTCTTCCTAGCTGGGAAGCACTTAAATCTCCAGAGTGTGCAGCAAACTTTGCAACACCAGACTCTGACGGAAAAGGAAGATGGTTAGAAGGCCCTTATGAGTGGCACACAGAAGTTATGCCTAACAGACTTAAAGGTCTTGGTATAGATGATTTATGGATGGTAAAATTTGCAGGTACTGCAGATGCATTATGGGCTGAATTAGAAGCAGCTAAAAAAGAAGGAAGAGGCACAATTATCTTTAACTGGTCTCCAAACTTTACTGATGCAGCTGGATTTACTTTCATTGACTTCCCTCCTTACTTCGAGGGTTGCAGACTTGAAAATGGTGGAACTTTAGAGACTACTGGTTGTGGTTCTCCAAAAGGATGGCTTAAAAAAGCTGCTCACATTAAGTTCCCAATCACTCATACATCTGCATATAAGTTCTATACAAAAATGGAATTTACAGCACCTAATATTGGTGAAATGGCAAACTACGTTGACAACGAAGGCATGACTCATGCTGAAGCTGCAACTGCCTATATTGCTAACAATAGAGATCAAATCGATCTATTTATGAAGTAATATTTCTAATTTGAATTCCTCCCTCTTATGAGGGGGGAATTTATCCTTTTAGGAAAGATTAATCTATGTCACCAACTATTAGCTGCTCATCTGTATATAAAATTTTTGGTAACAACGCTCAAACACTTTTATCCAAAAGTGGAGGCAATGTGGACGCAAAAAAATTTCAAGAAGCAGGGTGCATAGTTGGTGTTAACAATGCTTCTTTTGACGTAAATCAAGGTGAGATGCTTGTTGTTATGGGGCTCTCAGGATCTGGAAAGTCTACTCTTTTAAGATGTATATCAAGATTGACAGATGCAACTTCCGGTAAAATTTTAATTGATGGTGAGGATATATGCCTCATGAATAACAAACAATTAATCGAACTCAGAAGAGAAAAAATGGGAATGGTATTTCAAAATTTTGCTCTTCTTCCTCATAAAACAGTTTTAGAAAACATAGCATTCCCCCTTCAGGTAAAAGGTGTCACTACTGAAAATAGTATTCACAAAGCATTAGAAATGGTTGAGCTAGTTGGCCTAAAGGGTAGAGAAAATTATTTTCCAAGAGAGCTCTCAGGTGGACAGCAGCAGAGAGTTGGAATAGCGCGATCATTAGCGGTTGAACCAGATATTTGGTTTTTAGATGAGCCTTTTTCTGCGCTCGACCCTTTAATTAGAAAAGAAATGCAAGATGAGTTTTTAAGGCTCCAGTCTGTTTTGAATAAAACAATTATGTTTGTCACTCATGACTTTGACGAAGCATTGAGGCTTGCTGACAAAATAGCTATTATGAAAGATGGGATAATAGAACAATTAGACAAACCAGATAATATAGTTTTAAATCCTGCTACTGACTATGTTAGAAAATTTACTAAGGATGTCCCTCGCGAAAAAGTATTGAAGATAGAATCAATCATGGATGCCTCTGATCCAAATGCCTTCGGGGAAATAGCTGTTAAAAAAGATGATATAATAGAATCTGTAGCAGAAAAAATTTTAAACAGTAAAGAAATTATTAAAGTTGTTGATGAAAAAAATTCAGTAGTTGGCTCTATAAACCCTTCTAAAGTTATAAAAGTTTTGTTTGGTGGATAAGAATTATTTAAATATTATTAGATCTTCAAAACCAGCTCAGTTTGGTATTTTATTAATTGTATTTTTGCTTTTATACAATTTAGTTCCACATAATGAGGGTAACTATTTTTGGAGACTTCCCTCTTTATTAGGTTTTATACCAATTAAGATAAATGAGTACATATATGCAGCTTTATATGAATGGTTTCCTCTCAAAGTATGGGATCCCATATTTGAAATGTATGAAGAAAAAGCAGCATTTCGTGAATTCACAAAATCTATATCTAAAGGTTTATTATTTTTAATTACTTTTGTAAGAGAACTCTTATTGGGAGGTGACAAAATAATTGATGTTTTTGTTAGTGATGCTTGGCTCAAAGATAATGATTGGATGACATGGCCAGCACTTCCTTGGACAGCAGCTACAGTCGGTGCATTTTTGCTTGGGTTCCAACTTGGTGGTATCAGATTAGCTTTACTTGGAGGGATAGGATCTTTATATGTATCAATCTTTGGAAACTGGGTACCATCTATACAAACACTTTCTTTTGTTCTTATTACAACACCAATTTGTTTTGTACTAGGTCTATCCTTTGGAATATGGGGATACCTTGACAGAAAAGTTGAGACAGCTTTGCAACCAGTACTAAATGTAATGCAAACTATGCCTCAATTTGCATATCTTGTTCCGATTATTGCTTTATTTGGTTTAGGTGATCAAGCAGGTTCGATAGCTACTATAGTAATTGCTACCCCTCCAATGATAAGAAATACCATTTTAGGATTAAAACGAATTTCACCTGAGGTAGTAGAAGCAGGACTTATGAGCGGTTGTACAAAAACTCAGCTTTTATTTAAAGTATTAATACCAACAGCTAGAAGAGATATTTTAAACGGTGTCAATACAGTTATTATGCAATGCCTAGCAATGGTTGTAATTGCATCTTTTGTTGGTGCAAAAGGACTTGGTCTAAATTTAAAAATTGCCTTAAATAGCTTAAAAATTGGTAAAGCTGCAGAAGCAGGTTTTTGTATCGTCTTAATTGCTGTTATCCTTGATCGATTTACAAAAGCATGGGCGAATAAACAAGTTGATTATTTTGAAAATCTAACTTTTTTTCAAAGATATAAACTCTTAATCATCTTTGGTACCTCAATTTTAATTTTTTCAATCATTGCTTTTATAGCAAATGGTTACTTCGATAAAATTAATTACTTATATGTCATACCTATTGAAAAAGGTTTTACTTTTGCTCACCATATTGATGCTGCTGTTGATTGGGTTTGGGAAACTTTTTTCTATTCTCTCAATTCTTTCAATAAGTTTCTTCTAACTGAAGTTCTAGGTCCTATGAAAAAAGCTTATCTAGGTATGCCAGTAGTTGCCACGTTGACTCTTACTATGGGTGTCGCTTATATCATTGGTGGAATTAGAACAAGCTTATTAGTTGGGGGCATGATGTTATTTATTGCTATGTCTAAATACTGGGACAGAGCTTTAATTACAATGTACATGGCAACATTTGCTGTAATTGTGGCATCCCTCAATGGAATAATAGTTGGATCAATATTTTCACAAACTGAGAGGGGATCAAAAATTATTCTCACTGTGTGTGATTTTTTTGAAACATTTCCATCTTTTGTTTATTTAATACCTGTTATCTTCTTGTTCAATATTACTGATACATCAGTGTTAATAGCTGCTATTGTTTATGCAACTGTTCCTGCTACCCGATATACTGTTTGGGGTCTAAATAGCGTCCCACTCTCCTTACATGAAGCAGGTACCATGTCTGGTGTTTCAAGAATACAAAGATGGACAAATATTGAAATTCCCATAGCTTTCCCGACCATTATGCTTGGTGTTAATCAAACAGTTGTTTTCACTCTTCAAATGGTAATTTTAGGAGCGTTAATTGGAACTGAAGATTTAGGTCAACTTATTTTTGGAGCATTATCAAGAGCTAAAGACGGTCCTGGTGTAGCTATAACACTAGGTTTATTTGTTTCTTTAATGGCTATTTCAGTAGATGTAATTGTGAGAAAATGGGCCGAGGAAAGAAAAAAAGCTCTTGGATTAGCATAGAGAATGATCATCCCAAGAGTTACTCAACCTTATGAACCTGGATTACCAGCTCTTGGTGACGACTTAGAAAATTATTTGGTAACTGGTGGAGGTTCTATCACATTAAAATTAGAACCAGATGACAAATTTAAAATAATCAATTTAGAAGGCCATCAACAGGCCGAAGTTGTATGCTTTAATTCAAAGCGAGAATGTAATCTATCTGCATTAGGCCTTAATAACGAACACAAAGGTCAATTAACAAAAAAAATCCTTATGAGTGAAGATGAGTCAGCTCAAATAGCAAGAACAAAATTAAAAAAACTTGGATATGAGGTAGAGTCTATACATCAATCGATTTTAGTATTTTCTCAAAATTCACTTTCAGGCTCAATTGAAGAGTTTAAATCAAACGACTCCATTGTTTGTATAATTTCTGCACCAGGCGAAAGTGAAATCACACATGAAAATATTCCTTCATCCGAACTAAGAGTAATCGTCCAGAGAAATAAAAAACGTGAAGAGGGGGAATTTTTATTACCAGATCCTTTAATGGATCCTGTTGAAGAAATTTTTGTTAAAAGGTACACCGCAATGGCCTATGAGGTCAAAGAGGGAGATTTTATTCAGATAATTGATGTTTATGGAAGACAATGTTCTGACTTTATGGCATTCGACTCAGAGAGTCTTCAAAAAGGCCAAGAGCTCTCAATAGATACAACTAATAGTAGATATTTAATGGGAAGTGCTTTTCCAATGCCAGGTCTCCATTCTAAATATTACGATGAAAATCAAATGCCCATGGTTGAAGTCTACAGAGACACTGTCGGAAGACATGATACGTTCGGTACTGCATGTACTTCAAAATTTTATGATGATATTGGTTATTTTGGTCATCCAAATTGCTCTGATAATTTCAATTATGTATTAGATAAGTTTACTGTGAGAAAAAGACTAGGTTGGAATGCCATAAATTTATTTTACAACACAGCCATTGATGCAAATAATGCTTTAATTTTTGATGAGCCATGGTCTAGGCCAGGAGACTATGTGATGTTTAAAGCTCTGAAAAATTTAGTTTGTGTCTCCTCTGCCTGTCCAGACGATGTAGATGCAGCTAATGGATGGAATCCTACTGACATTTTTGTTAGAGTCTATAGACCGAATAGACCTTTTAGTAAAGGAATGGCATTTAGAATGAAAGCAGACTCTGAACCTAAATTAACTAAAGAAACTGGTTTTCACCCAAGAGTATCAAAACTTACTGAAAATATTGTTGAGTACAAAGGCTTCTGGTTAGCTTCTAATTATAACAATCTCGGGGCGCACCAAGAATATGAAGCTTGCAGGGAGCGGGCTATCATTATGGATCTATCAGCACTAAGAAAGTTTGAAGTAAGAGGTCCAGACGCTGAAGAACTTTTACAAATGACTTGCACCAGAAACATCAGAAAACTATCTGTTGGCCAAGTTGTTTACACTGCGATGTGCTATGAGCATGGAGGTATGATTGATGACGGTACAGTATTCAAAATGACGGATGATAATTTTAGATGGATTTGTGGTGATGAGTATTGCGGGGAATGGTTAAGAGAAAAAGCAAAGGAACATAACTTAAAGGTATGGATTAAATCTTCTACTGACAATTTACATAATGTTTCTGTCCAAGGGCCAAAGAGTAGAGAAATATTAAAAAAGATAATCTGGACACCCCCTCATCAAACAACTTTGACTGATTTAGAGTGGTTTAGGTTTTCTATAGCTAGGTTAAATACTTTAGATGGAATTCCTTTAATGGTATCTAGAACTGGATATACAGGTGAACTAGGTTATGAAATTTTCTGTCATCCGAGTAAAGCTGCTGAAGTTTGGGATGCTGTAATGAAAGCTGGAGAAGAGTTTGGAATTGCGCCTATGGGATTGGACGCTTTGGATTTAGTTAGAATTGAAGCTGGTTTAGTTTTTGCAAATTATGAATTCGATGATCAAACTGATCCGTTTGAGGCGGGAATTGGTTTTACAGTCCCACTTAAATCCAAAGAAGATAATTTTATTGGTAAAGAAGCTTTACTCAAAAGAAAGGCAAATCCTCAAAAAAAGTTAATTGGACTTGAAATTGAAGGTAATGAGATATGCGGGCACGGTGACTGTGTTCATCCTTCAAATAATGGAAGAGAACAAATAGGAATTATTACAAGTGGTATGAAGTCCCCAGTTTTAAATAAGAATATTGCACTTTGTAAAATTAATATCAAATATAGTGAACTTGACACTGAAGTTGAAATTGGAAAGTTAGATGGCCATCAAAAAAGAATAAAAGCTAGGGTTGTTCCATTTCCATTTTATGATCCAACAAAATCAAGAGTAAAATCTTAAATATTTAAGTTTAAATGAGCTCAGTTTTTTTAGATAAATCTAATACTTTACCAATAAGTGATAAAAGGTTTGATAAAGGACCTTTTTTTAATTTTTATCATAAAGAGAATAATACTTATGGGGTATACGCTGATCGATATTTTGCTATATCTGTTGGTAATAAAATCACGGATAGTTATTGGAATTTAAGAAAAAACGCTGTCATGTATGATGTTCCGGAAAAACCTATACAAATTGAAGGCCCTCAATCAGAAGAGTTTTTAGATAAAATTTTTTGTAGAAAAATCAAAGATATGAAAGTTGGAAGGGGTAAATATGCAATTGCCTGTTATGAAAATGGTGGGATTTTTATAGACGGTGTCCTTTTTAGAATGGAGCAAAATAAGTTCTGGTATGTACAACCTGATGGGCCACTTGAGACATGGCTAAAAGCTCATCAAAAAAATTTTGAAGTTACTATTTCAGACCCAAACTCCCGAGTTATTCAAATTCAAGGCCCAATCTCAAAAGATATTATTTCAAAACTCACTAATAGTGAAATCAATGATGACTTTAAATATTATCATTCTGGATATTTTAAAATAGCTGATCAAGATGTATATATCTCAAGAACAGGGTGGACTTCTGAACTAGGTTTTGAAATTTACACTTTAGGAAATAAAACTAATTATAAAAAAATTTGGGACACTATTTGTGAAATAGGATATCCAATGGGCCTAATATTTGATGGACTTGAGTCTATGGATATTAGAAGAATTGAGGCAGGTATTTTAGACAACAATACTGATTTTGACTCTACGATGAACCCTTATGAAATCGGACTAGGCTCTCTAGTAGATTTAAACAAGGAAAATTTCATTGGAAAAAAAGCTTTAGAATTTCTATCAACAAAATTTGGGAAGAGACTATTTGGTATTACTTCTCAAAAAGAAATTATACACAGAGCAAAAGTTTATTTAGTATCTAATGAGCAAAAAATTGGATATCTATCTGCATCCACTTGGTCTCCTACATTAGAAAAATATGTAGGTTATGTTCGTTTTGATTATCCAGGTGAATGGAAAGATTTTAAAGTTAAAGTGCAGTCTACCAGTAATAATTTTATAGATTGTGAAATCGTAGACCTTCCCTTTTATGACAAAGAAAAACTTATACCAAAAGGTATTGATAGAAAAATTCCTTAATCTTTATTTTTCTCTTTTCTAAAGAACGGTATTAGAAAGACAAAACATGCTACAAAAAAAAAGAGACTTCCAAACATAGCCCAAAAACTACCTATGCTAGATATGATAAAGCCGACAGCAGAAATTATAAACAAAATCCATCCAATAAAATTGAGGGTTTTATTAGACATTTGTTTAGTTATTTAGTTTTTAAGTATGTTTGCATAGAGTCGTCCATTGCCTCTAACCATGTGGTGTGGTGTGATGGTCCAACTGTTCCAGTCACTGGTGAGGGAAAAGATTTATCTCTGTAAGTCAGAATATTTTCCTCCTTGTGATCCTCCCATTCATAAAAATTTTTTCGAATTAACTCAAAATCAATCTTGGGATAGTCAATAGATGAGCAAAGATCAACACAGTAATCTGTTTGAAAATCTATCATCTGATGGGCATCTTCTAATGCTTCCTCTTTACTAACCCAGTTATTAATATCCTTTTCCATTTCATCATTGGAAGGAAGCGAAATTTTATTCATGATGATGTCTCTAACATACCAAGCTTGAGCATCAAACATATTAAATGTATGAAATTGATCCTGCATACCTAAATAAAACAAATTAGGATTATCCTGCCAAGCAACACCTTTGTAAAGTTTAGGAGGGTATAATCTATTATGAGTTTTCAATTTTAATTCTTCAGATAAAAAAGGAAAGTGATGAAGGTAACCAGTACACAAAATTAGAGCATCCATCTCTTGAATAGTTCCATCTTTAAATATTGCCTTATTGCCTTCAATCCTATCCATATAATGAACTTCCTTCATTCCCTCTGGCCAATGAAATCCCATAGGATTATTTCTATAACCAATGGTTACGGACTTAGCTCCATATTTATGACACTGTAAGGCAACATCCTCTGCAGAGTAACTACTACCTAAAACTACAACGTTTTTATTTCGAAACTCTTCTGCATCTCTGAAATCATGTGAGTGCATAATTCTTCCAGGAAAAGAACCCATGCCTTTATACTCAGGTATATAAGGAACTGAAAAGTGACCTGTTGCTACAACAACGTTATCAAAACTTTCAGTACTAATCTTATCTTCAACCTTATCCTTGTAAGAAACATTAAATCCATTTCCATCACTGGTAACACTAGTGACAGTAGTATTAAACTTTACATTTTTTTTTAATTCTGATTTTTCTGCTCTACCAATTATATAATCTTTTAAAACTTCTCTTGGAGGGAAGGAGGGTATTGGCTTATTAAAATGCTCATCAAAAGAATAATCTGCAAATTCTAAGCACTCCTTTGGACCATTGGACCATAGATACCTGTACATACTATTAGGAATCGGATCACCAAACTCATCAGATCCTGTTCTCCAACTATAATTCCAAAGTCCACCCCAGTCAGACTGTTTATCAAATGCTACTACTTCCGGTATATCTTCACCTTTTTTTTTGGCTTGATATAAGGATCTAAGAAATGATAAACCACATGGACCGGTACCAATTAAAGCTACTTTTGTCATAATATTCTCCCCTGAATAGCCAATATATTAAATATAATAAATAAATTTCCAATCCATTTTTTAGTCATTAAGGTAACAGAATAAAGGATAAATAAAATATTGTTTCATATTATGGAACGTCATTATTGAAGCAATTAATTTATATATATATTTTCGAATAGGTAAATTTGAATCATGCAAAAATATTCTGTCTTCAGCTTAGTTAAAAATGCTTTCACTAACCACCAAGATTGGGAAGTAGCATGGAAAGATCCTGAGCCTAAAAAAGAGTATGATGTAATTATCATAGGTGGCGGTGGTCACGGTCTAGCAACTGCATATTATCTCGCAAAGGAGCATGGCATAACTAATGTTGCTATTTTAGAGAAAGGCTGGATAGGTGGAGGGAATGTTGGTAGAAATACAACGATCCTTCGATCGAATTACATGTTTGACTCGAATGCCCATTTTTATGAATTTGGAATGAAATTATGGGAAACCCTTAGTCAAGAACTTAATTATAATGTTATGTATTCACCAAGAGGAATTATTAATCTAGCTCACTCTGATGCACAAATGAATGCTTATGCAAGAAGAGGGAATTCAATGAGGCTTAATGGTATTGATGCAATTCTACTTGGTAGGGATGAAATTAAACAAATGATCCCATTTGCAGATTTTTCTGAAACTTGTCGTTTTCCAATACACGGTGGACTGATGCAACCTCGAGGGGGAACAGCAAGACACGATGCTGTTGCTTGGGGTTACGCAAGACAAGCGGACTCAATGGGTGTTGATATAATTCAAAATTGTGAAGTCACAGGCTTTGATGTGAATAACGGAAAAATTGAAGGTGTTCAAACATCAAGAGGAAGTATTAAAACAAAAAAAGTTGGACTATGTGTTGCCGGTAGCACAACTCTTCTCGCAGACATGTTAAATATGAGATTACCAATCGAAGCTCATGTGCTACAAGCTTGTGTCTCTGAACCTGTCAAACCATTACTGCATCAAGTTGTAACTTTTGGAGCAGGACACTTTTATTGTAGTCAGTCTGACAAGGGCGAAATGGTTATGGGTGGCGACCTAGACGGCTATAATAGTTATGCCCAAAGAGGTAATATGCCTATGATACAACACGTTCTTACTGGCGGATTAGCAGTATTTCCAAACTTTAGCAGACTGAAAATGCTGAGAACTTGGGGTGGAATTATGGATATGTCCATGGATGGTTCTCCTATAATAGATAAAACGCATATAGATGGTGTTTATTTAAATTGTGGCTGGTGCTACGGAGGGTTCAAAGCAACTCCTTCATCAGGATGGGTTTTTGCTCATACAATTGCTCAAGACAAGGTGCATGAATTAAATTCCGACTTTAATTTAGAACGTTTTCATACTGGTAAAATTATTGACGAAAAAGGTGTCGGCCCTAAGCCCTGGATAGGTTAATTAATGTTAGAAATAAAATGCCCTTATTGTGGCAAACGATCTCAAAATGAGTTTTCTTATGGTGGAGACGCTACTGTCAAACGTCCTACACTAGGTGAAGAAATTTCAACAGAAGATTGGGACAACTTTGTATACTTTAGAGACAATCCTAGAGGTAAACATACAGAACTATGGCATCACGTTTCTGGGTGTAGACAATGGTTTAAGGCTTCCAGAGATACTGCTACTCATGAAATTTTTGATACATGTAAAATGAACGAGGCTTTCAATGAGTAATGCTTATAGAACAAAAAATTCAACTGGCTTAATAAATAAAAATAAAAAAATAAATTTTTCTTTTAATGGTCACACTTATCATGGATACGAGGGTGATACTTTAGCATCTGCATTGATATCTAATGGTATTCATTTGATTGGAAGAAGTTTTAAATATCATCGACCAAGAGGTTTTTTAGGAGTTGGAGTAGAGGAACCAAATGCAATGGTTCAATTACATGAAGGTAATAAGTCAGAACCCAATATCATTGCAACCGAAGTTGAACTTGTTGAAGGACTTAAAGCGAAAAGTCAAAATTGTTGGCCCTCAGTGCAATTTGATATAGGGGAAGTAAATAATTTGCTTAATCGTTTTTTCCCAGCAGGTTTTTATTACAAAACATTTATGTGGCCAAAAAGTTTCTGGATGAAAATATATGAACCTTTCATCAGAAAAGCCGCAGGAATGGGAGTGGCTCCACTTCAACCTGATCCTGATAGATACGAACATAATTACGAACACTGTGATGTTCTTGTTGTTGGTTCTGGCCCCTCTGGTTTAGCCAGTGCATTAGCAGCTGCAAAAAATGGTGCCAGAGTCATTCTTGCTGAAGATAAAGCCAACTTTGGAGGATCGCTTCTTACCGATGAGGTCACAATTGGAAACATGTCTGGTAAAGAGTGGGCTAATGATACCGTTGCTCAATTAAAAAGTTTGCCCAATGTAATTTTGAAAAAAAGATCTCAGGTTTTTGGATACTATGATCATAACATGACAGTGATGATTGAAAGGGTCAGCGATCACCAAGAAAATCCATCTAAATATACTCCAAGACAAAGATTACATTATATAAGAGCTGGTGAGGTAATCGTATCAACGGGCTCTATAGAAAGACCAATTTCTTTTGGTAATAATGACAGACCTGGGATTTTGTTAGCATCTGCGGCCAAAGAATACATGACAGTTTACGAAACTTTGGTTGGTAAGAAACCAATTATTTTTACGAACAATGACACTGCTTATTCAACTGCCCTAGAATTTTTAAAAAATGACATTACCCCTGTAATTTTAGACACTAGAAATAATTCTAACGGAGAGTTGGTTAAGGAAGTTAAACAAAAAGGTGTCAATATTAGATTCAACTCTGGTATTGCTGATACAAAAGGTCATTTAAAAATTAAATCTGCAGTCATTGGTGAATTAGATAAAGATAAAGAAAACTTTACTAGCTTGGAGAGTATTGAATGTGATTGCATTTGTATGTCTGGTGGTTGGACTCCAACAGTTCATTTATCATCTCAAGCCGGTAATAAATTAAAATTTAATGAAGAAATAGATGCTTTTGTTCCTGACAAAAAAAGACAAAGAGAAAGCGCAGTGGGAGCAGCTAATGGATCATTTACACTAAACCAATCTTTAGCTGAAGGTTTTCAAGTTGGATTTGATCTATCAAATAAGTTTACAGATAATAATATTGTAACCAACACACCAAATTCAAAAGAACCAAAATACGAAAAACATGAAAGATTATGGTGTATGCCTTTACCACAAGGTAAAAAACCAAAGCGTTTCATTGACTTTCAAAATGATGTCGCAGTGTCCGATGTTGAATTAGCTATCAGAGAGGGCTTCAGATCTATTGAACACGTAAAAAGATATACAACATTAGGAATGGCTGGAGACCAAGGTAAAACCAGTAATCTAAACGGTCTTCAGTATGTCTCAAATATTGAAAAGAAAATTGTCCCTGAGGTTGGTCATACAACATTTCGACCACCTTATACTCCTGTAACTATTGGAGCAATTGTAGGTAGAGAAGTTGGAAACCATTACTTACCAACTAGGAAATCTCCAATACATAATTGGCATGAAGAAAATAATGCTGTTTTTGTTGCAGCAGGATTATGGCAAAGACCTAGATATTATCCTAAAGAGTCAGAGAATATGAATGATGCAGTAAATAGGGAAGCTGCAAATGTTAGAACAAATGTTGGAATATGCGATGTTACAACACTTGGAAAAATAGATATTAAAGGCCCAGATGCTCCTGAATTTTTAAACAGAGTTTATACAAATGCTTGGTTAAAATTACCTGTAGGTAAAGCTAGATACGGTGTGATGCTTCGAGAAGATGGCATGGTTTTTGATGATGGTACTACTTCAAGGCTATCAGAAAATCATTTTCATATGACGACTACCACAGCACAAGCAGCGAATGTTCTCTCTCACTTAGAATATTATCTTCAAGTCGTCTGGCCTGAATTAGATGTTAATGTCTTATCAACAACTGAACAGTGGTCAGGTATCGCTGTTGCGGGACCAAAGTCCAGAGAACTTTTATCAAAATTATTTCCCAATATAGATCTATCTAATGAAGGATTGCCGTTTATGGGATTAGTTGACACCAACATTGATGGTATTTTTGCCAGAATTTACCGAATATCTTTCTCCGGTGAGTTAGCTTATGAAGTAAACGTTGAGTCTAATTTTGGTCTTCATATGTGGAAGAAGATAATGGGTGTGGGTAAAGCTTTTTATATAGAGCCTTATGGAACTGAAGCACTGTCTACACTTAGAATTGAAATGGGCCACGTTGCTGGTGCTGAGTTAGATGGAAGAGCAGTTCCTTTTGACGTGGGTTTAAATGGAATGGTAAGTAAGAAAAAAGATTTCATTGGTAAAAGATCTCTATCTAAAGAAGCATTTACATCAGAAGACAGACAAACTATTGTTGGATTAGTTCCACTCGATAAAAGAACTAAAATACCTGAAGGGTCTCATATCGTTGAGAATGATAAAGTACCATCTCCTGTACCAAAATTAGGTCATGTTTCTTCATCTTGTTGGAGTGTGGAATATAATAATCCATTTTCAATAGCGATAATTAAAGATGGAAAAAATAAAATAGGAAAAAATCTTTTTGCTGTATCCCCGTTAAAAGATATCTCAATTCCAGTTGAGGTTGTATCTTCTCATTATGTTGATCCAGATGGAGAAAGAGTAAGATCTTAATATGCCTGTTATTGAGAATATATCACCACTTCACTTTGATCATAAACTAGGTTTTTTTGGAGACTATGAGAATAAAGACGACATACTTAAGCTTTCCGAGGTAAAAGAATTATCTATTTTTCAAATTGCTAAATTTAAAAAAAGTAATGTTGATATAAAAGATGTTATTTTTAATAATTTAAAATTACCAACTAAAAGTTTGACTGTTATATCAGATAATATCTCAAGGATATTATGGGTAGGTCCTGATACATGGTTGATTGTATCCAGAGATAAAAACCTCAATAAGAATATTCATAATATTTTTAATGATAATGATTTTGCTATTACTGACATCTCTCACTCTAGAGCAGTCATTGAAATAAGTGGCTTAAAGTCAAAAGAGGTATTAAAAAAAGGTTCACCGTTAAACTTCAACGACGATATGTTTAAACCAAATAATTGTGCTAACACAACTTATAATGGGATTAACATTATTATTGATTTCATTAGTGAAAAACCAGACTGTTTTAATCTTTATGCTCTCAGAAGTTTCGGAGGCTCCTTTTATCATAGTATAACTGACTCATGCTTAGAGTATGGTTATGAAGCCATATAATAAAGATGTGTGGAATAGTCGGTCTTTACCTTAAGAATAAAAAATACAATAAAGATCTTGGAAAATTTTTAACCGGAATGATGAATAATATGTCTACTCGCGGTCCTGATAGTGCAGGATTTGCAATCTATTCAACTGAAAGAAAAAAGAAATATAAATATTCTATTTGCTATAACGAAAACAATATCAAAGAAATAAAAAAAAATCTTAGTAAAGAAATTAAAGATGCAAAAATAAAAATTATATCTGATCATTTTGTCTTAGAGACTTCATTAAAACCTGTAAAGGTTATAAGTATTATCAAGAGCTATAATAATTTAAATTTAGTTGGCTATGGAAGTTCAATTGAAATATTTAAACAGGTTGGAAACCCAAGAGATGTTGTAAATAATTTTTCTCTTAAAGATTTTTCTGGTACTCATGCTATTGGGCATACAAGAATGGCCACTGAAAGTGCAATTACAACAGATGGATCACATCCGTACTCAACTGGAGAGGATGAGTGCCTAGTTCATAATGGCTCACTTTCAAATCATAATAATTTAAGAAGAACATTAAAAAAAAAGGGAATAGAAATTAAATCTCAAAACGACACAGAAGTAGCTGCTGGGTATATCTCAAATGGTTTATCAAATAAGAAATCTTTAAAAGATACATTAATTGATGGATTAAAAGATTTAGATGGCTTTTATACTTTTATTTCTGGTACTAAAAACGGTTTAGCTATAGTAAGAGATGAAATTGCTTGTAAGCCTGCTGTTGTGGCAGAAACAAAGGATTACGTTGCCATAGCTTCAGAGTTTCAAGCAATGGCTCATTTACCTAATGTTAACAAAGCAAAAATTTTTGAACCTGAACCTGGTTTAGTATACAGCTGGGGAAAATGATTAAATTAAATCTTAAAAAAGACTCTTTGAGAAAAGTTAACGACTTGCTTCAAAATCTTGATCAAAAATCAAATGACCGAAGTTTTAAAATAATCAATCCAGATGGTAATCATGCTATTTGTGCAGGTTTAAAAGAGGAAATGGATGTAACTATTGATGGTCATGTTGGTTATTACTGCGCAGGGATGAACATGAAAGCCGCTGTAACAGTTAATGGTAATGTAGGAACAGGCGTGGCTGAGAATATGATGTCAGGATCTGTTCACGTAAAAGGTAATGCTTCTCAGTCGGCTGGTGCTACTGCCCATGGTGGAACATTAATTGTTGATGGAGATACAAGTTCTCGTTGTGGAATTTCTATGAAGGGTATCGATATTATTGTAAAAGGATCTGTAGGTCACATGTCTGCGTTTATGGCACAGTCAGGGAACTTAGTAATTTGTGGAGATGCAGGTGACGCGCTAGGAGATAGTATTTATGAAGCAAAAATTTTTATCAAAGGAGAACCTAAATCCTTAGGCGCTGATTGTGAAAAAAAAAATATGAATAAAAAAGATCAAGACCTACTAAAATCTCTTTTGAAAAAAGCAAGTATCGATGAAAATCAATTAACAAATTTTAAAATGTATGGCTCAGCAAGAAAGCTTTATAATTTTAATATAGATAATGTATCGGAGTATTAATGTCTGAAAAATTTAAAACCGTTCCAAGAAAATCATGGACTTTTGATGATTACACAAACTCAGAAATAAGAAGAGCAGCAGAAACTGGAATTTATGACATACGAGGAGGTGGTTCAAAAAAAAGACTACCTCATTTTGATGATTTATTATTTTTAGGTGCGTCTATGTCTAGATACCCACTCGAGGGTTATAGAGAGAAATGTTCAACAAATGTTACCTTAGGGACTAGACATGCAAAAAATCCATTAGAGCTTGATATTCCTATAACGATCGCAGGTATGAGCTTTGGAGCTTTATCTGGTCCTGCAAAAGAAGCACTTGGTAGAGGCGCTAGTATTTCAGGTACCTCAACTACGACAGGTGATGGGGGGATGACCACAGAAGAAAGAGGACAATCTAAAC
Source organism: uncultured Alphaproteobacteria bacterium (assembly GCA_902598275.1). GTDB lineage: Bacteria > Pseudomonadota > Alphaproteobacteria > HIMB59 > HIMB59 > HIMB59. The sequence goes on from CACKAZ010000004.1 coordinate 75,975, forward strand.
ATTTAGTCTACCAATTACTTCCATCTAGATATGGAATGAACCCAGAAGATTTAAGAAAAGCAGATGCTATAGAGGTAGTTATTGGACAAGGTGCAAAACCTGGTGGTGGGGGAATGTTACTTGGCCAAAAAATTAGTGATCGGGTTGCTGAAATGCGTACCCTTCCAAAGGGAATTGATCAAAGATCCGCATGCCGTCACCCAGATTGGACTGGCCCTGATGATTTAGAAATTAAAATTCTCGAGATAAGAGAAATTACTGGTTGGAAAGTTCCTATTTTTGTTAAACTTGCAGGAGCTAGACCTTACTATGATACAGCTCTCGCTGTAAAAGCAGGAGCAGATGTCGTTGTTTTAGATGGAATGCAAGGTGGAACTGCTGCAACACAAGAGGTTTTCATTGAAAATGTTGGTCAACCCACTTTAGCATGTATTAGGCCTGCTGTTGATGCACTTTTAGATTTGGATATGCATAGAAAAGTTCAGTTAATAGTATCAGGTGGCATTAGAAATGGCGCAGATGTTGCGAAGGCTATGGCCCTAGGAGCTGATGCTGTCTCAATTGGTTCATCTGCTTTAATAGCACTTGGAGATAATGATCCAAAATGGGAGAGCGACTACAAAAAATTAGGTACAACTGCAGGCGCATATGATGACTGGCACGAAGGTAAAGATCCTTCTGGAATTAATACTCAAGATCCTAAATTAATGAAAAGACTAGACCCTGTTAAAGCGGGTAAACGCCTTTCAAATTATTTAAAAGTAATGACACTAGAAGCCCAAACAATTGCAAGAGCTTGTGGTAAAAACAGCTTACATAATTTAGAACCAGAAGACTTGTGTGCTCTAACTGTTGAGGCTGCCGCAATGGCTAGAGTACCGTTAGCAGGTACCGGATGGATCCCAGGATCAAAGTTTTAAAGAGTCTATTTAATTAAAAAATTTACTACATGCAGATTTTATATACCTATCTATTTAAAAAATAACTACCGAATAGAGAGAATTAAGTTGTGATGATGCAGCTGTAGTGTTAGTTTATTGTTTCATAATATGAAACAAGGAGAAACTTTAAATGGGGCAGGATTTAAAGTATATAAATAAGTCTTTAGAAAAATCATTCAAAATTTTAGAGATACTTTCTAAATCAATTTTTCCTCTTAAAGCTTCTAATATCTCTCGCAAAGCAACTCTTTCAAGAACGACAACTTTCAGATTACTATCTGTTCTCAGTGATTTAGGGTATATTCATAAAAATCTAAGTTCAAACACCTACACAATGGGACACAAGGCGTTTCAATTTGGTGAAACTTCTGATTATCTTCAGTCAATCTCAGAAACATCAAAAGAGATTTTAAAAGATATATCAAGTAAAACAAATTTGATTACATACTTAGCCATGTTAGAGGGATCTCAAATTGTTCACTCTGATAAAATTTCAAATAATACTGATGACGCAACAATAAGAACTTTTAGAATGAGGTTAGACGCACATTGTTGTGCTCTAGGAAAAGTAATGCTTGCATATAGACCTGAAAACGAAATTTCTACAATCTATAGGAGTTATAATTTTTATCCTCATACCAATAATACAATAATCAATTTAAATGATTTAAGAAAACAACTAACAAAGATTAGAGGCAACGGTTATGCCTTAAATCATGGAGAGGCTTTTGAAAATTCTTATGGTATTGGTGTAGCAATCTTAGATAAAGATAAAAGATCCTTTGCTGGAATCGCATTATCTGGAAGTAAAAATATCCTTAATCCAAAAACGATGGATAATTACATTAATCTGTTGCAAGACGCTTCTATTAAAATTTCTAGATTAATTGTTGATAATTAAGCATTTTCTAATGAAATTTTGTTTCATAATTTGAAACAAAATGTGTTTTTTTTAGTATCCCAATTCAAAATATAATTAATCTTGGAGGATTAAATTAAAATGAGTCTACCGTCTAAATGTGAATATTTAATAATCGGTGCTGGAATACACGGCTTAAGTACTGCTTGGCATTTATGTAAAAAGTTATCTAGTAAAGGACAATTAAAAGAAAATTCAGTAGTTGTTATTGAAAAAACAAAGGTTGCAAATGGCGCGAGTGGTGTAGCATGTGGGATTGTAAGAAATAACTACTATCAACCTGCCATGAGAAGTTTAATGGCTCACTCTGTAGATGTATGGAATGAAAACGCTGAAGCTTTAACATATAAACCTGTGGGTTACATGCAAATCAACTCACAATTAATGCAAGAGGGAATGTCTGAAGTTTATCACCAACAAAAAGAAATTGGTTTTGACTCAGAATTTATCGAAGGTGCAAGCGACTGTGAAAAATATATGAAGAACATGCTCCCAGATTGGCAAGCTCAAGGAATAACATCTGTCCTTCATGAAAAAAAGACTGGTTATGGTGCTAACAGAGGAGCTATAGAGGGTTTTCATAAATTAGCAATTTCATCTGGCGCCAAAGTCATTGAAGGTGTCGAAGCAAATAATTTAATTTCCTCAAATGGTAGTGGTGCTGTAACAGCAGTAGAAACATCTGAGGGAACTATTGAATGTACCCAATTAGTAGTAGCTGCTGGACCTTGGGTTAGAAAATTTTGGGAAATTTTGGAGTTACCAAATTCAGTTAAAATTAAAAAACCTGATGGAACTTTCACTGATGAAATACCAATGTGGTCTTACATGGCTTTAGAAGAAGGCGAGCTTGAAGTTGATCCACGAAGTTACAAAACAGCTAATGGAACTGAGTATCCTGTTATTCATGTCGACACTGAGTCAACCCTTGTTTCCAACAAGACAGGTGACGTCATTCACGAAAATGTAATGTGGGGTTTTTATTACAAACCAGACGTTTACAGAAATGGTATTCAAGGTGGTTCATCTCCATACGATGTTACTAAACCTGTAAATGATATTAAATTAGATCCTTACGGGCACGACTCTCTTGAGTTTCAACCAAGAGCGTCTTTTGAGGATAAATGGACTTCTGCTCTGGCTTTTTGTCAGAAGCAATTTGATGGGTGTCACAGTAAGTATAAAAAGCAAAATGCTGGCGGTATAGGATGTGTGACTCCTGACCGTTTTCCTGTATTCGACCAATACAGAGAAAATGTGTATATTATAGCAGACGCAAACCACGGATATAAAATGGCCGGCGTTGGTGATTTAGTATCTGATGAATTGCTTGGAGGAAAGTCTGAAATTCTAGAGCCTTTCAGATTTTCTCGATATGAAGAAGGGAAGTTACATCCGGTTTCAAAGAGCCCGTTCCCTTGGAGTTGATGTAGAGGAGGAATAAAATGACAGCGCTAGAAACGTACGTTAAAGATAAAAAAAGACAAGACTATATAAAACAAGTTAGAAAAAAAATTGATAAGTTAGGTATAGAGTATATCTATTATCAATTTATTTCTGTAACAGGAAGAATTGTTGGTAAGGGTGTACCTGCTGATCACTGGGAAAGTATAGCAAATAAAGGTTTTCAGTTAGTTTATGGTGCTACTGCTAACTTATTTACAAATAGGCATGGTGACTATATTGGTTATGGTCCAGAAGCTCACGAATTAGTTGGAATACCTGACCCAGAAACTTTTGTACAAATTCCATGGGATAAAAGAATAGCCCGAGTATTTTGTACATGTTTCAGAAATAGAGAAGAAGAAAGTGATCCAGGTGGCTTCTTAACTTCTGATTGTAGAGGTAATCTAAAAAGAGCTCACGAAGATTTTAAAAAGAAACATAAATTAGAATTAAGAGCAGGCACAGAACCTGAAATGATGTGGTTAACTAAGAACGAAGATGGTAGCCCTACAGGATCCGGTTTTTCTAAGCCATATTGTTATCATATTGATCAATTTGAGTCTCTAAGGCCAGTTTATATGAAAGTAATAGAATACTCTCGTGCCATGGGTTTGGATATAATTCAAGGTGATCATGAGGATGCACCTGGTCAATTAGAGTTAAACTTTAATTATGATGATGTTGTTAGAAATGCTGATAGATTGTCAACATACAGACAAATTTGTGCTCAAGTTGCTAGAGAATTCAACTTAATAGCATGTTTTCTTAGTAAACCTTTTGTTGGAGTTTCGGCATCCGGTTGTCATACAAACGTCTCATTATGGAAGGGCGGAAAAGATGAGCTCATTCCATGTGGAAATAAAACAATTCCAGGTATGGAAAATGTTTTCCATCATAGAAGAGGTGGAGTAAATGCATTTATGCCTGATGGAAAAGATAGAAGAATTCCTGGTAAGATTGGACTTCAAGCTATCGGTGGTGTTATGGAACACCTTCCTGCATTAACCGCATTAGGATCATCTACAGTTAATTCATATAGAAGACTTTGGGATACAGGTTTTTGGGCACCAGTTTATGCTGACTGGGGATACCAAAATAGAACTTGTGGTTTGAGAGTATCTGCACCAGGTAGATTTGAATATCGATCAGTTGACTCAGCTCATAATCCATACCTCATGGGTAGTGGTTTATTAAAAGCATTTGATCACGGTATTACAAAAAAAATGGATCCAGGAAAACCAGAACAACAAAATATGTACGAGCAAATGAAAGCTGGAAAGCAAGTTGAAAAACTACCTATGACACTTGGTGAAGCTTTAGATCGTCTTGATAGTGATGAAGTCATCAAAGAAAGTCTTCCAGGCGATATGCTTAAAGTATTTATGGAATACAAAAGAGATGAGTGGGAAGAATTTTTAGCCACTCCAACTCAATGGGATCTTGATAAATACTTGGATTGCTTACCATAAAATAGATAGGAGAAAAGTATGTGTGGAATAGCTGGAGTAATAAATAAAAAAAAGACAGTCAACGTTGGTGAACAGATGGGTCTAATGTTACAGGGACTAAAGCATAGAGGACCAGACTCAACTGGTTACGCTATGTATGGCACACCACTTAAAAAAGGTTTTGTAATGAGATTTAAAATATCTGAAAATGAAGCTGAAAAAGTAAATGCAAATGTTGACTCACCAGATGATTTAAAAAATAGAAAAAACGCTGTCGATGCTATTTTAAAAAAACATGGTGCAAAAGTAACAAAACAAAGCTCCAGCACCCCATACGCTTTTCGATATATATTTGATTTTAAAGGTGATCTCACAGATTTAGCAACAGAAATTGAGACAGTCGAAAAAACAGAAATATTGTCAATTGGTAAAGGTCTTGAGCTTATAAAAGATCTTGGGGACGCTACAACTGTTTCAGACCAGTACGGTCTAAATAAGTTTATGGGCACTCATGGCATAGGGCATACCAGAATGGCTACAGAGTCAGATGTTGATATAAAATCTGCTCACCCTTACTGGGCTTTTCCTTTTGAAGATGTATCAGTTGTTCACAACGGCCAATTGACAAACTATTGGGGTAACAGAAGGGTACTTGAAAGAAAAGGTTATAGATTCAATTCAAACTGTGACTCTGAGATAATTGCAGTTTATATAGCTGATAAAATGGCCAATGGTATTGAACTTGAAAAAGCGATGCATGACAGTTTAGACGAACTAGATGGAGTCTTTACATATGTTGTAGCTACGAAAGATCAACTTGGAATGGCTAAAGATCACATGGCTGCAAAGCCAATGGTAATCTATGAAAGCAAAGATATCGTAGCATGTGCATCAGAGGAAGTTGCTATTAGAAATATCTTTCCTCACGAAATTAAAACTTATGACCCTTATGAAGCGGAGGTGAAAGTATGGCAGGCTTAACAAAAAAAACATCTGCTTTTGATGATGAAAATTTATCAGGTAGATCCCAAAAACTCTTTTTTGAGGTAACCGAAGAGGAGAATTATACCTATTATGGAAACCACGAGGTTGATTTCAATAAGAGAACTTCTATTGATTGTGAAGGAATTAACGCACACGAATTAAATCAAAAAATTAGAGACTCAATTCGAAAAGGATATGGGTCTATAGTAATTAAAAACCCAGGAGCTAAACACTCTCTTGGAGTAGGGATACTAAACAAGCTTAACTTAATTTTTGAAGGAAGCCTAGGCTACTTCGGTATTGGATGCATTGATGGCCCAACTGTAAGAGTTAACGGAAGAGTTGGATGGTCTTGTGCAGAAAATATGATGTCAGGAAAAGTTGTTGTTGAAAATAATGCTGGATCTTGTTTTGGAGCAGCTTTAAGAGGCGGAGACTTAATTGTTAAAGGTGATGCTGGTGCAAGAACTGGAATTGACATGAAAGGCGGTACCATTTTAATTGGTGGAAATGCTGGTGCCTACACTGGATTTATGATGCAAAGAGGAAGAATTATTGTTTGCGGTGATGTAAATGCAAACATGGGTGACTCTATGTACGATGGCATTATATTTGTAGGAGGAGAACCTCATTCCTTAGGAACTGACTGTGTTCCTGGTGAAATGAATGAACATGAGGTTAGATGGCTAGAACAAAAAATCAAAAACGCTGAGATTGATTGTAAGGTTCCAGCCTCTAAATTTAAAAAATACGTTGCAGGTAGAATGCTTTGGAATTATGACAATCTAGAGCCAGCAGAAAAGAAAGGAATATTAGGCTAATGGCAAAACGTAATACACAATTATTAGGACAAAACTCAATCTTTACCCCAGAGGTAATGGATGATATCCACATCAAATCACAACTAGGTCGTTATCGTATGCGCGGCATGGCCTTAATGAAAAAAATACCTCACTGGGATGATTTAGTATTTTTGCCAGGTACATTAACACGATTTGTTATTGAAGGTTACAGAGAGAAATGTTTAACCGAGACTATCATAGGCCCTAGAGCAAAAAATCCTATCAAACTTGATATTCCCGTTTATATAACAAGTATGAGTTTTGGTGCTCTTTCTTATGAAGCAAAAACTGCTTTAGCAAGAGGATCATCAATGGCAGGAAGTGCTACATGTTCTGGAGAAGGCGGAATGATACCTGATGAAAGAAGATATTCTCACAAATGGTACTATCAATGTATTCAATCAAGATATGGTTTTAATCCTCACCATGCTCAACTAGCTGATGCAATTGAAGTATTCATTGGACAAGGTCAAAAAGTTGGAATGGGCGGCCACTTAATGGGCCAAAAAGTTACAGACCAAGTAGCTGAAATGAGATCTTTACCTGCTGGTATTGATCAAAGATCTCCTGCCAGACACCCAGACTGGATGGGCCCAGATGACTTAGCTCTTAAAGTACAAGAATTAAGGGAGTTAACTGACAATCAAGTTCCAATTCAGTTGAAGTTAGGTGCTTCAAGGGTTTATGACGATGTTAGAATGGCAGCAAAATGTGATCCTGACTCTATATTTTTAGACTCTATGGAAGGTTCTACAGCTGCTGGTCCGCATATTGCAGCAGCAAATACTGGTATTCCAGGTATCGGTGCTATTCGAGAAGCAAGAAGAGCTCTAGACGACGTGGGTAAAACTGGCGAAATTTCATTAGTCTTTGCTGGTGGTATCAGAGATGGTGCTGACATGGCAAAAGCTCTAGCTTTAGGAGCTGATGCTATCGCTATCGGAACAGCTGGTTTAGTTGCCTTGAACTGTAATAAAGATATTCCTGAAGCCGATTATGAAAAAGAAATGGGTGTTGAAGCAGGTTACTGCTATCACTGTCATACTGGTAGGTGTCCTGTCGGTGTAGCTACACAAGATCCTGTTCTTAGAAGTAGATTAGATCCAACTGAAGCGGCGGAGAGAGTTTATAATTTATTAAGCACAATGACTCTTGAGTGTCAAATGTTAGCAAGAGCATGTGGTAAGACAAATATCCACTCTCTTGAACCAGAAGACTTAGCAGCATTAACAATGGAGTCATCAGCAATGGCTAAAGTACCTTTAGCTGGAACAGATCTGACTGTGGGTGTCGATAACTACCACTCAATCTAGGAGACAAAAATGGTTAAAAAGAAAACATCAACAGCAAAATTAAAAAAAACTGCTAAAAAATCCTCTAAACCGAAAGGTTACCAAGTTGTAGGTGGAGCTAAGTTAAAAGATAAAGAAATAAAAACATCAAGAGAAAAAATGATCGGTCAACATATCGGTTATCGTTATGATGTAAACTTAATTCCTGATTACAAACACCTGACTCCTTTCCTAAAGCAATACATTGAGATTATGGGATGGGATGATTTAAACTGGTTAGAAGATATTCATATGGGTTTTGAGGGAGACACACCAGCTGTATTTGACAGAAACGCAAATGCTTGGATCACTCTTCCTAAAAAAATTAAACTTCCAAAAAACCAACAAGACAGAGATATGTTGGCAAGAGAGCTACTTATTAAATTTCAAATGTCACCCAATCATCCATTGGTTCAATTAAAAAGAACCTATGCTAAAGGTGAAAACTTTAAGTTAGTCGAATAAGTTTTATTAAATTAGGGGGCTTTAGTCCCCCTAAAGCTAAAATATTTAATCTTTAATCCTAATTAGCTTTGACTTTTTCCAGTTTGGAATAAATTTTATAACATCGATGTCATTCCCCAATCCTGGATTAAAATTTTTATTATGCCAGAAAATATTTTCCCAATGTTCTTCATTTTTATCGAGAATAAAGGGAGAGCATAATAATCTATAATTCGTCGATAAGTGAATAAAATCAAGGATACACAACCCTTCTTTAACTACTTTTTTGGAAATACTTGAGCTCTTAGGAAAAGTAGCAAACAAAGAGTCCGAAAATTTATCCTTATCCATAAAATATTCAGAAGATAAAAATTTATTCATCTTATCAAATCTGTCAGCGGGATCGTATGTTCGTTTAAAAGTATGTTCAAAAAGTTTTGTAGTGTTTACTGGATCATTTTCAGATATTACAACAATAATTCTTAGGAGTTCATTACCTTTCTTATCAAGTAATATCGGAGCCATAGAAGAATTGGGTCTACCACTTTGTGTCCTAAAAGCTTGAATTCTTGATTGACATTGCCAATCAAGGAATTTTTCTTGTAATACCTCTGGAGTCATTCGTTTAACAGTCTAGAGTGGTCTCTCGCTCCCAACTAGAAAGGTGTTTGTTAAAGGTACCCCAATCTTGATTTTTAAGTTTTACATAACTATTAACTAAATCATCACCAAATCCTGCTCTTATAATTTTTGATTTATCAAAATCACGAATAGCATCAAGAAGGTTTAAAGGAAGTTTTTTGACCTTTCCAGCTTTGTGACCCTCTGTGTACATGTTAATGTCTAATCGTTTCCCAGGATCTCTCTTATTATTGAAACCATCTAAACCTAAAAGAAGAATGCCTGCTTGAAGTAAATATGGATTTGTAGCTCCATCCATCAGTCTTAATTCAAATCTACCTGCTCCAGGAACTCTAACCATGTGTGTTCTATTGTTACCAGCCCATGTAATGGAACTTGGAGACCATGTTGCACCTGATGTAGTTACACTTCCATTAATTCTTTTATAAGAGTTTACTGTAGGATTAAAAACAGCAGCCATTTTGTCTGCACTTTCCATTATGCCGCCCAAGAAATTATAACCAGTTTTTGATAAACCTAATTCATCTTTTTTATCTAAAAACATATTTTTTTTACCTGCCTTATCCCAGATTGAAATATGACAATGACATCCATTGCCTGTTAAATTTGTGAAAGGTTTTGGCATGAAGGTTGCTCTTAATGAATGTTTTTCAGCTATTGATTTTACCATAAATTTAAAAAAGGCATGTCTGTCAGCAGTAACTAAACAATCTGAAAAATCCCAGTTCATTTCAAATTGCCCGTTCGCATCTTCATGATCATTTTGATAGGGTTTCCAACCAAGTGAAATCATTGAGTCACAAATTTCAGTAATAACATCGTATCTTCTCATTAATGCAGAGGAGTCATAACAAGGTTTTGCTTGCGTATCTCTTTCATCTGATAAAGCAGTTCCATCTGCATTAACTAAAAAAAACTCACATTCAACACCAGATTTCATGTAAAGATTTTTTTTAGCCGCTTTTTCAATTTGTCTTTTTAAAGCAATTCTGGGTGATGTTTCTACTGGCTTTCCATCCATGAATAAATCAGAGGCGACCCAAGCTATTTCCTTATTCCACGGAAGTTGGATAACACTATCACCATCAGGCATTCCAAACATATCTGAGTCAGCTGGAGACATATCTAGCCATGTAGCAAAGCCAGCAAAACCAGCCCCTTCAGATTGAATTTCATCTATAGCTGTTGCAGGAACTAATTTTGATCTCAGAACACCGAACAAATCTACAAAACTTACAAAAAAATATTTCACTCCATTTTTCTTAGCGAACTGATGAAGATTGGTTACCATTTATTTTCTCCTCTTTCATAATTAAACATGCATTTATTGCATATGCTAAAAACACATTGATACTATTTAATTTTTAAACTTATTTTAATTTTTATTAATTTTATAATTTAGTTATTAAAAAGTAAAATACATAAAGATACTAAAAATGATTCTTAAATATTTTTTTTATCTTTTTTTTATTAATTAATTAAGGAGGTCATACATGACACTTGAAGAACTTGAATCGTTTGTGATGATGCAAGCAAATGTCAGTACCGAAGCATTTTATTGGTGGTGTACTGCGTTAATGATTGCTATTCACGTCGGCTTCTTGATGTATGAGGTTGGATCATCGCGTTTTAAAAATGCTGTATCCTCCGCTTGTAAAAATCTTTTAGCATTCGCATTCATGATACCAACTTTCTGGTTATTTGGTTGGTATATTTATCTTGCATTCCCAGGTGGTTTTACACCAATAGACCTTGAGGGTTATGGAACACCATGGAATGTATCAATGGGACCAATGTTAAGTGATCAAGCCACAGGTATATTCTGGGCAGCATTTACATTGTTTGCATGTACAACTGCATCCATTTTCTCTGGATCTGTTTTAGAAAGAATAAGAATTAGTTCTTTTGTTTTCTTAGCAGTAGTTCTTGGATCAGGAGCTTGGATACTCGGAGCTTCATGGGGCTGGCATGCTGATGGATGGTTAGTAACCCAATTTGGTTATCATGACGTCGGAGCTGCAGGTGTGGTTCACATGATAGCAGGTTGGTTTGCATTTGGTGTAGTACTAAACCTAGGACCTAGAGTTGGAAAATATAATGCAGACGGCACAGCTAATGAAATTGAAGGTCATGACCTTCGTTTTTCATTCATAGGCTTATTAATGATTATTGTTGGTTTCTTTGGATTCCTCGGTGGTTGTTTGATATGGGGAGGTGCTGAACTTGGTGGATGGATCAATATTTATGGTGCTCCAGCTACTCTCTCATCATTTGCTTTCAATACCCTAATGGGTCTTGGTGGAGGAATGATCGGTGCATTCTGGATGAGTAAAGGTAATCCATTTTGGATGATGTCTGGAGGACTTGCAGGTATATTCTCATGCGCTTCTGGTCTAGATGTCTGGTATCCAGGATTAGCTTTTGTATTAGGTTTTGTTGGTGGTGTAATTATTATTCCTGCGAATAATTGGTTACACAGTATCTTCAAGATTGATGATCCGGTTGGTGCTATTTCAGTTCACGGTGTAGCAGGTATTTGGGGTGTATTAGCAATGGGACTTTTTGCTTCTGGTTACCCTGCATCCGGCGATATTCCACCAACTAGCTTTGGAGGTCAATTGGTAGGGGCAATAGTTATGTTCTTGCTTGGATTTGTTCCAGGATATGGCCTCTCATTTATTATGAAAGCTATGGGATGGCTTAGAGTACCAGATGCGGTACAAAAAGCCGGAATTGACAGTGCTGAGCTTGGTTTAAAAGCTTATCAATAACACGAATGAGGAAGGAGAAATCATGAATTCATGGCCAGGACCTGAAAATAGTTGGGAAGGTGTTGACGCTTATTTCACATCAGCTGACAGTGAAGGTACTCTAATCTTTTGGACTCTTGTTGTTATTGCTTTGTGTATATTTGCTACATTTGCTGCAGCAAAACATGAGTCAGATACTGCAAAAAAAACTAAATAATGTTATAATTAAGGCGGGGAAAAAATCCCCGCCTTAAAATATGGATTACAATACCACAAACCTACTCTTCCAAAACATAGTCCAAACTGTGCTAGATAATAAATTATTAGCTGCATTAATATGGATTGCCTTTATGTATTTTATTTTAAGAAGAGTAGCAAAAAGCGATTATGATTTAATTTTAAAAAAAAAGTGGACAAGAGATAAATAAACTTCTTTGAATTTACTAATTATCAGTGGTATGGATAAAAACCATGATGATCAGCATGTAAAGGCAAATTGCCCTTTCCAACACACTTTTTTTGAGAAGATTATAAAAGACTACAACTCAAAATATACAACTAAAGTTCTTAAGTCATATTTAATTGACATTAATGAATATGATTTTTCTCATTATGATGCTTTTTTATGGACTGGAGGCTTAGGTAATATCTACGAAAACAACTCACATAATAAAAAACAATTAGAAATATTTACTAAAATAATTGAACTTGGGAAACCTATTTGGGGCAGCTGTTGGGGATTGCAAGTTTTTGTAACCGTTCTTGGAGGCAAAATTACTAAATCATCAATACCTGAATTTGGGTTTGCAAATAATATAAAAATAAAAAATGATCATTACATTTATAGAAACAAAAAAGATTTATTTACTGCACCTGGACATCATTATGATAGCGTTGAAAATATTCCAAATGATTTTAAAGTCATATCTGAAAATGATTTTTCTATCCAGTCTATTGTTCATAAAAAATATAATATAATCTGTACTCAATATCACCCTGAGCTTCCTTACAATTTTATAGGTAATTTAATGACATACTGGAAAACAAATTATCTTGATAAAATGACAGGTGAGAAATTTAGCGAACTTATTCATAACTTGGAACAATTAGAGAATAGTGATTTTTATGATCGTAAACTCGAGTTAGTAAATTGGCTGAACAGTTTAGAAAATTAATTATTTTTTTGTAACAATTGTCACTACTCCTGCGAAAATTACAGACAATAATCCACAAAATATTGCTGCAAAAAAAATAGTAGAGACAATATAAATAAAAACTGTGATGCTTGTTATTTTACTAAAAAAAAGAGGATTTTGTAAAAACTGATCAATCATCAACATAAAAGTCAGCACTAGGAACCCAGTTATGAAACCTCTTTTATAAAATTTCATCCAAGATCTTTTAAAAAATTCTATATTCATAAATACAAGTGGAAATTTTATATTATGGTCTTATAATTTCAATTTGTTAAATCGGAAAGCGAGAAATTCTTTTGAGTGAATATTTTGAAAATTTTAAAGACGCCTTACCTGATATAAAAAAAGTAAAACAATTAAAAAAACAATTAGAAAAAAAAGGCGTAAAGTATATTTACTCAAATTGGATAGACTTTCTAGGTAGTCCAAAGACAAAACCAATGCCAATATCCGACTTTGAAGATCTTTGTATGGGTAAAGGTCCTCAATTTGCTGTTCATTCTGTTTCCTTTGTTCCAGAATTAACACCTGCAGATAATGATCAAATCCCATTACCTGATTTAGATAGTCTTCTCATATGTCCATGGGATAAAACATGTGCATGGGTTTTTGCAGATTTATATTGGAATGATAAACCTTACGATGTATGTCCAAGAATGACATTAAAAAAACAGATAAAGGAAAGTGCTAAATCTGACCTTAAATTTTTTGTTGGTATTGAGCCAGAATTTTTTCTTATGAAGTGGGAGGGTGATAAACCTGTAAAGGCAATCGATAGAGATCCTATAGATTTAAGAAGGCAAGCTTTCGGATATGACTCTGAATATTCAATTGATGGGATGCATTTTTTAAAAGAAATCATTGATATTTTAAATAACGATTTGAAATGGGATCTTCATGACGTCGTTGCGGAAGGTGCATATGGTCAATATGAATTAGATTTTGGTTATACGGATATACTTGGAATGGCTGATAGGTTTGTATTTTTAAGAGTTCTACTAAAAGAAATAGCAAAAAAATATGGATATTTTGTATCTTTTATGCCGAAGACAACAATCAGTGATTGGAGAGCAGGAGCTCATATTAATCATAGTGTTGCCTCAATAAAAAAGAAAAATAATAATATTTATAAGGATGGAAATAAGTTTTCAAGTAAAGCTTATAACGCTGTAGCTGGAATACTTAAACATGGAGCAGCAATTACTGCATTAGCATGTCCTACTGTTAATTCTTATAACGGATTTGTTCCAACAGTTGAGGGGCTAGATGGTGGCCGACACACATGGGCTCCAACACATATGACATACGGAAGTAATAATAGATCAGCTATGATAAGATTACCCCAAAATAGATATTGTATAGAAAATAGGGCATCTGATTTAACTCAAAACCCATATTTAACATTTTCATTATTGGCGGCAGCTGTTACAGAAGGAATTGATAAGAATATGAAGCCACCAAAACCAACTAATAAAAGTCTTTATGATTTAACCGAAAAAGAAAAAAAAGAAGTTACCTCATTACCAAGAAACTTATTAGAAGCAGTAGATGCTTTTGCAGAGGATAAATTAACCAAAAAAGTTTTTTCTGAAGCAATGATAAATAATTTTATTGGATATAAATATGATGAGTGGTCCCGATATCATACAACCACTACTGATTGGGAAATTAAAGAATATCTAAAGTTATTTTAATTGATCAATAGAGAAGAACTTCATAAATATCAATTAGATAATTTCAAATTAAAATCTGGTGAAGTTGTGAATTTACAACTGAGTTACCTTGCTTTTGGTAATCTTAATTCTGATAAATCAAATGTAATTTTATTTCCTACTAGGTATGCTGGCACACATCTTGAGCAAGGATATCTAATTGGTAATAATTTTCCTATCAACCCTGATAAATATTTCATCATTATTCCAAATATGTTTTGTAATGGTATTTCTTCATCACCTAGTAATACAGAAAAACCCTTTAATGGACCTAATTTTCCCTTAGTCACAATATATGACAACGTACAAGCACAATACAAACTTCTAAAAGAAATATTTAGCATAGAAAAAATTAAATTAGTTATAGGTTGGTCAATGGGTGGACAACAAGCATTTGAGTGGGCGTCATATTTTCCAGACATGGTAAAAAATATGATTTCTATGTGTGGTCATGCTAAAACCACAGATCATACATATGTATTTTTAGAGGGTGTATATGCTGCTTTGACTTCAGATCCAAACTGGAATTCTGGAAATTATGAAAAACAACCTCAAAATGGAAAAACAACTATGGCCAGAGTATGGGCTGGATGGGCGCATGGGCAAGACTGGTTTAGGGAAAAAAAATATATCGATGATGGTTATAAAGATGCAAAAGATGTTTTAGATAAACTATGGAATAGAATTTATTATCGTAAGGATGCAAACGATTTATTAGCGATGATAAGAACTTGGCAAGAGCACGACATTAGCAAAAATAATAAATTTAATAATCAATTTGATAAAGCTCTTAACTCTATTACTGCACGATGCATTTTAATGCCAGGTAAAAATGATTTATACTTCCCTCCAGAGGATAATAAAATTGAATTAAAAAATATTAAAAATGGTGAATTGAGAATCATTCCTTCAAGCTACGGTCACTATGCTGGAGCAGGTAAGTCCAAAGATGATTTAAATTTTGTTAATAATGCTATAAAGGATATATTGGTTACTTAACAATAATTTTAAAATATTTTTTTTTGCCAATCTTAAGTATTTTTTCGTTATAAGACTTATCAATTATAAGATTAGTATCGTTAATTTGGTCGTCATCAATTTTTATGCCACCACCTTCAATTAGCCTTTTTGCTTCAGATTTTGAAGAGACCGTATTATTGGATGTTAGTGTATCTATGAGTTTTGAGTTTATTTTGAAGTTAATTTCGTCAATATTATCGTAAGAATTACTTTCAAAAATAGATTTTGCTTTTTCTTCAGCCTCTTGTGCTGAGTTCTCTGAATGGCAATCTGTTGTCACTAAATACGCTAATTTTTTTTTTGCATTATTGATATTTTCTTTAATTAACATTTTTATTTCTTCTTTATCTAAATCACTAAAAATAAGTAATAGTTTTTCAACATCATTATCATCCACATTTCTCCAATACTGATAGAAATCGTAAGAACTGTATTTATTTTGATCTATCCAGACAGCTCCTTGCTCGGTTTTACCCATCTTCTTACCAGTTGAGGTAGTTAAAAGAGGTGTAGTAAGACCAAAAGCGTCCTTTTTATTTATTTTTGATATAATTTCCATACCCAAAACGATATTGCCCCATTGATCCGAGCCACCAATTTGTAAC
>CACKAZ010000005.1:0-90177 GCA_902598275.1 uncultured Alphaproteobacteria bacterium
TCCTGGAACCCCAGGTATGTTATCAACACTATCTCCTATAAGAGCTTGGACATCTGTAATTCTATCTGGGCCAACTCCAAATTTTTCCATTACTTTTGCTTCATCAATCTCAACATTTTTCATTGGGTCCATGATGCGATTGTTCACTGATAACAATTGAAAAAGATCTTTGTCAGAACTAAATACAGTAGTGGGTATTTTATTATCCTCTCCATATTTAACATAGCTTGCAATAACGTCATCAGCCTCAAAATCTTTTTTTTCAATAACATCGAGTCCAAATGCTTCAATAGCTTCGCGAATAATACTAAATTGGGGTATTAAATCCTCGGGTGCCTCTCCACGGTTCGCTTTGTAATCGGGGAATAAAGTGTTTCGAAAAGTATTCTTACCAGCATCAAGTATTATTAGTATTTTGTCGCTAGGGTGTTCTTCTATTAGTCTAAGCATCATATTACAAAATCCATAAACAGCATTGGTGGGTATGCCTTTAGAATTATTCATTGGAGGTAAGGCGTAGTAAGCTCGGAAAATATATCCTGAACCATCTACAAGAATTAACCGAGACTCAGACATCTAGGCAGAATAACAAAGATTGTAGGTATATACTATTCTTTAGGGGCGTGCTTATTTAGAATTCTTTGAAGAGTTCTTCGATGCATTTTTAATCTTCTTGCTGTTTCGGAAACATTACGGTTACACTGAGTAAAAACTCTTTGTATATGTTCCCATCTTATTCTATCTGCAGACATTGGATTTTCTGGAGGTGGGGGCAGTGATGTAGCTGTGGAGGACATTAGTGACTTTTCAATATCATCAATATTTGCTGGTTTCGTTAAGTAATCATCAGCACCTAATTTTACAGATGACACCGCTGTAGCTATGTTTCCATAACTAGTTAACATAACTGTCCGACACTCTGGGTTTTGCTCTTTTATTACTTTAATAACATCGAGCCCAGAGCCATCTCCTAAACGTAGGTCAACAATGGCGTAATTAAAGTTATTGCCTGATAAAACGTCTAATGCCTCTTTTTTAGATGCTGCTGCTGTTACTGTGAAATCTTTTCTTTGAAAAGAAGTGGTTAATCGCTCTCGAAAGGGCTTATCATCCTCAATAATAAAAAGTGTTTTGTCTTTTGTTACTGTGTTTTGTTCTAAATCTGCCATGTTAATGTTACTTCTGCTCCATTACTACTTTGTACTGATATTTCACCATTTAGATTTTCAATCATTTGTTTTGTTATGAATAAACCAAGGCCCATATTTACCCCTTTTTCAGGCCTGCTAGAATAGAATGGTTTTCCAAAATTAGCTATAAACTTTTTATCAAAACCTGGGCCATCATCACGGATTTTGATAGAGTATGTATTTGTTGAAGTTTCTGAAATTATTAATATTTCTTTATGTGCAAAACTAATTGCATTTTTGATTATATTATTCATAGCGATGTTAAGCTCAGGTGTAATTTTAATATTAATATTTTTAGAATTTTCATCCGATCTATAATCTAAATTTACTGCGCGATAATTATTTGAGAATTGTTCGCACAAAGATTGTGTATATGCATCTAATGACATATTAGTTATTTCAGAGGAGAGTTCTGTTGACTCTGGATTAGTTGAAAGTTCTTTAAGTATTGCCTTACATCTATCTAATTCTAATAATAAAGTTTTAATGTCTTTTCCATAATCATCTTTTAGTTTTTTATCTTGGTTTAAATCACCAACAATTAGATTTATTGTATTCAATGGTGTCCCTAGTTCATGAACAGCTGCTGCTGCTAATCCACCTACTTTTAAAAGTTCTTTTTCATTTTGAAGTTGCTTACTTGCTAATTCATATGCTTTTTGCGTGCTTTTGTAGTTTAAAGAAAAGTAATAAAGATAGAAAACTAGAAAGATGCTACTTATAAAAAGAGAGATCATGATAGCTAGACTATATGTAAAGTTAATATTGGGATGAACAGATGGAGGAAGAGCAATAAAGAAATTAAAAATTAAGGCAAAGCAAACTAATGCCAAACTTAAAATAATAATTATTCTTTCTATCGCTAGGTATGATGCTGCAATAGCAATAGGAGCTAAGATAATAAATATGAAAGGATTTGTGTGTCCACCGTTCAGAGCAATTAAACTAGAAATTTGTATAATATCAAAACATAAAAATATAAAGACTTGTTTTTCTGAAATAATTTTATCACCTCTGTTTAAGTAAAAACCTAGGATAATACTGGCCATCAAGACAAAGGCTATAATCCATGAAGCAGTTGCAACTATTTTTGAAATTTCGAAAAAATACTGTGTGATTGATAAAGTAGCGGCCTGACCACCAAAAGCAATAGCTCGTATTATAAGAAAATCAGAAGAATTAACGAAAAGGGAGTTTTTTTGATTAACCAACTATATATCTAAGTTTGCTACTTTGACTGAATTTTCTTGAATAAAACTTTTCCTATCAGTCACATCATCTCCCATAAGCATGATGAGTTGTCTTTCGGCGTTAATTTGATCCTCGAGGTTAACTTGAAGCAACTTTCTATTTGTTCGGTCTAAAGTTGTTTCCCATAATTGTTCAGGGTTCATTTCACCAAGACCCTTGTATCGACTTATTGATTGACCTTTTTTACTCATCTCAAAGAGGGTATTAAAAAATTCGACAAGTCCATTGCAATTAAAGTTTTCTTTTGATGATAGCTTAGAAATCCCAAAATAAGCATCAGTAGATTTTGAAAAATCCATTTTGTGATAAAGATTTAAATTTTCTATAGAAATGAACTCTCTTAAATGTAGTAATTTATCTAAAGGAACTTTTATAATTTTATTATAACCCTCTTTCTCTTGTAAAAAAACAAGTTCATTACTAATCATGCTTTGAAATGTAAATTTAATATTTTGTGATTTATAAACCTGATTTAAATTGGAGAGAAAAGTTTTAAATTGAGACTTTTCAATTTTATTTGGAGAAAAATCTAAAAAAAATAATCCAGTATTAATAATTTGATCAAAAAATTGTGTGTCTAAATATGTAAGATCTAAATTTTGATAAGCAGAGTTTGCACGAGAGGCTAAATCAATTAACTCGTTTAACTGCTCCTCTTTTAGTTGGATTTTTTTCTTTTTATTGTAAATATTAAAGTCAAGATCGTCTTTATTATTTAAAAGTAAAAACTTTGTAAGTTCCTTATCGTCTAATAAATAATTTTCTGTATTTCCTTTTTTAACCTTATAAAGAGGAGGTTGGGCAATATACAACCGTCCGGTAGTAATAATATCTCTCATAAATTGATAAAAAAATGTGAGTAATAACGTTCTAATATGACTACCGTCGACATCGGCATCTGTCATAATAACAATCTTGTGATAACGCATTGAATCAGGGTTAAAATAATCAGATGGATTATATTCTTTATCCTTAGGTGGATTTCCATATCCAGCACCAATCGCAGTAATAAGAGCAGAAATTTCATTATTTTCTAATATTTTATGAGGATTGGCTTTAATTACATTTAATATTTTACCTCTAAGTGGAAGTATGGCTTGAGTTACTCTATCTCGACCTTGCTTAGCAGAGCCACCAGCAGAGTCACCCTCGACTATGAAAAGCTCTGAGTTAATAGGGTCTTTTTCTTGGCAGTCAGCTAATTTACCTGGAAGTGATGATGTCTCTAATACATTTTTTCTTCTTGTTAGTTCCCTGGCCTTTCTAGCTGCTTCTCGAGCACTTGCGGCTTCAATAATTTTTGATACTAACTTTTTTGCTTCTCCTGGTGTTTGTTCAAGCCAAGCGCTTAATTGTTCTGAGATAATTTTCTCAACAACAGGTCTGACTTCTGATGAAACTAATTTATCTTTTGTTTGTGATGAAAACTTAGGGTCAGGAACCTTAACAGATAATACACATGTCATACCCTCTCTAGCATCATCTCCTGATATTGTAATATTACCTTTCTTTGAGACAGCAACGGTGTTTGAATATCCAACTAGTGAGCGAGTAAGTGCTGATCGAAAACCTTGTAGGTGGGTTCCTCCATCTCCTTGGGGTATGTTGTTCGTGAAACATAGCATATTTTCATTGTATCCATCATTCCATTGCAAAGCTCCTTCAACTTTAATTCCATTGGACTCACCATTGAATGGAATTATTTTATTTAAAGTTGATTTTCTAGAGTTAAGGAATTGAACATATGCTATCAAACCTCCTTGATAATAAAATTCTAGTGGTTCGGCCTTAGGAGTGCGCAAATCTGCCAATGTTACACGGACGTTAGAATTAAGAAAAGCTAATTGACGAACTCTATTTTCTAAAGTTTTAAGTACTAGAGTCGTGTTAGAAAAAATTTTTTTGGATGGCCAAAATTGAACAGTGGTACCAGTTCTCTCAGTCTTTTTCATAACACCCACCTCAGTTAATTTTTTTGATGTAACACCATCTTTAAATTCCATAGTGTGAATTTTTCCCCCTCTACGGATAGTTAAAGAAAGTTTTTCAGATAAAGCATTTACAACAGAAACACCAACTCCGTGAAGGCCTCCCGAAATTTTATAACTATTTTGGTCAAATTTACCTCCTGCATGTAATTGAGTCATTATAACTTCAGCAGCAGGTACCTTTTCAGTTTTATGTTTATCGACAGGTATTCCTCTACCATTATCAGAGATTGTTGCTGAACCATCTTTATTTATAATTAATTGAATATTGTCACAATATCCTCCAAGCGCCTCATCGATAGAATTATCTAGTACCTCGTAAACCATATGATGCAAACCTGTCCCATCGTCAGTATCACCAATATACATACCCGGTCTTTTTCTAACAGCCTCTAAGCCTTTTAAGACCTTAATTGAGGATGCTGAATATTGATCTGCCATTACAAAATTTCTTTTATTTCTAAATTGTCTATATTCCCTTTGAGCGTGAAGTTATCAGTGGTTGAGAAAAATGTCTGAAATTTATTTTCTGCACAGTATTCAATAACTTTATTAATATTTACCATATCAAAGTTATCAAATATTTCATCAATTAAAAAAATAGTAATTCTGTTACGATTTAGAAATTTTGCACAACTAAGAAGTAGGCTTAAAATTAACATTTTTGACTGTGCAGAAGAAAGCTGAGAAGTTTTTTTTTTATTATTTGTAATCTCAAAAATTGATTTTTTTGGGTCATGATCTGACTGAAGATTATGATCATTTGGCCATTGACTCTCATCCGAGAGACCTCTTTGAAATTTTTCTAAAAATTTTCCTTTCTCTGATAAGCCAAAACTTGGAATAATTTCAAAATCAAAGAACTTTTTACTATCATCCAATAAAAAATTTTGAAATTCTTTGAGAAACTCTATTTTGATTTCAAGAATAGACTTGCCTATATCAAAAAGTTGTTTATCGATTGAAATAAGCCATGAATAATCCTGTGAGGATTGCAATATTCTTTTTTTTTCTCTTCTTAGCTTAGTGTATTGATTCAATAAACTAAATAATTTCGGTTCAAAATAACAAATAATTCGATTAATAGTATTTCTTTGATATTGAATATCTTTAATAAAATAAACCTTATCTATCTCCGTAAACCAAAATAGTTGAAAAATATCTAATAATTTTTGTTGTTGTATTTTTTTATCATTTAAAAAATATTGTTTAGACCATCTTTCATCTTTATTACTTAATTCAATAGTTAAATGATTTTCTAAATCCTCATTCTCAAAATCAAATGTAATAGAACTCTTTAATTTTTCTTGTTTTTGAGAGATAAAATTTTGTATTCCATCTTTTCTAAAGCCTGTACCTGGGCATAAAAAACTTATAGCCTCTAAAATATTAGTCTTTCCAACAGCATTCTTTCCTTTGAACAAAGTATGTTCAAATTTAAAAACTTCTTTTTTATTTATGAAATTTCTGTAGTTAGATAACTGTAAACCCTTCAGTGGTGGGGACAATTAAATTCTCATTGGCATTAAAATATATAAACTTGTTGAATCTTTTGGGTCTTTTACTATGACTGGTGATGATTGGTTGAGTAGCTCTAAAATCATAGTATCTCCTTCAATCACATCTTGTAAATCCAAAATATATTTTGAATTAAAAAGTATTTCTAAACCCTCAGCAGCGTAGTTTGCTGCAACCTCCTCGTCTCCTTTGTTGCTATCGGTGCTTGTAGCCATAATTTTAATACTATTATTTTCAAATTGTAATTTAACTGTGGGTGTTTTGTCTTGATTTACAGTCGAGACTCTATCAATAGCATTAAAAAATGGTTCCGCTTCAACTTGCAGTAATTTGTCGTTAGATACAGGTATTACTTTTTCGTAATCTGGGAAAGTTCCATCGATAAGCTTACTTATTATTATGAAATTATCTGCTTCTAAGCTTATCTGAGTATCCGTGCACATTATTTTTACCTTACCTTCAAAGTCCCCTAACATACGATCTAACTGAAGTATAAATTTTCTTGGGAGAATGATGCCTGATATGTTGATAACATTTGCTAGATCTAACTCTGTCTTAGCTAATCTATGACCGTCAGTAGCAACGCATCTTAAAGTAGACTTTGCTCCATTGGTGACAGTATGAAAGTAAATACCATTGAGATAATATCTTGTCTCTTCGGCAGATATTGCAAATTTTGTCTTATTAAAGAGTCTTTTAATCTGAGGTATAGATAGCTCGAAAGAGTTTGTTGGGTCCAAAGGTACAAACTTTGGGAACTCGTCTGCCGTTAATGCATTTAATTCGAAAACAGAGTTATCAGAATTTATTATTAATCTATTTCCTTCTAATTTACATTTTACAATAGAGTTTTTTTTTGTTTTACGAATTATATCAGTAAGTATTCTTGAATTAACCGTTGCTTCACCATTTTTTGAAGAGTCAGTTGAAACAAACTCTCGAATAGAGATGTCCATATCCGTTGATCTTATTTCAATTTGGTTGTTGTCACATTTAATATAGATATTTGATAAAATGGGAATTGTCGATCTACTATCAACAATTGAACTGACATGAGTTAAGACTCTTAAAAAAGCCTCTCGACTAACTCTAAAATCCATTTAGGAAGTTTGCAATATTCTGGTCAAAAGTTCAATATCTTCTGCTAGGTTAGGGTCATTAACCATTATTTCTTCAATAGTCTTAATAGCATGGATAACGGTAGTGTGGTCTCTGCCACCAAATTTTCTACCAATTTCAGGTAAAGATCTTGTTGTAATTGATTTTGCTAAATACATAGCTACTTGTCTTGGACGCGCAACAGATCTTGATCTTCTAGGAGAATGCATATCTGAAAGTTTAATATTGTAATGCTCAACAACTTTCTTTTGGATTTCATCAATTGTAATTTTTCTAGAATTAGTTCTAAGTAAATCTTTTAAAACATCTTTCACAAGGTCAACGGATATTTCGGAGTCCTGAATTGATGCATGAACAGCCAATCTATTTAAAGCACCCTCCATTTCTCTGACATTATTAGTAATTTTGTTTGCTAAAAATTCCATTACTTCTTGTTTTAGTTGTAAAGATTTTTGTTCAGCTTTTGCTTGAAGAATACCTAATCGTAACTCGTAGGTTAAAGGGTGTATATCTGCAACTAACCCCCAACCTAATCTAGATTTTAATCTATCTTCCAAGCCATCCAAATCTGCAGGTGATTTATCTGCTGAAATAATAATTTGTCTTTTTTTGTCAATTAAAGTGTTAAAAGTATGGAAAAATTCCTCTTGGGTATTATCTTTACCAATAATAAATTGCACATCATCTATCATAAGAACATCTACTGATCTAAACTGTTCTTTAAAGCTCATAATATTTTTAAACCTGAGGGCTTTGATAAATTGATACATAAATTTTTCTGCAGTCAAATAAACAACATTTTTTTTTGGATTTCTTTTTTTTATGTTCCAAGCTACCGCATGCATTAAATGTGTTTTACCTAAACCAACGCCTCCATACAAAAATAATGGATTAAAACTTACTACCTCTGATTGCGCAACTCGTTGCGCAGCTGCGTATGCTAGCTCATTGGGCTTTCCGACGATAAAATTATCAAAGGTAAATTTTGGATCTAATGGTGCAGAGATGTCATCATAATATGTGTCTTCATCATCATCTTTATCCTCATAGATTACTTCTGTACCAGGAATAATACGGTCATTATTCTCTTTTACGAGAATCGCTAGTTTATCAATACTATGACCTTGGTCCATATAAGCTTTTTTGATAACTGAGGCATAGTTTTTTATTATCCAATCACGTAAAAATCTTGTTGGAACTGAAAGAGTGAGAGAGGTATCTATATGAGATTCAAAATAAATTGGTTTAATCCAATTTTGGAAGGTATCTTTGTCTAGAGATTTTTTTAGTTCAGATGTTATCTTGGACCAGGACACATCTATGCCACCTTGATGCAGTTCGTCTTCCACTATGTATATTCCTTCCTCTAAACGAATGCGTATTTAAACATGAAAAGTTAAAAAAGAAGAATAAAAAAAAACATTTTTTTTGAAAAAAATATCTTGAAAAAAAGAATTATTTAGAAATTGCAGAAATATCTTTTTGGAGTTTGGAAATAGTTCTTGAAGCTTTATTAAGGTGCATAATTTTCTTCTTGGTAGACTTATGCAAAACAGACATAACCATTTTTAATTTTTCCATTGATTCCTCTACTTTTTTATCTTTGATGAGTTTGTCAATTGCCTTCAATTGGGTTGAAACATTAGATTTAACTGCTTTGTTTACAGTTTTTTTTCTATCAGATTGACGAAGTCTTTTTTTTGCTGATTTATGTTGTGGCATATAAAAATATTGTTAACAGGTTGTTCGTTTAATAACGTTAATAACTTATATAGATTTTTTTATTTTTGTAAAGCAGGTGAAAAAAAGGTCGAACGACCATTTTGAATGATTTTTTTTATTTTATAGGATTTTTTTTTGAAAATTACATGTTCCTTTTGGTAAACCTTAAATAAACTCTGGAAACTTCCCAGTGTTCCATCTGGAGATTTGTAATCGTTTATAGAAGAGCCTCCTTTCTTTAAAGATAATTTTAATACAAATTTACAAGAGCTTATTAGCTGAGTCAGTTCTGCTAAATTAAGAGAGTTCGTAAGCCTTAGAGGGCTTAATCTTGAATGAAAAAGTGCCTCGTTTGCATAAATGTTTCCAATTCCTACTATCAAACTTTGATTAAGCAACGCCTGTTTCAAAGATACTTTTTTGCTAATGAATTTATTATATATTTCTTTGATCTTTACTTTATTAACTAATAGATCAATGCCATAACTGTTAAAAAAAATTTCTACCTCTTTTATATCTTCAAGTCTAAAAAACATGCCAAACCGACGAGGATCATTGAAGACTATTTTAAATTTATCAAATTGAAGAACAACATGATCGTGTTTCTCTTTTTTATAATTTTCATTTAAATAAAACTTTAATCTTCCACTCATTCCTAAATGAATTATCAAATAATTATCATTATCTAGTCTTATAACGATATATTTTGCAAAACGTTTTACAGATATAATTTTTCTCTGAGATATAGACTCAAGATCTTTAAAGTTTAAATTTTTTCTTAATTTTTTTTGTGACTTACTAATGGAAATAATTTTTTTTCCTTTAACTTTTGAGGTTAAATATCTTATTGTAGTTTCTACTTCAGGTAATTCAGGCATGATGTCTAAAAATAGTTCAAATCAATATAATATTACAGATATTTTTGAAAATGTATCTCATGCAAAATATGACTTAATGAATGATGTTATGAGTCTAGGCATACATAGACTTTGGAAAAAATATTTTGTAGATCTTGTCTCATCGAAGCATAACGCTAATAAAAAAATTTTAGATATAGCAAGTGGTAGTGGGGATATCTTCAATTTACTACCTTCAACAAAAAATCTTTATGCAATAGACCCTGTCTCTGAAATGCACAATATATCTCGAAAAAAAAATAAATCTAAAAATATTAATTACCAAGTAGGATATGCAGAAAACCTACCATACAGGAAAAATTTTTTTCAAACAATAACTTGTACTTACGGTGTGAGAAATTTTAAAAATCGAAAAGATGGCTTTACTGAGATCTATAGATGCTTAGAAAAAAATGGTTATTTTTTAATTATGGAATTTGGCATACCAAAAAGAGATTTACTAAAAAAACCATATAAAAAATTTTTAAAATATGTTTTGCCTTTTACAGGAAGTATCGTCGCTCATGATAGACACAGTTATAAATACTTAGCTGAGAGTATTATTTCTTTTCCCTCTCAAATTAGTCTTGTGAATGAGCTGAAAAATATTGGTTTTTCTCATGTTAAAACTATTGATTTCATTTCTGGGGCGAACAGCATATATATATTGCAGAAAAAATGAAAATATTAATCATTATTACAGGAAGTGTTGGCTGCTACAAGTCTTTAGATTTAATTCGTGAATGCCAAAAAAAATCAATTGACTATGAAGTTGTTGCAACAAAAAATACATTTGAATTTATTTCTAAATTATTACTTGAAACAATTTGTAATAAACAAGTTTATTCTGAACTTTTTGATTTAGATATGGAAAAAAAAATCGGACATATAAAATTAGCTCGAGATAATTCTCATATTATTGTGTACCCTGCAACAGCTAATATTATTTCTAAATTTGCAAAGGGTTTTTGTGATGATCTTGCGTTGACATGTATGATTGCAGCAAACAAACCTATATATTTTGCTCCTGCTATGAACAAAGAAATGTGGGCTAATCCTATTATTCAAAATAATGTGGACTATTTAAAGAAAATTGGTCATCAGTTTATTGGACCTGATGACGGCTCTTTAGCCTGTGGTGAGTATGGAAGTGGTCGATTAGTTGACCCTGGCGAAATACTAAATCAACTTAAATAAGTGAAAAAAGCATTAATAACCATTGGTTCTACTCGAGAGTATATTGATCCGGTAAGATATATCTCTAATGAGTCATCGGGTCGGCAAGGTATGGCCTTAATAAAAAGTCTTTTAAAATCTAATTATAAAATTATTTGTTTACATGGATATATTCAAGTTAAACAAATAGTTTCAAAAAATGTTAAGTATATTTTTACTTCCAGTGCTAAAGATATGTTAAAAGAAGCAAAAAAATATAAGTCGGTAGATTTAGGAATTTTTAATGCAGCGGTTAGTGATTATAAAGTTAAAAAATATAGTAAAGTGAAAATAAAAAAAAATAATGGCTTATCTTTGAAACTGATTAACAATCCTGATGTTTTAAAATCAATGTCGACTGGAAAAAACAAACCTAAAATTACAGTTGGATTTGCTTATGAAACTGACAATGTATTGCAGAATGCAAAAAAAAAGCTATTGAGCAAAAATTGTGATTTTATTGTTTTAAACTATCCAACACCTAAAAATAAAATTTTTAATACCAACTATAACAATGGTATTTTAATTGGGAGATCGGGTGCCTCATTAAAAATAGGTAGTGTTAGTAAAACAATTTTTGCTGATAAAATAGTTAAATATCTTAAAAATATTAAAGCTTAATATGGTTGATATTAAAGTAAAAAAAATAGATGACAGTGTTGACCTTCCAGCTTATGAAACATCGTCAAGTGCTGGGATGGATATTAGAGCATTCCTTCCAGATGGAAATGTTGATATTGCTCCTCAACAAACAAAACTAATTGGGACAGGGTTGATTTTTGAAATACCTGATGGTTTCGAGGTTCAAATCAGACCTCGAAGTGGATTAGCGTTAAAAAACTCAATTACTGTTTTAAATAGCCCCGGGACCATTGATGCAGATTATAGAGGCGAAATTAAAGTAATTTTAATTAATCATGGATCGAACAATTTTGAAGTTAATAATAAAATGAGAATCGCACAAATGGTTGTATCAAAATATGAAAAGGTTGATTTTAAATTAGTAAGTGATTTAAATACTACAAAGAGAGGAGGTGGTGGTTTTGGGTCAACGGGAACAAAGTGATAAACTGATAGAGGAATTTGGAAGACAAATTCTAGTTCCTGGTATAGATGAGGCAGGACAATTTAATATTTCCAAGAAAAAGGTTTGTATAATTGGGTTAGGTGCCTTGGGGACTGTTGCATCACAATATCTTGTGAGGTCTGGAGTTGGTGAAATACATCTCATTGACCATGATAAAATTGAAAAGTCAAATTTACATCGTCAGATAAACTATGATCAAAATGATATTGGTAAGTCAAAGTCAAATATCTCAAAGCATAAACTTAAGAATGTAAATGATACGACGATAATAGAAGAACATATATTAAATTTTGAGTCTTTTATTGAAGAAAATCCAAAAATTAAATTTGATTTAATATTTGATTGCACTGATAACCATCAAAATAAAATTTTTTCTTCAAAATTTTCTAAGACAAACAAGATATCTTTTGTATCTATCTCAATTAACTCA
This sequence comes from uncultured Alphaproteobacteria bacterium, assembly GCA_902598275.1. Lineage (GTDB taxonomy): Bacteria > Pseudomonadota > Alphaproteobacteria > HIMB59 > HIMB59 > HIMB59. The sequence continues at coordinate 12,417 of CACKAZ010000005.1, forward strand.
TCAGAAGGTATTTATTTTGCGCAAGACTATCAAAAAAATGACTCCACATGTTTTGAGTGTCTTTTTCCTTATGCTGATCAGAATCACCGTTGTTTGAACAGTGCTATGATTGGACCGGTTGCAGGCTTTGTTACTAGTTTCGCTTGTATGAAAATTGTATTTGCACTTGCAAAAAATAAAACTCAATTGATGAATGAAATCAGTTTGATAGATCTTTTGACTTCAGACATAAACAAACTACAATTGAAAGACAAAGTTTGTCCTCACTAATATGAACACATTTACACCTCAATCTAGTTATACTTATGAAGAGATTATTGAATGTGGAAAAGGGAATTTATTTGGAGAAGGGAATGCTCAATTACCCGCTCCACCCATGCTTATGTTTAATCGTATTACTAAAGTCAATAAGGATGGAGGGGTCCATGGAAAAGGCGAAATAACCGCTGAACTCGATATTAATGCTGAATTATGGTTCTTTAAGTGTCATTTTTTAGGGGATCCCATCATGCCAGGATGTTTGGGTCTTGACGCTTTGTGGCAAATGTTAGGTTTTTATTTGGGTTGGCTTGGATACCCTGGAAAAGGTCGTGCTTTAGGAGTTGGGGAAATTAAATTTGTAGAAGAAATAAAACCTGATAAAGAATTAATTGAATATAAAGTTAGTTTAAAAAAATCTTTAAATAAAAAAGGGCTATCAATTGGCTATGGAGATGGACAAATAATACACAAAGAAAAAATAATATATCAAGCTAATGATTTAAGAGTGGGTTTGTTTAATGAGTAATAAACGTGTTGTAATTACAGGATACGGTATAGTTTCTTGTATAGGCGATAACAAAAAAGAGGTTTTGCAAAGTTTAAAAGATGTGAAATCTGGTATCAGTCATTGTGAAGAATATGAAGAGCTTGGGATGAGAAGTCACGTACATGGAAAACCTAAAATAAAAATTGAAGAAAATGTAGATAGAAAAATTTTACGTTTTATGGGCGAAGGTGCTGCTTATAATTATATTGCAATGAAAGAGGCAATTGAACACTCAGGACTTGATGAAACTCTCATATCAAACGTAAATACTGGATTAGTAATGGGGTCTGGTGGTCCATCAACATTTCAATTACAACAAGCCTTTGATATAGCAAGAGAAAAAGGTGTTAAAAAAATTGGACCTTACATGGTTACAAGAACAATGGCATCAGGAAATTCTGCTACCTTGGCAACCCCTTTTAAAATTAAAGGTGTTAACTATTCTATCAGCTCAGCATGCTCGACAAGTTTGCATTGTATTGGTAACGCTTACGATCTTATTAGGCATGGACAACAAGAGATTGTATTCGCTGGTGGTGGAGAAGAAACACATTGGACAATGTCGATTTTATTTGACGCCATGGGAGCGCTTTCAAGCAAATATAATGAAACACCCGAGGTCGCCTCCCGTGCTTATGACTCCTCAAGAGATGGCTTTGTCATTGGAGGAGGTGCAGGCGTTTTAGTAGTCGAAAGTCTTGATAGCGCTAAAACAAGAGGTGCGAATATTGTTGCAGAAATTCAAGGTTTTGGTCAAACATCAGATGGATATGACATGGTTCAACCCTCAGGAGAAGGGGCCGTGAGATGTATGAATATGGCAACTCAGGGAAGGCCCGTTGATTATATTAATGCGCATGGAACCTCCACCCCTGTGGGAGACATGATTGAATTAAAAGGTATAAGAGAAGTTTTTGGTGATAATGTTCCTCCAACTAGTTCCACAAAATCCTTAACTGGTCACTCACTAGGTGCTACTGGCGTACAGGAAGCTGTTTACTCTCTTTTGATGATGGAAAATGATTTTATGGTTGAGTCCGCTAATATTTCAAACCTAGATGAAAAGGCTGAAGGTATGAATATTCTAAGAGAGAATAAAAATGATGTTAAAATCAATTCTATTCTGTCAAATAGTTTTGGTTTTGGTGGAACCAATGCCTCCATCTATCTAACTAGTTATAATGACTAAGATTTTAGAAGGTAAAAAGGGATTAGTTGTAGGTGTCGCTAATGATCACTCTATTGCTTGGGGTATTGCAAAGTCTTTAAGTGATGAGGGTGCAAGTATGTACTTAACTTATCAAAATGACTCTATAAAAAAAAGAGTTGCGCCCCTATCTGAAAAAATTAATTGCCTTGGAATTATGCCTTGCGATGTATCTGACACCTTCTCTCTTGAAAGTGTTCGTGATAGAATTAATGGAAAAATTGATTTTTTTGTTCATGCTGTCGCCTATTCAGATAAAAATGAACTGTCTGGAAAGTATTTAAATACCTCCAAGGAAAACTTTCTTAAAACTCTACATATTTCTGCTTACTCTTTAACTGAAATGATAAGATTGCTTTCACCAAAGATGAACGACGGCGCTTCTATCATGGCACTAACTTATTACGGATCAACAAGATATATGCAAAGTTATAATGTAATGGGCGTTGCAAAGGCTGCGTTAGAAACTTCGATAAAGTATCTTTCTGTTGATATGGGTGACAGAGGAATAAGGGTTAATGCGATTTCAGCAGGCCCAATGAGAACTTTGGCGGGTGCTGTTATTAATAAATCAAGAAAGATATATAATTATACAATTGAAAACTCCCCTATTAAAAAACCATTATCATTAGAAGATATTGGCAAATCATCAGTTTACCTCATGAGTGATTTTTCTAAGGGAGTAACTGGTGAAATACTTTATGTTGACAATGGATATAATAATGTTGGTATGAGTATTCAGGATTTGTGATGAAGATACTTTTTATTTCTATATTATTGTCTTTAAGCTTATTTATTACTTCTTGTAATACAGTTGGGGGTTTTGCAAGGGGTGTCGTAGATGATGTAAAATCAATAGTGCCTGGAATATGAAATTAATATTAACACTATCAATTATTGGAGCTTTAACTTTAACTAGTTGCAATACCGTTATGGGAACAGCCAAAGGTGTTGGTAGAGACGCCAAAGCAGTTTACATTTATTCTAGAGATGCGGTTTCAGGGAGACCTGTATCAGATAAATAAAAAATAGCGCAGATAGATTTATATATCTGCGCTAGTAATAAGTTTTATACTTCTTTCATGCTGAGTTTTACCTTACCAGCACGATCAACATCTAGGACTTTCACTTGCACTTCTTGGCCCTCTGATAAAACATCAGATACGTTCTCTACTCTTTTTTGAGAAATTTGGGAGACGTGTAGTAAGCCATCGCGAGCACCCATAAAGTTAACAAAGGCTCCAAACTCGACGATTTTTACAACTTTACCATTATATACCTTACCTATTTCTGGCTCAGCTACGATGTCCTCAACCATTTGTTTTGCAGTATTGATAGACTCTTCATTGCTCGATGCAATTTTGACAACACCATCATCATTGACTTCAAGTTTTGCTCCTGAGACCTCTACAATATTTCTGATTACTTTTCCACCGGACCCAATAACATCTTTAATCTTAGCTTTATCGATAGAAATAGAAATTACTTGAGGAGCATGCTTTGAGAACTTAGTACGAGCTTCTGGTAAAGCTTCTGACATAATTCCTATTATGTGTTTTCTTCCACCTGATGCTTGATTTAAAGCTATCTCCATGATTTCTTTTGTTATACTTGTAATTTTAATATCCATTTGAAGTGAAGTAATACCGTCCATGGTACCTGCCACTTTAAAGTCCATATCACCTAAGTGATCTTCATCGCCAAGGATATCGCTCAACACAACAAAGTCATCACCCTCTTTAATTAGTCCCATTGCAATTCCACCAATATGTTTTTTAATGGGAACTCCTGCTGCCATTAAAGCAAGAGATGAGCCACAAACGGTAGCCATAGAGCTAGAGCCATTTGATTCAGTTATCTCAGAGACCAATCGAAGCGTATAAGGAAAATCCTCTTTTGTCGGTAACATCGGATGCACTGCTCTCCATGCTAGCTTACCATGACCTATCTCTCTTCTACCCGTTGAACCCATTCTTCCAACCTCTCCAACTGAATAAGGTGGGAAGTTGTAATGCAACATAAAATGTTGTTTGTGCATAGGGTCAAGAGAGTCAATCATTTGTTCATCGTCTCCTGTACCAAGGGTTGTAACAACTATTGCTTGGGTTTCTCCTCTAGTAAATAAGCAAGAGCCATGAGCTCTAGGGAGAAGGTCTAATTCGCATGTAATTTTTCTGACCTCATCAAGTTTTCTACCATCAATTCGATTTTTATTTTTAATTATGTCACCACGTACAACATCTTTTTCAATATTTTTAATAATAGTAGTGGCGGCTAATACTTGATCATCTTCAACATTATCTATAATTGAAGATCTGATTTCGTCTAACTTCTGACTTCTTTCTTGTTTATCAACAAGACCATAAGCTTCTTTAATCGGGTCTGCAATTTTTGAGGCAATATCCTTTTGAAGACCCTCATAAAAGTCAGGTAATGAAGGTACGTCAAATTTTTTGATCTCTGTCATTCCAGCAAATTCATGAACTTCTTTTATAAAAGTTTGATAAAAGTCATGGCCAAACATTACAGCCTCAAGCATAGTACTTTCTGGAAGTTCTTTTGCTTCGGATTCAACCATTAAAACACCTTCTTCTGTACCGGCTACAACTAAATCTAGAGCTGAATTTTCTAACTCTTCAATCGTTGGGTTAGCTACTAGCTTGCCATCAATATGCCCAACTCGAGCGGCACCAAGTGTTCCTGCTACGGGCAGACCAGATATTGCAAGTGCAGCACCAGTTGCGTACATTGCTATGACATCTGGATCCACTGATCCATCATATGACAAAACTGTTAGTGTAACTTGAGTTTCGTTTTTAAAATTTTTGTGAAAAAGAGGTCTAATAGGTCTATCAATTAATCGACAGATTAATGTCTCTCTTTCTGTTGGCCTTGCTTCTCTTTTAAAGAAACCTCCTGGAATTTTTCCAGAGGCATAATATTTTTCCTGATAATTAACTGTTAAAGGAAAAAAATCGATATCAGGTTTTTGTGTTTTGGCAGCACATATGTTTGCCATAACCATGGTTTCGCCACAAGTTACAACAACAGACGCATCTGCTTGCTTTGCAATTCGATTAGTTTCTAAAGTGATTTGTTGGTTACCCAACGTAAAAGTATGTTCTATTTTCATCTTCCTCTTTCTACTTATTACACTAATTAAAAAGTATTTACTTTTTTCTTAGTTTTAGTTTATCTGCTACTTCTGAGTACTTTCCTACATTCCTCTTCTTTAAATACGCCATCAATCTATTTCTTTTACCAACCATCATCAGCAGACCTCTTCGAGAATGAAAATCTTTCTTATGTATTTTGATATGTTCTGTTAACAGATTAATTTTCTTTGTGAGAAAAAAAATTTGGGACTCTGGTGAACCAGTGTCATTATCAGCACGTGCTATATCGTTTATTTGTATTTCCGACATCAATACTCCTTTCAAAGTAAACATCATCTGACCAGGATGTCGCCCAGTTCAAATGGTAATCAGGTTGCTATGTAAATCATTTATGCTTGAGAAATCAAGGATTTTTTCATAGGGAATGGCTTGATTTAAAGAAAAAGTAGCTATTTTCAGTCTTTTTATCATACTAGCATATGCGATATCCCCTAAAGAATTTGCAAACTCTTCTGCAAATGCCCTCACATAAAATCCTGAATGACAGTGCAACTCAACGTTCATTTTAGAGGTACTAGAGAGTAAAACTTTTAAACTCTGAACTGATACTTTTTTATAGCGTTCTTCAATTTTTTCATTTTTCCTAGCCAGCTCATAAAAATTCTTGCCCTTTAATTTGTGAGCCGAGAAGTCTGGTATTTTTTGTTGATATGCTCCTATGTATTTTTTTAAGTGATTAATTCTGTCTATAGTTTTATGACCAATAGGGTTCATTTTTAAAAATCTTCCCTCTGAGTCTAAAGTGTTTGTTGAAGCACCAAATCGTATCTCAACTTCATAACTTTTTTGATATTGGTGTATGTTTGGTATTTTTTTAGTTGCTTTGTTTATACCTATTAATAATAAACCAGAAGCAAGAGGGTCTAAGGTTCCTGCAAAACCAATTTTATTAAATGAGTAACGAAATTTTAATTTTCTTATAACTCCAAAAGACTCGATGCCCTCTGGTTTATCTATAAGTAACCATCCACTACTAGGAAACTTTTCTTTCATTAAAAATTATAATTTATCAAGAAGCGATTGTACTTTTAAAGACTCTTGGAAAGATTGGTCGAATATTAGAGATATCTTTGGAGTGTATTTACTTGTCAGAGTTCTTGCTATTAAGTTTTGTATTTCTCTGAGATAAAGTTTGTTGAATTCTTTAAATTCTGTCTCTGTAATATTATGAATAAGAAATATTTTTGCAAATCTTAGATCTTTACTAACTTTTACTTCAGTGATTTCAAAGCGAACAGTCGGAAATTTTATAAGATAATCTTTTTGGGTTACGAGATATTCGGAGACAAGCCTTTTAATTGAAAGTTCAACTTTTTTGGTTCGAAAACTTGGCTTGTTGTCCACACTACAATTCTTTTTGAACTTCTTTAGTTATGTAAAATTCAATTTCATCTTTTTCTAAAATATCTGAGTAATCTTTAAATGAGATACCACACTCATAATTTTCTCTGACCTCTTTAACGTCGTCTTTAAATCGTTTCAGGGTTCCCACTTCTCCCTCATGGATAATCTTCCCTTCTCTAACAAGCCTGATTTTGGCTAGGTTTTGAACTATTCCATCAGTAACAAAACAACCAGCTATGGTGCCAAACTTTGAAGATTTGAAAGTATCGCGAACTTCAGCGTGACCAATAATCTCCTCTTTAGTGTCAGGAGTGAGAAGACCAGAGAGCATTTTTTTCATATCGTCGATTAATTCATAAATAATAGAATAATATCTGATGTCTACCTTATCGCGTTTTGCAATTGTTCGGGCTTGAGGGATAGCTCTGATATTAAAACCAATTACTAATCCTTGAGCGGAACTCGCTAAGCTCACATCGCTTTCATTAATTGCGCCAATTGAGTTATGGACAACATTAATTTTAACTTCTTCATTGCCCACTTTTTCTAAGGAAGAAACTATTGCTTCAAGAGAGCCTTGGACGTCTGCTTTAACAATAATTGGAAGTTTTTTCATGTCTCCCTTCGATACATTCGCCATCATTTCTTCTAATGAAGATTTTTTTACTGACTCCGTGTTTTCTAGTTTTTTTTGTTCTTTTACTTTTTCTGTAATATCTTTTGCAATATCTTCATTAGGCATAACATAAACTGTGTCACCTGCTTGAGGGACTGAGTCAAAGCCCAACACTTCAATCGGCATACCTGGATTTGCAGATTTAATTCTGCTTCCATTCTCATCGAGTAAAGCTCTCACTCTTCCAAAAGCTGAACCACAGGTAAAATGATCCCCTTCTTTGAAAGTTCCATTTTTTACTATTACTGTTGCAACCGGTCCTTTACCTGTTTCAATTTTAGACTCAACAACTATTGCTTCAGCAAGTTTATCATGCTCGACGTTAAGGTCTAAAATTTCAACTTGTAATAAAATATTGTCTAGTAATTTTTCTAAGTTTGTTTTTTTGATGGCAGATATCTCTGTTTCTAGTACATCCCCGCTGTAACTTTCTACGACCACTTCGTGTGTTAACAAATCGTTTCTAACAATGCTCGGATCGACATCTGGTAAGTCCATTTTATTAATGGCAAGAACGATCGGCACTTTAGCTGCTTTGGCATGTGAAATAGCCTCAATTGTTTGAGGTTTTACACTGTCGTTAGCAGCCACTACTAAAACAACAAGGTCCGTTAAATTAGCGCCTCGCGAGCGGATATTTGAAAAGGCTGCGTGACCGGGTGTATCTAAAAATGTGATGGGATTATTTTTATGTTGAATTTGATAGGCGCCAATATGTTGGGTAATACCCCCTGACTCTTTTGAGGTAACATTGGTATTTCTGAGTGCATCTAATAATGACGTTTTGCCATGATCAACGTGGCCCATGACAGTTACGATTGGAGGTCTTGGTAAAATTTTAGAATTTTTAGTTTTTTGATGATTTGCAATTTCATCTTTTAGACTAATTGCCTCTGCTCTTTTAGGAGTATGTCCTAATTCTGTAACAATTAATTCGGCCGTATCACCATCAATATATTGATTAGCTGTAGCCATAATCCCACTTTTCATTAAAGCTTTTACAACGTCTCCTGTTTTTTCCGACATTCTACTAGCTAGTTCTTGAACAGAGATTTTGACAGGAATGTCAACTTCACGAACGATTTTTTGAGAACTAGTTAGGTTTGGTTTATATTTAGTTTTTTGTTTTTCTCTATTTCTTTTTGTTTTTGCCAAACTCGGCATTTTTTCATAATCAGGTTCTTCGTCTAAAAGGTTATTAACTGAAATAGATGATAGTTTTTTTTGAAATGCGGTTGTATTGAGAGTAAGTTTTTTTCTAGGCGCAGCAGAGCCTGCAGGGGCGGGTGTGGCAGGTTTACTTGTTGTTGTTGGTTTTGTGTTCTTAGTCTCTTTTGTCATTCAAAAAATTTAGCTATTAAGAAAAATCTCCCTAGCGTCCATAATAATTTTTTCAGCAGCAGACTTTTCAACTCTTTTTTGGAGTATGCCCTCTCTCCCAACTAGTTCATCAGTTGCTAAGTCAGCAAGGTCTTGACGGGAAAAGATATTATTTTCTATCAAAGTAGCTAAAATTTTATTATCAAACTCTGATATCCCTTTAATGTAATCATCTAATTTTGAAGCTTGGATTAATTTTTCAAGATCTGCTTTTTCATTTTCCATAAACTGTGTTGCACGTGCATATATCTCAGCTGCAAGTTCATTATCAAAGCCTTCAATTTTTTCTATGTCTTGGATTGATGCGTTCGCTATTTTTTCTATGCTTGAGTATCCCTCAACCGCTAGTAATTGTGCGATCATATCTTCGAGGTCGAGCTTTTCAGCAAAAAGAGAGGTGATTTTTTTAAATTCTTCTTGTCTTCTCTCGGCGTCTTCTTTTTCTGTTAATATATCAATTTCTAAATTAGTTAAAATTGAGGCTAATTTAACGTTTTGACCTCTTCTACCGATAGCGATGCTGAGTTGATCCTCAGGTAAAACAATCTCTACGCGATTAGAATCCTCAAACTCATTGACTTTAGCGACTTGTGCAGGAGCGATAGCGTTTTGAACATACATCGACTTTAATTCATTCCAATTTACAATATCAATCTTTTCCCCTTGTAATTCATTAACAATAGCTTGGACTCTAGAGCCTCTCATACCTACACATGCTCCAACAGGATCGATGGACTTATCATTTGCTCGAACTGTAATCTTTCCTCTACTGCCCGGGTCTCTTGCAACAGATAGAATTTCTATTTGACCTTCATAAATTTCTGGGACTTCTTGTTCAAATAATTTTGCCATAAATTGAGGATGTGTTCTTGAAAGAAAGATTTGATGACCTTTAGCTTCTTCTTTGATATCAAAAAAATAAGCTCTAATGCGATCTCCATTTTTAAAATTTTCTCTTGGTATAAGTTCGTCTTTTCTCAAAAATCCCTCTGCTTTACCAAGGTCAACAATGATATTTCCAAATTCAATTCTTTTAACAATACCTGATAAAACTTCTCCAACACGATCTTTGAAGTCATTAAACTGTCTACTTTTTTCTGCCTCTCTAACTCTTGAATAAATTACTTGTCTTGCCATGTTGGCTGTAACTCGTCCAAAATTAACTGAAGGCAAAGGAATTGATATTTGTTTTCCTACATCTGTATTAGCGTCATACTTTTTTGCATGATCTAATAAAATTTGATTAGACTGTAAAACAGGGTCAATTGTTTTAACTACATCTTTAATATGGGATAAACTGATATTACCAGTCATTCGATCAATCACTGCTTTGATATTATTATCCATACCATATTTTGACTTTCCAATTATTTCAAAAGACTCCTCAAGAGCCTTCATGACTATGTCCATTTCGATGCCCTTCTCTTGTGAGACGACTTCGGCAATTTTTAATATTTCTGTGTTATTTAGCATTATCTTTTCTAGTTAAAAAAAAAGGCGGGATAACCCACCTCCTCATTGTTGGTTAATAATTTTTAAGAACGCTAAAATAGAATAATTTATGATTTTTGTCTAAGGCTTTTTTCTCGAATTTAGTGTGTAAAGCATTGGAATCACTGTATTCCCAAGATTTCGGGCTAATATTTGGCATGGTGTATTTAAATTTTTTCATCAAAGCCAATGCTTCAATAAAATAATCACCATGATCGGTTGCAAAACGAATAAAGCCTTTTTTTTTGAGTTTTTTAGTAAGGTCTTTGACAAGTGTTTGGTTAACGGTTCGCCTTTTTTTATGCCTATTTTTTGGCCAAGGATCTGGAAAATATATCCTTATTTCCTCAAAATAGTTATCTGGCATTAAAGGTAACAGCTCTTGGATGTTTAAATGGAATACTTGAAGGTTCTTTAATTTATGATCGACAGAGTTTCTAATGGCTCTCAGTACACCATCAGCAAAAATATCACAACCTATAAAGTTGACTTTAGAATTAGATTTTGCATCTTCACTTATTTTTTCTCCATCCCCTATTCCAATTTCTAAAATTCTAGGCGTTTTGATTTTACTAAATAAAGTTTTTTTTGGTTCGATAAGATATTTTGTATATTGTTCGAGTCTTAAAAAAGACTTTCCTTTCTTTCTTCCAAAATATTTATTTTTTGATTCGAACATATAAAAAACTAAATAGGAAAATAAAGAAAAGTAAAACCATTACTGAGTTTAGTGTTGAGGAGCAGATAGATTGGTTTTTAGTAATTGGGTGTTGGTAATACAGATAACCTTTTTTATTACTTGCAATAGTTTGAATAATTTTACCTGAATGATCCACTATAGAAGTAATCCCAGAGGGTGTTGATCTAATGAGAGGTTTTTGAAATTCAACACTTCGTAAAAGAGAGTTTGCTAAATGCTGATGAGGTCCATACCATTTACCAAACCAAGAGTCATTTGAAATTTGTATAACCATATCTGAGCCACAAATCTCTTTATTAATAGATTGATAATTGAATATTGACTCAAAACAAATCATGGGGACAGCATTTATATCTTTAGGTAGATTGAGAGTTTTTTGGACACGACCTGGTGTATAATTCATTCCTAAATTTAGAAACTTACTCACTAAGGGTTTTATAAAAGGTATGTATTCACCAAATAAAACTAATTTTTGTTTATCATAAAAATCTATGATCTTTCCCTGATGATCAATAACATATAAACGATTAAATAATTGATCTTCTTCAATGGCACTTGAGCCAACTATTATTTTTTGATCTTCGTTAATCAAGGAGGATACTCTGCTCAGTAGTCCTATCCTATTATTTAAATCGATAGGCAAGGACCCCTCTGGCCAGATAATTAAATCTGTTTTTGGTGATTTTGAAAGGGCTTCAATTGTTAATTGTTCATATTTTTCTAAATTTCTAAGGACATCAAATTCAACTAGTGACTCATAGAGGTTGGGTTGTATTAGAAGTATATTAAGTGTCTCATCTTCTGTTTTTTTAATATTATTGTTTTCAATAAAACCAAAAAAATAAAAGATAATACTTAATGCTAATAAAACACTAGGTATGATTTTATTTTTGTAATAAAGAAAATAAATCATTAAACCGACAATCAAATGAACGACAAGACCTAAGCCATATACACCTAGATAAGGTAAGGATTTCAAAATCCAAATATTTTTGTAGTAAATAATCGCTGAGGGATTCCAAGGAAAGCCCCCAAAGATAAATTCTTTTAATAACTCAACTATAGAGAGGCCTAGAGGAAGTAAAAAAATTAGTAATAATTTTTGTTTATAAAATGTTAAAATTAAAATAGTTGCTGAATAGTGTAAAAATGCAACAAACAAAGAGAGGATAGAGACTAAAATTATTCCTAAAAATAAATATCCTGTTCCTCCTGAATAAAATGACTGAATAATCCAGCTAAGAGTAACTAATTGGGTTACTAAAAAAAAATAAAATATTTTTTTTTTAAAAAAAACATCGCTATTTAAAATATTTAAAAAAAATATTACAAAAGACAGATAATAGAAAAAAGATATACCAAACGGGGGAAGTGAAAATATGTATAAAGTAGAACAAATAATTATTAGGTATGATGGCCTAGATATAGAGCTTAATAAGTTATTGAGATTTAACACCACTGACCACAACTTCAAGAATTTTTCTTGTTGATACCTTGTGAATGGTGAAAGATAATTTTTTATTAATTGTAAATTTTTCTTTTTTCTTGGGGATACGTCCTGCCATATTGAATATTATACCGCCTATTGTTCCAACATCCTCTTTTAAGTCCTCAGGGATATTTACATCGAATTCCCTCTCAAAATCATCAACAAGCATTGCAGCGTCCATGATAATGTTCTCGTTCTTTTGGCGGTACATTGGCGCTTCGTCCTTGTCATGCTCATCTTCAATCTCACCAACTATTTCTTCCACTAGGTCTTCAATGGTTACTAAACCCGTCACACTATTAAATTCATCCATCACAATCGCTAAGTGAATGTTTTGTTTTTTCATTTTTTGTAGGAGGTTGAAAACTGGTGTCGCTGAGGGAATATAAATAACTTCTCTCAGTAAACTCTTGATATTAAACGATTTATTATTAATTTTTTTAAATAAATCTTTTATATGAACCATTCCCAAACAATGTTCTAAGTCATTTTTTACCACCGGCATTCTTGAGTGTGCTTCTTTGTTAATGATTTTAATGATGTTTTCTTTGTTAATGTTTTGATCGATAAAGATTATCTCACCCCTGGGCACCATAACATCATCAACTGTTTTTTTGTGTACCTTCAAAAGATTATTAAAAATCTTCTTCTCTTCGCTTTTTGCAATCCCTGAACTGTCCGATGTTGCAGAAATAAGATCTATTATATCTTTTTTAAAGTTTTCATCTTGGATGAGTTCTTTGACTAATTTAATTGCTAAATTTTTTTTAATTTTCATGTACTTTTTTTAAACCTAAAAATTTCATAAAAGTATTCTCTAAGAATCTCATATTGCTTCTTGATTGTTTATCATAGTGATCATAGCCGAATAGATGATGTAATCCATGGCTCACAAGCATAAAAAAATTTTGTTCATTAATTTTTTTATTTTTGTTTAAAATATAACTATCTGCAATAGCTATATCACCTGCAAAGTCTCCATCAGGAAAAGATAGTACATCTGTTATTTTATTTTTTTTTCTAAAATTTTTATTCATGCTTTTAATTTCATCATTCGAAACTATTTTTATTGTAACTTGTGTTTTGTGATCTGCTTGATGAATCGTTTGAAAGTATTCTGATAATTTTTTAATTTTTTCTTTTGAACTTTTAAGAAATTTTTCTAAATTATCGTCTCCGATTATCTCTATCACGAATTTTTTATTACTAATCCTCAAAATTACTTATCGTAAGCATTAATTATTTTTTCAACTAATGTATGTCGACACACATCACTACTGTTTAAATGTACAAAGCCAATATCTTTTACTTTTTCTAATTTTTCCATCGCGTCCTGCATTCCACTTTTTGCATTATCGGGTAAATCCTTCTGACTTAAATCTCCTGTGATCACCATTTTTGAATTTTGCCCTAATCTAGTTAGAAACATTTTCATCTGTGTGGATAATGTATTTTGTGCTTCATCTAAAATGATAAAGGATTTATTCAAGGTTCTTCCTCTCATAAAAGCGAGGGGAGCTATTTCTATTAAATTATTGACCATTTTTCGGTCAATTTCCTCACCTGGCATCATTTCATATAAAGCGTCATACAAAGGACGTAGATAAGGATCTATCTTCTCTTTCATATCTCCTGGTAAAAAACCAAGTCGCTCTCCCGCTTCAACGGCAGGTCTTGATAATATCAAGCGATTAATTTTACCTTCAACAAACAAACTTACTGCGTAAGCAACAGCTAAATATGTTTTACCCGTACCAGCAGGACCAACTGCAAAAACAATATCTTTTGATCTCATCTCTTTTAAAAAGATTTCTTGGTTTTTAGTCTTTGGATAAATTGTTTTTAATTTTGTATTAATTTGAAACTTTTGATCTTGTTCGATTTGCTCTTTGATATAGGTAGGTTTTGCTAAATCAATATTACTTTCAATTTCCTCTGCAGAAATATCATTATTTTTTAATTTTTTATATAAACCTTCAATTATAAAATATGCTTTTTCAACTGGATCTCGATTACCTTTGATAGATAAAAGATTACCTCTAGTATAAAGCTTTACTTTAAATTTATTTTCTAAAACTTTTAAATTTTTGTCGTGATAGCCAAATAAGCTTGAGAGAAATTGGTTATCCTCAAACTCTAATTGTTTTTGATGAGAAGAAATATTTACAGGACTCAATTAATTTTTTCTCCAAGTAAAGAGTGTGTTAAAACCTCTTTAATTTGTACAGGAATTATTTGACCGATAGTTTCTTTTTCGCCTTGAAGCGCTACACTTTGATTAAATTGCGACTTCCCTTTAATTTGTCCTGTGCGATTACCGGCTCCATCGATTAAAACTTGCACTGTTTTCTTTACAAACTGGTTGTTGTATTCAATTTGTTGTTCGTTTAATAAATCTTGTGTGATCTTTAAACGCTCATTTAAGATCTCTTCATCTATTTCCTCACGATCAGCTGCGGGAGTACCTGGCCTCGGACTATACTTGAAAGAGTAGGAGTTCATATATTTAACTCTTTCAATTAGATCGATTGTGTCTTCAAAGTCTTTGTCAGTTTCTCCAGGAAAACCAATAATAAAATCTGAAGAAAGAGCTATGTCAGGTTTGACTTTTCTTACTTTTTCGATGATTTCAAAGTAGTAATCTCTTGTGTGCTTTCTGTTCATAAGCTTTAAGACTTTGTCAGATCCTGATTGAACTGGGAGGTGAAGATAGGGCATAAGTTTAGAGTTTTCACCATGAATGGAAATTAGATCATCAGTCATATTCACAGGGTGACTTGTAGAATAGGTAATTCTTTCAACTCCATCTATTAAACTAATACTGTTAATAAGAGATGCTAGATTATTTGATTGACCTTGAGTGTCTAAACCATGATAAGCATTCACATTTTGACCTAGCAGAGTGAATTCAACGACTCCCTGATCAATTAAGGATTTCACCTCATCTGAGATTTCCTTCACTGTTCTAGAATATTCTGAACCTCTTGTATAAGGGACCACACAAAAGTGGCAAAACTTATCGCATCCCTCTTGTATTGTAATAAATGCAGATTTGCTAGAAGTATGAGTTTTTATATGGTTGAGCGTGTCAAACTTTTCATTTACATCAAATTCAGTGATAGAGGTTTTTGGTAAGTTATTTTTATCTAAAAATTTATTAAGGGACTGGATAGATTGTGGGCCAATGACCAAATCAACATAGGGTGCTCTTTTTTGAATTAACTCCCCCTCTGCTTGCGCTACACACCCTGCAACGATAACTTTTTGGTTATCTTTTCCTTTTTTATGTATTCTTCCTAAATCTGAAAATGTTTTTTCCGTTGCCTTTTCACGAATGTGACAGGTATTTAAAACAACATAATCTGCATTTTGAAAATCATCCGTTTGATTAATATTATGAGATAAGAAAATATCTTTCATTTTATCAGAGTCATAAACATTCATCTGACAACCAAATGTTCTAATATAAAATTTCTTATCTGATGGCATTGAGGGATTTGGCAAACAAAATTGCGTCTTGCGTATGCGGAGCGTTTATAGACTTACTCCGATAATAGTTTTTTCTTTCATTGTAGGCTTTATAGCCTAATTTTTCATAAAGTTTAATAGCAAATTTATTGGAAGAACTTACTTCTAAGAATATTTTAAGTGATTTTTTGTTGATATTTAACAATTTTTCAAGCTCTTCCATTAGGTTTAAAGCAAAACCACTGTTCCTAAAGTTTGGTAAAATTGCGATATGTAAAATTTCAAATTCATCTAGATCTGAACTTCGGTAAAGATAATGTCCTATAAGAATGCCAATAAGTTTACTATCTAAGCTCATCTCTATGTTAACACTTTTTTTATTATCAAAGTGTTTATCAATGGAATGATTACTCCACGAAATTTCCAAGAGTTCTTTATATTGAATTAAAAAATCTGATGAATTTGTTTTCTCGAAACTACAAGTCAAGATAAAAGTTTATCATAAAACAATAAGACGTTCTTTACTTTTAAATGACTTATGCCAAGATGCATTTTTATTTTTTATGTCTGCAAATCAAAAACTTTATATCAAGAAAAATTCTCGCATTCATTCATCTGGTCTTTTTGCCAAAACAGATATTAAAAGTGGCTCTCAAATAATAGAATACCGTGGCCTAAAAATAACAAAAGCTCAATCTGACAAGATTGCAGATGTACATATTGAGGCTAATAAGAAGGAAGGGAAAGTTGGTTCTGTTTATATTTTTACCTTAAACCAGCGCTATGATATTAATGGTAAAGTTTCTTGGAATTTAGCTAAATACATAAATCACTCATGTGATCCTAATTGTGAAACAGATATTGTCAGAGGAAAAATTTGGATTAATGCGATCAGAGATATAAAAAAAGGGGAAGAACTCTCATATGACTATGGTTATGATATGCACTACCTTGAAGACCACCCTTGTAGATGTGGATCTAAAAATTGTGTGGGGTATATTGTTCGAAGTAACCTTCGATGGCGTGTGAAGAAAAAATTAGCTAAGAAGAATATTAAACTTATTTAATATTTTATCTTAAAAATCTTTTAACACACTTAAATCACAGATTGATAGAGGTCATCTTCTACTACTAAGATTTTTCGTTTCAAAGTTTATTATTCAGAGGAGTATTTACCCTCAATTAAAAAATGAACCTCTTCCATAATATTAGTTATTCTGTCACCTACTCTTTCTAAACCTTTAGAAATTTGTATAAGGGACAATGAGTCTGGGATATAATCATCGTTTTGTTTCATATATGATAAAACATCTTTAATAAATTCTCCATGTAATGTGTCAATGATGTCATCTCTTTCAGCAATCTTATCTGCCTGTGATAGTTTTCTTTCAAAAAGACAATTCAGTGCGTCATGTGTCATTACAGAGGCTTTATTTCCAAGTATTTCCAATTTTTCGATAAATTCAGGGGGTATACTGGAGTTAATCCTATATCCTTTTTTTGCAACTGTTACTAAATGATCTCCGATCCTCTCAAGGTCTCTTATAATTTTTATTGAACAAAAGAGGAACCTTAAATCATCTGCCATTGGCTGTCTCATAGCAATAATTTGAAAAACCGTGTCGCTAATATCATGATTTAGATCATTAATCTGCTTATCTGTGTCTATTATGTCATTAGCTAAATTTTCATCTCTTGTTGAAAGGACCTTTAAAGCTTTATTAAATTGCTCTTCTAAAATTGAACCCATTTTTATAAGTTTTTCATTTATTGAGTTCATCTGTATTTCGTAATTTTTATCTGTGTGTTGCATTTTTATCCAAACCTTCCTGTAATATAGTCATTTGTTTTTTGATTATCTGGCTTAGTAAATATTTTAGATGTATCCCCTTCTTCAATTAAATTACCTAAATGAAAAAAAGCGGTTTTATCTGAGACTCTAGCAGCTTGCTGCATTGAATGTGTAACAATGATTATGGTGTAACTTTTTTTTAATTCAGTAATTAACTCTTCAATTATAGATGTAGCTATTGGATCGAGAGCAGAACAGGGCTCATCCATTAAAATTACCTCAGGTTTAATTGCAATTGCACGAGCAATACAAAGTCTTTGTTGTTGGCCGCCAGAAAGACTTGTACCTAGGTCATCCAACCTGTCTTTAACCTCATTAAACAAACCTGCTTTATTAAGCGAAGTATTAACTATCTCATCCAATTCTTCTTTATTGTCGGTAAATCCATGAATGCGAGGACCATAAGCTACGTTATCGTAAA
Source organism: uncultured Alphaproteobacteria bacterium (assembly GCA_902598275.1). Classification (GTDB taxonomy): domain Bacteria; phylum Pseudomonadota; class Alphaproteobacteria; order HIMB59; family HIMB59; genus HIMB59. The sequence goes on from CACKAZ010000005.1 coordinate 30,429, forward strand.
TAGACTTTGGAAAAGGATTGGGTTTTTGAAAAACCATACCTATCTTTTCTCTCAGTTGTTCCACCTCAATTTCATTACTATAAATATCAATATTATTCATACAAATTTGACCTTCTATTTTGCAAATCTCTATTACGTCATTCATTCTATTAAGGCATCTAAGAAAAGTTGATTTCCCACAACCTGATGGACCAATAAGAGCTGTCACATTATTTTTTAAAAAGTTTAGGCTTATATTATCAATTGCTTTTTTATCGCCATAATGAACATTGACATTTTTAGTTGTGATAATATTTACCATTTTTTTTCATATTTTTTTCTAAAATACACAGAAACAAAATTTACAACAATTAAAAATATCAACAATAAAATTATTGCGGAGGATGTCTTTTCGATAAATCCTCTCTCAGCACTTTCTGACCATAAATAAATTTGAGCAGGCATACCAACTGCAGGATCTAATGGAGTAGAGGGTACGTTCATTATAAATGCAACCATTCCTATCATTAAAAGAGGGGCCGTCTCTCCAACTGCTCTTGCTAAACCTATAATAGTCCCTGTCAAAGTTCCTGGCATTGCAAGAGGAAGCACATGATGAAAAACCACTTGATTTTTCGTTGCCCCTAATGCAAGTGCGCCTTCGCGAATTGATGGTGGTACCGCTCGAAGAGAGGATCGACAAGCTACAATTATCGTTGGTAGAGTCATGAATGATAAAACCATACCTCCAACAAGGGCAGTGGATCTTGGCAATCCAAAAAAATTCAATAATATCCCCAAACCAAGCAATCCAAATATTATTGATGGAACAGCAGCTAAGTTATTAATATTAATTTCTATTAAATCAGTAGTTCTTCCAGGTTTTGCAAATTCCTCCAAATAAATTGAGGCGAATATTGCAATTGGAAAACTTAATAGAAAACAAATTAATATCGTGAAAACTGAGCCCATAACTGAACTAGCAACTCCTGCCGACTCGGGATCCCTTGAGTCTCCAGTTAAAAAATAATCAGTATTAAAAACTTTTTTAACTTTTCCTTCACTTACAAATTGATCATAGATTTCCAATTGGAAATTATTAATTTTTCTCTGGTTCTCAGGTATGTCTCTATTAAAATTTCCTTTATGAATTTGATCTATGCCTGTTGAAGCTGTAAATGCAATCTCAATTGTTCGATTTAAATAATTTGGGTTATCTAATAATTGTTTTTGTGCCTCTTTATCAATTTTCCTATAAAACAATTTTTTAATTTGTTTAATTTCATCTTTGGAATAGTTGGAAAAAATTGTTTTAAAATTTTCAGATGTAACTTTTCTAAAAGATGCTTTTCTTATTTGTTCTTGAGATGAATTTTCATCAATTTTTAATAGATTTTGATCAAAGTGAAATGGTATTATAAAACTTGTCTTAAAAAAACCACCTATGCCTGCAAAAAAAATATTTAAAATTAATACAAGAACAAACAATAGGGAAAGGCCGACAGCAAATATTCCATAAAATTGAAATCTTCTCTCTGCTTTTTTTCTCTTAGTAAGATTAGTCATATATTTCTCTGTATTTTTTTACAATTTTCAAAGCAAAATAATTTAAGAATAAAGTTACAAAAAATAAAGTTAGTCCAAGTGCAAATGCTACTAGAGTTTTGGGGTTATCAAATTCGGTATCCCCAGTCAAAGCTGTAACAATTTGAGTAGTAATCGTTGTTGCAGGCTCTAGAGGATTTATAGTTAAATTAGCTTGGAGACTTGCTGCCATTACAACAATCATTGTCTCCCCAATAGCTCGTGAGATTGCTAATAAAAAAGACCCTATGATGCCTGGTAAAGCAGATGGAAGAATAACTTTAATTATAGTTTCAGATTTTGTTGCGCCTAGTGCGAAAGAGCCATCTCTTAGGCTCTGAGGAACTGCAGTTATTACATCGTCTGATAAAGATGAAACAAAAGGAATAATCATAACTCCCATAACAACTCCTGCCGCTAGAGCACTCTCTGAAGAGACGTCTAAACCTAAAGTTTTTCCTAGCACAACTATTTTAGGTGCCACAACTAATGCAGCAAAAAAACCATAAACTACAGTGGGTATTCCAGCTAAAATCTCGATTACCGGTTTAGAAAAATCTCTAATTTTTTTTGGTGCATACTCTGCTAAATAAATGGCAGACATTAAACCTAATGGGATTGCAACAATCATTGCTAAAAATGCTATTAACAATGTCCCTCCTAAAAGTGGGATGATGCCAAATGCATCTTTGAGAATTTCTTTGTCTATGGTCTCTGAGCTATCAATTACAAAAGCTTTGTTTGGACTCCAATTTATGCCAAATAAAAAGTCAAATGGGTTGACATAGCTAAAAAAATTTAATGTCTCAAAAACTAAGGATAAAAATATTCCTAATGTAATCAATATTGCTAGAACGGAACATATTTGAATAAATCGATTGACTATTTTTTCAACATACCGCTGACTTTTATAATGGGGTAATATTTTTTTTCGTGCGGTATAAAAAGAAAAAGCTGAAATTAAAGTTATTACAAAATATGTAAAAAGTTTAAACAATCTTTCAAATTCTAATATTTTTTGAGAAGCAAATAACTCGATGTCACTTTCTGATCCAAATGACATCCCTAAAGATAAATTTTTAGCCTTACTAAAAAAAAGCTTAATTTCATTACTACTCATTAACTGTAAGTGATCTGATAGAACTGCCATTAAGTATTGAGCAAGAATAAAATTCTTTCCAATTAATAAAATAAACCAAACTATGATAGTTGGTATGCATATGTATAAAAAAGTTAAATAACCATAGTACGCTGGAAGACTAGCTAGTCTTTGATCTTTAGATAGTTCTTTAGATCTTTTTATCCCTAAGTAATAACCCCCGACAGATAGAACTAGCAGAAAAAGTACGGGGTAGAACATATACTTTTTAGTATATCAAAGATTGAAATAATATAGGGGGCGATTTGCAGCCCCCTGTTAATAAATTTAAATATTTACTTACAAGCAGAACCGAAGCCGTCCAATTCTTTGAGTGGATGTTTTTTTTCAGCACAGCTTTGTAAATCCATTGTTACTAAATCTTCTACGGACTCTAGAGTTCTATCTGTTAGATCCTCAGTCATTGGTGCAAGGCCGTATTCAGTTAAGTAACCATCTTCCCCAATAGCATCTTCGGAGACCATTAAAGATGCATATTCAGCAATACCTGGAATTACACCTATATGAGCTTTTTTTATATAAAAGAAAAGTGGTCTAGCATTAGGGTACTCATATGATTGAATGGTTTCCATGGTTGGCTCAACACCATCTATGATACTTCCTTGAATTTTATCCTGATTGGCACTCAAAAAACTATAACCAAAATATCCAAAACGTTCTGGGTCTTCAGCGAGTTTTTGTACAATTAAAGTGTCGTTTTCACCCATTTCAATTGTTCTGCCATCTTCCCTGTATGCTGTGCAGCCATCTTCGCTTCCTCTAATGTCCACGTATCCAGATTTTTCACAACCTTTTTCCATTACCAAACCATCGAACGCATCTCGAGTCCCAGAAGTAGGAGGGGCAACAAGTACTTCAATTTCATATTCAGGATAAGATGAGTCAATCTCACTCCATTTTGAATATGGATTTTTGATGATTACACCATCTACAGGAACTTCATCAGCCATTGCTAAAAAAATATGTTCTTTTTTTAAGCTAAACCTCTCAGCTTCAACACTATTTGAAAATGTAAGACCATCATTACCTAAGACCACTTCGATAACTTCAGTGACACCATTTTCGAGGCAAAGTTTTGCCTCTTTTGATTTCATTGGTCTAGAAGCATTTGTAATATCAGGAAATTTTTCACCAATACCTCCACAAAAAAGTTTCATACCACCACCGGTACCAGTGGGCTCAATGGTTGCTCCGTTATAACCCTCTTCGGTAAATCTTTCTGCACCAATTGTTGCATAAGGAAATACTGTTGATGAACCAACAATACTAATAGTATCTCTTGCGTTAGCCACAGAAATTAGAGTGAAAAGAATAAAAGTTATAAATATTTTTTTCATATTTTTTTCCTTTAAATTATTTATTTAATAAGAATCTTATATTTTAAATATATGAAGAATTTATTCGATAAAAATAGGAATAAAAGTTTTATATTTATTAATAAACATGAATGTGCTTAGAAATTGATTTAAGATTACATTGATACATTTTTTTTTAAATGTATTAATTCTAATATGTTACTGAAGACAAATATTAAGTTTGTTTTATGAAAAAAGTCCCTAGTTTTAAAAAGAAATATCTTGAGGGCAGAGATATGCTTTTTGGCTCCCTGATTAAAAATAATAATGGGGTCTTATTTAACAAAAGCCATGGTAATCTGGTCGATAAATTAATTATTGAGATTGTTAAAGATATTCAAATTACTTTTCCAGTTTCTGACTTCTGTTTAATCGCTGTAGGAGGTTATGGCAGACATGACTTGTCACCAAAAAGTGATGTTGACTTACTATTTATTTATAAAAAATCTAATAAAAATATAAGAGATTTTATTACTCAATTAAATAATACACTGTGGGATATTGGATTAGAAGTTGGAGTATCTTTCTTAACAATTAAACAGGCATTAATCGACTCTAAGAAAGATATAAAAACAATTACAAAATTTGTTGAGACTCGATTTATCATTGGTGATGAAATTCAATACGGTGAGTTTGTTCGATCCATTAAAATTTTAATTGGAAAACAAAATCCCCTAAAACTCAGCGAATTAAAGCTTATAGAGTTGGTTGAAAGACATGACTATAGAATAGGAATTAAAAGTAATTTAGAGCCGAATATTAAAGAGGGCATTGGGGGTCTTAGAGATATTCATACCATACTGTGGGTATCAATCTTTATGTTTAACATTTATAAATTAGAGGACTTAACGTCTATTAATATTTACACCAAAGAGGAAATTAAAGAATTAAAGAATGCTTGGAAATTTCTCTTAACCATTCGAGCATTTATTCATTTATTTAACGAAAGCAAAGGTGATGTTCTATCTATTGAAAATCAGTTAAAAATTTCAAAAAAACTCTCTTACAAAGACAAAAAGAAGGAAAAAGGAGTGGAGATTTTTATGAAAGATTTGTTTGTGAATGTTGCAAAGATTAATTCTCTCTTAAGAACCTTTTATTCGAAGCTTCCAGAGGATTTAATAATCAAAACGATTTATAAAAGAAAACCCACTAAAACTAAATCACTAGAAAAAGAATTTATAATTGAAAAAGGATTTCTGAATTTAAAAAATAATACCGCTAAAAACCTTCAACAAAAATGGGCAAACGTCTTTGAAAAATCATTGGAACATAATTTACTCATTCATCCTCGCTTTTTAAAAACCGTTGAGGAAAAGAGAAAATTTTTAAAAAAAACCACTGATAAACAACACCTCCAATCATTTTTAAATATTGTCGTCTCCAAAAAAAATCCTATACAGGCCCTTCATGATTTTAATGATACTCAGCTATTTAGCGAAATATTTCCTGAGTTTGGTAGAGTTTGGGGGCAGGTGCAGTTTGATATTTATCATCACTACACCACAGACGAACACTTATTATTGACACTGCACAACCTAAATGAGCTAAGACAAAAATCCTTTTATAATGAAATATATAGCAGGTTATCCTCGAGAGAAGCCCTTCACATCGCTTTACTATTTCATGACATCGGAAAGAAGGGGCCAAAAAATCATTCTGTTTATGGAACAGAGTTAACTAATAAAATTTTAAAAAGACTTCCTGTATCACAAGAAGTGAGAGAATTAACATTGTGGCTAGTTGAACATCATTTAGTGATGAGCGATACAGCCTTTAAAAATGACACGCAAAGCTCTGAGGCAATTGCTAAATTTACTTCTATAGCAAACACAGAAGAAAAAATAAATTCATTATTTCTATTTACCTTATGTGATATTGCTTCTGTTGGACCAAATATTCTAAATGAATGGAGAGTAAGTTTGCTTCGAAGTTTGTTTTATAATGCAAAAGACTTTCTTCAAAGAGGTTTAGATACAAAAACTTATTCATCCTCTGTTCAAGAATCCTTGAAGAAGTCTGTGTTACAACAATCCGATATAAGCCTGAAAAAATTTATCAACAAGTCCATCAAAGAGTTTCCTGCTCCGTTTTGGGAAGCCTTTTCGTCCAGAATGATTGTAGATATATTTAAAATTTATCAAAAAAATAAAAAAGAAAAAATTATTAACTCAGTAAATTTTTTAAACTATGAAAATAAAGAATATAGTGCAGTTGTCGTAACGAGTAAAAATAGACCCGGTATATTAAAAGACATTGTCTCTGGGTTTACTCATTCTCAATCAAATATTCTAAGCTCCAGAATAATCTCTTTGAATAACAATCAAGTAATTGATGTATTTTGGGTAACGAACTTCTTCAATAAAGGTGTTTTAGATCTCAACGAGCAAAAGCGAACAGCAAAACACGTGATGAGTGCTCTTGATCAAAAGGATTTTAAACCCTTACAGTCCTTTACCCAAGATCAGCAAAAACTAGCCGTCAATCCTCAAATCACAATTGATAACGAGATGAGCAAGCAAGTCACTACTTTTCAAATACTATCCGGCGACAGACCAGGCCTTTTAATGGACATTCTAGGAGTGTTTCATGATAAACAAATTAGCGTTCAATCAGCAAAAATCTCTACTTATGGAGAGAAAGTTTTTGATATTTTTCAATTAACAAATAGTAATAACCAAAAAATAAAAGATACAAAACTGCTTAAATCTATAGAAAACAATCTGATTTCTATTCTTTAGATATTTATGAATCAACTGAAGTCACTCGATCTTATTAGATAATTCTGATATCAATTTTATAAACAATAAAAAATGACTAGTTTCCAAAAAAGAGTTTTTTCTGGCGTTCAACCAACAGGGACGCTGCACTTAGGTAATTACCTGGGTGCTATAAAAAACTTTGTGGAACTTCAAAAAGAATTTGAATGTATTTATTGTGTGGTGGACCAACACGCAATCACCGTTGAGCAAAATCCAAATGAGCTTCGCTCGAACACTCTAGAAGTATTAGCATCGTTTATTGCTGCAGGAGTGGATTACAAAAAACAAATTATATTTCAACAATCAAGTGTAGCAGAGCACTCTCAACTCGCTTGGGTGTTTAATTGTGTCAGTCGTATTGGTTGGCTGAATAGAATGACACAATTTAAAGATAAGGCAGGAAAAAATAGAGAAAACGTAAGTGTTGGGTTAATGGTTTACCCTAATTTAATGGCAGCTGATATTCTTGCATATCTTGCAACGCATGTTCCAGTTGGTGATGATCAAAAACAGCATTTAGAATTATCAAGAGATATTGCACAAAAGTTTAATAATGATTTTAAAGTCGATTTCTTTCCCCTGCCGGAACCATTAATCTACGGCAATGCTACGAGGGTGATGAGTCTACGAGATGGAACCAAAAAAATGTCAAAGTCTGATGCTTCCGAGCTTTCCAGAATTTTATTAACAGATAGTGATGATGATATCAGCTCTAAGATAAGAAAAGCGAAGTCTGACTCAGACCTTATTCCAGAAGACAAAGACCAATTACAAAATAAACCTGAATGTTTAAACTTAATAAATATTCTGTCTGCTTGCTTGGACCAGAGTATTGAAAAAACTTTAGCAGGCTATGCGGGCAAAGAGTACTCAAAATTAAAAAACGATCTTGCGGACACTTTAATTCAAGTTGTTGGTCCGGTGAGGAAAGAGATACTCAATCTTCTCGATAACAAGGATGAGCTAAATAAGATTTTGCAGGTGGGGAGTGAAAAAGCATCCACAATCGCAGGCCCTATTATCAAGGAAGTCTATAAGATAGTCGGTTTTAGATAAACACTTGGGCTTGAATTTTCCAATTTTATAGACATATTATTAGCAATGTTTGTACAAACTGAACCGACACCAAACCCAGCAACCTTAAAGTTTTTGCCAGGGAAAGAGGTGATGACAGATGGAACAATGTTCTATCAAAATCAAGAATCTGCCTCTAACTCTCCATTAGCAATGAACTTATTCAATATTAAAGGTGTGGAGGGAGTTTTTTTTGGATCGGATTTTATCACTATCACTAAAGGCAATGATAATGATTGGACTCTTATGAAGCCTGCTATCTTAGGCTGTATCATTGAGCACTTTACAATGAACAAACCTGTCATTTCAGAAAACACAGCATCAACGGAGCATGTCATTGATGAAAACGACAGTGACGTTGTAAAGAAAATTAAAGAACTTCTTGATAGTAAGGTAAGACCCGCTGTTGCGATGGACGGTGGAGATATAATTTTCGACAAATATAATGAGGGAATAGTTTTCCTTCAAATGCAAGGAGCCTGTCAGGGATGTCCTAGCTCTACGGCTACTTTAAAAATGGGAATTGAGAATATGCTAAAGCATTATATTCCTGAAGTCCGTGAAGTACGACCCGTTGAAGCCTAGTTTTTTTATTTTTTTTTTTGGATTTTTTATAAATTCTTTTCTTAACGCAGGAGAATTTGATAGTTGGGTAGATTTAAATAAATATTACAAAAAAAATAATTTTATGCCTGAGAGTTTAACTGAAAAGAACATCGATCACCTTCCCATCATATCTGAATTACCCAAAGATTTTTCAGATATTCAAGATGTCCCAACAAAGAAAAAATTATTTTACCTCGTCACACTTCCTATAATTTACAAAACCAATATTTTAATCATGCAAGAAAGAAGAATGGTTGTGAATATAGAAAAAAAGTTTGCTAGAAAAGAATTAAATGAAAACGAAACCAATGAGGTGATTAGATTATCTAAAAAGTATAAGTTAGATTACAGCGAGATTAACAAAAAATTATTTAAAAAACTTAAACAACGCATAAACATTATTCCTATCTCCCTTGCTCTAGGGCAGGCGATTATTGAGAGTGGTTGGGGTCAGTCAAGATTTGCCAGTGAAGGAAACGCTCTTTACGGCCAATGGACAACCCGTGAGGATAGAGGAATTATTCCCCAAGACAGAGATGAGGATAAAACTCATGCCGTTTTAAAATTTAATAATTTATCTGAGAGCGTTGAAGCTTATATGTTTAATATCAACACGCACCCTGCGTATTATAATTTTCGAGTCGTGAGGCATATCGATGAGCGCCTCAAATACACAGATCCCATCAGCATGAAGGTGAAATATTTAGCGGCTTACGCTGAAATAGGCGATAAATATGTTGATCAATTAGAACTCATTATTGCTTCAAATAAACTTCAAGATTTTGATCGGTTCAAAATTAATTAATTAAATACTGATAACCAAACCAAAAAATACCATTATTAACTTTTGTACAATTAAATCTTAATCTTCCTTTTACAGGAAGTCTGTTGAGCTCAATTAATAATTTACTACTAAGGATTGTTGTTGTTTGATTAAAAGAGCCTTGAAAATCACTGATGAAACAATTGATGTTCGATGCGTCTTCTTGAAAGTCTAAAACATATCTTGTAATTGGTTCTATTTGATAAGGATTGCTTGGTTGAATGTCTACGTTATTGAAAGGTAAAACACTGGACGCATCTTTGATACGATCAATAGATCCATAGTTTTCATTGAGAGGAAATCTAGGAATAAAATACTTTTGATTAATCGAAAAGGCTCCTGAGTGTTGACCAAAGGCAGCATCAAAATATTGCGACACAACGTTTTGTGCTGTGGAGCTGTTCTCACCAAAAGGATAAGCAAATAAATTAGGAGTAATACCTAAGTTTTCCAAAATAAGCTTTTGAGATTTTTCTATTTCGTTCGCTATTTCTAATTCATTAAGAGTGGGTAGACTGGAATGAGAGTGTGTGTGATTTTGAATATCAACACCTCTATTTAATGCGTCTTTGAGTTGGCCCCAAGACATATAATTTTGCCCACCAATATTTTCTGTATTTAAAAATAAAGTTACGGGTACTTCAAATTTTTCAAAAACAGGTAAGCCCACTTCATAAAATGATAAGTATGCATCATCGATTGTTATGGAAATAGATTTTTCTTGTAATTTATCTGGAAACAAAAGATCTTTTACTAAAATGAATTTAAATCCTTGATCCTTTAAATATGTTAAATGACTAACTAATTGTTCTTCTCGAATATTTGTTGAGGGGTACTTAATTTCATCAAAACGGTGATACATTAAAATGTTATTTGGAATTGTATCATTTACACTTGTTGCATAGGATGTATTAACTGGAATTACAAAATTAAATATAAAAATGACTAATAAAATGAAAAATTTTGAGATCGGCATCGATAGTTCTTTATCATACTGTTCTATTACTTTATTTAAAAATGAAAAAATTATTTGGGATAAAACAGTAAAAAGTGAGTTTGGACATGAAAAAATTTTATCTAAATTGTTGGCCGACTTAGTAAAAAAAACAAAAATAAAGGCTGAATTCATTAAAAAGTTACACCTCAACAAAGGGCCAGCGCGCTTTACTGCAATACGAAATTGCCATTCGCTCATGAAAGGCTTTTTTATAAGCCACAAGGTGGAAATAGTGAGCTACTCTATTTTTGAGCATTTCTTTTTGGGACTTAAAAAGAAACCCACTAAAAGCATCTTGTGTTTAGTAGATACAAATAGAAGAGATTTAGCTATTCAAAAAATTGATACATCTGGCAAGTTAGTTGGCAAGACAAAGACTTTAAAAATTAATTCAGATCTTATTGAATTATTGAGTCAAGATTATTACCTAATAGGAAATGGGACAGAGAAGCTGAAAGATATTTCTGAATTTAAATTTATTAAAAGTAAAACTTTGTCTGTAACAAAATTAAAATCAAATTATTTTGTGAACAAATATTATAAAAAAAAATCTAATTATAAGTTTCCTAAAATTATTTATCCGTACTCTCCTATATAAAAGATTAGAAGTTTAAAAAAGAGTATTTTCTTTCCATGTACTTTTGATGGTAGTCTTCCGCTGGACAATAGTTTTTAACAGGCTCTATAACTGTTGTGATTTTTTGATTAAATTTGCTTTCATTTAATTTGTCTGTGATCTGTTTAGCTACCTCTAATTGGGTATCGTCGTAGTAAGCTATAACTGAGCGGTATTGAGATCCTCGATCTGGGCCTTGTTGATTTAAAGTTGTGGGATCATGGATTTGGTAGAAAAACTCCACTAAGTTTTTGTATGAGATTTTTTCTTCATCAAAAGTTAAAAAAACAACTTCAGCATGGTTTGTATTACCTGTACAAACTTCTTCATATGTAGTTTTATCTGTTAAACCTTGAGAATAGCCAACTTGGGTTTGAATGACTCCTTTGATCTCAGAGAATTTTTTTTCTGGTCCCCAAAAACATCCTGCTCCAAATATAGCTTTAGACATTTATTTTACCTTTGAGCTGGGTTCTTTGCGCACTTCTTTGATGAATTCGTTTTCTCCAAATTTCATAGCTTTTTCGTTTTATATTATTTTTCATAATTTTTTTTACATCCCCCTCATTAATTTCATAAACTTTTGTTATATGGCTAAAATCAGTTTGATCATCCCATGCCATTTGAATAATGTCACCAATCTGAGTTTGATTAAATTTCATATTTAATGATACAAATCAGGGATGTTTTCAGATCTGTAACAGTTTGAGGCATACCCTTGCTCTTGAGTTACGAACTTAAACAGTTTTCCTGCATGTAGTTGTCTTTCTGCCTCGATATCATTTAGACCAACAGACGCTGTTGTAATAAAAAGCTCATTTAAATTTTTTCCACCAAATGTGCAACTTGTTACTTTTGAAACAGGAAGTTGTAATATTAATTTGAGGCTGCCTTGTTTATCAAAGCAACAAACTTTACCACTCCCCCACATTGCAACCCATAAGTTACCTTTTTTATCAACTGTCATTCCATCTGGATTTCCATCGATTTTGTTCATGGAAAGAAAAACTTTTTTGTTTATTCCATTACGAGACAAGTCGTTTGTTGAAAAGATATAAATTATTCTTTTTATAGAGTCCGTTACGTAACCTACGTTTCTCTCATAATCAAAAACTGGTCCATTGGAAATAATATAAGAGTTATCAGAATAAATTGGTTTTAAATTAGTATCGTGGCATATGACTTTACCCGTCTGAGACTTTTGCTGAATATCCATAGTCGATATCCATATCTGACCATTTAAATCCACATCTGCATCATTAATTCTATTATTAGGGCTTTCAAACTTGATCTTTGTAAGAAGTTGTTTTTTTGATAGAGAGGGATGAATAGAAAAAATAGAGTCGTAAGAGCTCATGATATAATTTTTATTGTCTTGTAAAAGAATATTAGTCACACCGTCAGGTACAGTGAAATGTCGCTCTCCGCTATTCTCTTGATCTGTTTCAATTATTTTATTTTCATAAATATCCACCCATAGCAACTTGTCATGCCTCCAGTCCCAGATTGGTCTTTGTCCTAAAACACTTTTATAAGATTGATGACAAACAGATGGTTGTTCATATTTAATTCTCACAAATAAGATTATAAACTATATAAGTCGAAGAAAAAAGTGGACAAGATATAACTTAGTTTCGATTGTTATATTTTGTTTTTAATATAGAAATTGCATGTGAACTTTATTTACCTAATAATTTAGGAAATTGATGACTTTTATAATTCCATTTAAATATTTCATTTTTATTTCATTACTTATTGTTACAGTGAGCTGTGAGACAACTGATGTGGAAGAGCAGGTTATAAAACCAGAGCCCGTCCCTAAAATTATATATACCCCAGAGGTAGAGGAAACCGTTGAAGAAAATGAAGAAATTGTTGAACATTTCAAAGATATAGAGCTATTTTTAAATAAACCCTTGAACGATTTAATCTTAAAGTATGGGAAGGCTGATTTTTCAAAGATAGAAAAGATTTATGAATTTCATAGATACAATACTGATAATTGTAGGATCTATGTACAAAACAAATCATCAGATAAAAAAATAATTAATATTACGATTTATAATTATAAAGATAATTCTTTCATTGAAATGTACTCGAAAGAATTGTGTACATAAATTTGAAACAGATAATCATTTAACAAAGAGTAATAAATAATATATTTAATCCTAATGAATATTAAATTTTCAATATTTTTATTATTTATATACGTTAATTGTTTTGCTCATCACCCTGGAAACAAGATAGATGCCGAGAAGCCTTATCCTTTGATTAATTTAGAAATTATAAAAGATAAAGTGGATGGATATAATTTATATATTGATTTAGAAAATTTTATATTAAACCCCTCACAAATTGGAAGTGAAAATCAACCTAATATGGGATACTTACAATTATTTGTAAATGATATAAAAATTACAAGAGTTTATTCTAACTGGGTGCATGTTCCTCAACGCTTTTTTAATTTAAAAGATAATTTTATAAAAATTACATTTAATACAAATCTTTACGATGAATTTACGATAGAGGGAAAGCCTCTTGAATATATATTAAAGGTTACTGGCGATTAAATTTTAATAACCCAATTAAGTATAATATGTCCTCTATGAATAAAATGACTTTTTATACTTCATAAGGAAGTGAAGAGTGGTGCAATACTATTTTCAATGAACCGTTTTTAGTTTTTTTATAACCCCAGCTTTTATCAACTTTAACCTGATCTCCCTTTTTGTCGATCAGTGTTACCCAGCCCATCCACATGGCGATTTTCTCCTCTACAAATGTTGAAGATGTTTCTGATTTAACTTCACGCCAAGATTTAATTCCAAATCCACTATCTAAAGGGTACTTTGGGTTATTTCCAATAAAATAAGATAAGGCGCCCTCTTTATTTGATCGAAATGTTTGGCTGCCCCCACTAAGGGTTGGTTTAAATAAGACAGGCCCAAACTCAAACCCATATAGCTGATCTAACATTTCATTTGCAACTATTGTAGCATCATCAATGCCTGATTTTTCATAGGCTTTTGAAATTGCTATCATACTATTGCCCCAAGCTACACGCGCATCAGCTAATTCATTTTCATTGATTGTCATTTAATGTGAGCCATTTCATATATTAAAAAATTTTTTTCTTTATTTAACACGATTGACAATAAAGTTTACAAGACTTGACATGTATAGCAAGGCCTCCTTATTTGTACCAAAGAATTTTTCCATTGTTTTGTAATTTTTATTTTGTATCTGTTTTAAATATTTCGAGCATTCTATACGACTAAGTTTATAAGCAATACTCGCTTTTTTTGAGTCTTTTTTAATTTTTTTACCAACTTCACGTTCATTGCCCCATCTATCTAACATATCATCTGTAACTTGAAAAATTTTTCCAATGGTATTACCAATAATTTTTAGTTCTCTCTTCTTGCTCACATTCAAATTTTTTACGTTTAAAAGAAGATTGAAACACAAACTAAATAGAGCACCTGTTTTTAAAAGATACATCTCTTCTATTTGTTTTATGGTAGAATTTTTTTTCATATAAATATCTAAAGATTGTCCTGCTATTAAGCCTTCCATGCCATTAGCTTTAGAGAGCATCTCAATTGAGTTTACTTTTTGACTAGCAGAAAGGTATTTTGACTCTGCTAGAGTTTTGACTGATAAGACCTGGAACATATCTCCAGCTAAGACAGCAGTGGCCTCATCAAATTTTTTGTGAACAGTTAGCCTTCCTCTTCTATAGTCGTCGTTATCCATAGAGGGCAAATCATCATGAATTAAAGAATGAAGATGAACACACTCAATTGAGAGGGCAAAGTCATCTAATAGGCTAGGCTTAATATTTAAAAATGAACCCATATAATAAAGCAAGAAAGGTCTGATCCTTTTCCCCCCAGTTTTGGCAAAATAAAGCAAAGCCTTTTTGATGCGTTTATCAGGTGATTTTAATTTTTCAATGTGTCGGAGGAGCTTTTTATCAAAATTAAGAGAAAATGCTTTAATTTGTGTTTCGTCGAAGGTTGCACTTATTTTCATGTACTTACAAGTTATCTAAATAATGTGACGTGTGATTATCAAAAATGAATATAATGACTCCAATAAAAACCAGATAAATAATGAAATTAACGGTTTTCTTAGTTTTTTTGTTATTTATGTAGCTTTTGTTGAATTTCAGCAATATCCATAACAACAGTGTGGATAAAAAGAATAAAAACCCATTAAACAGTACACTATCTTGAAAAATAGCCATTTTTTTACCCACTATACTCCCAAAATATATTAATAAAAGTCATATTAAGTATTTTTTTTTTGCAATTAATACCTATAATCCGTTCAAATTAACAAATCTTAACTTTTAGGATTCTGTTATAAGTTTTAGAACTTAAGAAAAGGAGTACTCAATGATTAAGTTTTTGAAATCAATGGCTATCCCAACAGCTGCACTAGTTGCACTGCCAGGAATAGCTTCTGCAAGCGTTGGCTTAGAGCCAAACGACTTTGTTGGGATATCTTTTTGGGTTATCTCAATGTGTATGGTTGCCGCTACTGCATTCTTTTTTTTAGAGACTAACAACGTATCAGGTAAGTGGAAGACATCTCTTGCACTTGGTGGTCTTGTTTGTTTAGTTGCTGCAGTTCACTACTTCTACATGAGAGAAGTGTGGGTAACAACAGGTGCTACACCTACTGTTTATAGATATGTTGACTGGTTAATCACTGTTCCTTTACAGATGATTGAATTTTACATAATCCTTGCTGCTGTTGCTACAGTTTCAGCTGGTATTTTCTGGAGACTATTAATTGGTACTTTAGTTATGCTTGTAGCTGGTTATGCTGGTGAAGCAGGCTTCATTAACGCATGGGCAGGATTCATTGTAGGTCTAGCTGGTTGGGCATACATTTTATATGAAATTTTTGCTGGTGAAGCTGGTAAAGCTGCTGCTGACAAGTGTCCTGCAGCTGTTCAAACAGCTTTCAACACAATGAGATGGATCGTTACTGTTGGTTGGGCTATTTATCCTTTAGGATATTTCTTCGGTTACTTAACTGGAGGAGCTGATGCCGTAACATTAAACGTTATCTATAACGTTGCTGACGTTGTGAATAAGATCGCTTTTGTCGCAGTTATTTGGGCTGCTGCAGTAGCATCTTCAGGCAAAAAAGCTTAATAAAGCTTTATAACCTATTTAAACCAGGCAAGGCTAACTTGCCTGGTTTTTTTTTATCTAAAATTCCTATATTTTAATTGTCTTGAGTAAAAAAGTTGTTGTAATTGGTGGAGGGTTCGGGGGACTAGCTGCAGCGTTAAGGTGTAGAAAGCTAGGTTTTGACGTCACTCTTATTGAGAGGCTTAACATGCTCGGTGGAAGGGCTAGAGTGTTTGAGAAAGGTGGCTACAAACACGATGCTGGACCAACAGTAATAACAGCCCCATTCTTATTTGAAGAACTATTCAAGTTGTTTGGAGAAGACCTCAAAGATCATTTAGATTTCAAATCCTTAGACCCTTGGTATAGGTTTTACTTTCATAATGGGAAAACTTTTGATTATCGACCTTCTATAGAAGATACAAATAATGAAATTAGAAAATTTGATGAAAATGATGTCAAAGGCTATGACAAATTATTAAAAACATCAAAAGATATTTTTGAGATAGGCTTTGAAAAGCTATCAGATAAACCCTTTATTTCATTCTGGGAAATGGCAAAACAATTACCCTCTTTAATCAAACTCAAGAGCTATTTAACAGTTAGTCAATTGGTAAATAGCAAATTAAAAAATAAGTATTTACGGAAAGCATTTTCAATACATCCTTTGTTAGTTGGAGGTAATCCATTTACAACAACATCTATATACGCTTTGATACACTACCTCGAGCGAAAATGGGGAGTGTACTTTTGTATGGGCGGTACAGGTAAAATTGTAAAAGAGCTAGAAAATTTAATGGTAAGGCAAGGCATTGATATAAAAAAACAATCCGATGTTGAAAGAATTTCTATAACTAACGGTAAAGCAGAAAATGTTGTACTTACAGACGGAAGTAAAATAGAAGCAGATCTTGTGATATGTAATGCAGACCCTCCCACAGTTTATAGTGAGATGTTGCCTTCAAAGTATTCAAGAGACAGTCTTTTAAAGCCTAAAAAATTTACACACTATTCTATGGGTCTGTATGTTCTTTTTTTTGGATCTAAGAAAAAATTTTCTAACGTTGCTCACCACACTATTTGGATGTCTGAAAGATATAAAGAATTACTAAACGATATTTTTGAGAAAAAAATTTTAACAGATGATTTTTCACTTTATCTTCATCGACCTACTGCAACAGATGAAACTTTTGCGCCTGAGGGATGTGATAGTTTTTACGTGTTATGCCCTGTTCCCAATCTTCAAGGAGATGTTCAATGGGAAACAGAAGGGCCAAAACTTAAAGATAAAATAGTCGAAGCCTTAGATAGAACCATTATGCCAGGGTTAACAGAAAATATAGAAGCAGAGTTTTGGATGACTCCTGAAGATTTTAAAAAAGATTATAGATCAAAATATGGAGCAGGGTTTTCAGTAGCTCCAATTTTTTCTCAATCAGCATGGTTTCGTTATCACAATAGAGATAAAAAAATATCAAATCTGTATTTCTCTGCAGCGGGATCACATCCAGGAGCTGGAATACCAGGAGTGCTGTGTTCAGCTAAGGTGATTGAGAAACTTATAATTAAGGATTTTAAAGTTAGTCATTAAGGTGACATCTTTTAAAACAAATACTTATAGCATTAAATCAGAGGGTAAAAGTTTTTATTGGGCAAGTTTTTTCTTACCTAAGAAAAATAGAATTGCTGCTTCAAAACTTTATAGCATATGCCGCTATCTAGATGACGTTGCTGATAGTTCTGATTTAGATACGTCCTCTCAAATAAAAGATATATTCGAACAAGTAAAGGATAACAAAACATCTGAGATCAATATTTTCTTTGAACAAAACCAAATCAATTTAAATATCTTAAATGATTTAATAGATGGATTAATAAGCGATCAACAAAACGTAAAAATTGCTGATGAGAGGGAATTAGTAGAGTACTCCTATAGAGTGGCTGGAACAGTTGGTTTGATGATGCTGCCAATTATTAATACTAAAAATAATGAAGCCAGAAAGCATGCTGTTGATCTAGGAATTGCAATGCAATTGACTAATATTGCAAGAGATGTATTTGAAGATGCTAAATTAAATAGAGTGTATTTACCTCAGGAATGGATAGGTCAAATTACTTTAAGTGATTTAAGAGATAATAATATTGATGACCAAAAAAATAAAATAATTGAATTATCAATTAAAAAATTAATAGAGCTCTCTGAAAAGTTTTATGCAAATGGTTTTTGTGGCATGAAATTTATTCCTTTAAGAACTAGATTAGCGATATTTTTCGCAGCAAAAATCTATAAAGGGATTGGTAATAAAATTAAGAAGAAAGGTTATGCGTATCAATTAGAAAGAGTTTATTTAAATAAATTAGAGAAATTATGGATTACAATAGTTTCAATACCTGAGTTTTTATTTTTAAAGAGTATTTTTACATCCTATAAACCAATTAGAGATAATTTCAAAAATGAAAATATATGACGTCGCTTTTATAGGTATGGGCGCTAGTGCTCTAGCTACAGCTAAATTAAATTATGCGGGAACGAGCCATAGTCTTATTGGTATCGATAAAGAATATCATAATAAAAGAAATAATTTTTTTGCATTCTGGATGACAGATTGGATGGAAAATTTTAGCAATCTTGTACAAAAAAAATGGTTTAGTTGGGAATTTTACTTGGCAAATGAGTGTATATTACATGAAACTAAAGATTTACCATATTGCACAATACGGTTTCAAGATTGGAAAAAATATTGTTTAGACAACCTTGAAAACTTGTCCATTAAAACCCTAAATGTTCATCGTATTGATAATTTAGAGAAATATTTTGAGATAGAGCTTGATAACGGCGAGAAAGTTTATGCAAAGAAAATATATGACTCTAGAACACCAAAATTAGAGGAAAATAAGGTTAAGCAGCATTTCTTTGGGTACCTTATAGATACTAAGCAAGTTATTGATAACAAAAAAATTACTTTGATGGATTTTCGTGTTGACCAAAATGTTGGATTACACTTTATGTATTGTTTGCCGATAAGTGAAAATAAAGTATTAGTTGAGTCAACAGTTTTCTCCTCAGAAATCCAAGCTGATAGTTGGTATAAAGATCAAATTAAAAAATATATTGAGACAAAGTTAAAGATATCTGAATATACAATAGTTGACGAAGAAAAAGGAGCTTTACCGATGTATGATATTATAAATAAATCATACAAAAATTATATTAATATTGGCACAAGAGGGGGTGCTACTAAAATATCAACAGGGTATGCTTTTTCTTTTTTTTTAAAAAACTTAGTAAAACACAAGGATGACTCTGAGAAAAAACATCATTCCTATTTTGATCAGTGGATGGATAAAGTATTTGTCAATTACTTAAAAAATAATAATGGGACTGAAAAAATTTTTATTAATATGGCCAATTCACTAAATGGGAATGAGTTTGGATCATTTATGATGGGCATATCTAATACAGCAACAAAAATAAAGGTCATAATGTCAATGCCTAAATATAAATTTATAAAAAGTGCTCTTGGTACTATTATTAACTAAATGTATGAGCTAAGCTTTATCTCATTACTTGCACTTTGTATGGTTTCTTTCATAGGCGTTCCCCACGGCTCTTTTGATGGGGCTGTTGCAGCTTTATTAGGATACAAGACAAGAAAAGATTTTTTTATTTTTGTTATCTTATATTTGATTATATCTGTGTCTGTAATTGTGTTTTGGATTTACTTTCCTGTGGTCGCTCTATTTATATTCATTTTTATGAGCGTAATTCATTTTGGATTATGTGATTGGTCTTATTTAGAATTAGGAAAATATAAGTGGTCAATATCGATAACCCATGGTTTAAATATTGTATTTGGGATTATTTTTTTTCATACAAGTGAAACATTTGAAATATTCGCTTTTTTATCTAATTCATCTTTTATCCATCTTCAAAACTATCTTTTCATAGCATATTTTTTCTACTTCATTCTATTACTTAGATATAGTTACTTAGCATTCATTGTGCCAAGATTAAGATGGGGTCTATTGGAAATGATTTTTGTATTACTGATTGTTTTTTTGACTGAACCACTTGTTGGCTTCTCAATTTATTTTTGTTTTATTCATACATTTAAGCACGTAAAATCAATACTCAAAGATACCTCAAAATACTTATCCAATAATAAGTTTGTAACAATAACTACTATCTCTTTTACTCTACTAACATGGATTGGGGGAAGCTTAGCAATAATCTACCTTTATAATAATTATTCTTTTGAAGAGTCCTTTATAAAAACTTTGTTTATTGGATTAGCTGCTCTAACCCTTCCTCATATGACTTTAGTAGATGTTTTTTATAGAAGAAAATTTAATTAAGAAAATTAGGTATTTTAAAGGTTATATTTTCATCTTCTTTAAAATTTAAAACTTCGATTGCATAAACCTTTTTAATTTGATCAATGAACATATTTAATTGCTCTTCTGGAGCGGAGGCACTAGCTGTTAAACCTATTGTATTAAATTCTGCTAAGGTTGAGTAATCAAAGTCATTTATATTTTCAATTAATTCACTATATTTGCAGCCAAATCTTTTAGCAGTCTCAACCAACCTAATTGAATTAGAACTATTGTGCGCCCCAATTACAAAAAAAGCATCAACATTTTTAGACATCTCTTGTACAGATAATTGCCTATTAGAAGTTGCGTAGCAAATATCTGATTTTTTTGGTGCAAGGATTGAAGGGTATTTTTTTTCAAGGGCATCAACAATATCTTGTGTGTCAAATACTGATAGCGTTGTTTGTGTTATGTAGGCAAGTTTTTGGCTTGAAGGAAAATATAATTTTTCAACATCATCGATATCTTGAACTAAAGTTAAATTACTGATGTCTTTTAATTGGCCTGCGGTTCCATCAACCTCTGGGTGATGTTCATGACCAATCATTATTATTTTATATTTGTTGTTTTCTAACTGAATTATTTCTTTGTGAATCTTGCTAACTAATGGGCAAATGGCATCATAAAATAACAAATTATAATCTTTAGCTTTGTTGATAACTCTTTGTGCAACACCATGGGCGGAAAAAATAACCGGTTGTTTTGTATTTTTAGGTATTTCTTCTAAGGAGTCTACAAATACAACTCCTTTCTCTCTTAAATTGTTAACAACAAACTTATTATGAACAATTTCATGGCGAACATAAACTGGGGCTCCATATTTTGTAAGGCTTTTTTCGACCATCTCAACAGCTCTCTCGACTCCGGCACAAAAACCTCTGTGTTTAGCCGTTATAATCTTTTTAACCACGGTAAATAGTTATCATATTATTATTAAATAAATTATTTTATAATTAATAAAAGTTGCTGGGCTTCAATATTTTCGCCTGCTTTTACGCAAAGTCTCTCTACAGTTCCAGGTTGGTCGGCGTAAATAACAGTTTCCATTTTCATCGCCTCGATAGTGCATAATTTAGCACCCTTGGGTACTTTTATTCCTTCTGTGACGGCAACATCTACAAGCAAGCCTGGAATTGGTGCTGCCACATGATCCTTGTTGCTTGGGTCTGCAATTTCTTTGGCTAAATTGTCTACTGCTATGGAGTTGTCTTTAATGTCAACTGATCTAGCTTGACCATTTAATTCAAAATAAACTGTTCTGAAACCTTTTTCGTTGGGTTCACTTAAAGTGAAGTATCTAATGATTAATGTTTTTCCGGGTTCAATAGAGACATATATTTCTTCGTCCGTATTCATACCAAAAAAGTAATTTGAAGTTGGGATAACACTAGTGTTGCCAAATTTCTTTTTATGTTTCATATACTCATCAAAAACTTCAGGAAAAAATATTTGTGAAATTGTATCTTTCTCAGAAATAATCTCATTGTAGTTTTTCTCTAATTCTTTAGTTCTGTTTTTAATTTTTAGAGAAGGGAGTTTTGAACCAAATCTATACATAATTGGTTTTTTTCCTTTTAAGATTTTCTTTTGGAGTGCTTTTGGGAACCCTTTATATGGTTGACCTAATCGACCACTAAAAAACTCAATTACTGATGCAGGAAAACCAACATCTTTTTTGGGGTCTAAGACATCTTCAATTTGAATATTATTTGCCAACATATAAATTGCCATGTCACCAACAACTTTAGATATAGGTGTAACCTTAATAACATCTCCAAATATTTTATTAACCTCCGCATACATTGATGCTAATTCTGGCCATCTCTCGTCTGTAATGCCCATTGATCTTGCTTGCTCTCTTAAGTTTGTATATTGCCCACCTGGCATCTGATGTAAATATACCTCAGACATACTAGTTCGAGTTTTACTTTCGAAAGGCTGGTATTGCTTTCTTACACCTTCCCAATAATTTGCTGCAGTCCTAACAACAGCAGAAGATATTTTTGGGTCTCTGTTGTTTCCATCAAGTGATTCAAGAACTGCGCCGAAGCTAGGTTGTGAGGTAAAACCAGACCAAGAGTCAATTGCTACATCAACTATATCCACTCCAGCATCAGAGGCATTAAGCAACGTCGCAACGCCGTTTCCACTTGTATCGTGTGTATGGAAATGAATTGGGATTTTTATGTTTTTCTTTAATTCTTTAAATAAGATTTTTGCCGCCTTGGGCTTACATAAGCCTGCCATATCTTTAATAGCAAGAAAATGAACTCCCATTTTCTCAAGTTTTTGGGCCATTTTTAAATAATATTCAAGTGTATATTTTTTTTCTGCAGGTGAAGATAGATCACCAGAATAACAAATAGAAGCTTCACAAATTTTTCCGGATTTTAAAACTTCATCAATAGACACTCTCATATTTTCTATCCAGTTTAATGCATCAAATATTCTAAAAACATCAATCCCTGACAGAGCAGAAAGCTGAATAAACCTTCTTAAAACATTATCTGGATAGTTTGTATACCCAAGTGCGTTGGACCCTCTAAATAACATTTGTAGTAATGCGGATGGCATTTGTTCACGTAATTTTTCTAAACGTTCCCACGGATCCTCTTTTAAGAATCTTAATGCAACATCAAAAGTCGCCCCACCCCAGCATTCTACTGAAAATAAATTCTTAAGTCTTTCTTCGTATAAATCAGTTATGCCTAACATATCTTGTGTTCTCATTCGAGTTGCTATCAAAGACTGATGAGCATCTCTAAAAGTAGTGTCTGTGATTAGTAATTGTTTTTCTTTTAATACAGCATGAGCAACAGCAGATGGGCCTTCAGCATCTAAAATTTGTTTATATGTATTATTTACTGTCTCTTGTGCTTTTTTTGATCTAGAAATTCCGTAGTCAGAGAGTTTTGCCGGTGTGGTCTCTCTTAATCGTGGTCTGTTAGCAACTTCTGGATTACCATTGACAATAACTTCTGCCAAAAAATTTAATGTCTTAGTTGCTCTATCTTTTCGACCAGAGAATTGAAATAAACTTTTTTCACTATCTATAAATTTTGTATGGTATTTAAAAATGTCAAAGCCTTCGTGATTAATTAACTTTAATAAAAAAGGTATGTTTGTTTTTACACCTCTGACTCGAAACTCACTTAAAGCTCTGTTCATTCTTCTCTTAGCTTCAATAGGAGTTTGCCCTTTCGCAGTAACTTTTACCAAAAGAGAGTCATAATATGGTGTAATAATTGTACCTGTTGATGCGGTTCCAGCATCTAGCCTTATTCCAAGACCACTTGCAGATCTATAAACATTAATTTTTCCATAATCTGGTGCAAAATCATTGGCTGCATCCTCCGTTGTAACTCGTGATTGGATGGCGTGACCTTTCATGTGTATATTTTCTTGAAGTGGTACACCACATATATCATCGCCAATTTTAGCACCAGCTGCTAAAAGAAACTGGGCCTTAACTATATCAATACCAGTTATTTCTTCTGTTACTGTATGTTCAACTTGAACTCTTGGGTTAACTTCAATGAAGAAAAAGTCTCTAGATTTAGCATCCATTAAAAATTCTACAGTTCCAGCACATGAATAGTTAACTTGTTTTCCAATTCTCACACCAGCTTCGCAAATTGCATTTCTCTCTTTATCTGATAGGTAGGCAGCAGGAGCTCTTTCAACTACTTTTTGATGACGCCTTTGAAGAGAACAGTCTCTCTCAAAAAGATGAACTATGTTTCCATGAGTATCTCCAATTATTTGGACCTCAACATGAAATGCTTTTTCGATAAGTTTTTCAAAAAATACATCGTCTTTTCCAAAAGCACTTTTAGCTTCTCTTCTAGCGGTATTAATATGATTTTCTAATTCTGTTTCTTTTTTTATAACTCGCATCCCGCGACCACCACCACCCCAAGATGCTTTGAGCATAATCGGATAGCCGATTTTTTTTGCAAGATCTTTACATTTTTTTAAATCTTTTGGTAAAGGTCCTGTGGAAGGTATGGTTGGAACTTTGGCTTTACCAGCAGTTTTTTTTGCTTCAACTTTATTTCCGAGGGATCGCATAATATTTGGAGAAGGACCAACAAAAATTATATTGTACTTTGCACATTCATCAGCAAATTCTGGGTTTTCAGATAAAAAACCATATCCAGGGTGTATGGCATCACAGCCTGAGTTAACTGCAATTTGTACGATTCCTTTGTAGTCCAAGTATGCTTGTATGGGACCTAATCCTGATCCAACGAGATAACTTTCATCTGTTTTAAAGCGATGTAATGCAAAACGATCTTCGTAAGAGTAAATGGATACTGTTTTAAAGCCTAATTCTGTTGCAGCACGAGATATCCTAATTGCAATTTCACTTCTATTGGCAATTAATATTTTCTTAATTTGTCTCATATTGGTAAATAAAGTTATTTTTATACATTATTCTATTTTTTTTCATAGATAATCTGATTGAAATTAGGGTTTTTTTACTTTGATAGCCTTTGTTCGTTTTGGATAGCAATCTGTGCAAATTTTGCATTCGATACCGAAGCAGCTTCTTGCTTTGCAGTATTCTCTTCCATAGAAAATCATTTGTAAATGAAGTCTATTCCAAGTCGCTTCTGGAAATAATTTTTTTATATCCATTTCAGTTTGAACGACATTTTTGCCATTAGTTAGGCCCCACCTTTGTGCTAAACGGTGGATGTGCGTATCAACAGGAAACGCAGGATGGCCAAAGCCTTGGGACATTACAACACTTGCTGTTTTATGACCGACACCTGGTAAGCTTTCTAAATCCTCAAAGGTCTCCGGAACAATACCATTGTATTTTTTTATCAAAATCTTTGAAAGTTTAGAAATCGCCTTTGATTTTTTTGGAGCAAGCCCACATGGTTTAATAATTTTGTAAATTTTATTTACTGGAATTTTTGACATATCGTAAGGATTATTTGCAATTTTAAACAATAGAGGTGTAATCCTGTTGACACGTTCATCCGTGCACTGCGCACTTAACAGTACTGCTATTAAAAGCTCATAAATATTTTGATGTTTAAGTGGAATTGGGATCTTTGGATAGAATTTATTCAAATTACCCAAAACGACATTAGCTCTTTCTTGTTTTTTCATAATATTATTGGTATGCGATAAAATTTATTATAAATATAAATATAATTTTATAAATTGATAGAAAATGACAAGAAAACTGCACTTAAAACCAAATAGAAGTTTAACCAATCTTCAAATACTGTTTTTCTTACTAATAACAGGTTTTTTAATTATTTTTATTGGGGGAAGATTTTTACTTGTTGGGGCTTGGCCCATAATTATCTTTGGTCTAGTTGAATTTTCTATTTTGGTTATTTGCACTATTTATTTTGTCAGGAGTTTAAAAAAAACTGAAAAAATTTCATTGGAATCAAAATCTATGCAATTAGAACGGCTTGATGGTGATGAAATTGTTGAACAGAATAGTTATAATCTTAATTGGTTGAAAATAAAAAATGAAAAAAATTCCCTTAGCGTTAACTATTCTGGAAAGAAAAAGTTATTTGCTAGTTTTTTAAGTGAGGATAGAAGAAAAAAATTAAAAAGAATAATTGAAAAGTACAGTTCCTCGTCTAGCTGATCATATCTTTAAAAGAATAAAAACCATTTTCCTGTGCAGCTAGCCAGACTGCCGCCTCAACGGCACCATCAGAAAAAATTTTTCTATTATAGGCCTTGTGTGTTAATTCAATAGACTCATTATCACCGTGAAATATAACTGTGTGTTCCCCCGGTATATTCCCTCCTCTTATTGATGAAAATCCAATTTCATTTTCTTTTCTCTGGTTATCTTGGCTTTGACGATTAAAATTAAAGTTTGATTTAGATAATCCGAGTTCGTCTACAATTTCTTCTCCTAGTTTTATTGCGGTTCCACTAGGCGCATCTTTTTTATGTCGATGATGTGTTTCAGTTATCTCAATATCAAAATCTTTTAAATGTTTAGCAGCTTTTCTTGCTATTTCAAAAAATGTATTTACGCCATAACTCATGTTTGGTGCATAGAAAATTTTAGTTGAATTACTTGATTGCTTTAACAAATTGAAATGACTTTCATCTAAGCCCGTTGTACCAATTACTAAACCAGTGTTATTTGAAACGGCGGCTTCTGTAAAATTAAATAAGGCTTTAGGTGACGTGAAATCTATTACTATATCTGCTGCTTTAAAGGACTCTTCTCTTGTGGTAATGATATTTTCTGGAATTGGATACTTGGATATAAGCTTAGTGTCAATATCCTTGACATCAAATACACCGATAAGTTCAACATTTGTATTTGAAATCGCTGAACTAATAAGATTATTTCCCATTCTCCCTAATGCTCCAGCAATAGCTACTTTTACTTTAGACATGATTAAGTCTTGTTATACCTAAATAAGCCAATATGGAATAGCAAAATTATTAAATATTATGCTAAAGTTAACAATATGATCAGACTTCTACTCATTCTTTTAATTTTACTATTGGTAAGTTTGTTATTATTTAATAAGAAATTCAGGGAAGCTTTTACAATATCAGTAATACCTCTAGTGTTGCTGGTCATAGGACTTATTGGATATATGATTTACTATATGTTCAGCACTAACTATTTTTCATAGTTATATTTATAATAACTTATTATATGCCTTGCTCGGTTTTAAAACCTAGATTTACCCAATCGATCAATCCTTTGTCCATTTCATAGATAGTGCCTTGATATCCTTGTGCAACTAGATTGTCCGCTACCTTTTTAGAGGTTATGCCTGCAGTGCAATGAATAATGATATCCTTGTTATCAGGATTTATGGAATTAATCTTTTCAACAGTTATTTCTTTGAAAGGAATATTATGTGAGTTCTCTATTCTTATCTTATTGTGTTCATTTGGATATCTGACATCAATAACTATCGCTCCTTCTTGAATTCTTTTTAAAGATTCTTCTGTATCTATCGGTATGTATTTCATTAGCTTATTATCTGCAAATAATAAATGAGTTGATAGAAAAAAAAATAAAAAAAAATATTTTAACATGGGGTTAATCTTTAAAACGGGAGTGACAACTTTTGCAGCTCCCAAATAAGTTTTGATGATGTTGTTGTACTTCATCAACATTGCCCTCCAGTGCTGCTAACTTAGCGAATGCTGCATTGTCCTCTGTTTCTTTTGCAATTTGATTAAATAAGTCTCTATTATCAATAATGTCTGTACTCGCTTTGGACTTACCACCAAATGAATCGTCAGGAAATAAAGTAGGGTAGACTTTCATAATTTCTTCAATTTCTTCATAAATGCCTGCAAGGTCATCATTGATAACTGAGTCCCTAATGAGGTTATTTGCGGCTCTCATAAGTTTATTATAATCTCTCATCGATTCTTGTCTGTCCGCAACAGGGTTTGCGCTCAAAAGTGAAGAGGAAAAAAGTAATAAAGCTAAAGAGAGTTTGATCATGATTAATAAAGACATATATTTAGGCTATTAACAAGGTTATTAATAATTAGCCGCATGATCGTTAAATATTATCTTTCCACTATCTAAAATAATTAAATTGTCAGCCAATTTTTTAATGTAATTCATATCATGTAACGACATGATAATTGTTTTAGATTTGCTTAAATCAGATAATTTCCCGAAAAATTTTTCTTCACTTTCTATGTCTAAGTTTTGGTTTGGCTCATCCATAATTAATATATCTTGCTCGAAGCTCATAAGCCTAGAAATGAAAACTTTTTGCTTTTCTCCCTCAGATAAACTAGCAAATTTATTTGCTTTTAATTTTTTTAAATTAAATAGATTATAAAAAGATCTATCAATTTTTGTTTTTTTAATACTATTCAAAAGCAAAAAATTTTCCTCTAAACTCTTATTCAACGAAAGAGATCGTTGAAATAACATAGGTACAGGCTTTTCATATTGTGATTTTATAGAGCCCTTACTTGGGACAATTAGACGATTTAAAATTTTTAGTAATGTACTTTTACCTGACCCATTCTTTCCAGAAATAACAGTAATTTTATTTTTTTGGATATTAATATTTATACTGTTCAGTATTTTTTTTTGATCAGTAGTATATGAAAGATTATAAGTACTAATCATTTTTTAAAGTATTTAAGATAATTGATATTATTAATGTTAGTGAAATTAGTATGGCCCCTAAAATAATACCTAATGAAACATTCCCTTTAGAAGTTTCTAATGCAATGGTAGCTGTCATATTTCTTGTAAAGTGATCAATGGATCCTCCTACAATAGCTGCGGCCCCATATTCACTGATGGCTCTTCCAAACCCCACTAAAATCACGGTGATGTAGATATTTAATTTATTAGAAATAAGTAAGAAAATTATGTCCTTTTTACTTGCCCCGTAGGATAAGAGTTCTTCTTTGTAAATTGGGTAATCAGTTTCAATATTTTTAATAATTAGGGTAATCATAATAGGAAAAGTAATGACTATTTGTGCTAATATCATAGCCAGAGGTGAATATAATATTTCCATCCAACCAAGAGGCCCAGATCTGCTAATTAATAAATAAACTAAGAGTCCGGCACAAACAGGAGGAATGGAAGTCATCGAGCTTAAAAAAATTACTATAGGTTTTTTCAATTTGAATTGATAAATCGCTAGAATATATCCAAAAAACATTGAAAAAATAAACGATATGATTGTCGAAAATATACTCACATAAAGTGTTATGAAAATCGCTGACTGTATTTTTTCAAAGGTTAGCATCTAAAAAATTAACAAAAATTTAGTTTGTAAAAAACAATTTTTCCCCATTATAAGTAAAGTTATTAATAACATCTTTACCTGCACCTGTAATCAGCCATTCAATAAATTCTTTTGATTTATCATATTCGACATGGGGAAATTTTTTAGGGTTAATAGCTATGACTCCGTATTCATTATGCATTTCACTCCCACCTTCAAACAGGATTTTTAAATTATTTTTATTTTTGAATGATATCCATGTGCCCTTATCACTTAGTGTATAAGCATTCATCTCTGATGCCACATTCAAAGTGTTGGCCATGCTTGTTCCTGTCTTTATATATTTGTGATTATCGAACAGGTTAATATTAGCGAGTTTCCATAAGTCATTTTCTTTTATATGAGTTCCTGAATTATCATCTCTTGAAATAAACTTTTGATTTGAAAGTGAAATTTTTTTCATAATATTTTTTATATCATTTTCCTGTGATATTTTTGCAGGATCATCTTTAGGGCCTACAATAATAAAATTGTTGTACATTAATTCATATCTTTTAACTCCAAAACCATCTGAGACAAATTTCAATTCATCTTTTTTTGAGTGTACCATTAACACATCACCGTCGCCTCGTTTAGCATTTGAAATGGCATTGCCCGTCCCCACAGCTATTGGTCTAACCTTAATCCCTGTTTGCTTTTCAAATTTACTAGACAATAAGTCTAATAAGCCTGTATTCGCAATACTTGTTGTAGATTGCACAATTATGTAATCTCTTGAATAAGAATTTAGAGTAAATAATATTAATATTATAAATAATGATATTTTTTTAAATTTCATATGATTAAAAATAATAACATATATCCTAGTAAAATATGAGACTAGCTAACACCGCAGATGAATACGGCTTAATCAGTAAATTGTTTCACTGGACAATGGCTCTTCTTATGATCGCCACCTACCTTTTAGGTAAGAACTTAGAGAATAATTTTCAGTATTATTATGAGATATTAATTATTCATAATACCCTTGGTTTGTTAATACTTTTATTAGCTATTTTTCGGCTGAGTTGGAAATGGATTAATATAAGACCAAAGCCTTTAGTTAATAATAAAATTTTAGTGTATGCGGCTAAAACAACATATTTTTTGTTCTATTTAATATTTTTTTTACAACCTATATCTGGCTATTTAGTAACAAACCTACAAGGCGATACTGTCATCTTTTTTAACATAGAACTGACTTCTATAATAAATGTGGACAGGGATTTGAGGTTTATATTCAGGCAAATGCATGAGTACACCAGCAATGTTGTTTTAGTACTTTTTTTTATTCATTCAGGAGCAGCATTGATGCATCATTTTATTTTTAAAGATCACACTCTTAAGAGAATGATGTTTTCAAAAAAATAAATTACAACCAATCAGGCACTGGAAGTTTCTTGGATAATAAGTAATTTTTATTATACAGTTTGCTGAAATATTTATTTGCATCGTCACACAAAATTGTAACAATGTTCTTTCCTGGCCCCATTTCTTTTGCCATTTCAATTGCCCCAGCTACATTTACACCAGAACTAGATCCGAGAAACAAACCCTCTGTTTTGACCATTTTGTATAAGAGTTCGAATGCATTGTAGTCCGTGATATGATATGAAAAATCAACAAGGGAGGGTTCTACGTTTTTAGTTACTCTATACTGACCTATTCCCTCTGCTTCTGATGGCTCTCCTTTAACTTCTAGTTTTGAAAATTTAAAATAGTTATACATTTGAGCACCTTGTGGATCTGTGCAGGCTATTTTAATGTTTGAATTTAATTCTTTGAGTCCAATAGATGTACCTGCTAAAGTTCCTCCTGATCCTATAGCGCAAGTAAAGCCATCAACTTTTCCATCAAGCTGATTGAATATTTCTTTAGCTGTAGTTTTTGAATGAAATTTATAATTTGCCGTATTATCAAATTGGTTAGCCCACATAACAGAGGTTTCTCCTTTTGATTGTAATTCCTCAACTAGTCTCTTAGATACATGTTGGTAATTACCTGGATCTGAGTAAGGTTTAGTAGCTACGACTTTGAGCTCTGCTCCCATGTTCCTTAAAATACTTTGCTTTTCCTCAGAGGCTCCATCAGGCATAACAATTATAGTTTTGTATCCCCTAGCATTATTAATCATTGTTAAGGCAATACCTGTATTTCCAAAGGTGCCCTCTACAACAGTGCCTCCGGGCTCTATTAAGTTCTTCTCCTCTGCATCAAGGATTATTCCCAGTGCTGTTCTGTCCTTAATAGAACCGGCTGGGTTCATAAATTCTGCTTTTCCATAAATATTACACCCTGTAATTTCAGATGGATATTTGAGTTTAATCAGTGGCGTATTGCCAATAAAATCAACTATATCTTTCATTTTAAATTTTAGACAGGGCTTGGTCTAAATCTGCAATCAAATCCTCAACATCCTCGATACCAACCGATATTCTTAACAATGTATCAGAAATACCTAATTTTTCTCTTATAGCAGGATCGATTGAGGCGTGAGTCATGATAGCAGGATGTTCTATTAAGCTTTCAACTCCTCCTAAACTCTCTGCTAGGGTAAATATATTTAGATTTTTAAGAAAGCTTTTTACTCCATCAATATTTGTATCGAGAATAAAAGACATCATTCCACCAAAACCATCCATTTGTTTTGCTGCAACTTCTTTATATCTTTCATCAATACCTGGAAAAAAAACTTTATTAATTTTAGAGTGGTTTGTTAAAAAATTAGATACGGCAATAGCGTTCTCGTTATGCTGTTTCATTCTCACAGATAGTGTTTTGATACTTCTTGTTAGTAAATAACAATCGAAGGGCGAAGGAATAGCGCCAACTGCATTTTGAATATATGAAATTTTCTCGGCATATTCTTTATTTTCTTTAATGACAATGGACCCTCCTACGATATCAGAATGGCCACCTAAATATTTTGTGGAGGAACTCACAACCATATCTGCTCCTAATTCAAGTGGTCTTTGATTGAAAGGAGAGGCAAATGTATTATCACAAATAACTGGTAAATTAAATTCACTTGCAATACTAACAGTGTTTTTAATATCAATAATTTTCATTAAAGGATTTGAGGGTGTTTCAACCCAAATGAATTTAGTATTTTCCTTTATTTCATCATTCCAGTTTACGTTTTTATCAAAATTAATATAAGTTACTTCAATATCAGATTTTACTTTATCAAATAATCTACGTGTGCCTCCATAAACGTCATCGGAGCAAATTATATGGAAGTTAGTACCAAATAAATCGCAAACTGTATTTATTGCTGACATTCCAGATGCAAATGCAAAAGCTTTGTGACCAGACTCGATTTGTGCTAATAGTTTTTCTAATACATCTCTGGAAGGATTTTTTGTTCTTGCATATTCATATTCAAAGTTTCCTGGTTCAATTTGTTTAAACGTTGATGAAAGATGGATCGGTGGCATGACTGCTCCGGTTTCTTTATCTGAACCATGTCCAGCATGAATTACTTTTGTGTTAAATTTTTTTTTCACAGCTCAATTTATAACCAATTAATTTTTAAATAACATCTATAACAATATTTTTCTTATTTGACAGGCTTTTTTAAATTATAAAAAATCTGTTTCATATCAACCAAAATTAAAATATTATACCTGTCCCCTAGCCGCTTGGGTTGAGACATTGTCGAGGAGGAAGGTGGCAAGGGGCAAAATTCTTTATAAAACCAAAAGTCATTTTTAATATTTGTTGAATAAATTTAAGTTTCGTTCGAAATTATCTGATTTAAACGATCAATTTTCATATCAACGGTTATATCGTTTGGCATCAGTCTTTTTATTTCTTCATAAACCTTAAATGCCTCTTCGTAGTTTTTATAATAAATTAAAATTCTACTTAAGCCATCAAGAGCTCCGAAATGTCTGGGTTCTAAATACAAAGTAGCCTCTATATCTCTCATAGAGCTTTCATAGTCACCCATCATAAAAAAAAATGTGGCTCTTTTATTATAAGCCTCTGCAAAGTCTGGTTCCTCTTGGATTATGAAATCTAAAGAAGCGATAGCATCTTTATAGTTTTTTGAACTGAAAAAATAAGGCATATTATCCATGATTGTCTGAGCTTCAGAATTTTCAGTTATCAGCCATTCTTCCCAGATTTGAGATACTATGAGACTTTGTTCTTTGTAGCTCTTAACCTCATAAAGCTGACTAAATAAATCATCGAGTTTAGGACTGTTTTGATCTGCATAACTAACGGATAAGTTAAAAAGAAAAGTAAATATACCTATAAAAATTTTCATCTACTTTGTTAAAATACGCATATATATAATATGCAGTTTAAAAAAATATTTTATACAACCATATCTATATTTTTATTTAGCACACTATCAATTGCAGAAAGTATTGATAAAACTGAGTTTAGCGAAACTCAAGCTATAATTGAAAGTCAACTAAAAGCCTTTATTAACAAAGACGCAGAAGGGGCTTTTTTTCATGCCTCTCCTTATATTAAAATGAGGTTTAATAACCCTCAAGATTTTATGAGTATGGTTGAGAACTACTATGAGCCAGTTTATAACCCAAAAAATTATTATTTTATGGAATCAAAATTTTTTGAAGGATCAATTTATCACCAATTGCAAATAATCTCTCAAGACAATGTATCTTATCTAGCAATGTACTCGCTAGTTAAAGATAATGGGGAATGGAAAATATCAGGGTGTTCTATTTACCCAATGAACCAGCAATCAATTTAGTTTTTTTAATTTAGAATAAATCAAATAACCCGAGATAATCACTAAAATGGCTCCTAAAATTTCAATTATTGAGGGGTAATGATTAAAAACAACAATGCTTATAACTATCCCAAAAATTATCTGTGAGTAATGTGTGATACTAAAAAATGAGGCTTCAATCCTTCTTAGGGAATAAATTAAGATCATCATAGCAACGCCATCAATCAAACCGGCACTTATCATTATTAAAAAATCGTTCATAGCAATATCTTTATAATGATTAATTGAAAATATTGTAAAAATTATACCAGCAGTCGCCATACTATAAAAAGTTAAAGCCATAGTTCTCTCGGACTTCCCATATACTCGAACAGTAAAATCTAAACACGCTAGTGATATTACTCCTAAGACTAAAAAAATAACTCCTAAAGAATTAAATCCTGCATTTAAACTAAAACCTGAGACCATAAAAACTGCTATCATTGCAAGTATTAAAGAAATTATTTTTGAAAGATAAATAGTTTCTTTCAATATTACTATCCCCATTATTGAAAGGAGCACTGGAGCTGACAAAATTATTGGGTAAGCTATAGATAATGGTAGAAGAATTATTCCCTTAACTACAAAATAGTAAGTTAAAGTCATTAAAATTCCCCTGACAAGGTGGAGTCTATAATTCTTAGTTTTTATTTCTGCAAAACTCTTTCTATACAGCAAGTAAACTAAAACTGGAATTAAAGCAGAGAAGCTGGCTATTGAAAAAATAACTGTATCTTTGTAAAGATCCCCAATTAGTTTTATGATTGTGTCTGCAATGGAAAATAATAAAAAGGCAAAAGTACCTAAAATATATATTAAGTGTTTTTTACTCTCTAATTGAGACATGGAATTTACCTCTATATCTCATTACCAAGAGTAATACGAACAATTTAATAATCAGTGGGATAAAAAAATAAAAAATCATTATATTGGGAATATTGGGGTGTAATGAGAAATTAATAGACTGTAAATAGCCATAACCAGTTAATGCGATGCCTGCAGCGATACCAATGGCTGCTTTCTTAATTATTGAAAAGAATGAAGTAAAGATCTGAGATAAACGATTGTCATTATTTTGATCAAGAATGTCTGCTAATTCAATTTGAGGTATAATAAGATCAATTCCAATCCCAATACCAGTGATTAATATGACAAGCAAATATATTTGCCAACTGTTGCTATTTGTAAAAATAACAAAAAGAAAGCCAAATATAGTTAGACTAGTACCAAACTGAAGAAGAAACATATTTGAAAATTTTCTTCCGTACAAATACCAGAAAGGTGTAGATATCAATGTTATTAAAAAATATAAAATTAATAAATATCCTGCATATTCAGTAAGCCCTAAATATTCTGAAACAAATATAATAAATAAATTTGCAGTAAAATTATTAGCAAGTAAGTTAAAAAATGTTATGTAAGAAAAAGATACAATCCTTTTGTTTTTTTCTATAAATGATTTAAGTTGTGCCCAAGAAATTTCGTTTGACTTATAATTTAGCTCATCATCATAAAATAAATAAAAAATTAATCCCCCTGTAATAGCTAAAATAATAAAAATTAATCCACTTATTTTTATTACGTTCGGGTTTAACAAATCAACACCCTGAAGTTTTGAAATG
The DNA here is from genome assembly GCA_902598275.1 of uncultured Alphaproteobacteria bacterium. Taxonomy (GTDB): domain Bacteria; phylum Pseudomonadota; class Alphaproteobacteria; order HIMB59; family HIMB59; genus HIMB59. Next base: position 66,045 of record CACKAZ010000005.1, read on the forward strand.
ACGGTAGGAATAATTAGAGCTGATAATACTCCTAAAATTGAAAATATTTCTTTAATTGCAGCTAAACGGAATCTTTTTTTAAGAATTTTTTTTTGATCTATTACAATTGAATCATAGGGAATAATTGCAATTGAGTAACTAACCAAAGCTAAATTATAAAAGAAAATGAAAGAATAAATGTTATCTGATTGAATAACATAAAGACCAAACATGGAAAAAATAAATACTATTATACCAAGAAGGATTTGGTTTTTTTTTGAGCGACCTGAAATAATTCTTTTTTCTGATAGGTAGCCAATTAAAAAGTCTGAAATAACATCAAACAATCTAGATGTTAATATTACTAAACCAATAACACTTAAGGGGATGCCTATTGACAAATTGTAAAATGTTGGCAAAAAAATAAATAATAATAAAAAACTTCCAGCAAGATAAAATGATTGAAAACTATAGGATAAAATGGATTTAAGGTTCATTTCTAGATTTTTTGTGTTTGAACAACTTTGACTATATCAAAATATTAATTAGTGTTCAGTTAGCATTCATGCGGGGGCTGATTCGGTATTTCACTTTCCTCCTCTATATGTCGAGTCAGCCGTTCCTTTATACTCTATATCTAGTATCTGCCTCTTAATTTTTTTCCCCCACATATACTCGCCAAGATTTCCACTTTTCATTACTACTCTATGACATGGGACTAATAAACCTACAGGGTTCTTCCCAACCGCAGATGCAATAGCTCTTACAGCTTTTGGTTTTTTTATCTTTATTGCAAGATCAGAATAAGAAATTGTTTTACCATAGGGAATTTTTAAAATCTCCTTCCATACTTTTTTTTGTAACGGCGTTCCGTTAATAAATTCTATTCTAAGATGTGATGGTTTTTGAATTTTTCCTTTAAAAAACTCAGATATAAAAATATTAACTTTTCTAAAGATCAATCCTTTACTTGGATTGTAAAGCTTTATGATACTCTTTATTCTTATATCGTTATCTTTAATTAAATAATGAATACCTTTTGGGCTATCTAGAACAAAAAACTTACTGATTGGTGTTTCGATAAAATCAAAACAATAACTCATTAATTAAACATTTTTTTTACTTTGTCGAAAAATCCCTCAGTCATTGTTGAATTTTTCTTAGTAAGTGTGTCGTTAAATTTATTTAGAATTTTTTCTTGATCTGCTGATAAATTTACTGGGGTTTCAGCGTGTACTCTGACAATCATATCCCCTCTATTTTTTGCTCTTAATATACTCATGCCCTTGCCTTTTATTCTCAGTTTGTGTCCCGACTGCATTCCCTTAGGAATTGAGACGTTAACCATTTTTTTTTCAATTGTTGGAACTTCAATATTACCTCCCAAAGTGGCAGTAGTGAAAGGTATAGCAACATCACATATAATGTTATCTCGCTCCCTTTGAAAAAGTTTGTGGTTATTTACATTGATAAAAACATAAAGGTCACCGTATGTGCCCCCTCTTTCTCCGGCCTCTCCCTCTCCACTCATTCTAATTCTGTTACCAGTTTCAACCCCTGCAGGGATTTTGATTTGAAGTTTCTTATTTTGTTTTACTCTACCTGTATTGCTGCATTTTGAGCATCGGCCCTTCATTTCTTGGCCTGTTCCGCCACATCTTCCACAAGTTCTCTCCATAGAAAAAAAACCACTTTGTGTTCTAACTTTTCCATATCCTTGGCAAGTAGAGCAGCTTTTATAGCTGTGTTGTTCGGGACAATTGATCATTTTAGGTATAGTTACGTCCAATGCTTTTCCAGCAAAAGCTTCCTCTAAGTCAATTGTGACATCGTAACGTAAGTCATCGCCTCTACTTTCGCGTTGCCCGCCTTCACCAAAGGCACCAAATATATCTTCAAAGATATCTGAAAATCCACCAAAGCCCTGCTGTCCAAACCCACCAGCTCCCCCGCCGCCCTGTTCAAAAGCAGCATGACCAAATTGATCGTAAGTTTGTCTTTTTTTGGGGTCTTTTAAAATTTCGTAAGCTTGGCTTACATCTTTAAATTTTTGTTCAGCGGAAGCGTCACCCTGATTACGATCAGGATGATATTTCATTGCTAATTTACGGTAGGCACTTTTTATATCATTGTCACTTGCTTCACGGGATATACCTAGGGTGTCATAAAAATCCTCAGCCATAATAAATTAACGCAAGCTAAGATTTACTGTCCGCTTGCTTTTTTATCGTCGTCTACTTCTTCGTAATCAGCATCGATAACATCATCTTCATTTTTATTTTCATCAGATTTATTTTCTTGCTGTGGTTGTTCTGCACCAGGTGCTTCAGTTGATTGTTGATCTTTGTACATCGCTTCACCCATCTTCATAGATGATTGAGTAAGATCTTGTGTTTTTTGTTTTATAACTTCAGCATCATTTTTTTCAAGGGCCTCTTTTAAGTCTTTCAAGTCAGCTTCTATCTTAGACTTATCTTCAGGACTTATTTTATCACCGTGCTCTTTGATATTCTTTTCAACTTGGAAAACTAAACTGTCTGCTTGGTTTTTAACATCAACCTCTTCTCTTTTTTTCTTATCTGTTTCTGCGTTAGCCTCTGCATCTTTTACCATTTTGTCGATCTCTTCATCAGACAAACCTCCGGATGCTTGAATTTTAATCTGCTGTTCTTTTCCTGTGGATTTATCTTTTGCAGACACATTGACAATACCATTGGCATCGATGTCAAATGTTACTTCAATTTGAGGGGTTCCTCTTGGCGCAGGAGGTATTCCAACTAGATCAAATTGACCAAGAAGCTTATTATCGGCAGCCATTTCTCTTTCACCTTGGAAAACCCTTATAGTAACTGCATTTTGATTGTCTTCTGCAGTAGAAAAGACCTGACTTTTTTTTGTTGGAACAGTCGTATTTCTCTCGATTAACTTGGTAAATACTCCTCCTAATGTTTCAATACCAAGTGAAAGTGGTGTTACATCTAAAAGCAATACATCTTTTACATCACCTTGAAGGACACCTGCTTGGATTGCAGCACCCATGGCTACAACCTCATCGGGGTTAACTCCTTTACTTGGATCTTTTCCAAAAAAGTTCTTAACAATTTCAGTGACCTTAGGCATTCTTGTCATTCCACCAACTAAGATCACATCATTAATATCGCTTGCTGAGAGACCTGCATCGCTTAAAGCTTTTTTACAAGGTTCAATGGTGCTCTGAAGAAGGTCATCAACCAGTTCTTCAAGTTTAGCTCTTGTTAATTTTACATTTAAGTGTTTTGGCCCAGATTGATCTGCTGTAACAAAAGGCAAGTTAACATCTGTTTGAGTAGAACTTGAAAGTTCGATCTTTGCTTTTTCAGCTGCCTCTTTTAAACGTTGTAATGCTAATTTATCGTTTTTTAAATCTATGCCTTGCTCTTTTTTAAATTCACTAGCTAAGAAATCAATTATTCTTAAATCAAAATCCTCTCCACCTAAGTGGGTGTCACCATTAGTGGACTTAACCTCAAATACACCATCTCCTACTTCTAGAATTGATACATCAAAAGTACCACCACCTAAATCATACACAACTACTGTACCAGATTGTTTTTTATCTAATCCGTATGCTAGGGAAGCAGCTGTTGGTTCATTAATAATTCTTAAAACTTCTAGCCCGGCTATTTTACCAGCATCTTTTGTTGCTTGTCTTTGTGCATCATTAAAGTAAGCCGGAACGGTTATTACTGCTTGAGTAATTGTTTCCCCAGTATAAGACTCGGCTGTTTCTTTCATTTTTTGAAGAATGAAAGCAGAGATTTGGCTAGGACTATATTTTTCACCCTGTGCTTCGACCCATGCATCTCCGTTGTTACCTTTGATAATCTTAAAAGGAGACAAGCCTAAATCCTTTTGAACAGTGTCGTCTTCAAAACTTCGGCCTATAAATCTTTTTACTGCATATAATGTATTTTCTGGATTGGTAACAGCTTGCCTTTTTGCTGATTGACCAATTAACTTTTCACTTTCTGTGAAAGCTACAACAGAAGGTGTTGTTCTAGCACCTTCAGAATTTTCTATAACTTTTGGATTCTTACCATCCATAATTGCCACACAAGAGTTTGTGGTACCTAAATCAATTCCAATAACTTTAGCCATTTTATGTTCCTACTTTATAAATAAATAATCTTATATTTATATGGGTTAATCCTTGCTTAATTCAAGGGCATTAAAACTGTTGAAATATATTACTTTTCAGATTGTTCTTCTTCTTCAGTGTCTTTTGCACCTTGATTTTCTTGAGGTTTTTTTGAAACACCAACCATTGCTGGCCTCAACAATCTATCATGCAATGTGTATCCGGGTATCAGTTCTTGGACAATAGTACCAGGTTCACAATCATTTTTTTCGATCTCCATCATAGCTTGATGTAAATTGTGATCAAATTTCTCATTAAGACTCTCGATTTTCTTAATACCAATTTTTTCAAACGTGCTCAATGTAGATTGAGCGATCAAATCTAAACCCTCCACAACAGACTTAATACTATCATTAGACTTAACATCATCTGAAATACTTGATTTTGCTCTTTCAATATTATCTCCGATATTAATTATTTCTTTTGCAAAATTAGCTATTCCATATTTGAGAGCATCTGACTGTTCTTTTTCTGCTCTTTTTCTAAAATTTTCTAGTTCAGCTACTGCCCTTAACCTTTGATCTTTTAAACTTTCAATTTCTTCATTAAGTTTTTGAATAATTTCATCAGCTGTTTCAGATTTTTCTTCTAACTCAGACTCAGCAGCATCTGTATTATCTAAAATTTCCTCTTCTGACTGAGTTTGATCTTTATGTTTTTTTTCTTCTTCCATTATAGTCCTTCTATTTTTTAGAAATTGTTTCAGACATGTAACTTACAATAGGAACAATGCGCTGATAATCAATTCTTTTTGGACCTATTACACCAATAGCACCAGTAAGTCCATTTTTAGTTTTATAATTTGATAAAATCATCGATAGGTTAGTATTTTTAAAAAAGTTTGTGTTGCTCCCAATAAATATTTGTACTCCTTTTGACTTTTTCAAGGCCTTAATCATTTTATTAGCCATTTTACCTGTTTCTATATCACTTAAAAGTTCATTGATGCTGTCAAGGTCTGTATCTATATTATTTTTTATTAAGTTTGGTAGCCCTCTTACAAAGAATGTCTCTGAGTTTTGAGATTTTTCAATTTTTATACCATTAAGGAGTAATTTTTTTGTGGTGTTGCTAATTTGATTTTTTGCAGATTTGATAAAAATTTTTATATTATTTTGTATTTCCACAGGAGTCATAGCTTTTGGAAATTTATTAATAAAATTTCCAATACTATTCAAATCTTCTATTTGTATATTTTCATTAATTTCTACTAATCTGTTAGATGTGTAACCATCATCATGCTCAATAATGAATATAACTTTGTGGTTGTCAATTTTGTGTAAATCAATTTTTCTAATTTTTGTCAATTTTTCATTATTAATTACAAGGCTAGCTTGTTTTGATAATCCATTCAAAGTATTAGTAATCAATTCCTGTTCATTTAAAAAATTATTTGATTTAGATGATTTTTCAATTATTTCTCTTTCACTTTTACTAATTGCGCCTGGCTCTAAAAGAGCGTGTGTATAGAATTGTAAGCCCAAATCTGTTGGTATACTACCCGCAGAAAAGTGTCCTTTTTGTATCAGTCCATGGAAATTTATTTCATTTAAAACATTTCTGATAGTGGCAGGTGAAAGTCTATAAGAAATTTTTGAGCTTAACGCTTTCGAGCCCATCGGCTCTCCAGTCTTTAAATAACTTTCTACAAGTGCTTTAAATATAGACTTTGACCTTGCTCCAATGTCAGTAATTTTTTTATTCATTAATCTTTATTAATCTTATAACTTAAAATAATAAAACATAAATGTCTGGATATTCAAGAAATGATAGGGAACTTTCTAAAATTAGAAATTTAGAAATAATCCCAGGCTTTCAGCCTAATAATCAATCATCATGTTTGGTAAAATTAGGAGACACCCATGTCTGTTGTTCTGCTATCATTGAAGATAGGGTTCCTGGCTTTTTAAGAAATTCTGGAAAAGGTTGGTTAACTGCAGAATATGGAATGTTGCCCTCTTCTACATCTGAAAGAATGGATAGGGAAGCAGCAAAAGGGAAACAGTCTGGAAGGACACAAGAAATCCAAAGACTTATTGGTAGAAGTTTAAGATGTGCTATTAATTTGGATATACTTGGTGAAAAAACTATAAAGATTGATTGTGATGTTATTAGTGCTGATGGTGGCACAAGAACTGCCTCAATAATTGGTGGATATGTCAGTCTTGTTCGATCTATAAATGAATTTAAAAATAAATATAATCTATCAAAGGCTATTATTGTAAATCAAGTTGCAGCAATTTCAGTTGGTGTCGTTAAAGGAACACCATGCATAGATTTAAATTATATCGAAGACTCTGGAGCTGAAGTAGATTGTAATGTTGTAATGGCTAATGATGGACAATTTATTGAGTTTCAGTCTACTGGTGAAGAGGCAAAATTTAGCAAACAGACTATTATGGATTTTATAGAACTTGTTGAAAGCTCAATGCCAGAGATTTTTAATACTCAAAACTTAGCAATTGAAAAATAGTTTATTGCTCGGCACTAGCAATGCTGGTAAATTACAAGAATTTATATTTTATATTGAACACTTTAGTTTGTTTGAAAATTTTCAGATACATGATCTTAACGATTTCAAAGATCTCGGAGAACCTATAGAAGATGGTAAAACCTTTAAGAAGAATGCTGAAATTAAATCAAGATATTTTTTAGAAAAGACTAATTCTCTTGTGTTGTGTGATGACAGTGGATTTATTGTAAACGACTTAAAGGACTATCCTGGCATAAATACAGCTAGAGAAGCAAGAAAAATGGGTGGTGAACAAAAGGTCATTGATTTTATTTTTAGTAAGTTTGAAAACTTAAATTATATTGCCTCATCATTTTTTTGTTCTATTTGTGTATTAGGAAAAAAGGAAAAATATAATGTTTCTGGCAGTATTCCAGGTTTTATTATAAAAGAAAAAAAGGGAGTGAATGGTTTTGGATATGATCCTTACTTTATTCCAAAAAATAGTAATAAAACTTTTGCTGAAATGGAAAAAAGTCAAAAGTTATTAAATTCACATAGATATAAAGCGTTTGAAAAATTAACTAATCAAATATTACAGGATAATTAATCATCAAATTATCTATATACAATTTTCCAAAATCTTCATGATTAATAGTAATTGGTAAAAAATTGTTTTCTAAAATCTGGTTAGCAATAGACAATGATACTTTTACTGAAGTTTTGAAGAAGAATTCTCGATGGGGTTCAACCATATTGACAATATTAATATTTTTTAAGAAAGTCCTATTTATAGGCTTATAATAATTTTCTAAATTTTTCCTTTGTTCTAAAAAGTTATCAATTAGATAAACCCTCTCTAGAGGGTAAGTCCCATCCTCAGTTGCTAAATAGCCAACTAAATCCTTATAACTAAAACTGTCATCAATAATGATTATATTGTCGTAGGTGTTGAGATCTCCCATCAATTTTACTGATAGCTCTAAATCTACTGCACTATCTCCAAAAGGAGTCGATTTAATATATTTCAGAGGATAAGTTTGTTCAAAATATTTGAATAATTTTAATCCATATTCATTTTGCTTATATAAAACGCCCAAAGAATTTGATGACTTTATATAATCACCAAGTATTTTGATATGATGATAGGGGCTACTAAATACGAAAATAATTTCATTATCTGCATACTTATTCATAACCGAATAATCATTAGATAAGGAAATTATAAAGGTATTTTCACCAAGTTTATTTGGTAAATGAAATAAATCTTTTGAATTAGTCGGGCCTATAATGAGAGTATTGTTAAGTTTGTTTTGTATTTCTTCTATTGAGTAAATAAAATCGACTTTTTTAATATTAGGGAAATTTTCAATTTCCTTTAAAAAAACCTCATAAAATAACGACGTTAAAATTTCGTCCTCTGATAAAAAAACAATTATTTTTTCAATATTATTAAAATTAATCAATTTATCCTCAGGTTTTGTTGGTTTTTTTATAGGCTCTACCTTCTTAGTTTCCTTTACTTTTTCATCAGTAATTTCAATCTCATCAATTTTTTCCGGCACTTTTTCTATGGGCTGTTTTTTTTCGATTGTAGTTGGGGCACAACTAAAAAATGATATTAATGTAAATAGTATAATTATATTTTTGAAAAAATTCATATGAACTCAGGTTTTTATTTAGTTTCTACTCCCATAGGAAATTTAGATGATATCACAATAAGAGCTATAAATATTTTAAAAAATTCTGATTTGATTCTGTGTGAAAATACTACGAATAGTAAAAAACTTTTGAAAAGATATGAAATAAAAACATCTTTATCAAAATATACTGATCATGACTTTCATAAGAAAAAAGATTACATACTAAAATTTATGAAATCAAACAAAGTAATATCATTAATATCTGACTCTGGTTCTCCTCTAATATCCGACCCAGGTAATCAACTAATAAATTTTTTATTTAAAAAACAAATTAAAGTATATTCAATACCTGGTGCCAGCGCACTAATATCAGGTATTCAATTAAGTGGCTTTCTAAATAAGAAAAAATTCACTTTTATTGGTTTTCTGCCCAAAAAAAAAGAACAAAAAGACAAGATTCTTTTAGAAAATAAATTTAACAATTTAATTATTTATTCTACCAAACAACAATTACAAAAAGATATTAATTCAATAGCCTCTATTTCCAAATCGTTTGATCTTGTAATACTAAAAGAATTAACAAAATTATACGAGGAGAGAATATTTATTGATAACAAAAATTATGCAGATTTTGATTATTCTAAAATCAAGGGTGAGCTTGTTTTGGCTGTAAGTATTGAAAAAGAGAATACTGAGGTCAATGATTATGATAAAAAAGAAATATTGGCAATAATTGATGAAGTAGGTGTAAAAAAGGCTTATCAACTCATTAAAAGTAAGTATAGAATATCCAGAAATGACTTTTATAAATTATCAATTAATTTAAAGAATGTTTAAAAGACTTATAGTTTTAATCTCAGTATTATTTATTGGTTGTGGCCCGTCACTTATAAGCACAGGTGCAAAGACTGTAATTAAGGAAAATGAAGACGAAAAAACTTTTAGTGAAAGTTGGGACGATGCCACAATAAAATTGGGTATTAAAGAAAAATACTTCTCATACGATGCAACTCTCTTTACAAGAATTGACGTTGAAGTCGAATTAGGAAAAGTTCTGCTAACAGGAGTTGTTCCCTATGGTGATATGAGATTAGAGGCTGTAAGGCTGGCTTGGAAGCAAGATGGTGTAAATGAAGTATTAAATGAGATATCAATTGATACTGGATATGGCCTTGATGATATTGCTAAAGATAAATTTATCAGCACACAGCTTTACACAAAAATATTTACAGACTCTAACATTAAAAAATTTAAATATGATTTTGAAGTACAAAAGCAAATTGTTTATCTATTTGGTGTATCCAGCGATGAACAAGAAATTAGTAGAGTGATTGATCACGCCAAAGATATAAAAGGCGTTTTAGATATAATTAATTATATTCAATCTAGATAATTACACATTTGCTAGCAAATGTAGATGAAAATGAAATACCTCTTGACCTCCATCTTTACCTTTATGAGTTTTAATTTGAAAACCTTGATCTCGAAATCCCAAATTATTTATAATCTCATCAACAGATGCCCAAAAATTACTTAGATAAAGTTTATCAGCATTTTGTAAAAAATCAGATATGTCTATGAATGGCTCTTTAGGAATTATTAAAAGATGTGTTTTTGCTTTTGGGTTGATATCTTTAAATGAGAGCACATAGTCGTTTTCAAATACTTTATCACACGGTATTTCTCCTTTTAATATTTTTGCAAAAATATTTTCCTTGTCATAGTTCATAGTCTCACAGGCACCCCTCTATTTTTTAAATATTTTTTTACAGACTTAATTTTATATTTTCCAGAGTGAAATACACTCGCAGCTAATAGACCAGTAGATTTTGTTAAATGCCCTAAATAAAAGTGTTCTAGGTTTCCAACGCCACCACTTGCTATGACAGGAATACTTACATTATTGGTTACTTTTTTTAACATGCTACTATCAAATCCATTTTGAACACCATCTGTATCCATTGATGTCATTAATATTTCTCCTGCACCTAAAGACTGAACTTGTTTTGCCCAAACGATAAGTTCTTTTTTTGTAATTTCTCGTCCACCTTTAACCACCACTTTCATTTTATTTTCATGTCTCTTGCCATCAATTGCAACAACAATACATTGAGACCCATGTCTTAGTGAGGCTTGTCGAATTAATTTAGGATTTTTTACAGCTGCCGAATTAATTGATACTTTATCTGCCCCTGCATTGAGTAAATCTGTTATATCATCCAAACCTGAAACACCGCCGCCAACGGTCAAAGGAATATTAATTACTTTAGCAATTGCCTCAACAGTTTTGATAAATGTTTTTCTATTTTGGTAAGACGCATTTATATCTAGCATACATAACTCATCGGCCCCGGATAAAGAATAATACCTTGCCATTTCTACTGCGTTCCCCATGACTTTAATGTTTTTAAAATTAACACCCTTAACTACTTTGTTTTTTATAACATCGAGACATGGAATTATTCTAGTTTTAAGCATTAAATTGAGCCAAACTTTCTATAGTAATTTTATTCTCATATATTGCCTTACCTACAACGACGTTGTTAAAGCCATTTATTTTACTGAGCTCAAGATCGTTAAGATCTTTTACTCCGCCGCCAATGGTAATATGTTTGTTGGTTAATTTTTTAATAGAACTAAAGGTTTTTATATTTAAGCCAGATAACATTCCATCGTTAGCAACATCGGTGACAAAATAGGAATGAATAGGTCGATCATTATACCTGTTTACAATGTACTCAAGTGATTGATTGTTCGTTTGTTGCCAACCATGTGATACTATTTGATTATCTTTTATATCCAATGCGATAGATAGTTTTTTTATTAAACTATCTTTAAGATTTAAAACATTATCAATGTTTTTAATTGCGAAGGTACCGATTACTATTGTATCAAAACCTTGGTTAATTTTATCATTGATAGCATCTTTGCTTCTTATACCTCCAGCTACTTCGATTTTAATATCAATTTTTTTTCTTATTAAATCTAGTACCTGATTGTTATTGCCTTTTCCTAAAGTAGCATCCAAATCAACTACATGTATTGTGTTGAAACCGGCATCTTGATAAATTTTAGCCATTTCAACGGGTGAATTCTCATAAATAGTTTTATCACTCAAAACGCCTTTGGTCAGACGAACGCATTTACCTTCTATAATATCGATTGCTGGAAAAATATTCATGATTTCAAAATATAATTTTTAATCAAATTAAGTCCATATTTATGGCTTTTCTCAGGATGAAATTGAACACCATAAATGTTTCCTTTTTTTATTATGGAAGGAAATTTTTTACCGTAATGAGTATTTGCTAAGATATTTGATTTTTTAATATTTTGAAAAATGTAACTATGAACAAAGTAGAAGTCCTTATTATCTAGATTATTTGTAATGATTGAGTCCTCTTTTTTCAAACGTATAGAGTTCCAACCCATATGCGGTATAATTAACTTCTTACTTTTAAATTTTTTAATCTCCCCGGCTATTATACCTAATCCTTTTGTAGTCCTCTCCTCATGGCCCTGATCAGATAAAATTTGCATACCAACACAAATACCTAAGTATGAGCCGTTATTTTCTAAATATATTTTTAAGGGTTTATAAATTTTTAATTTTTTTAAGTTTGAAATAAGAGTAGCATAAGCGCCTTGGCCAGGTAAGATAATTTTATTAAATAAAGAGTAGTCAAATTCACCTCTAATTATTTTTAACTGGTAAGGTCTTCCTTTTATAATTTCTTTAATTGCTTTATTTATTGATCCAATATTTCCAGATTGACCGTCAATAAGCCCGATGACTTTTTTTTTCAAAGTTTACCTTTTGAACTCGGAATATCTTTTTTTTTTGGGTCAATTGATATAGCTTTTTTTAGAGATATCGCAAAAGATTTAAAACAACTTTCAATAATATGGTGATTGTTTTTTCCATATAATGTTTCGATGTGACAATTCATTCTTGATTCAGTCACTATAGATTTAAAAAATTCTGAAAAGAGTTCTTGGTCCATTTCACCAACTTTTTCTAATGATGTTTTAACATTCCAAATAAAATACGGACGATTACATAAATCTATAACTGTTCTTGTTAATGTTTCATCAAAAGATACATAAGAATGTGCAAATCTTGTTATCCCTTTTTTATCACCAAGTGCATTTTTTATACTTTCACCTAGGGCAATTCCAACATCTTCTACAGTGTGGTGCATGTCTACTTTTAAATCACCATCACATCTTAATTCTAAGTCTATTAAGCTGTGGGTGCTTATTTGCTGTAGCATGTGATCAAAAAAAGCAATACCTGTATCAATTTTATTTTTTCCAGAGCCATCAAGATTAATTTTAATTGATATCTTTGTTTCTTTTGTATCTCTATTAAATGTAAATTCGCGCATTTGTAATCAGCTATTTAGTACCTATATTTATAGGATTAATGGATAAAAATAAAACAATAATACGCTCAACAACTGTTGTTTGTGTTCGTGACAAAGAAAGTGTGGTTATAGCCTCCGATGGGCAGGTAACACTGGGAACTTCGGTTATTAAATCAAATGCTAATAAAATTAGAACATTTCATAAAGACCAGATTATAGTTGGATTTGCTGGATCGACTGCCGACGCTTTAACTCTTTTTGATCGACTAGAAAAAAAATGTGAGGAGTTTTCTTATAATTTAAAAAGAGCTTGTGTCGAATTAGCTAAAGATTGGAGAACAGACAGATATCTCAGAAGGTTAGAGTCAATGATTATTGCTGCTGACAAAAGTGAAACATTTTTGATTAGTGGAACAGGTGATGTATTAGAACCTCAAGAAGGAATTGTAGCTATTGGATCTGGTGGAAACTTTGCTTTGAGCGCTGCAAGAGCATTGAAAAGAAAGTCTGATTTGTCTGCTAAAGAAATTGCATCAGAGTCGCTTAAAGTTGCAGCCGAACTTTGTATTTATACAAACGATACTTTAAACATTGCAGAGATTAAAATTTAATGGATAGTCAATCCCTTACGCCAAAAGTTATCAAGGAAGAACTTGATCGCTATGTAATCGGTCAGGACGACGCAAAAAAAGCAGTTGCCATTGCGCTTAGAAATCGTTGGAGGAGATTGAATGTTAAAGATGAAACATTGAGAGATGATATCATACCAAAAAACATTTTAATGATTGGGCCAACTGGATGTGGTAAAACAGAAATAGCGAGAAAACTGGCAAAACTTACTCAGTCTCCATTTATAAAAGTAGAAGCAACAAAATTTACTGAAATTGGTTACGTTGGAAGAGATGTGGAGCAAATTATTAGAGATTTAATTGAAGTTGCTATTAATTTAGAAAAGAAAAAAATCAGAGATCGTTTCATAGATGAAGCTAAATTAAATGCCGAAGAAATAGTTTTGAAGGCTTTGCTTGGAGACAATCCAAGTGAAGAAACGAAAGAGAAATTCCGCTTAATGCTCCGAGATAATCAACTTAATAATAAAGATATTGAAATAGCACTTGACCAAAAATCTAATCCTTTTCAATCTCTGGATATTCCAGGTATGCCAGGTGCTCAAATGGGAATGATTAACATGAATGATATCTTTGGCAAAGGTATGAAAAATAAGAAGAAGACAAAACTTAAAATAGGCGAGGCTTATGAACCATTGATCCAGGAAGAGATTGAAAAAATTGCTGAAAAACAAAACGTTGTACAAAATGCAATTAAAAGTGTTCAAGAGAGTGGGATAGTCTTTATTGATGAAATAGACAAAATTGCACCTAATAGTGAAAGACGAGGTGGCGACGTGTCTAGAGAAGGGGTGCAAAGAGATTTATTGCCTCTTATTGAGGGCACAGTTGTCAGCACGAAATACGGCACCATCGAGACAAATCATATTTTATTTATAGCATCAGGCGCTTTTCATCAATCCAAACCAAGTGATTTACTCCCTGAACTTCAAGGTAGATTGCCTGTAAGAGTAAGATTAAATGCTCTCAAAAAAGATGATTTTATTAAAATTTTAAAAGAGACTGATAATAGCTTAACAAAACAATATAAATCTTTATTTGCAACAGAAAATATTGAATTACAGTTTGAAGACGAAGCCTTAGAAGAGATAGCATCTCTAACTGAACAAATAAATTCTGAAGTTGAAAATATTGGTGCTAGACGCCTACAGACAATGTTTGAAAAGATACTTGAAAGAATTAGCTTTGATGCAAACCTAAGTGATCAAAAAACAGAAGTTGTTAATAAAGCCTGGGTCACAGATGCTGTAAAGTCAGAGATAAAACCAACTGATGAAAAGAAATTTATTCTTTAAATTTGAGTTTAACATAAAAGGCACCTAACCCGCCATGTTGTATTTTACAAGGTGAGTAAGACTTTACCATAGATTGAAACTTTTCTGTATCTAACCAGAATGGAAATTGCTTTCTAATCTTTCCTGTAAAAAATTCTCCCTCATCAGCTTTATTACCTAGTCCAGTTACTACTATGTGAAACAGATTTTTTTTTAAATAATTATTTTTAAAATATTGAATTAATTTTTGATGAGCAAGATCAACTGTTAATCCATGTAAGTCAATCTTACTAAATTGGTTATTCTTAAATTGTTTGTAAAGGTTACTGTCCAATAAGACTGCTTTGGTCAGATTTTTTTTAGGTGTTAATTTCTGATTTTCCAATTTATCAGAATTATTAGTGCTTACTTTTAACCCCCCTATAGAAATGCTAATTTTCTCATTGGGTTGGTCTTCTAGTTGTTTTTTATTTTTTTTATTAGATAAATTAAATTTTATTTTATGAGACAAGTTTAATAGAAAAAAGTTTCCAGTTAGGATCAGAGGATTTTTTATCTTTCTCGAAACCCCACTCTTCTACAACATTCAAGATTTCGTTATTTGCAACGTTGTAATGTTCAGTTTCGAATTTAACAGACTTAATTAATCTTAAATCGTCAGATTTATCATCTAAAATACTAGTAGATTTAACTTCTGAAAACTTTATCTCTTTGGGGGCTTTCGCCTGTTCCATAGCTTGCATAGCCTCTGGTGTAAGAAGATCTTTTACCTTTTCAATATTATTACTTTGGTAAGCCTGAACAATCATCTCATAGGCTTTACTAGCGCCATCTAAGAATTCATTATTTTCATTTTTGGGGACTATTTTTGGTTTAAATTTAGATTGAGGGTTTTTTTTGGTTCTAATATTTACAATTTTTCCATCAGAAGATCCGAGAATACTTCTTAAGCGATATACTAAAAAAATGGCGATAGCCCCAAAAAGTACAATATCTATAAATTCACTACTCATAATTTTTTAACATTTTAGCCCAATTAGAATTAGGTATTTTACTTTTTATAAACTCTTTATGGGCTTCTGTCTCTTCTTTTGTTAATACGACGGATGAGTAATTCGGCTCACTAGCTAAAGTAATTTTTTCAGATTTTTTCTCTCTTAGCTCTAGTCCTATTTGATTAATGCCCTGTAATTCCAAATATACATCAGTTAAAAGCTTTGCGTCTTTTAAAGCACCATGTTGGTCTCTGTTAATCAGAGTGTTTATCTTTAATTTCTTTATAAGCGCGTCTAATGATACTTGTTGCCCAGGAAATCTTTGCCTTGCTAGCTTAATTGTGTCTATAACTCTCTCTTTTACAATTTTAGGTTTAGATAGTTTTTCTAGTTCAAAATTCAGAAAACCAATGTCAAAAGACGCGTTGTGAGCAATAATAGAACTGTCTTCTATAAATGCGAGGAAATCATCAGCAATTTCGTCAAAAAGTGGTTTATCAATTAGGTATTCATTGGTGATACCATGTATTTTAATGTTATCTTCTGTAAGAGTTTTAGTAGGATTTATATATTGATGATAACTAGCGCCAACTTCCTTACTATTTAACTCAATACAGCCAATTTCAATAACACGATGGCCTTCTTTATGTT
This sequence comes from uncultured Alphaproteobacteria bacterium, assembly GCA_902598275.1. Taxonomy (GTDB): domain Bacteria; phylum Pseudomonadota; class Alphaproteobacteria; order HIMB59; family HIMB59; genus HIMB59. The sequence goes on from CACKAZ010000005.1 coordinate 82,212, forward strand.
CCAAGCCTGTGGTTTCGATATCAAGTATGATTTCTCTCATAGTTCATTCAATAACTTAATAATATTTAACCTTAAGTTCAAGATTGAACTGTTGTTATCTAATGTAAAAGTTGATTTATTTTTTTTTATATTTTCATTAATTTGCTTGCTATTCATTAATGTAAAATAGTCTTTACTAACACCTCTATTTAAAACTCTTTGCCTTCTTTTGTTTATATCTGCTTTAATGAAGACAGTAACGTTGTAGTCACGAGATAAGTTTTCCTCATAGAGTAATGGTACTTCGTAAAATAAAGGTTGATATGTTTTATGTTTTTGAGATAAAAATTTTTTTTTTGAGTACAAAAAGGGATATATTACTTTCTTAAGTTGCCTATTAAATACTTCATTATGTATATTGCTTATAATTTCTTGTTTATAGTTTTCCTCATTAAGATTTAGTTTTTGTAATATAATACTCCTCGTTTTAAAATCTTTGTAAAGGTTCGATATAATTACATCAGAAGAAATGTAATGGAAGCCAAGCTTAGAGATAAAATTTATAAATTCACTTTTACCTGAACCTATATTACCTGTAACTGCAACTTTAATCATATCTTACTAATTAATGATCGATAAATCTTATTATCGATTTCAACATTTTTTTTTGACCAGATTTCAAAAGATGGTTTTGCTTGTTCTACAAGCATTATTAATCCCCCTATCGATTTTATGTTATGTTTCTTTGCCTCTTTTAATAGATCGGTTTCAAGTGGGTTATATACTATATCAATGACCCCCTTTGTTTTTTTGACAAGGCGTAATATATTTCGATTAATTTTATTGCCATGACTCATCCCTGCATTAGATGCATTTATTATTAGATCATATTTCTTTTTTAATAACGTGGAATTATTCGTAAAATGTTTGAACTTAAAATTTTTTGAAAGCCCCTCTCTTTTTCTAAAAGATTTTGCAAAAATATCAATGTTTTCAATGTATTTTTTATTGAGGAAGTATAGGATCGATCTGGATGCTCCGCCCGCACCAATTAGTAAAACAGTCTTGGTCTTTTTAATATTAAGTATGTTAAAAATTTTTCCAAAACCAATAACATCTGTGTTATCACCATAAATCTTGTTCTTTTTTTTATAAATTAAATTAACCGATCCAATTTTTTTTGCCCTTAGTGATACCTTATCACACAAATAAATAAATTTTTCTTTGTGCGGTATTGTAATATTAAAGCCGATAAAATCTTTATCATGTTTATAGTTATAAAAAAACTTTTCTATTTTTTTTTTATCTATTTCATATTTTTTATACAAAAAATTACACTTATATTTTTTGGACCAATAATTGTGTATCATTGGTGATAATGAGTGATTTAACTTTTCTGCAACAATGCCTATCTTCTTTTTAGTCATTTAAATACTTCTTAATATTTTGAGAAAATTAATCAGATCAATCCCAATTACATTAAAATAACTTTTCTCAATATTTTTAAAGAATATTTTTCCTTTGCCTTCTATATTATAACAGCCAACAGCGGATGAAATTTGATTGAAATTTCTTTCAACATATTTATTTATGTCTATAATTTTATTTTTTTTAAAGACTATTTTAGTTTTGGTTAAGGAGCTTCTAATTAAACTGTTGTTAATCATAAAAACCATACCTGTATAAAGATTATGAGATGTATTATTAAAAGACTTAAGTGTATTTTTACAACACTTTTTTGTGTGGCATTTATAAATAGTTTTTCTCATGTGCAGAATAGTAGTGTCAAATGTAATAATTATTTTGTTTTTATTTTTTTTAGAAAGTTGTGTGGCTTTCGCTTTTGCTATTTTTAAAGCATCATATTTATCATTTTTTAAATTTTTGACAGCTTTTTCATTTATATTGGCTGACTGATACTGAAATTTCAAGTTCATCATTTTAAATAATTTTCTTCTTGATTGACTTTTGGTGCCAATAATAATCTGTTTAGTTAACTGTGGATTAATAAAGTTATTCATGAATTTAGAGAGTTTTGAACAGCAAAAAAACCATTAATTTATCAATATTAAGTTATCTACATTTGTTATTAAACACTAAAAATTCAATAAAATAAGGGCTTTTTTTTATATTAAGTTGTTAATCCCCATCATTCGACATACAACAACAAGTCTATATATAAATATATATATTTTCTTTTTATTTTTTGTTATAAACCTTATTCAATATATCTAACTATCTAGGTAGCTCCCAATATGCATTTAAACGAATTAAAAGACAAAAAACCTCAAGAGCTTCTCAATTATGCTGAGTCATTAGGTATTGAAAATGCCTCCGGCTTAAAAAAACAAGACATATATTTTTCTGTCCTTAAAAAATTTGCTGAAAAGAATGAAGAAATAATTGGAGAAGGAGTTTTAGAAACAATGCAAGATGGTTTTGGTTTTCTTCGCTCTGCAGACTCTAACTACTTACCTGGGCCAGATGATATATATGTAAGCCCTAATCAAATTAAAAAATATGGATTAAGAAAAGGAGATACTCTAGAAGGTCCTATTCGCCCTCCAAAAGATGGTGAGAGATATTTTGCTTTAGTTGAAACCAATAAAGTTAATTTTATAGAAATAGCTAAAAATAATAAATTTAAAACAAATTTTGATAATCTAACCCCATTATATCCTGAGAAAAAGTTTAATTTAGAAACAGAAAAACCTGATACAGATCTTTCTTCAAGAATTATTGATATCATTGCTCCTGTTGGAGCAGGTCAAAGATCTTTGATTGTCGCTCCACCAAGATCTGGAAAGACTGTAATCTTACAAAAAATTGCAAAATCAATTGCAGAAAACTTTCCTGAAGTATATTTAATGGTTCTTTTAATAGATGAAAGACCTGAAGAAGTTACAGATATGCAAAGATCTGTTAATGGAGAGGTTATAAGTTCCACATTTGATGAACCGGCAGCAAGACATGTACAAGTAGCTGAAATGGTAATAGAAAAAGCAAAAAGATTAGCTGAAAATAAATATGATGTGGTCATTCTTTTAGATTCTATAACAAGGTTAGGCAGAGCCTATAACACTGTTGTACCCTCAAGTGGAAAAGTTTTAACAGGTGGCGTCGATGCAAACGCTTTACAAAGACCTAAAAGATTTTTTGGTGCTGCTAGAAACATCGAGGAAGGTGGATCTCTAACTATTGTTGCTACTGCTTTAATTGAAACTGGTAGCAGAATGGACGAAGTAATTTTTGAAGAATTTAAAGGAACAGGTAATTCTGAGATTGTCTTAGATAGGAAACTCTCTGATAAAAGAACGTATCCAGCTATTGATGTTCAAAAATCAGGTACTAGGAAAGAGGATTTGCTACTAGATGCAGGAGATCTTCAAAAAGTTTTTATTTTAAGGAAAATTCTATCTTCTATGGGCACTGTTGATGCTATGGAATTTTTACTAGATAAAATGAAAGACTGTAAAACTAATGAGGAGTTTTTCAGCAGTATGAATCAGTAATACAAATCAATACCATTTAATATTTTTTCTCTCACAAAGCTCTTTAAGTCTTAAAGGATAATCCGTTATTATACCATCCACACCATAATCAATCATTCTTAACATCTCAAACTCTTCATTAACTGTCCAAACATTTACAGGTAGCCCCACTTCATGAGATATTCTTACAACATCTTTATTAATATCAATATGTTTGGGGTGCCATGCCTTCCCACCCAGTGTTTTGATAAGTCTGGGCAATTCATTAACATTACTATCGTATAAAGGCATAAAGTTTAACCAAGGGGATTTATCATAAATTTTACCTTTTTTCTCAGATGTTAAATAAGCCCTAGATATTTTTGGATAAGTTTCTTTTATTTCATTTAAAATTCTCCAATCAAATGATGAGAAAATAATTTTATCATTTAATTCAAATTTATTTACATCATCCATAATTAATTTAACCATTTCGTTAGGATTGGGTGTTAATTTTTTTTCAACGGGGGTTGATTTAATCTCTAAGTTTATCACTAAATTGTCTGATAAATTTTTTGAAGTTAATTCAAGAAGTTCAGACAATTTTGGTATCTTTTGATTAGATAATTTTTTTTGTTTTAAAAATTGTTTTCCATATTTTGATCTTTTATTAACTGCTCCAATGTCAAACTTTGTAAGTTCTTCAAATGTCTGATCAAAAATTTTAATATCATCAATTATCCATTCACCGTCGTTTGTTTTAGCTATGTTTGGATTTAGTCTGAAATCATGAAATATTACTGGGACTAGGTCTTTAGAAATTAAGATATCTGTTTCGTAAGCACTAATATTATTATCAAATAAAAACTTAAAACTTCTCAAAGTATTTTCTGGAAGATTGCCTCTTGCTCCTCTGTGACCATAAATCTTTATGTGCTCAGGTTTAGATAAAATCAATTTTAGCCTTTTTTATTATGATCAAATTAAAATAATTATTTAAAAATAGATATATCCAATTTATTTAATTTCATTTTACAAAAATCAAAGTTTTCATCACTATGATAAATACCTGGAAATGCAACGCATTGTATGCCAGCCTTAATTGCAGACTTTGCACTTTCAATAGAGTCTTCGATTGCTATACAATCTTGTTTATTTAAATTCATAATATCTAAGGCTTTAAAATAAATATCTGGATTTGGTTTAGGCTTAGATACTAAATTTTTATTCCCTATGAAGCTAAATTCTTCTCTACTTATTTGACCATCCAGTGCTTTAAATATTGCATCAATATTTTTTTTTGAGGTAGATGATACTAGTCCAATTTCAATATTATTTTTCTTTGCATATTTAAAAATTTTTAAAACACCTTTTCTGGCACTAATACTATTTGAGATAATAATTTTATCAAAAATATCTGTTTTACTTTTCCATATCTTTTTTGCGTTAATGCTTTCACCATTTTGTCTTGCAAAATCCTCAATTCTTCTTATCCCCCCAGATTTTTTTAGCAATTTACTATAAGTCTTTCTACTCCAATACCAGTTTAACCCTTCCCTTTTAAATGCATGATTAAAAGATTCTCGTTGGATGTCAGACGTTTCTATTAATGTTCCTATAGAACCAAATAAAACTGCTTTCATATCTAGACTAGCATAATTATAAATTTATAATGTCAAAGCTTTGTTTAATACAGGAACAATTTATTCAAATTTTACACCATTGGTTAAATCACCTGTTATAGGTTATAGAATATCGGGAGAGGATGTTTTGCTAATTTTAAAGAAACTCACTAGAAGAAATTTCTCTAAAGATCATTCAATTATGAAACTAGTGGAACTTCATAATGTAGACGGAACAATTTTAGATAAATGTAATGTTGTATATTTTAAATCACCTTACTCTTTTACAGGGGAGGATGTTTGCGAAATATTTATACATGGTTCGCCTCTCATAGCCAGTCAGCTCGAGCAAGTTTTTAAAGATTATAAAATACCTAGCTTTAGATTGGCAAAAAAAGGAGAATTTTCATTTCGTTCTGTTTTAAATAACAAATATTCTCTTAAACAGGCCAAAGCAGTCAACTTAATTATAAATAATGAGTCTTTTTCGTCATTAGAATATAATAAAAAAATCCTCTTTGCAGGTGACTCAGTTAGTGGTCTTGCTCCTCTTAGAGAGGATATTGTTAATTTGTTCTCTGAAATTACTGCATCCATAGATTTTGTTGAAGATGAAGAGTTTAATTTTAAAAAAATAATGAAAAAAGCAAGAGATTTTTTTAATAATTGTAATAAATTATTACATAAAAATAGAACAAAAATAGAACAAAAAAATATTTGCAGAGTTATGTTAATTGGACCAGTCAATGTTGGAAAATCAACTCTATTTAATAAAATTATCGATAAAGATAGAGCTATTGTTACTGAAATTAAGGGTACTACCAGAGATATTCTGTCAAACCAAATAATTGCTGATGGTAAAAAGTTTGAAATATTTGATACAGCTGGTCAAAGATCTAAACAAGGAAGGATAGAAAAATTTGGTTATAAAAAAGCACAAAAATTATCGAAAGAAATTGATCATTTTTTCATTTTAAAGGATAAAAAGACCAAAAATAGGGATTTAAATCAATTATTTAAAGACTTTGATATTAACAAGAACTTTACCCTAATAGAGACTAAATCAGATCAATTTAGCTATAATTCTAAAAATATCAAAATTAATCATAATCTAAATAGAGAAGATCTGTTCAAAAAAATTAAGCTATCTCGTATTTACAACAAATATATAGCTCATAAAAATCACAAACTGGAATTTAACTCCAATGAGATAGAATTTTTAGAAAAAATATTAGAATACGAGAGAGATATTCTTAATGAAAAAGATATATTAATTATTGCTCAATTAATGAGAAATATATTAGATGATTTTTCATACGAATTTGGTTATATTAGTAATGAAGATGTTTATGATAGAGTATTTAGCGATTTTTGCATAGGAAAGTAGATTGTTTCACGTGGAACATTATGACGTAATAGTAATAGGAGCTGGACATGCTGGCATAGAGGCTGCCAATATATGTGAAAAATATGGTTTAAAAACAGCTTTAATTACAAAAAATCAATCAGATTTGGGCAAACTATCATGTAATCCTAGTATTGGTGGGGTCGGAAAAACTCATATAGCCAGTGAAGTTGATATTTTAGGTGGAGTTATTTGTAAAATAGGAGATAAGTCAGCAATTCATTATAGAGTATTAAATTTATCAAAAGGACCTGCTGTATGGGGCGTCAGAGCACAGATTGACAGAGATATATATGCTAAAAACATGCAAAAATACATCAAAACCTCTAAAATTGAACTTATTGAGGACGAAGCAATAAATGTTCTTAAAAAAAATAATAAGATTATTGGTGTTGAATGCCTTAACGCAGGTAAAATCAAATCAAAGGTTGTTATTCTTACAACTGGAACCTTTCTAAATGGTAAGATTTATTTTGGAAATGAGGTAAAAGAGGCAGGAAGAATAGGAAATAGCTCTTCCAAAGAGCTTGCAAAGTTTATTAATAAAAATTTTAAGACAATGAGACTTAAAACTGGGACTCCTCCTAGAATTTATACTCAATCTATCGATTATGATATTCTTGATTCCCAGCCATCTGAAAACAATGGTATTTTTTTATCATATTTTACAAAACAAAATACGAACAAAAATATCAATTGTTATATCACTAAGACTAATAATAAAACTCATAAAATAATTAGAGATAATCTTGATAAATCTGCAATGCACTCTGGTATTATCAAGTCCCAAGGAGTTCGTTATTGTCCATCAATAGAAGATAAAGTAACAAAATTTGGCGATAGAAACGGTCACAATATTTTTTTGGAACCAGAGGGACTAAACTCTGATCTTGTTTACCCAAATGGAATATCAAATTCTCTTGATAAGAAAATTCAATTAAAATTTCTAAGATCTATTAAAGGTTTGGAAAAATGTGAAGTAAATCAATTTGGATACGCCGTTGAATATGACTCAGTAGATCCCAGAGAATTAAAAAATAATTTTGAAACAAAAAAAATAGAAAACTTTTTTTTAGCAGGCCAAATCAATGGAACTACTGGGTATGAGGAAGCAGCAGGTCAGGGTATATATGCAGGTATCAATGCAGTTGCAAAAATAAAAAAGGTAAAATTTGAAAATAAGGTTTTTGAAAGGGATAACAGTTATATAGGAGTTTTAGTTGATGATCTCACAAAGCTTGGAGTAACAGAGCCGTACCGCATGTTTACATCAAGAGCAGAAAACAGATTAAAACTAAGAACAGATAATTCCTATGAAAGATTTGCTACAAACATTAATACAAAAATATTTAATAAAACTGACTACAATTTAATTAATAAAAATATAGATAATGAAAAAAAAATAATAAAAAAACTAGAGTCACTAAAATATTCTCCTAATGATTTGATGAAGAAGAAAATCAAAGTAAAAAAAGATGGTAAAATTAGAA